>JBATAW010000023.1:0-13182 GCA_049662045.1 Methylophilaceae bacterium | reverse complement strand
GGTGCGCGCAAAGCGTGAGCTGCGCACACCTGCTCAAACACCACCGCGAATTACATCGTCACCAACATTGTTAACAGGGCTTCTCAAGTGCGGTGAATGTGGTGGCAGTATGACGATTGCCACAGGTAAAAGTGGACGCTATAAATATTACAAATGCACCTCTCGCCAAAACAAAGGCAATCATGCCTGCACAAGCTGCAATCATCCAATGGAAGCCACAGATCAGCAAGTGCTTAACAAGTTAGCCGATCAGGTCTTTACGCCTGAGCGTGTGCAATCCATCATGGTGGCACTGCGTCAACGTCTCAAATCTAGTAAAGACACACAGCAGCAACGTGTCAATGAACTAAATCGCCAGTTAAAACAAACGGAAGAGCGCCAGCACAGGCTGCTTGATGCCATTGAGACAGGCGCCATCGATCTTGATGAGACCGTCCAACGTCGCGCTCAACAGCTCAAGTCGGCGCGAGAGGCTCTATTGATAGAGCAAGCTGGGGTTCGACGTGCGCATTCCCTCCCTGTAGACCTGCTCAAAGCCAGCCAAGTAGAAGCGTTTGCTAAGACCTTAAAAGCTAAACTGCTTGCCAAAGACTCTGCGCTCAGTAAAAGCTACTTAAATCTGCTAGTGGACGAAATTATAGTTAATGGCAAAACCGCCGTCATAAAAGGTAGCTATAGTGCATTAGCGCACGCGGTAACTATAGACGATAAAAAAGTGGATCACCTGAAACAAGTGCCCACTTCTATATCTGATTGGTGCGCCCGAAGAGATTCGAACTCCTGACCCCTTGGTTCGTAGCCAAGTACTCTATCCAGCTGAGCTACGGGCGCGTGAGGCGTGCATTATACTTGAAGCAGGATTTTATACCAGTAAAAATATTGCATGCCTAATAAAACTTTGGCGGAGAGCGAGGGATTCGAACCCTCGATACAGATTTAAGCCCGTATGCTTCCTTAGCAGGGAAGTGCCTTCGACCACTCGGCCAGCTCTCCGTTTATTATTAATTTCGCTAATTTACTTTTGTTGCGAGCGCGAGATAGTACGCTAAACGCCTCTGAAAATCAATGATAAATTACGTTGCTTCTAATTCAAAGGCTTTATGTAGCACTCTAACGGCTAATTCCATATATTTTTCATCAATGACTACGGCAATTTTAATTTCACTCGTTGAAATCATTTGAATATTAATGCCTTCTTCAGCCAATGTGCGGAACATTTTGCTTGCCACGCCAACATGTGATTTCATACCAACGCCTACAATAGCCACTTTAGCCACCTTGTCATCACCTACAATTTCGCGTGCTTTAATTTCACCTTGTACCTTATCACGCAAAATACTTAAAGCTTTGTTCATTTCATTTTTATGAACGGTAAAAGTAAAATCTGTGGTGCCATCTGCGCCCGTATTTTGGATAATCATATCCACATCTACATTGGCGTCAGCAATTGGGCCTAAAATCTGATAGGCGATACCTGGAGTATCTGGCACACCAAGTACAGTAATTTTTGCCTCATCTCGATTAAATGCAATACCTGAAATAATCGGTTGTTCCATGTTTTTTTCTTCCTCAAATGTAATTAATGTGCCGTCACCTTCTTCTTCAAAGCTTGAAAGTACGCGCAGTTTTACCTTGTATTTACCCGCAAACTCGACTGCGCGGATTTGCAACACTTTGCTGCCTTGTGAGGCTAGCTCTAACATTTCTTCAAAGGTGATTGATTTTAATCGGCGTGCTTCTGGCACTACGCGCGGGTCTGTTGTATATACCCCATCCACATCGGTATATATTTGGCACTCATCGGCATTAAGCGCAGCAGCTAATGCAACACCCGTGGTGTCTGAGCCGCCGCGGCCAAGCGTTGTAATGTTGCCTTTTTCATCCACACCTTGAAAACCCGCCACAACGCAAACATATCCAGCGTCTAAATCTGCCTTTAGGCTACGCTCGCTAATGCTTAATATACGTGCTTTGGTAAAAGAATCATCCGTCAAAATTTTAACTTGTCCGCCTGTATAGCTTTTAGCTTTAATGCCGAGCTCCATTAAAGCTAGTGAAGTCATGCTAATAGTGACTTGTTCACCAGTTGATAGCATCACATCTAACTCACGTGGATCTGGCTCTGGCATGATTTCTCTAGCCAGTGAAATCAAGCGATTGGTTTCACCAGACATCGCAGAAACCACCACCACAATTTGATGCCCCATTGCTTTAAAGCGCGCAACGCGGCGCGCTAAGTTACGAATGCGATCTGGATTGGCGACTGATGTGCCGCCGTATTTTTGTACAATAAGTGCCATAATAATGTCTAATTTAGTTAATTAAGTTTTTTTGTTACCCATTCTTTTACACTAGCCAGTGCTTTTGGCAAGTTACTTGCATCCGTCCCACCCGCCATGGCCATTTCTGGCTTACCACCGCCTTTACCACCTACTTGCAAAGCCACGTAATTGACCAATTCACCCGCTTTTAGTTTCAAAATTAAATCACTGGTCACACCAGCGGCTAAACTCACTTTTCCTTCACTAACGCTCGCAAGCACAATAGCCGCTGATCTTAGTTTATCTTTTAGTTTATCCATTGTTTCACGCAGGGCATTTGCATCAGCACCTTCAAGTAAAGTCGCTAGCACTTTGACGCCTGCCACCTCAAATGCTTGAGAAACTAAGTCATCCCCTTGAGATGCGGCAAGTTTTGATTTTAGACGGGCTAATTCTTTTTCTAAGTTACGCTTATCCTCTTGAAGATTTGTGATTGCCATAGGAACCAAACCACCCCACAGAGGTACTTTTAGTAACGTAGCAGCTTCACGAATCTCGTTTGATTGACCTTGAATAAGTGCCAAAGCACCTGCACCTGTGGTAGCTTCAACACGGCGCACACCAGCAGCTACACCACTTTCTGCAAAGATTTTAAATAAGCCAATATCACCAGTGCGGCTCACGTGCGTGCCCCCACATAATTCACGACTTGTACCAATATCTAACACACGAACTTCATCGCCATATTTCTCGCCAAACAGCATCATTGCACCCGTTTTTTGAGCATCTTCTATGCCCATTACGCGAGCTTGTGTTGCAACATTTGCAAGAATTTCTGCGTTAACTATTTGCTCAACTTTTGTAAGTTGTGCATCGGTCATTGGCGCGTTATGCACAAAGTCAAAACGTGTTTTATCGGCGTCTACCAGTGAGCCTTTTTGTTGAACATGCTCACCTAACACTTCACGAAGTGCTTTGTGCATCAGGTGTGTGGCTGAGTGGTTGCGCATGACGCTGGCTCGAACCGTTAAGTCCACACTAGCTTTTAGGCTTTCACCTAAAGTGATCTTTCCAGTTTTTAGAATGCCGTGATGCCCAAAAACAGCTGCTTGGATTTTTTGCGTGTCTTCCACAGCAAAAATACCGTTTTCTGCTTTAAGCACGCCGTTATCACCGACTTGACCACCAGACTCAGCATAGAATGGCGTGTTATCTAATACCACAACGCCTTGCTCGCCTTCTGAGAGTTGATTCACAGATGTGCCATCTTTGTATAGCGCTAAAACTTTAGCATTAGCTTCTAAAGTTTCATAACCTTTAAAGTCAGTATTCGCGCCACTGTATTCAAGGTTAGCCGCCATTTTGAACTTACCTGCGGCGCGTGCTTGTTCTTTTTGACGTGTCATGGCGGCATCGAAGGCGGCGGTATCAACTGTGACGCTAAGTTCACGACAGACGTCAGCGGTCAAGTCGAGCGGAAACCCGAACGTGTCATGCAGCTTGAAAGCTAGGTCGCCGTTGAGTGTTCCATTATCGCTTAACGCATTGAGTTCAGCGCTAGTAAGTCTATTGCGTTCATTCTCAGTTAAGGATTTAAATTCAAGGTCATGATTTCTTAAAACATTCAACTCGCTTTCAAGAATGGCCATGCCGTTTTCAATCGTTTCAAAAAAGCGGTCTTCTTCTAGTTTTAACATATCCATGATGCGTGATTGATTCGTGACAAGTTTAGGATAGGCTTCGCCCATTTGTTTGACCAAATCTGGTACAAGTTTGTAGAAAAATGCTGTGCGAGCACCCAACTTATAGCCATGACGGATGGCGCGGCGAATAATGCGACGTAGCACATAACCACGGCCTTCATTACCTGGTATAACGCCGTCTGCGATTAAGAAGCTACAAGCGCGGATATGATCGGCGAGGACTTTAAGTGACGGAATGCTTAAGTCTGTGGTATTCGTTTCACGTGCGGCTGCGGCGATTAATCCTTGGAAAATATCAATTTCGTAGTTGGCATGTACGTGCTGTAATACTGCAGAGATACGCTCTAAGCCCATACCTGTATCCACAGATGGTTTTGGTAGCGGATGCATTGCGCCCGCTTCATCGCGGTTAAATTGCATGAACACGTTATTCCAGATTTCGATGAAGCGGTCACCGTCTTCATCTGGGCTGCCTGGAGGGCCGCCAAAGTGATGGTCGCCGTGGTCGTAGAAAATTTCTGTACATGGTCCGCATGGGCCTGTGTCGCCCATCATCCAAAAGTTGTCTGATGCATAACGCGCGCCCTTGTTGTCGCCAATGCGGATAATATGTTCGGCGGGTACGCCCATTTTGTCACGCCAAATATTGTAGGCTTCATCGTCATCTGCATATACAGTTACGGTGAGTTTGTCTTTTGGTAGCTTAAAAACTTCGGTGAGTAACTCCCAAGCGTAGGCAATTGCATCCTCTTTAAAGTAGTCACCAAAGCTAAAATTGCCCAACATTTCAAAAAATGTGTGGTGGCGTGCGGTGTATCCTACGTTTTCGAGGTCATTATGCTTACCACCAGCGCGCACGCATTTTTGGCTGGTGGTCGCACGCGAGTAAGGGCGCTTATCAAAACCTAAGAACACGTCTTTAAATTGGTTCATGCCCGCATTCGTGAATAGCAATGTAGGGTCGCCATGCGGCACAAGTGAACTAGAGGCCACGATTTCATGCCCTTTAGAGGCAAAAAAGTCTAAAAAGGCTTGGCGAATTTCATTGCTAGTAGGTTTATTGCTTAATTTAATGATCATGTTCAAACTTATTGTTTAAGACTTTTTTTATCAGGTCAAAACCAAAACCACGGCTTTGTAAAAATCTTGCTTGTTTTGCCCATTCTTCACGGTTTTGTGGGCTATCCTTGTATTTTTTGCGCCAAATTGCTAAGGCATTTTCTAGCTCTGTTTCTTTTAATTTTTCTACCGCATGCGCAACCAAGTCATCTGCTACCCCTTTTTCACGCAATTCATTTGCCACTTTTGCACTACCAAATTTGGCTTGTCGCGCATGAATCAATTGCTCAGTAAAACGTGCATCAGATAGCCAACCTCGCTTTTTAAAATCATCTAAAATGGTTGCTATCTGCTCGCTACTTGAAAGCTCATTATCTGAAACAACATCTGAGGCTTCAATAAATGGTTTTAATTTTTGCGAGAGCTCGTAATATGAATACTCGCGCTTAGCAAGATAATCTAGCGCACGCTGACGTAAGCTTTTAGGCTGAAACTTTATATTTAATCATCCTCAGTGCGTACAGCTGTCATGCCATCCGCAAGTTGTTTAGCATTGGCACGGATTTTAGCCTCAATTTCTGCCGCAATCGCTGGGTGCTCGCGTAAGTATTCTTTAGCGTTTTCTTTACCTTGACCAATTTTTTCACCATTGTAGCTGTACCAAGCACCTGCTTTTTCAACAAACTTTAGGTTTGAACCTAATTCGATAACTTCACCTAAACGAGAAATACCTTCACCATACATAATGTCAAATTCAGCTTGTTTAAATGGTGGTGCCACCTTGTTTTTAATCACTTTAACGCGCGTTTCACTACCCGTGACTTCATCGCCTTTTTTGATTGCACCAGTACGACGAATGTCTAAGCGCACAGAAGCATAAAACTTAAGGGCATTGCCGCCAGTTGTGGTTTCTGGGCTACCAAACATCACGCCGATTTTCATACGGATTTGGTTAATGAAGATGACCATTGTGTTAGTACGTTTAATGTTACCTGTTAATTTACGCAGCGCTTGAGACATCAAACGTGCTTGTAAGCCCATATGCGAGTCACCCATTTCGCCTTCAATCTCTGCGCGTGGCGTTAAAGCGGCCACTGAGTCAATGACTACAATATCAACAGAGCCTGAGCGTACTAACATATCTACAATTTCAAGGGCTTGCTCGCCAGTATCAGGCTGTGAAATCAACAAATCTGGTACATTAACGCCGAGTTTTGCTGCGTACTGTGGGTCTAATGCGTGCTCTGCATCAATAAACGCAGCGGTACCACCCATTTTTTGCATTTCGGCAATCACTGACAAAGTCAGTGTTGTTTTACCTGAAGATTCTGGGCCATAAATTTCAATGACGCGTCCGCGAGGCAATCCACCAATGCCCAACGCAATATCTAAGCCAAGTGAACCAGTAGAAACTGCTTGAATATCCTCACCAATGTCACCATCGCCCATCCGCATAATTGAGCCTTTGCCAAATTGTTTTTCAATTTGTGCTAACGCGGCTGAGAGGGCTTTTGATTTGTTATCATCCATAGGTTTTTGCCTTTATATTGAAGTGCTTAAATTAACTTTCAATTATTTCACAGTTTGCTCAATAAGGTAAGTGCACAGCACCGCCAAAATTGCATTTAGCTATATATTTTACCTAACGGCCTCACATGAGCTTGACGCTCCATTTTGCAACTGAATCGTTAAACCAGTTACAAAATCCCCATTAGTTCGATAGGTAGCAAAACCCGCTTTTTCGATACACCACTCCCAATAGTACACTCGCGCACCGTGCAAAAACAAGACTTCCCTTTGCATTTCTCGCTTATTGTCAAACGTGGCTAAGCCCGCCACATTGGTGTCTTTAGCTTCAACATCATGAATGAACGTTGGGTGTGCTTGCGTGATAAGAGATACCTTTGCGCCTTGAATAGGTTGGTGATTAGCATCTAGCACCAAAGCTTGCGCTTTTGGTTGTATTGTCTTGTAAACGGGGTAGCAAGCAGAAAGTGAGCATAGCAAAATAATGGCAAACACTCGGCGAATGTCATTGAAAAAGTATTTCATTCAATTTTACCGTCCACCACTTTAATTTCAGCCGCTTGTTTTTCAAAAACTGCCGCAAAAAATCCATCAGTAAGATGTAAGTGTGGCAGTAGTTTTAAATAGTGACCAGTATCTAAGGTAATTTGCTGTTGACTTAAAATTTCCGCCGCATTCAGCAATTTAAAATCAGAGTGTATTGCTAAAAAGTTTTCTGCAATTTGCTCATTTTCATCGTGGAGTAAGCTGCATGTTGAGTAAATCAAGCGTCCGCCCGCTTTTGTGAGCTTTGCAGCGCGCGCTAAAATATTGCCTTGCTTTACAGTTAGCTCAGCTAAATCTTCAGGTGTTTGTCGCCATTTTAAATCTGGGTTACGACGTAAGGTGCCCAAACCTGTGCAAGGTGCATCCACTAGCACACGCTCAAATTTTCCGTTCAGTCGTTTGAGCTTTTGATCGTTTTCACTAGAGATCAATTGTGCCTGTAAGTTAGACAGACCAGAGCGTTTTAAGCGTTGACCTAAATTGTTAAGTCGCTTTTCAGAAACATCAAACGCGTACAAACGGCCTGTATTACGCATTAATGCACCTATGGCTAAGGTTTTTCCACCCGCACCTGCACAAAAATCGGCCACCATCATGCCACGTTTAGCGGCCACCAAATGCGCTAATAATTGGCTGCCTTCATCTTGCACCTCAATTTTACCTTCAGTAAATAAGGCATGGCGGCCAATATTTAAGCGTTGCGGCATACGCACACCAATGGGCGAATAAGGTGTTTTACTCACGTTACCTTCACCAGTTGCAGCTTCTGCCGCAAAATGTGCCATTACCTCATCACGTGTGGCCTTGATGGTATTTACGCGTAAATCTAAGGTTGCTGACTCATGCATACTACGTGCAATAGTAAGTGCTTCCTTTTCGCCATATTGTGCTGCTAGCATATCCCATAACCAATCACGAACATCTGCCTGTACGGCTAACGGTAAATTTTCAGTTGATTTTGCTTTAATCGCCTTTGCCCACTCTAGTTGTTGCTCATTGAGCATGGGTTCTATTTTTTGAATACTCATGCCTTGAATACGTAACATCCAAGCCAATATCAGTTTACGTGCATCATCTGGATCATTCTCATCATTAGCCGTTACATTGCTCAAAAAGCGTAAGCGCCGCAATACCCCATAAACGCTCTCTGCGACAAAAGCACGCTCTTTGGTGCCAAGATCGCGGTTATTACGAAAAAACTCACTTAACTTTGCATCTGCTGGGCTATTAAAATCCAATATATTGGACAACATTACTGCGGCTTGCCGTATTAAATTTGGCGTCATTGGATTCTCATTCTGAAAGCATTCTTATTTTGAAATTACTTACTAGGAAATCTACTTTTTTCTTTAGTTGCACTAGCTGGCTTTTGTACATCTTACTTTGATAAGCTTTATCTACCATTAAGCACTAGTTTTAATCGTGGACAAAGCTACATCAAAGCCCACACTTACTACCTGCGGTTCTTTAGTTTTTTTAACATTAAAAAGTACTGGCTAAATAAACCGCTATTCCACCACTAGGTCTGTTAAGGTTTGTACTAATTTTTCACCTTTATCATCCACTAGCACAAAGCGCACTAATAAATAATGTTGATTTTCTGCTAACCATAATTCTCTGGTTTCCACCTGACTGCTTGACTGATTGGCTGGGACTAAATGTACAGTTTTGTATACTTTACCAGCCACACTCATCGTTCCTAGCGGCTCATTATTTTGATATTTATATACATTAAGTTTTTTTCCAGTGGTGAGCGTTACCGTAGTACGCTCATTGGGTGGCTTAGGTAAAAACATAAACTGATAAGCAAAGCTAGCTAGGTCTTGTGTGCCTTCGCTGAGTTTAGCTTCATGGTTTTCACCTTTTACATTCATCGTTAATGTACTTTTTTTCCAATCAAAATCTGCCAGCAAGGTTTTTTTGTCGCTGTATCCTTGGTGCAATTCAAAGCGAGTTGGCTGTAAGCCCTGCTTTGTCACTTTGCCTGTGCTAGTCAGCTTACGCTCACCCATCAAAGCATAAATGCCAATACCTTTAGTAACACTTTCAACCTGATAACTATCCCCTGTCACCGTATATTGCTCACGCACTTTGGCAATTTTCTGCCCATCTTTGGTGATAATATAGTTTGCTTGAATAAGCTTAGGCAACGCTTTTTGTGGCATCGCCCAAGCCTCTGAAGAGGCTATTAGTGTCAATAAAATAATAGTACTCACTACTTTATTTATGTAACGAAACACATGCACTCCTTAATAAGTTTACGTTCTTACTAAACGCATTAGTGTGGATTTTTATATACAAAAATTCTGTAACGCTTTGTTACACCACAACAGTAGGCGCTTCATCAGCTTGTTGGGTGCGAATTACGCCTATTTCAAATACTGTCTCACCTGCATCTTGCAATAGTTTTTGAGCGGTGGCCGCATTTGATTTTGACATAATGGCCACCATACCAATACCGCAGTTAAAAGTTTTATACATTTCTATATCTGTCACATTACCCTGCGCTTGTAACCAAGTAAAAAGTGGTGGCATCGTCCAACTACCTTTTTTAATTTCAGCCGTTAAGCCTTTTGGTAAAACTCGAGGAATATTTTCAGTAATTCCACCACCTGTAATATGCGCCAAGCCCTTAACGGGTATTGTTTCAATCAATTTCAAAAGCGGCTTTACATAAATTCTAGTTGGCGCCATCACAACATCTTTAAATTGTCGTCCGTGAAAGTCACTTTCAAAATCCACACCAGATTTATCAATCAGTTTGCGTATCAGTGAATAGCCATTTGAATGCGCGCCGCTTGAAGCTAAACCTAGTACCACATCACCTGCCGCAATGGTTGTACCGTTAATAATGTTGGCCTTTTCAACACAACCTACTGCAAAGCCCGCTAAATCATATTCACCAGCTGGGTACATGCCTGGCATTTCTGCCGTTTCACCCCCAACTAAGGCACAGCCAGATTGCTCACAACCTTCTGCAATTCCCTTAATCACTTGTGCCGCTGTGCCCACTTCTAGTTTGCCACAAGCAAAATAATCTAAGAAAAAGAGCGGTTCAGCGCCTTGCACTAAAATGTCGTTAACGCTCATGGCGACTAAATCAATACCGACTGTGTCGTGTTTATTAAGCTCAAACGCTAACTTCAATTTTGTACCTACGCCATCAGTCCCTGACACTAAAATCGGCTCTTTAAATTTTTTTGGCATCGCAAATAAAGAACCAAAGCCACCAATACCCCCCATGACTTCTGGGCGCATGGTGCGTTTAGCATAGGGTTTAATTTGCTCAACTAAAGCATCACCTGCTTCAATATCCACACCAGCATCGCGGTAGCTAATAGAAGTGTTGTCTGATTTATTTACGCTCAAAGGAGGTCTCGCTTTCTACAAAATGGGTTCTATCGTTATAATGCCATTTTAACCGAAATAGTGAGTGTCTTCATGCAAAATCGTACACCAGTGTTGTGGTGGATAGCAGGCGCGCTAGTCTGTGGTCTTGTTTATTTACTTGGCCCTATTCTTACCCCGTTTTTAGTTGCGGCAATTTTGGCTTTTATCGCTAATCCGTTAGTCAATAAAATAGATGCGATGCAAATCAAAAGCTATAGCCCTAGCCGCACCGCCGCCAGCTTAGTCGTAATGATGATTATGTTAGCAGTGCTACTGCTCATTTTGCTTATTGTTGTTCCATTGATTCAAAAAGAAGTGGTTTTACTTCTACAAAAAATGCCTGCCTCATTTAACTTAGCAAAAACTAGCTTAGAGCCATGGTTAGAAAAAAACTTTGGCATAGGTATCGATATTGATTTTGCACAAATTCAGCAAGTGCTAACCGAAAATTGGAAAACTGCGGGTAATTTTGCTAAAAATATCGCAACAACCCTTAGCACACAAAGTTTAGCTATTATTGGCTGGTTAACTAATTTAGTGTTAATTCCATTAGTACTCTTTTATTTATTGGTAGATTGGAACGCAATCATCAGTAAAATTAGTCAACTCATTCCAAGAAAATGGATAAATAAAACCATCGAAATCGCTCAAGAGATAGATGCCGTTTTAGCGGAATTTTTGCGCGGTCAGCTCACCGTTATGCTTCTAATGAGCCTATTTTATGCTGTCGGATTATGGTTAGTTGGCTTAGATGTTGCCGTGCCAATTGGCATGTTATCGGGTTTGCTTGGTTTTATTCCATACTTAGGCTTTGGCATTGGCATGGTACTAGGGTTGTTATCAGGCTTATTACAATTTGGTAGCATGACCAGTATCATACCCATATTAATCGTATTTGGCTTAGGGCAAGTGTTAGAAAGCATGGTACTCACCCCGTGGCTGGTAGGTGACCGTATTGGCTTACATCCACTGGTTGTCATTTTCGCCTTAATGGCTGGCGGTCAGCTGTTTGGCTTTACGGGGATTTTACTGGCTTTACCCGTTTCTGCGGCTATCGCAGTCGGCTTTAAACATGCCAAGCAAGCTTATATGACCAGCCAATTTTATAACGGTTGATCTCATTTGAAACAACTCCTTTTAGATATTCAACCGCCAGCGTCACAATCGCTAGATAATTTTATTGTTGGGCAAAATGCAGAAGCTGTATACAGTATAAAGCAAGCACTTACTGGCGCGAAAGAAGCAAGTTTTATTTACTTGTGGGGTGCGAATGGCAGTGGGAAAAGCCATCTATTGCAGGCTTGCAAAGCAGCTAATGTGCAAGCAGCTGATGATGTGCATTTACTCGACAATGATGCACAAATTGCATTGTTTAATATCTATAATCAGATAAAAGAAAATGGCGGCACGCTCATTACTGCTGGTATGCACGCCCCGACGCAAATGCGACTACGTAACGATCTGGCAACTCGTCTCGCATGGGGGCTAGTGTATCAACTGCAACCACTGACGGATGATGAAAAGGTACAAGCTCTTAAAAAGCATGCGCAGGAACGCGGCATGAATCTACCGAATGATGTCGTGAGCTATTGTTTACGTTACCTTCGCCGCGATTTACCCACATTAATGGCAGTTTTAGATGCACTGGATGTTTGGTCGCTGACTGAAAAAAAACCCGTGACGATACCTATGTTGAAGAAATTATTACAATTGGATTTGGACATGTAGCATGCTCAATGGATTGCCCTGGCGCCAGCTTCTCATGAAACAGGTGATTCGAAGTCACTTGATGATTATATTGATTATCTTACTCATAGGGACAATATTTTCTTTAATTGGTGGGATGTTAATTTGGTTTTCTGACGCTGATGCAATCATCATTTTAGGTGCGTTGTTTCTGTTGGCTGGGCTTGCTATATTGGGGTTTGGTACTTACGCAAATTATTCAAGCTGCATTTTTTATTATGAGCAATCTTTGCTCAAGCAATATGGCAAAAACGTAGAGGGCATAGTTACCGATAAAATTAAAGATGAGCACCCTGAAAAAGCTAGCGTTCAAGATGACGATGATAACGGTGTGGTTGATACTAACTTATCCATTCAATATCGCTTTGTGCAACTTGGGCAAACCTATGAAAGTGAAAGTTTTATAAGCGATTTAGCCTTATTTGAAGCAATAGAAATCGGCATGAAAATACCTGTTATAGCCTTGAAAGACCACCCAAACATCTCACGCTTACAAGCTAAAAAACTCAAGCAGCAGCTCAACTTAACAGTAAAAAACATCACACCTGAAAATGTTTCCATCAGCGAACCTTTAATGGAAGAAGATTAATGCTAACAATACAACCCACTAATGTATTTCTAAATTAAGTTAAAATTAAACCTAATTAATATTGCCAAATTAACATTGATAGATAACTACTATCCTAAAGGTCAACCATGCTTCGCATCACCGAAATAAAACTCCCGATTGAGCAAGCAGACACGCTTAAACATCAAGATGACCAAATTAAAACCGCGTTACTCAAACGTTTAGAAATTTTGGAAAGTGATTTAATACAATTTAGTATTTTTAAGCGCGGCGTTGATGCGCGCAAATCACAGGCGATTTTGTATGTTTATAGTTTAGATGTAGAAGTTAAAAATGAAGCCAAATTATTAGCTAAGTTTAAAAAAGATGCGCACATCAAGCC
>JBATAW010000022.1:0-8101 GCA_049662045.1 Methylophilaceae bacterium | reverse complement strand
GTACCTAATAAAGGTGATGCAGTAAACCCGTGAAACAAAATATCTGGTTGATATGGATTATTTTGCGTTTCATTAACACTCACCCCTAGCAAATTATTATTCATGTAGTCGGCAATACTGAGGCTATTTTGTTGCTGAATATCTTTACCCTTAACCATCTGTACGTTAGAAGGAATTTTCTCAACTGGTAACCCAACACCAGCTAATGGCGTGGTTCCTACCACTTCAACCTTACCTAACTCAACAGCCTCGGCTTTATCTTCTGCTAAAGCACTTTGTGGCACGGCATAGGCAACTAAAATTGCCACTAAAATGAGTTTTGGTTGTAATCTTTTTTGCATATTATTTCCCTAGATTATTTTTTAAACAGAATACTGATGCCACTAATGACAAAGCAATGAGGTATCAAGTTAGATAAAGCAATATATATTCCAAATGTTAAAAAAAATAAATCTATTAAAATCAATCAGTAATGTAAAGCGTCATATAGCAATTGTATTCTACAGCCAATTATTGGCTATATACAACCAATTATTGGTTAAATATAGCCACCATATTAGACAATAACGGGTGCTTGCCAGATAATTTCAAGCCCCACTTCATCGGCATTTGCCAATAGCTGGCTTGATGCACCTATACTAGGCACATAAACCAACGTATCTTGACAGTAAATTAAGGGGATAAAATCGCGCTGCCAAGGTGGAATACTGGCCTCTTGGAGTAGGTATTTTAAAGTCCTGCTAGGCCTATTCAACTGGGGCTTAAGCTGCTCACCCCCTGTTCTATTTTTGATACGTAATGGTTTAGTGACTTGCTTTAAAGATATGCCAACACCCATCTCTTGCCTAAACAGTAGCTTTCCACCATTGGGTAAGCTTAATTCTGACTCGCCTTGCCAAGTTAAATCAAACGGCTGCGGCACTTGTGCTAAAACTAAATAGGCACGTTGTTGATAACGCTTTAAGCTGAAATTTGACAGTTCAATATTGATATTCGCATCCTGTTTTGCGTGTAGCAACTGATGCAGTATTTCTGTTAGAAATGCTGTATTAGGCATGTTAAGCTGATGATTTGCCAGCCACCAACGTAGCATATTTTTTGCACGTGGCGTATCAAGGTGGCCTAAGCCTTGTAAACATAAGCTATTTTTAGTCAATAGTGGCTGGGCATCCATAGCGGCCAAGTCATCTAGCAAATGGTTAGCTTCGGCTAAGTGAGCGGCGGTTCTTGCCAGTGTTGGCTGAATCGCTGAATAGCGCGTCTGTATTAATGGCAATACTGCGTGACGCACAAAGTTACGATCAAAATCCACATTTCGATTACTCTCATCTTCGCACCACATTAAGTCATGCTGCGTGGCGTAAGCCAATAGTGCATCACGCGAAATAGCCAACAAGGGACGCAACAAACGCTGATGTTCATCGCATGCAGCCATACTTGCCAAGCCCTTGACGCCTGCGCCCCTAAATAATTGTAAAAGTAAAGTTTCAGCTTGATCGCCTTGGTGGTGTGCCGTCACAATAAAGTGAGGTGAAATGCCGTTAGGTTGATGATTAAGCAGTGCTTGATAGCGCAGATTTCTGGCAGCCGCTTCAATACCCTCTTTTGGATTTTTAGCGACTGTGACATGCGCAACTTCTATAGGTACATTGAGTAATGCGCATTGCTTTAGACAGAACTCTGCCCAAGCATCTGCATGTTGGCTTAAGCCATGGTGCACGTGCATCGCGTTTAAATGAAAGGGAATTATCTGCCTAGCTTGGTTCAGCAAATGGAGCAAAACGATGGAATCTAAACCGCCACTTAATGCCAACACAAGCTGCGTATTGGGCTTAATAAAGCGGCTTAATGTTGCTTGAAAATGCGCGGTTAAATTGGTTTGCGCATTCTTTGTCATGCTATTTGCTTGTCGGCGCGCGACGTTCTTTTTCGACTACTTCTTTAAACATGCCGTAACTCATCAAACGCTCATAGCGAGTCACTAATAATAATTTAGTAGATTTCGCTTTGAGTTTCGTTAGCTCCTCTTTCAAGGCACCACGTAAGTTAGTCATGATGGTTTCGTATGAGCGATGTGCGCCACCCAACGGCTCTTCAATAATTCGATCAACCAAGCCTAATGCTTTTAATCTAGGAGCGGTAATCGCCAGTGACTCCGCTGCTACCGAAGCTTTATCCGCACTTTTATACAAAATAGAGGCACAGCCTTCAGGTGAAATAACAGAGTAAGTGCCAAATTGCAACATCAGCAGCTGGTCAACCACCCCTAATGCTAAGGCACCACCAGAGCCGCCTTCACCTATAATGACACCAATAATCGGCGTTTTAAGTTCTGACATCACATACAAATTACGGGCAATCGCCTCAGATTGGCCACGCTCTTCAGCACCAATACCAGGATAAGCACCAGGCGTATCAATCAAGGTGATGATGGGTATGTTAAATTTCTCAGCCAAATGAAATAAGCGCAAGGCTTTGCGGTAACCCTCTGGGCGGGGCATCCCAAAATTACGATATTGTCGTTCTTTAACATCACGCCCTTTTTGATGACCAATCACCATCACTGACTGGCCTTCAAATCGCGCTAAACCACCCACGATTGCAGGGTCATCGGCATAAGCTCGATCACCATGCAACTCTTCAAAGTCAGTGAAGAGTTCTTGAATATAATCAAGTGTATAAGGCCGCTGCGGATGGCGCGCCAGTTGTGAAATTTGCCAGGCAGTTAAATTGCTGTAAATTTCAGCTGATAGTTTTTTGCACTTATTTTTAAGAGTGGTTAACTCTTTAGTTACATCAATCGCATCATTGGCATTATGCGCTAACTGCAAGCCATCAATTTGGTTTTCCAATTCTGCAATTGGCTGTTCAAAGTCTAAATAACTTATTTTCATACGGTTATCTTTTTTAAGTTCGTTCAGTTAATTATATAGGATTTTTACATTTTCGCGACTTAACCACTCAGTTAAACTCGCAATCAACTCATCATGCAAATCAACCCGCCAATCATTGCCTAACATCAACTCAACTTGGCTGGATTTATTATGATATTCCACTTTTACTAGGCAGCCTCGTTGCGTTTCAGAAACGGCTTTACGGTAAGGTGCAAGGAGGGATTTTAGTTTCATCGCATCCGCTTGGCCATTGCAGGCGATTTTTAAAAAACTCGCGCGATTATTTCTTAAGCTAGATAAATCATACAGCTTTTGTGCATTAACCCGATTTCCACCTGAAAATTCGTCAAACCTAACACGCCCCTCTACTATCACTAATTGGTCATCTTTTAGTAGGTGTTGCGATTGGCTCAGCAAATCACTGCCAATAACCACTTCAGTCCGTGTGCTACCGTCATCTAGCCCCACAATCGCCATTTTACCGCGTCCTGTCATACGGATACGAACGCCTGAAACAATCCCTGCCAATAGCTGTGGCTGTTCTTTAGGCGCTATATTGGCTAGTGTAGTCGTAATAAACTGACTTAAATCTTTTTGGTAGGCTTGATATGGGTGGCCGCTAAAATAAAACCCCAATGCCAATTTTTCTTCCAGTAAGCGTTGCTGCTCAGACCATGCTGGCACCACGGGCAGCACATGGGCGGCTTTATCTTCCACTTCGCCAAATAAGCTGTTTTGGTTACTATTCGCGCTGTTTTGTTCAGCCGCGCTAATGGCCAACGACACGCCCGCCAACAAGGCATTGCGGTTAATTTCAAGTTTATCAAAAGCGCCCGCCCGAATTAAAGACTCAATCACGCGGCGATTGACTTTACGTAAGTCCAGTCGATTACAAAAATCAAACAAATCAATAAATGGCCCATCTTTTTGTCTTGCTTGCAAAATCAATTCTATCGCTGCTAGTCCAGTACCTTTCACTGCCCCTAAGCCGTAAAGTACTTGTGTTTTACTCACTGGTCTAAATTTAAAGTCACTTTGATTAACATCAGGCGCAAACACCTCTACCTGATTTGGCATACAATCTTCATAAAAAATACGCACACTATCGGTATTATTCATGTCCGCTGACATGGTTGACGCTAAAAATGCCGCTGGGTAATGGGTTTTTAAATAGGCGGTTTGGTATGCCACCAGCGCATAAGCCGCCGCATGAGATTTATTAAAACCATAGCCCGCAAACTTTTCAAGCAAATCAAACAACTCGCTGGCCTCCCGCTCCGTCATATTATTTTTAACGGCACCTTCAGTAAAGGTGAGGCGCTGAGCATCCATTTCTTCTTTTTTCTTTTTACCCATGGCGCGCCGCAGCAAATCAGCGCCGCCTAAGCTATAGCCCGCCACCACTTGAGCAATTTGCATGACCTGCTCTTGGTAAACGGCAATGCCATAAGTTTCTTTTAAAATCGGCTCCGTGAGCGGATGCGGGTATTCCACACGCTGTTTACCATGTTTGCGACGGCAAAAATCAGGAATCAAATCCATAGGTCCTGGGCGATACAAAGCCACCAGCGCGATAATATCTTCAAAGCAATCTGGCATTGCCTGCTTCAGCATGTCTTTCATGCCTTTAGACTCTAACTGAAACACTGCCGTGGTATTCGCCGTTTTAAGTAATTGAAATGTCGCTTTATCATTTAGCGGCAAGGTTTCAAAAGATAACGGCGCCAAGCCCTCTGCTGCGCGCTGTTGATTGGTGTTTTCTAGCGCCAATTCTAAAATGGTTAGCGTGCGTAAGCCTAAAAAGTCAAACTTCACTAGACCAACCGCTTCTACATCGTCTTTATCGTACTGACTGACAAGGCTGGCACCATCCGCTTGGCAATATACAGGTGAAAAATCAGAAATTTTACCTGGGGAAATCAGTACGCCGCCCGCATGCATGCCCACATTGCGCGTTAAACCTTCTAGTCTTAAAGCCAGCTCTAGTAACTCACGCACCTCTTCTTCGTTTTCACACCGTTCGGCCAATTGTGGCTCTTTTACAAGCGCATCCGATAGCGTGATGCCTAACTCCATCGGAATCAGCTTACTAATACTATCGACAAAATTAAACGGCAAATCAAGCACACGTCCGACATCACGAATCACGGCCTTTGCTGCCATGGTACCGAAAGTGGCGATCTGTGAAACCGCATCTAAGCCATACTTTTGCTTCACGTAATCAATCACGCGATCACGCCCTTCTTGGCAAAAGTCAATGTCAAAGTCGGGCATCGAAACACGGTCTGGGTTTAAAAAGCGCTCAAACAGCAAATGATATTCGAGTGGATCTAAATCGGTAATGCCTAAGCTATAAGCAACTACTGAACCCGCACCTGAGCCGCGCCCAGGGCCAACAGGTACGCCATTGTGCTTGGCCCATTGAATAAAGTCTGCCACGATTAAAAAGTAACCCGCAAAACCCATTTGGTTAATCACATTGGTTTCAAATGCTAAGCGTGCCTCATAAGCTGGTTGCTTAGCAGCACGCTTTTCACTGTCAGGATAAAGCACTTCTAAGCGCCCAAACAGCCCGCGATGCGCCTCAGTCACTAAAAAATCATTCAAGCTTTCACCATTGGGGGTAGGGAAATTGGGCAGATAGTTTTTGCCTAGTGTCAGCGTTAAGTTACAGCGCTTAGCGATTTCCACACTATTGGTGAGTGCTTCAGGCATATCCGCAAATAACGTGGCCATTTGCGCTTGCGTTTTAAAATATTGCTCTGTGGTAAATTTTTTAGGGCGACGTGTATCAGCCAGCACATAGCCTTCTGAGATGCAAGTACGTGCCTCGTGCGCTCTAAAATCTTCTGGCGTGGTGAATTGTATGGGGTGCGTAGCCACCATTGGCAAATTGAGCTCGCTAGCAATGTGCCGAACTTGGCTAATGTATTGTTCTTGCTGTGCTTTATTTTCATGCGCATTAGTTTCAATTGCAGCATCCGTTGCAACACGCTGTACTTCTAAATAAAATCGATCTGGAAAAAGCGCCTGCCAGTCATTAGCAAGCTTGGTAGCAAGGCTCGTATTGCCTTGTAAACAAGCGAGCCCAATATCACCAGCCATGGCGCCAGAAAGAAGCAACAAGCCTTCTGTACCACATTCTACAAACCAATCACGCCTAAATTCGGCACGCCCACGATATTGATTACTTAAATAAGCACGGCTTAATAATTGACACAATAATAAATAGCCCGCATGTGATTGGCACAGCAATAATGCGCGCGATGGCTGGTCGCGATTGGTGATATTTTCTAACCAAATATCACATCCAATAATCGGCTTAATGCCTTTGTCGCGCGCAGCTTTGTAAAACTTAATCGCACCAAATAGATTACTTAAGTCAGTCAACGCCAACGCAGGTATTTGGTCAGTTAGCGCGTGTTTGACGTAGTCATCAATCCGCACAATACCATCAACAATGGAATACTCGCTGTGACAACGCAAGTGAACAAAAGACGGTAATATTGAGGAAGAAGTGCTGTTTTTGGACATAAGCTAATTTTACCTGATTAGCCGCCATTACGAGTGTGGATAATAAAACTAATCATCTAAAAGACAATTGACTACTATCTAACAATACCACTAAAGAAACATAAAAAATTTGGCACAAAAACTACCGAGAAAAATTAAATGCTCTGCAAGCCGCCTAGAATGCGGCTTCCAGAGCATCAAAATAATGTGTGCTAATTTTTTATAAAAACAGACCTGTCCTAAATAAAGTGCGGCCAACTGCATTAGCGCTTCTAAGCTAATGGTTTTTGCAATTAACTCAGGCTATTGTCTTTAATCTGAGCCAGCTTTTTTTGACGTTGAATGCCATGCCAAGCCATCTAATTATTGACGCACATAATATCTATACTTTTTAGTAGCTTCACTTTCTGGTATTTTTTATTGAGTAGGCTGAGACCCTAAAATAACCGAGCTGAAATAGGTCATAAAAAATGTGGGTTGAATTTGCTAAGACTCAAAAAGCATTATCATTATACCAAGAGTGTAAAGATGACTATGAGGATGAAAACATAAGGAATACGGGATTCAAGAGCTTTTGATGCTTATCATTTGGTATTTACGTTATAGGAAGTCAAAATGCGTGTATTGCATTAGTAGCAAACGTTGAGAGCAAGCGTAGTATTGACTTGGCAAGTACAGCCTACGAGTTCTTTGCCTGCTATGTGCGTTAGCGTACAGACTTCAAGCGTAATTTTGATGAAAATGGTTACGTCAGATCAACGAAATTTGGCTAGCTGGTGGAATGTGGAATAATTTCTTCTTCATCAGCTTGATTGATTCGCTATACATTACATGGAGAGCTTACTATGAAACAACTTAAATACATTACCAATATTATTCTTGCAATAACAATGATGACTCTGTTAGCTTGCGCATCAACTGCAAAACATGAAGGTACAGGTGAGTATATTGATGACAGCGTTATCACTACTAAAGTTAAAGCTGCTGTGTTAAATGATGAAACTTTAAAATCTGCTGAAATTAACGTTGAGACTTTTAAAGGTATTGTACAACTGAGTGGCTTTGTGAGTTCTGAAGCCGATATTGCTAGAGCAGCAGAAGTGGCACGTGGCGTTAAAGGCGTTACATCCGTTAAAAACGATATGCAACTAAAACATAATTAATTGATTAACACATCAGGAGTATAAAAATGCTTGGAACCATTGCCGTTATTTTGCTAGTCCTTTGGGTACTTGGCTTAGTGACTTCGTACACCATGGGTGGATTTATACATATTTTATTAGTTATCGCAATCGTTATGGTATTAGTACGTGTGATTCAAGGTAGACGCCCATAATGTTGTTTAAAAATGATTTTAGGTGTGTTATGTAGGTGGAAAGTTTCTCTTATCCCAAATAAAGGTCATGCATAAAACATCCGTGAATAAGCGGATGTTTTAGTTTGGGTTGTGCATGATACGTTGATAGTAGTCATTGTCAGTTTGGTAACAACTGCAGCTGGCTGACGCTAAGCCAGCATTATCATGAATATTGATGTTACCGCGGCTATAACTTATCAATGCTCTATGCGAGCCTGTAAAAAAATCTGTGTAAATGATATTTTACCAATGACGTATAAAGGAAATTATCATGTCCACAACCAACAAGTCTGCAAAAGACTTCTCACAACTACCTGCTGAGCTCGTTGAGCAGCTC
>JBATAW010000021.1:0-10977 GCA_049662045.1 Methylophilaceae bacterium | reverse complement strand
GACTATGACAAAGTCCTTAAAGAATACGAAAAGAAAGCGGATAAAAACGCCGATGATGAAACATATACTGGCAATGATCCTGCAGAAAAAGCCAAAGCCGAGCTTGAAAAAAAATTCGGGCCACTATTTGCAGCCTTTGGTGGATTAATGGTTTTTGGGGGCATATTGCTGTATTTATCAATAATTTTCTCGTTTGTGGCTTATATCAAATCTCGCGTGAGCAATTTAGTGTTAAACACTACGACAATTGATCACATCGGTTTCCATAGTAATCAACGCATGCGTGACCTGCTGTGGATATACGTTAGCAATGCGCTAGTCCTCATGTTCACCATGGGCTTAGCATCTCCTTGGGCGCAAATTCGCTTGGCTAAATACCGTGCTGAGCATATGGCGCTCGTTGGCGAAACCGATTGGGATAAATTTATTGGTGAGAAAAAAGAGGCGGCAAAAGCCACGGGTGAAGAAATTGCAGATTTCTTTGATGTTGATCTTTCATTCGGCTTTTAAGCATCTATATGAAATTTGAGGCAGATTATTACAATGGCCTAAGCCCTGTTGCCAAAAAGGTACAGGTCACTGTTGAAGGTGAATATTTTTTATTTAGCGTCACCAGCTCAAACGCAGATGGCAAGCTAGCCCAAGAAAATTTACGCGTGCGGATTAGCGACTGCCACGTACAAGCTAGATTAGGTAGTGGTAAGCGCTTGATTGATTTGCCTGATGATAGCCGCCTTGAAACCGACTACCAAACACTTGAAGACTGCCTGCCTAAAAAACCTGCCAGCCATTTTTGGAAAATTGTTCACTATGCTGAAACACATAAATCTGCGATTGCGGCATCTTTTGTGGGCATTATTTTATCCGCCTTTATTTTACTTAAATATGGCGTGCCTTTAACCGCCAAATACGCTGCCATTGCCATTCCAGCATCGGTAGAGCAAGATCTTGGTAAACAAACCATGAAGTCGCTTGATAACGAACAATATGGCTATTTTTCGACTTCTGAATTATCAATAGCAAGGCAAGATGAAATCAAATTAGCGTTAGATAGCATGTGTAAAAAAACCGCTAACTGCCCTGAATACCATTTAAATTTTAGAAAAAGCCCAGTTATTGGAGCCAACGCATTTGCCTTACCAGGGGGAGAAATGGTGATTACCGATGAGCTCATTGCGCTTTCAAAAAGTAATGATGAGATTATTTCGGTATTAGCGCACGAATTAGGCCATGTTAAAGGCCGCCATGCCTTGCGTCAAGTTTTGCAAGGCACGGTATCTGGGCTCATTATTGTTGCTGTTACAGGCGATGTGAGCAGTGTCGCCTCTGGCTTACCTGCGCTGATGATGACCATGAGCTACACACGCGACCTAGAAAATGAAGCAGATGATTATTCACTACAATCACTCAAAACGGCGTGTATTCCTACTAAATCATTTGCCACGATGCTCATGCGCTTGGAGGCAAGTATGGGTGGCGAGGATAACAGTTCTAAAGCCTCTGAAATGTTATCCTCTCACCCTAATACTAAATCGCGTGTGATGCCATTTTTAAAAGAGCAACCTGCTTGCAACAATTAGTGCACGCGCTAGCGAACTAATTTTTGAACCACTAAGCTACCAATCATATCGCCCTCAACATTGATGGCGGTGCGTAAGGTGTCTAATAATCGATCAACGGGTAATAAAATAGCAATGGCTTGCACGGGTAAGCCAACCGATTGTAGCACCATCACCATGGTGACCATGCCCGCACTGGGAATCCCTGGCGCGCCAATAGCAGCAATCATCGCCGTAAATAAAACAATTAACTGTTGTGCGAAATTAAGTTCAATTCCTGCTAAATGGGCAATAAATAAGGCGGCAGCGGCTTCATACAAGGCTGTTCCATCCATATTGATGGTCGCGCCTAATGGCAGCACAAATCCTGCAATTTCAGGCTTAACATGTAAATGCCATGTAGCGCATCTAATGGTGACAGGTAAAGTAGCCGAGCTTGAACTCGTTGCAAATGCGGTCACCAACGCCTCTCGCGCGCCTCGCCAAAACTGGATGGGCGTTTTACCCGTCGTCAAATAAAGAATCAGCGGTAAAACCACCACGCCGTGTATTAACAACGTCCCCAGTACCAATAACACAAATTTAGCTAAGGTTGAAAGCATACCAACATCTTGCATCGCCACTAGCTTGATTAACAGAGCCATCACACCAAGCGGGGCCAGTAACATCACCCAGTTAACAATACGCATCGTGATCTCTAAACCCTCTTGTAAAAGCGCTAATATATTCTTATAACGTTCGCCACCTACCACAAGCGTAATGCCTAAAATCAGCGAAAACATCACCACCGCCAGTACATTAGCATCGGCCAAGGCTTTAAATGGATTTAAAAATAATCCATGTAAAAACTGCGAAATAAATGCTTCCAAAGGCATTTTTTTTGCTTCAAAATTTTGCATCGCATCGGAAAACATGGCTAGATGCATGCCAGCACCAGGCTTAAAATAGTTACTGGCTATCAAAGCCAGCACAATGGAAACAAGCATACTGCCCGCAAAAAACAGTAATGTGATGATCCAAACACGGTGCATTTGCTGATGTTGCCGTAAATTAGCGATACCCACGGTAATAGAGCAAAATACCAGTGGCACTAATATCATTTTGAGCAAATCTATAAATAGTGTGCCGATTATGTTGGCGCTATAAACACCCACCTTTACCGTCACCGTGCTTTCACCTAAAGCATGAAACCACATGCCAATGGCTACACCAAAAACTGCACCTAATAAAATTTGTATATTCAAGCTTGGAAGCTTCATGCTAATGACCTTACTTGGTTAAAATTTCACCACAAGTATGACCGATGCATGCCATAAAAGACAGAAAATTCACGATGAGTATCAATATCAACAAGACTGGGAGAATTACATGTCTCTGCAAGCCGCATTCTAGCTGGCTTGCAGAGCAGCATGTGTAAAGATGATTTAAATTGCTAACAAAAAGCTATTTTTTTGGCGCAGTATTAAATGGCTTAATTGCGCTTGGTGGCACGACCACATCTTTGGTTTTTTTAGGTTTTTTCACTTCTTTATTACTTTTAATTTGGCCTTTAGCCATGATAACTCTCCTTTAACAAAGGCACCCAAACTTGGGCTTGCTTCATCATAGGCTGATGGCGAAAATTAGGGGATTTATTTAACACGACTTTAAGAGCCTGCCAAAATATTGCATCCACTTGAAAAATTATGTGTAAAGACGTGCGCTACAGGGAATTATAAAAAACCATTTGACCATTAATTGAGTGGCGGGGTCAAGTGCGCATTTTTGCTCGTTAACCTTGATTTGAGTTGTCATAAAATTAACCAATTGCCAAATTTTCAACATCCATTTGGCTTAGCCAACCTTATCAAAGCTAATCATTAGCTTTAAGTACCTATTGTAGGTAAATGAAAAATAAAGCTTTACGATAAACTCATCTAACTGATTAATTTAATTGAATTTTTGGCTCGGATATTGCTCTTATTAAGGGGTAGCGGTGCATAAAAGAACTTAACCTTAAGGAGTTAAAATTGACCATATACCAAGTGTTAAACGAGCTAAATCAACCCGTGTTTGAAGACCAAAATTTTTTAAAAGCAATGCAAGAGGCCGAACAACTCAATATGTCTTTTGAAGATCACTACTTCTTTGTAGAAAAGGCTGTAGTTCAGACACATTAAGTTAAAGCCTATTAAGCTTCAGACGCATTAAGCCTAGCTATTAAGCCACGGTAAAAATTTGAGCCTCTGCAAGCAAGCCTTCATTAGCCCACTTGCATAGTTGCTAGTATTACGTAAGCTTATTATGTGTGCCGTCACATAGCGGGACATTGGCGGTCTGTTTACAACCGCAAAAATAGACGGTTTCACTCACCGTTGCTTTATATAGCACTGGCGTAAACGTGCCGCCTTTGTGCGAGCCATCGCAAAATGGCTGTGATTTACTTTCTCCGCATGCGCACCAGAAGTAATTTTTACCAGCTTCTACATCTACTGGATAGGGAGATTTTTGTGCAATAACCGCTTTCATTTTAGGCTCCAAAAGTTAATTATTCTTTAATGGCTTCCACGGGAATATCAATGGTCACTTCATCGCCAACGTAAGGCAAGTGTTTTAACATATTAAAATCGCTACGTTTTACCACTACACTTGCGTTAACACCACAGGCTTCTTTTTTAGCCATTGGGTGTGGCATGCACATAAATGAGCTTATCGTTAGCGTGGTTGGCTTGCTGATGCCTTTAATGGTTAACGTACCATCGACCGATGCAACCTTATCATCTTTAAAATTCACTTTTTTAGAAATAAATGTCGCCGTAGGGTATTTTGCGGTATCAAATAATTCCTCAGCCTGAATGTGTTCATTAAAAAGCGGTGAGCCAGTGCTCACTGATGTCATATCAATGGTTACATCAACAGAGCCTTGTTTAGTCGCTTTATCAATCACAATTTTGCCAGTGGCTTTATCAAAGCGGCTTGACTGGGTTGAATAGCCTAAGTGGTTGTATGAAAAGCGTGGTTTAGTGTGATTAGTATCAATCACATAGGTTACTGGCGCCGCTAGTGCACTAGTTGTCGCACCTAATGTCGTCATGCCTAACAAAGCTAATGTTAAAAATTGATTTTTCATATTGATTCCTTTTTAAAATTCAGTAATTTCTTGATTCTATAACGCTACAGTAATGGCGCAATGGTTCAATGACCAGACTTCATTGCCACTCCTTAGTTTACTAGTGATGCTGTAAGTTCCTTTATTTATTGCTAGTAAAAAAACTGCATAAGAACCAAAGTTAGCGCTAATTAAAACCCTAACTAGAACTATATTGTTACTAATTAGCGCTAAAATCAAGCAGATTTTAAACAAGATGGTTTAATGCCTCCATAGAAAGCTTGCACCAAACATGCGTAAAAAAAGCGTATGATGTAATAGATAAGACTGAACAAAACCAATGGAGAAAGCCACCATGACAGACCAAGACATCAAAAATCAAAAACTAGAAGATCATAAACAAGCGCTTGAAGCGCATCACGCGCTACTTGAGAAAATGCACTTAAATCAAAATGAGCATTTAGATGAAGCTAGAGCATCAGTTGGAAAACTTGCCTTAACGCTAGAAGAGTACCTTAAAATTATAGGCATACCCTAATTTTAAAATTCTTAAATTAATCAATGTGTAAGGCACTTAGCGCATTAGGCACTTAATATAGCCACTTTTCAAATCATTGTCAGCAAAACAATAACGCCGCATTTAGCGGCGTTATTTATCGGCTTATGGGCTGCCGAACAATCCAGTGATTAAACTGGCGGGGTAAATCTACAGACTGTAATTTATCAAGGTATCTATATAAGCACTCCTATTAAGATAAACTTTTCGTAAACCCGTGATTAAGCACCACAGTTAATTTATACACCCAATATTTTTAAAATACAACCATTTTAATTACAACCACACACAAAATTTTTTTGCGCAACATCAGGCACACACCAACATGATTTAACCCGTGATTTAACATTAGTCTTCTTCATCTGAAGTATTGATATCTGCATGTGCGACAACACACTCTGACTCAAAGCCTGCTTTTTCTAAATCAAGTCGGTAGCTACAACTCGGTAAATGGCCGCCAAGCGCACCATTTATTTTTGTGGTCTCTTCTTTACAAATGGCACAACGGTAGCGGTGCGCATGCCCCTCAAAACGTTCTTGCGGGTAATCAATATAAAACAATTTTTTCAATTTCATCTCCCATAGAGTTAAGGGTATCGTACACCTATGAAATAAGCTAGGCAATTAGGTTTGCTACCCGAGGGCTACTTTACCTAAAAAATCTTATGATTTATCTGTCTCAAAGCCCACCATTTTAAGGCGGTGTTTAAGTTGTTCAACTTCTTCAATTAAATCAACAACCAATGCTGCAAGTTCATCATTAGCATCAAAGCCACGCTCATAAGACACTAACCTGCGAGCACGCACTAAATCGGCACTGACAAAAACCCAGCGAGCCGATGCTTGAGTTGAGCCCAACATGCCCGCTTCAACATGTTTGACCACCCAATCTGGTGCTACCGCACAGGCTTGCGCAAGCTCATCCAGCGTCAGTGCAATTTCCTCTAAAAGGTGACCCGTTAAAATATTTTGTTCAGTCATGGCTTATTCCCCCATTTTTGGACGTGGATTAAACGGTAACTCACGCGCCATCGTTTGGTAAATCTGGCGTGCTTGCTCAGTATCGGCAGGCGGCAATACCACTTCCAGCAACACATAAAAGTCCCCTGGCTGTGTGGCTGGAATACCTCGTGCTTTTAAGCGTAATTTACGGCCTGTTTGCGAGCCAGCAGGCACTTTTAACTGCACATTACCACTTAGGGTAGGCACTTCAATGGTGGCGCCTAATGCGGCCTCCCAAGGGGTAACGGGCACTGTTGCATAAACATCTAAGCCATCTACACGGTAGTTTTTATTAGGCTTAAATTGCAACTCAAGATACAAGTCCCCTGCTGGCGCACCGCCAAATCCAGCGCTACCTTGCCCATTTAGCCGAATGCGCTGGCCTTCTTTTATACCTTTAGGAATACGCACATTCAACACATGCTCCTTCATCACCACACGGCCTTGCTCACTTGTTTGCGGCTTATTGAGCGTGATTGTACGCGTTGCACCTTGATAAACATCTTGTAAATCAATCAGCACTTTGGCGTGGTGATCTTCACCGCGCATTTGATGTCCACTGGTTTTTCTACCACGTGCCTGTTGGCTAAATAAGTTGGCAAAAAATTCGCTAAAATCTGCGCCTGATTGTTCACCGCCAGAATACTCAAACCCAGCATCCCAATTAGGTGGCGGTTGAAAATCTTGGCCATTTTGGTGGCGGCTACCTAACTGATCATAAGCGGCGCGTTTTTCAGCATCTGAAAGCACCTCGTTAGCCTCATTCACCTCTTTCATGCGTGCTTCCGCATCGGGTTCTTTGCTCACATCAGGGTGATACTTACGCGCTAGCTTGCGGTAGGCCTTTTTAATTTCTTCGGCTGTGGCGGCTTTTTCAACACCAAGCACTTGGTAGTAATCTTTAAATTCCATTGTTCACTCGCTCCAAAATATCATCTTGGGTTACAGAGGGTAAGGCTTAAAACGGTTAACGTTGTTCAATCAATTTTAAACCTATCTATATTAACATCTACAAACCATGGTATTGGATATGATGTACCCTAATTATATTTTTAAATACGCTGTATCAAAACTTATTCATAACGCAACTTTTTAAATTTTAAATAATCCTAGCTAGCGGCATTTGGGCATTTTTTTAAATAAAGCGATTAGATAATGCATTCAAAAAATTATGTTGAGTCTATTTAATTTGTTAGCTGGTACTTACTAAGCTTAGTTGCAAGCGAACCATGTAACTTATACACTGGCCTTAATCTTCAATATAAAAAGCAGGCACCCCCATTGTTTAAATCATTTTTTCCTAATTCCCGCTGGTTTTGGCTGTCAGTCATTGTTTGGTCAGCGTTATGTAGCTTTGTTTGGTATGAATTCAACATCCCCATTGGCGCCGTATTAGGTCTTAATTTAACCAATACCGAACCTGTGATTGGCCTTGGCCATTTTGTCACCGATTCATTTTTACTGTTTTATTTGTATTATGCCGTTTGTGTGGGCATTTTTGCGCTAGCATGGTTTACGCTAAAGCCCCATCGGTGGCAGCGCTGGTCGATTTTAGGCTCTGCGTTTATTTTGTTTTCAACGTACTATTCGGTACAAGTTTCTGTTGCTATTAACAATTGGCGCAGGCCATTTTTTGATGCAGTACAAGCGGCTCTTTCACCTAACTCAAAAATTACCACCCCACAGCTATATCATTTAATTGTTCAATTTTCAGAAATTGCCTTTGTGGCCATATTTGTTTTTGTGATTACCCGATTTTTTGTAAGCCACTATATTTTTCGCTGGCGCACCGCCATGAATGACTTTTACGTCAGCCAATGGTCGCAAGTGCGCCAAATTGAAGGCGCTTCACAACGCGTGCAAGAAGATACCATGCGCTTTGCCAGCACAATGGAAGGCCTAGGCGTATCAATGGTAGAGTCCGTGATGACGCTCTTTGCCTTTTTGCCTGTGCTTTGGAACTTATCAGTTTACGTGAGTGAGCTACCACTATTTGGCAAAGTGCCCGCGCCATTATTTATCGCTGCCATTGCATGGTCGGTATTTGGCACGCTATTACTCGCAGCGGTTGGCATTAAACTACCAGGCTTAGAATTTAAAAACCAACGGGTTGAAGCTGCCTACCGCAAAGAGCTGGTGTATGGTGAAGATGACCCAACACGCGCACAACCCATTACCCTAAAAGCCTTATTTAGCGAAGTGCGTAAAAATTACTTTACGCTGTATTTTCACTACATGTACTTTAACGTGGCTCGCAGCTTATATCTGCAAGCGGATAATATTTTTGCCTACCTCATTTTAGTGCCAACCATTGTGGCGGGCAAAATTACTTTTGGCTTACTACAGCAAATACTCACGGCATTTTCACAAGTGAGTAGCTCATTTCAATATTTAGTTAACTCGTGGACAACAATTGTAGAGCTGATTTCTATATATAAACGCCTAAGCGCGTTTGAAGCCGCCATTAAAAATGAAGTATTACCAAAAATTGAGCAGCCAGACAATAGACTTAAAATTTAAAGACGCAAAATATGGGGGCGAAAAACCTAGCTATCCAAGACAAAAATTTGCCTCATATCGCTCAATAAAAAAACCTAAAATCCCCCCGAGAGAAATTTATGCCTCTGTAAGCCGCATGCAGACTGGCTCGCAGGCTGATTAAATAATGTGCAATAAAAAATAACGTGAATTAATCCCCAATCGACATGCCCACGCCGATGGTAGATTGTGAGTGGTTATAATCTAGCAAAGAATCCCCGTAGCCACTGGTGAGCATGAAGTGTAGCTTGATGATAGAGTCATCATATAACTTGCGCGATAAATCAAATTTGGCATAACCTTTATTTTCTGAGCGTAAGTTATTACGCAATAATAAAGAAGCCGCGGTTTTGCCTGAAGGGTTTTCCCAACGTAAGTTCATGTCGCCATAGCCTAAATATTTTTCAATATCAGGATTATCATCAGTATCTGGCTCGGGAACACGCCACCAAGGGCGCACCATCAAGCTTAAGCGGTCGGTCAACTGCCAACCACTTTCGAGGTAAATACGGTTCCAACTACGCGAGAGCGGGTTATCACGACCATTTGATTCATGCACCAACCCCAAATTAAGTAAACGCGGCATATAGTTTAGCCTTTCGCCATTCACTTGATTATTTAAGCCCAAAGATAAAATCACCTCTGGTTGATAATCATTTTCACGCAATGGCCGTGAATTATTACCATTACCCACTTGCCAGAAAGATTGCTGCGTGTAAGCCCCCCATAGCCGTGCGCTTGTTACAAAAGGCAAGTTACTAATAATTGGGATATTTTTCATCAACTCCGTTTTGATACTAAACTGAAATTGTAAATCGCCAGACTGCAAATCACGGTCAGCTGGCGCAGGCTGCGTTGGGGTAGTGGGCGTATTGTTGACAGAGTTAGTGGTTTGCACCAGCAAATAATTAGAATGATGCGTTTCAAAATCAGTTAAATCCCAATCACCTTGGCTATCTAAACGCCATTTTTTCTCTAAATAACTCAGATTGGGGTATGGCGCTTTGAGGGCAATATCAATTTTAGCCTCTGGAGCAGCATCTTCAGCGGCGATATTTGGCGAAACAGCAATCACTTTAGAAGCTTGAATACTGTCATAACAAGCCAACCGCTTAGCAGAATCTTGCTCAGCCGCATAAATGGTTTTGCAATTGTTAAGCGCTTCACCCAAAGTGACTACTGGCGCGGCATGTACCTTGCCCGTAAAAGCGAGCAAACATGCAAATAAGCCAATGATTAAAAAAACTTGATTTTGCCTATATTTTAAATCTGAATAGTTCATATCTTCCCTGACTAGCACCGCCTTTAATAAAGGATGTGCGTTATAAATTTTAGTACTCAATAGTAACACGGACGCTATTGCTGATTATTTTTTTACTATTTTCCACCAAAAGGTAAGCCTAAATAAGATGTTAAAAATTGGCAAAATAACGTACGAGAGAAATTTATGCCTCTGTGAACCGCACACAGACTTGGTTGCAGGCTGATTAAATAATGTGCAACTCAAAACAGCCTAAAAATGGTGAGTTTACGTGAGGTTTTCGGAGCTTAAAACTCCCATTTTTACCGCCATATAAACGCCGTCATTTCCGCGTAGGCGGAAATCCATTTTAGCATTTTTTAAAAGTCAACTTAGATTCCCGCCTACGCGGGAATGACGAAAGGAGGGTGTGCTTACACTCAGAAGTTTAAAAACTTAATGACCTGCCTAATTAAAAGCTTAAAATTAATGCGCACCCAATCATTTAAGTTGAGTGTAGGCTACGCCTTTACTTGGCTTTTACTTTTCGATGATAGTCTTGCCAATGGGTGCTAATGCTATCGCCGCCAGTTTCAGGTGCTGAACACCAAACGGAATACCAATAATCGTCACAAAACATAAAATAGCAGACATCACATGCCCAATGGCAAGCCAAATGCCTGCAAAGATAAACCAAAGCACATTGCCAATTGTGCCTAGCATGCCTGTACCAATATCATCCTTATCATTAATATAGCGACGGCTGATGGCCTCTTTGCCAAATGGAAAGAAAGCAAACTGGCCGATGACGAAACAGGCTTTACCCCAAGGAATACAGATAATGGAAAGATAAGCGAGTAAACCTGCTAACCACCAACCCAACCCCATCAGTGCACCACCTAAAATAAACCAAAACACATTGCCAATAAAGCGCATTAATAACCTTTCTTGATATACATCATTATTTAAAACGTCTAAATGAGCCCGTTACAAC
>JBATAW010000020.1:0-65998 GCA_049662045.1 Methylophilaceae bacterium | reverse complement strand
AAAACTCACAGCGCGCGTTCTAACCCCACGATCAAGCGGGCTTGCTTACCCATACACGCAAACATGAGTTAAAATCGGTTCTACAGGGCGTAAAATAGCATTCTTGCAAGCCCCTTATCTCAACGTTGGGCATATTAATGGCACTTGACCCTCAATTAACTGGCAATGCTGGTTTGTACTATTGTTGCTATCACCTATCATTGCTGGGCTGGAATGTTATGCCCACTGCACGCAACGCCAGAGGCGTTGATATATTGGCTTACAGTCAAGATGCTAATCGCAAGCTGGCTATTCAAGTAAAGGCATTGAGCAAACGCAACCCCGTTCCGCTTGGTGGTTCTCTCGATAAGGTTATGGGCGATATATGGATTATCGTAAATAAAGTAGCGACATCCCCATCAGCTTTTATTCTGCTACCGTCCGAGGTCAAAGAACTAGCGCACCGTGGTGAAAAAGAAGACCGCATCTCATATTGGTTGCAACCAAAGAGCTATGACCAACCACAATTCCACGAAAACTGGGAGCGTATAGGTCATGGCTAGCGTTTTAATGCCCAACCCATCCATCAAGCGGGACGCGCTAAAGCGCGCCCCTTATGTCAAACGTTAGGCCTAAGGAAAACCATGGCAGTTGGAATTACAATTGGCTCAATCACAGATGAAATTGGCGAGACAAGTTTTTTATATGCGTTCTTTTCAACAGTTAGTGGTCATTGTGAGCCCAAAGGCTGGGGTACTAGATTTCCTCACTTAATGAAAGAACTTTATCAAGGTAGTCTTCCATACAAAAATGCTGGATCAGCATTGGAAGAGTTAACAATAGCAAAAACTCATCTATGCACTTTACCTCCGTCAAGCGTCGCATGGGATATAGAAAACAAACAGGCGCAGCCACCTTGGGGTGCAAATATCGCTACAACTATCACCAATCTCGGAAATTACTTTGTTTCCAGTACGGGTCGCGATTTATTCGCACTGCTCCAAGAGGCATTAGAGGCTTCAATTGAAGAAAGAAAAGATGCTTTACTTACAAGCTACTAATAAGGCTAACCCATCCATCAAGTGGGACGCGCTAAAGCGAGCCGCTAATGTCAAACGTTAGTTTGCACATGGAACTCGATCATTCATCCGCAACGCAAAGGGTTGTCGTTGCCATTTCCGCCATGGCAAACAATGCAACGATCAGCGAAGACGACTTGGTTGCATTACTCCAAACGATGGGATATTCAAGGATTGCCGCCGAAAAGCTCAATGCTTTCGTTCCATCGGCGTTTGCTTGGCCGCTTATGAAAAAGCTTGGGCTTGAAAGCCTTCCCAATCATTTCGTGGCATTGTCGAAAGATGGTTCCGAGGTACAAATCCCAATTGGCAGCCAGCACTACTTTACTGCTGCTTTGACACTGGCCTACTCGACGCTAGAAAATGGATGGAGTAGTACGGTGCCCAGGAAAACATACGAAATTGTTGCTGGCCGAAGCGCGGAGATGGATGCAACCAATAAGGTTTTGAATAAGGGCGGCTCGTTAGATGGAGCTAATTGGTCTCCTCTAATTCTACATCGCTTAAAGGCAGAGGAATTGCTTAGTGAAAGCTAACCCATCATTGCAGCGGACGGCTTCGCCGCCGCTGAATTCAAACGTTAGAGATTAGGAGGTAAAGATGCAGCTTCACATAGGTGGCGATTGCTCGGCACTCGCATTAGTAAACCCAAAGAAGTATGTAAGCTTCGTCGGTGAAGATTGGTACGAGAATAAAAACCTAATTAATCACTTAATAACGCAAACCAATCAGTTAAATATATTGATGTGGGGTACAGGCTTCGAATTTGATTGGATTGTAGAATTCAAAGAAGGCATTTCCAACAAAAATGGCTTTCGAGAATTTACTGGGTTCTTGAATAATCAAGATGATGCCTTGTTTTTAATGAATTACGACAGTTTAACTATGGCTGCACAATTTGACGATATTGAGTTACCAGACAAGGAAACCGCCAAGTATCGCGTAAATATCCCAAACGGCCTATACAAATTCCGAGTGTTGCAGTTAGTAGATACCTCTCAAGACGGATGGTGGAATGAATTTGCAGATGTGCCAGCCTTTACCATCGAATATGAACGTGTTCCAACGGGGTCAAATAACATAAACGCAATACCATGGTATGATCTCTAACTCGTCAGTCAAGCGGGGCGACTAACGGCGCCCCTTACTTCAAACGTTAGCCTTTGACCACAACCTTAGCGGAATTCATTTATGAACATATCAAAACGCAATCGTCTCATTGCTGATTTATCTTCCAAGCCAGAACCACAGATCGTTGCCATTGAAGTGTTCTTTGATGGGAACGATGATCCAAGCTCGATCGGATGCAATCTCATGGAGCACCCAGGCGTTGAAGCGTTTCGCTCAACGCTCGCTCGCATCGCAAGTAGAGAAGATGTTGAAGCTGTTTACGCTCAGATATGCGAACTTGATCCAGGTGAAGATAGTTGGCCCTTCACAGACACGATTCTTGTTGTCGGCTCAATTCTGGCAGAAGAGCTCGCGTCAGAACTCGCCGCACTCGAGCCAGATCAGATAGGACAGGCTGAAGCCTTTGGCATTGCTCAAGAATTTGTTTCGGGTTGGTCTTCGCCGGTTTTGGTAGCTTGGTGGGACTGACGCCTTACTTGACAGTCAAGCGGACTGGCCTACGGCAAGCCGCTTACTTTGAGCGTTAGGCTTTACTTATGAATTCACTTACGATACCCGCTTTGTATTTAGCTTCTGCGCTAAGCTTGGTCGTAGCAATAGCTCATTACGCTTGCATATTCCTAGGTGCGCCAGCTTTTCGCTTTCTCGGTGCGGGAGAGTCCCTTACCACGATGGCCGAGCGCGGCCACTGGTATCCGTCTGTCATTTCGTTCGTCATTGGCTCCGTACTCTCTGTTTGGGCTGCCTACGCATTATCTGCCGCTGGTGTCTTGCCCAGACTTCCGCTCATCAAATTAGTCTTGTCGCTAGTCACCACCATCTATTTGCTCCGTGCCCTTGCTTTTCCGCTGCTCATGCCAGCGTTCCCAGACAATTCACTTACCTTCTGGTTAGTTACATCGACAATTTGTTTATTAATTGGGCTTGTCCATCTGTTGGGGTTGGTTGGTGTATGGAGTTCGCTATGATGCCTAACCCTTTCAACCAGCGGATTCGCTGACTGATTAGTTAACGCTTGGTGTAACTCATGCCCCTACTTCGACTCATCATCGTCACAATAATCTGCGGTGGGCTGTCTATGTTACTGATTCGCACAATTTTGTCAGGGCTGCGCACAGGCTACATAGGACATACAGACAGTTCTACATTTTGCAAACGCAAAGATAGTCCGCTAGCTTTTTGGGCCTTAATTGTTCTTTTTTCAACTATTATTTTCGGCTGTTTATTGGCTTGGTTCATGGTTGCGTATGAGATACTCACAGCCTAAACTAACGGCGGCACTTAACCATCCATCAAGCGGGACACTATAAAAATCTCGTCCTAGATAGACAAAATGAAAACCACCAAGACATTCATCATTGTAGGTGTTGCAATGGCAGGCCTAATATATTTTGCGCTCCAACATCGAACTGTTTTCTCAATGACATCTGACCCAAGCGGCAAATATCAGGCGATTATTTCATACAAAACTTATTTATCCATGCTACCCATGCCACCTGGCTCTTCAAGCGATAAGCCATGTTTCGTAAAGATTGTCGGCAAAGATGGTGCAAACTACGGAGAGATGCCTGTGCCTATGATACAAATGGCAGGGGTTGAGTGGTCTATCAGTGGTGCCAGTGTTCGATTAGTTGGAGAATGGGACTTCAAGGCGAAAAAATGTTTTTATTGGTCAGAAGATGGAAATAAAAAAATCTATGTGAAAAGCGGCGGCTAACAAGGCGTCCACTCAACGTATTGAACGTCAACTACAGAAAAATACTTCGTGAATTTTCACATGAGTTATCACATAAAAAATCTACGAGCAAAAATTACTGCCCTGTAAGCCGCATAGAATAAGGCTTGCAGGGCAGCGCTAATAAAGACCTTCTAAATTTAGCTAAAATAACGTTTTTTTAAGCGCAGTTATTTGTGTTTAGGAAGCTCAGATTAAGTGCAAATTCGTCATTAAACAATTGGTTTTCATACAATTGGCTTTTCCCAGCGGTCACTAAAAAATAACTCTTGCAACGATCTACGCGCCCGCGGTGCGATTTCACGGGCTAACACTTCGCCACTGAGGGTATTAATATCCGCTTGGTGGCCAATAGAAATCATCGCCATTAAGGTAAATTGCTCGGGGATATTAAAAGCTTTGCTGGCGGCATTTGCATCAAAGCCACCCATTTGGTGCGCCATTAGGCCAAGGGCTTCGGCTTGCAAGCAGAGGTTTTCAGCGGCGGCGCCTGTGTCATACTGCGCCCAGCGGTTGGGTTTTTGGTTATACCCAAATAAAGTATCGGCACAGGTCAACAGTAGCACGGGCGCATCTTTTACCCAAGCTTGGTTGCCAGGCACTAGGCAATCGAAGGCTTGTTGCCACGCTTTGGCATCCGTATGTTTGTTCCACACCAAAAAGCGCCAAGGCTGGTCACCAAAGCAGCTAGGTGCCCAGCGTGCGGCTTCTAGCAAGCTGATGACTTGTGTGTGGCTCACGGGTTTGTTGGCATCATAAGCGCGCCCGCTCCAGCGGTTGGCAATAACATCGGCAATAGGCACTTGCGTAACGGCAGGTTTATGCATGATTTAAACTTTTAAAAATGGATAGTCAGTGTAGCCTTTTTCGGTGCCACCGTAAAAGGTATTAGAGTCTGCTTCATTGAGTGGCGCGTCTGTTTTATAGCGCGCAACCAAATCTGGGTTAGCAATAAAGGGTACGCCATAGGCAATAGCATCAGCATGGCCGCTGGCAATGGCCGCGTTACCACGCGCTTTATCGTAACCTAAATTGGCGATATAAGCCCCCTTAAACTGCTTGCGGAATGGCACAAAATCAAATGAATCCGCCTTACCTCCGCCATGAATACCGCCCTCAATCACGTGTATATAAGCCAAATTATGAGTATTTAAGGCCGTAGCCACATACTCAAACAAGGCTTGTGGGTTGCTATCGTGCATGTCATTAAACGGGTTAACGGGCGATAGTCGCACGCCTACTTTATCTGCACCAGCGGTTTTGGCTACCGCATCCACTACTTCTAAAAGCAAGCGAGTACGATTTTCAAAGCTTCCACCATAATTATCAGTACGCTTGTTGCTAGCATCACGTAAAAATTGATCGAGCAAATAGCCATTGGCTGCGTGCACTTCTACCCCATCAAACCCCGCAGCTAGTGCACATTTTGTGGCGTGCACATAGTCCTGCACAATGGCTGGCAGCTCATTCGCATCGAGCGCTCGCGGCGTCACGTAATCTACCAAACCTTTGTAAGTAAAGGCCTTGCCAGCTGGCTTTATGGCAGAGGGTGCAATGGGTAGCGCACCATCAGGTAACAAGCTAGGGTGTGAAATGCGCCCCACATGCCATAACTGTAGTACGATTTTGCCACCTTTAGCATGCACTGCAGCCGTTATTTTTTTCCAGCCTGCCACTTGGGCATCCGTATAAATACCAGGCAATGCGGGGTAGCCATGCGCCATGGCAGAAATCGGCGTCGCTTCAGTGATAATCAAGCCAGCCGTAGCGCGTTGCTCATAATAAGTCACATTTAAAGCATGCGGCACACCGCCCTCACCCGCGCGGTTACGCGTCAGTGGCGCCATCACCATACGATTGTTTAGATGAATACTACCTAGATGTGTCGGTGAAAATAAATCATTTGCCATTAAAATATCCTTGTAAATTTAAATTGCTGTAAAAAATATATCTGTAGCTTAAAGCTAATAGAAACTCTGCATTTTATAGATTGTGATTAAAAATTGAGTTGAAACCATTTTGTGTGTTGATTATTGTTTCAAGGCTTTGGCCGCCTGATTTTCAGGTGCGGCTTTAACGCCTTCAATGAGCAAAGTGATGTCAATATCATCGCCCACTGGGCTACCTGATTTTGCTGCCCAAGTATAACCATAATCGCTGGCCTTTATTTGGGTATGGGCTTCTAAACCCGTACGATAACCACCCCAAGGGTCGCTACCAAAACCTAACACTTTAAACGGAAAGCTAATTTCTTTGGTCACACCATGCATGGTAAAGTCACCTGTTACCACGCCTTCTGTTGTGGATTTGGCTTCGATTTTTTTGCTAACAAAAGTCATTGCACTAAACTTTGCCGTATTTAAATAATCCTCTTTTTGAATATGTGCATCGCGTTTAGCATGGCTAGAATTAATACTCAGCATATTAATTTTTGCGTTAATACTGGATTTAGCTAAATTTTTGGCATCTAGCATGATTTTTCCTGAAACATCGCTAAATGTGCCAGAGGTTTTAGACGCCACATGGCGAATAGTCCAATTTGCAAAGCTATGGGTATTATCAATATTATAATCGGCCGGCTCTGCCATTGCCGTATTACATAACGCCAGATTTGATAGCAATAGACTTGCTAGTAATAAATTTTTTTTCATTGAATCATCCTATAAAAATTAAATATTTAACATCAATCATTAACCATGCAGTTTTTTTGTAATCGTCGCAACACGCTCGCCTAAATGTTCAGCAGTGCGCAAGTCACTTTCAATCGGCGCTAAATCTGGCCCTTGATCATTATTGGCCTGTGCCATCGCCCCCATAAAACTGCCTAAGCGATTTAAATCATTGACTGATCCTGTACTGCTATTATTGCCTGGCATTAAACCTTGCCCGACCCAAATCATGCCATGTTGTGCGGCAAAAATGGTGAGTTGCATTAAAGTATTTAGCTTATCACCACTTTGGCTAGCTGAAGTGGTAAAACCCGCGGCGACTTTATCTTTCCAATCTTGCGTAAACCAAGCATTGGAGCTGGCATCCATAAACGTTTTAAATTGCGCAGAGACTGAACCCATGTAAGTGGGGCTACCAAAGATAATGGCATCAACGCTTTTTAAAAGTTCCCACTGCTGTTGCGCTTCTTCTGAATTTAGTAAAATCACTTCAACCCCAGCCACTTTACCTGCCCCATGCGCAACTGCTTTGGCTTGTTTTTCAGTATGTCCATATCCACTATGGTAAACAACCGCTAATTTTGTCATGCTCAACTCCTATTTAAATGAATGGGTTATAGCGGTAAATCAAACATCAATACTTCACTTTCTAATACTGCATTCATTTCTAATACCTGTTCATCGCTGACTTTGGCTGCATCACCTGCTGATAAGACTAAGCCATTCAGGGTTACGCTACCGCGTGCCACTTGTAAATACAAACAACGGTCTACAGACAGGCTATAACTTAAGCTTTTATCCACTTGCAAAACAGTTGCATAGAGTTGCACATTTTGATGAACCTTTAATGTATCTGGCCCGCCATTGGGTGAAGCAATTAAGCACCATTGATTTAATTTACTCGCCAATGAAATCGTTTTATCCTCGTAACTAGGCGGTAAATTGTTTTCAGATGGCAAAATCCAAATTTGTAACAAGTGCGCTGTGTAGTTGGTCGACGCATTAAATTCGCTATGGCGCACGCCAGTGCCTGCACACATATATTGCACATCGCCCGCGCGAATCACCGCACCATTGCCCATACTGTCTTGGTGCCTTAACTCGCCCTCTAGCATATAGGTGATAATTTCCATATCACGGTGCGGATGCAAGCCAAAGCCCATGCCAGCAGCAATTTTATCTTCGTTAATCACGCGCAATACTGAATAACCCATGTGCTCTGCATCATAGTATTCCGCAAAGGAAAAAGAGTGAAAACTCTCTAACCATCCGTGTTCGGCATAACCGCGTTGTTCTGATTTTCTAATTGTGATCATAATTTATTCAACTTAATTGAATGATATATGCCATAATACAGGCGGACAAGATAGATTAATAGCGAATTAATTTGTATTTTTTGTTTAAATAATTTGAATAATATGAGCCTGAAAATATCCATAGAATCACTTGAGGTGATTGACGCTATTGCGCGCAAAGGCAGCTTTGCTGCTGCGGCTGAATCACTTTTTCATGTGCCGTCTGCGCTCACCTACACCGTGCGTAAACTTGAAGATGATTTAGGCGTCAAAATATTTGATCGAAGCGGCCATCGCGCACGCTTAACCGAGGCGGGTACAGAGCTGCTCAATGAAGGGCGACACCTACTTGATGCCGCGCAGCTATTAGAGTTACGCGTTAAACGCGTGGCCACAGGCATAGAAACCCATCTCACTATCGCGGTGAATGATATATTCAACACCCAACAACTTTATGAAATTTTGCAGGTGTTTTATGCGCAAGGTTTTGGCACGCGCATTAAAATTATCCGTGAAGTTTTTGGTGGTAGTTGGGATGCGCTATTATCAGGGCGCGCCGATATTGTGATTGGCGCCCCTGGCGACCCACCTTCTGCAACGGGCTTTAGTAGCCGTCTTTTAGGTGCAATTGATTTTGTCTTTGCCGTGGCCACGCATCATCCGCTTGCCAAGCTAAGCACCGCTTTAGTTCCACAAGATATTGTGCAATATCGCTCTGTTGCAGTGGCTGATAGCTCGCGCAATTTACCACCGCGCACTTCTGGCATTCTGACTGGGCAAGATGTACTGACAGTGCCTAACGCTGACGATAAATTAAACGCACAAGTCGCTGGGCTAGGCATTGGTTATTTACCTAAAAAGGTGGCTGAAAAAGCAGCGGCAGAAGGTCTATTAGTGATTAAACCACTCAGCGAACCTAGAGCACAGGTTTTGATGTATCTCGGCTGGCGTAGCAAAGGCGGAAAAGCCCAAGCATGGCTCATTAAAGCGCTACAAAAGTGCACAGCAGATACGCTACAATAAGTTGCGTTACAACTAAGATGTTTCACAACAAGTTACGCTACAATGAACAATAACCCTAATAAACACACTTAAAGATTTTTCAAATGCAAAACCTCACTAACAATATCATTGCGGCCGTTAAAACTGTTATTTTGGGCAAAGATGAACAGATCAAGCTGGCACTTTCATGCATATTAGCCAGCGGCCATTTGTTGATTGAAGACCAACCTGGCATGGGCAAAACCACGCTAGCACACACATTAGCGCGTGTGCTGGGGCTTAATTTTCAGCGTGTGCAATTTACTAGCGATTTACTGCCAGCCGATATTTTAGGTATATCGGTTTATGACAGAAACGCTTCTAGCTTTAAGTTTCACCCTGGTGCAGTTTTTACCAATGTGTTGCTGGCTGATGAAATTAATCGCGCCACACCTAAAACCCAAAGCGCTCTATTAGAGGTGATGGAAGAAGCGCAAGTGACGGTTGACCGCGTTACTTATCCACTTTTACAGCCGTTTTTTGTGATTGCCACGCAAAACCCAACACAACATTTAGGCACTTTTCCGTTGCCAGAATCTCAACTTGACCGCTTTTTAATGCGCATTAGCTTAGGCTATCCAGACCACAACGCCGAGCGGGCATTGCTTAAAAATGCAGGCGGCCGCGCAATAGCTAATCAGATTAGCCCAGTATGTGATGCAAATGCCTTATTAGCCATTCAGCAACAGGTGCGTAATATTCACACAAATGAAAAACTGCTCGACTATTTACAAGCGGTGGTTGAATACTCGCGCGCGCAATTTTCAGTGGGCCTATCACCACGCTCTAGCTTAGGCTTGCTACAGGCAGCGCGGGCTTGGGCAATGTTATCTGGGCGCGACTATGCCATCCCTGAAGACGTACAGGCGGTATTACCTAGTGTAGTAGAGCACCGTTTGCAAGGCAACCTTCAAACCAGCGTTGCTCAGCAAATTTTAAGCCATGTGGCCATAGCTTAAATATTGATGATGCCCACGCAATTTTGGCCCTTTACTTTTTGGAAGCGCAGTTGGTGGCAGCAATGGTTTCGCGTTGCCAATAGCCTCCAACAAATTTCCATCTTAAGCCCGCGGGTTATTTACATTATCCCAACACGCTGGGGATTGCTTTTTGCATTAATGGTGTTTTTACTGTTGCTGGGTTCAATCAATTACACCCTCAGTTTAGGCTACTACTTAACCTTTTTATTGGCCTCACTTGGCGTTGTTGCTATGCTGCAAACATGGCTTAACTTTGCCCATTTAAAAGTTGAAGTTTTGGGTGCTAAAGCTGTTTTTGCAGGTGAGCCCATACAAGTACAGCTCAAACTCAGCGATGATAGAAACCGATCACGCTATCATGTCACAGCACATTTTGATCACAAAACAACCGCTAACCCCAGCGTTGATATTGATGTGTTGGCCAACCAAACGTTGACTTTTAGCGCACCCATACAAACAACAGAGCGCGGCTGGCTGAAAATGCCGAAATTAGTCTTGCACACCCAATTCCCTTTAGGATTATTTCACGCATGGTCAGTAATTCGCCATTCGCAGCAAGTGATGGTGTACGCCAAACCAAGTGAGCATAATCATTTAAGCGCAAACACTTTGAGTGCAGGCAATGATAATCCGCACCCAAATCAAAGAGGTGAAGACGACTTTAACGGCCATAAAAGCTATCAACAAGGTGATGCCCCTAGCCGATTAGATTGGAAAGCCTCTAGCCGTGGCGTTGGTTTACTCAGCAAAGTCTATAGTGGCAATGTGCAAGCAGCAGTTTGGTTAAACTGGGGCAATACTAGTGGAGATTTTGAAGCCAAAATATCACAACTGACCAAAGCCGTGGTTGACGCGCACAATCATCACTTAAGCTATGGCTTAACATTGCCTAACGAAACCTTTGCACCTAACCGCGGTGAGCTTCATTATCACGCCTGTTTACAAGCGCTTGCTTTACTCAAATGAACCAGCCCCTTAGCGACACCCATATTAAATGGCTATTAGGCACGCTTGCACTCATCTTAGCGCTGCATACGCTTAACTTGCCCATTTGGGTGGTGCTAGTCAGCGCCATGTTTGGCGTTTGGCGCTATTTAATTTTGCGTGATTTTTTAAAAATGCCTAAGCTTTACGTCTTAGTGCCCATCACCATTTTAATCGGTGTGGGCATTCTTTTAACCTTTAGCGGGCAATTAGGGCGCGATACCAGTATTGCGATGCTAATGGCGATGCTGTCGCTTAAATTGCTAGAGGTTAAAACCAAGCGTGATTATTTTATTGTGGTCATACTGGGCTATTTTGCTACGGGTAATTTGTTTTTGTTTAATCAATCAATCTCGGTATTTTTGGTGAGTATTCCGCCATTAATTTTACTCACCGCCGCGCTTATTCAAATCAACTTTATACAACAACAGCATCCGTTTGGTTTATTAAAGCTGGCGAGTAAACTGCTATTGCAATCAGTGCCATTAATGCTGGTATTTTTTGTGTTATTTCCACGCATCCCAGGCCCTTTGTGGAGCCTAGCGCAAGACGCACATGGCGGATTAGGCGTGACGGGTTTAAGTGATTCGATTAAATTTAACCAAGTGAGCCAGCTAGCGCAAGATGGCAGCGTGGCTTTTCGTGTGCAATTTAAGGGCAATATTCCGCCAAAAAATCAACTGTATTGGCGCGGTCCTGTACTTTGGATCACCGAAAATAATAACTGGGAAGCCAGTAAAGTGACTAATATTCCAACTGAGCCGCTCACCACCACTGGCAAGCCTATTGACTACAGCATTACGCTAGAGGCTAACGAGCAACCCTGGTTGCTCATGCTTGATATGCCGACCAAAACCCCTGATTTTGCAAGCTTGACACACGATTACTCAGTCATTGCAAAAGAGCCTGTGACCACACGTATACGTTATGACGCGACCTCATATGTTGCCTACACGCTAGCGGCAAGCCAGCTAACGCCACGCGAGCATAATATGGGTTTGCAACTAAATGAAGGCGAGAACCCACGTACGCTCGCACTTGGCAAACAGTGGCAACACTTAAACCCAACCGACATTATGCAAAAAGCGCTCAACTTATTTAGTCAAGATAATTTCTTCTACACACTTAACCCACCTATTTTAGGCAACAACCCCATTGATGACTTTTTATTTGAATCCAAACGCGGCTTTTGTGAGCATTATGCGGTGAGCTTTGTCACCTTAATGCGCGCGGCTGGCGTACCAGCACGCGTGGTAACGGGCTATCAAGGGGGCGAATTAAACCCAATCGATCGTTATTTAATTGTCAGGCAATCTGACGCACATGCTTGGGCAGAAGTTTGGTTAAAAAATCAAGGCTGGATACGTATAGACCCAACAGCGCAAGTAGCCCCAGAGCGCATAGAACTTGGCGTAGCGGATGCTATTGAGCGTGCCATGCAACGTTTTAGGCCAAGCACAGGGCAAACCAAGCCTGAAGTTAGTCGGCTACCTTTTAGTGCCCGTAGCAAGCAGTTTCCATTAATGCATCAATTATTGCTACAGTGGGACAGTGTGAATAATGGTTGGAATCAATGGGTGATTGGCTATAACCAAAGTAAACAACAAAGTTTTTTAAGCAAATTAAGTGGTCAAAAAGTCACCTCACAAATCTTGTTAACTTGGTTAATTGTCACCATGTCTGTATTCGGCTTGGCCACCTTGTTGTTTATTTATCGTAAAAATCAAGCTAATCTTAGCCCAGCGCAAAAGCTCTACGCGCTATATTTGGCTAAGCTACGCAAGTTTGACCTTCAACCGCATCTACATGAAGGTGCCATTGACTTTGCCCAGCGCGCAAGCCTAGCATTACCCCACTTGCAAGGCCAACTGCTTGAGATTGCTCAAGCATATAATGCCTTGCAATATAGCCAGCAAAATATATTAGAAACCAACACACTCATTCGTGATTTAAAAACCTTGATTCATAAATTTAAACCTAACGCATGACAACAACACCTCACCTAGACCACGCCAGCTTCATGCAACAAGCTTTGCTAATGGCCAAGCAAGCTGCGCTGGCGGGTGAAGTGCCTGTGGGTGCAATTGTTGTTAAAAATGGTGAAATTATTGGCCGCGGCAGCAACGGCCCCATTGGCCTGCACGACCCAACAGCACATGCAGAAATAATCGCCATGCGCCAAGCGGCGCAACATTTAGGCAATTATCGCTTGATTGATTGCACTTTATACGTCACCTTAGAACCTTGCGCCATGTGTAGTGGCGCGATACAACACGCGCGGATTGCAACACTAGTATTTGGCGCAAATGACCCTAAAACAGGCGCTTGCGGTAGCGTGGTAAATTTAATGAATGAGCCAAAATTAAATCATCATACGCGAGTGATTAGCGGCGTACTAGCCGATGAATGTGGTGCAATATTAAGTGCTTTTTTTAAGCAACATAGAGTACAAAAAAAGCTTTAAAACCTACCTAAAAATTCTACGAGAGATAATAACACCTCTGTCCCAGTGCTTGGCATCACCATTCTCGCTAAGTGCTATAGCACTTAGTCGAATGCGAAAGCCGCATAGAATAAGGCTTGCAGAGCATCTACTTGAATGATGATTAAAAATAGTGTTATAACAGCTATTTTTCAGCCAATAAAAAACCCGCTTTCGCGGGTTTTTTAATATTAAATTAAACCTAGTATTTAACTAAAACCTAGTATTTAACTAAAACTTAGTCGCGACCACTAAATGACATCAAAATATTCAATAAGCTAGTAAAAATATTGTAGATACTAATAAACAATGTCAATGTTGCCATTACGTAATTGGTTTCACCACCGCGAACGATTTGGTTCACTTGGAACATAATAAAACCTGCTGAGATGAACACAAAAATAGAAGAAATAGCGATAGAAAATGCGGGTAACTGCAAGAACATATTGGCCAAAATAGCAATAAACGCAACGATGATGCCAATGGTTAAAAATTTTCCTAAATAGCCAAAATCCTTTTTAGTCGTTGCACCAATAGTTGCCATGGCTAAAAAGATAAGGCCTGTGCTAGCAGCCGCTAAACCTACTAACTGACCACCGTTTTGTAAATGCGCGGCATGCTGTAGTAGTGGGCCCATCATTAAGCCTAATAAAAAGGTATAAACAAACAGCAAGCCGATGCCCATGACATTATTACGATTAGCTATAATCGCCATTTGCATACCAATTGTGACCAGCATAAAAGCCCCAAAAGCCATAAATGGATGCATGGCCATAATGCTAAAGTTGATGTTCATGCCAACAAATGCGCCAATGACAGTAGGAATCATGGTGAGCCCTAGCATCATGTACGTATTGCGCAACACCTTATTTTGCGTGGTTGCTAAGCTTGAATCTCGACCTAAAACTTGAATATCATCTAACATGTTTTGTTTCCTTTATTAAAATTTGCCGTTAGGCAATGTTACTAAGATAGCGATTATTACTAAAAGTTCAAGTGATTTATTGCTGTAAATTATTACGCAAACAAATTACCTTCTTCTAAACCTACTTGTGCCACTTGATGCACCGCTTTTACAAAAGCCCCATTTTCATGCAAAGTAAACAAGTTTGGTGGATGCTTTTGCCCATGCATGCGCGCGAGCCTTGCAATGCTTTGTGCGGAAATCGTCCATTTTAAATTCGCGAGCAGTTCATCCGCCATGGCTGGCTGATTACATAATAATACCATATCACAGCCCGCATTGAGTGCGGCTAATGCACGTGTCGTCACATCGCCCCCCGCAGTTGCAGCTTCCATGCTTAAATCATCGCTAAAAATTACGCCATTAAAACCTAGCCGCTCACGTAATACTTTTTGCAACCATTTGGGCGAAAAACCCGCTGGCTTATCATCTACTTTAGTGTAAATCACATGCGCAGGCATAATCGCCTGAATGCCATCATCAATCAGCATTCTAAAAGGTTGCATATCATTTTGTGCAATTTGGTCAAAACTGCGATTATCTACTGGCATACTCACGTGCGAATCTGCCACAACAAAACCATGCCCTGGAAAATGCTTGCCCACTGCCGCCATGCCGCCTTTTTTTAGGCCCTGCATTAAGGCAAACGCTAAGTCATTAATCGCCTGCGTATTCAGGTGAAAAGCTCGGTCGCCAATGACCAAGCTATCGCCATAATCCATATCAAGCACAGGCGTAAAGCTAAAGTCCACACCATGTGCACGAAGCTCTGCCGCTAAAATCCACCCTGCTTCAGTGGCCAATTCTTTGGCTTTTTTAGGGTTTTTATCCCAAATTTTACCAAACTCGCGCATCGGCGGAATTTTAGTAAAGCCTTCTCTAAAGCGCTGCACGCGCCCGCCTTCATGATCAACCGCTATCAGCAAAGGTGGCTGACGAATCGCATGAATACTAGCGGTTAATGCCTTTAACTGCGTATTATTTTCATAATTACGTTTAAATAAAATCACTCCGCCAACCAGCGGGTGCTTTAATCTTTTAGTGTCATCTAGCGTAAGCACTGTGCCAATAACATCTAACATCACGGGACCTAAAGACATACTTTTTTTCTCATTTTATTGATCCTAATTAATACTAACATTCAATCATAGCTTAGTAGTTAAAAACAAGTTGCTTTAAGGAAAAATCACACCACACTATTTGACCACCTCGCTAAGCCAGTCTGGATGCGGCTTTCAAACCCTACTTAATGCGCTAGCATTTAGCGAGAATGGAGATGCCCTTGCGGGTACAGAGGTGCGAAATTTTATCGGAGATTTTTGGGTAGTTCAAAAGAGAGAATGCCCCTCCTTTGATTTTAACCACCATTTAAAATCACCCAGATAACCAGCACAATCACTATGATAAAGAAAATGCCCAACGCCCAAGCGGCTTGAGGATTGACACCCCCTCTTTTTGCTAGCTCTGCGACGATTTGCTCTGGCGGTGTTGTCGCCTTTATTTCAGCTATTTTTTTATCAACATGTGTTTTATACCAAGTGTTACCTAGCAATCCAAACACGGCAGCGGTTGCCCATGTCACGGCTTTACCCATAGCTTCTGGTAATGGAAAATATGACTCAATCACGGCATCTATGATTAAAATCCCAACCACTATTGCGGCATATAAATACATTTTTCTGTAAACCAGCCAAATAATACCTAGAAAAAATGCGGCCACATTAAATCCTTTAATGCTACTTACTGCTGCATTTGCCCATTTTTTTTCGTAATAAGCATAGTTTTTTCCAACAAAAGTTTCTGTTTCATTCGCGCTTTGATTGGCTTGCGATAGGTTATTTTCAGTCATATTTTTCCCTAAATCTGTTATTTATCTGTTCTTACGTCTAGTTTATCACGCAGGTAATCGCCGCCCAAATTAATGGCTAATATTAAACTCATCAAACTTAAGCCTACGATTAATACATAATGCGGGGCAACGAGCATATAGCGCACGCCATCACGCAACATCGCGCCCCAGCTGGCGTTAGGTGCTTGTATGCCTAAACCGAGAAAAGACAAGCTAGCTTCAGCAATCATGACGCTGGCCAGGCTATAAGTCGCTTCCACCATCAAAATTGAAGCCAATAAAGGCAATATATGCTTAAAAATAAGCCGCGGCACACTTGCGCCTAGCGACTCTGCAGCCAATACGTGTTGGCGGTTACGCAAACCCAGTGCTTGCCCCCGCGTTAGACGTGCATAGCTCACCCAACCGGTAATGCTTAAAGCGATCATCAAATTAACTAACCCTGGACCCAGCACCGCTGCAAAAGCAATGGCCAGCAAAATGCCTGGAAAAGCTAAAAATATATCGGTAATTTGCATCAATATACGATCAATTTTTCCACCATAATAGCCAGCCAGTAAACCAACTAAGACGCCTGTCACCATGGTAATGATGGTGACAACAATTGATACCATAAAAGAGACTTCAACCCCACGTAATAGACGTGCAAAAATACTTCTGCCTAAGTCGTCAGCCCCTAGCCAATATAGAGTGCTAGGTTTAATCAATATTGCATTCAGGTCAATAGCGTTGGGGTCGAGCTGAAATGCACGTCCCACCATAATTGCTATTAACCAAAATGACAAAACAGTAATAGAAAATTTTTTCATATTTAGCTATTGGCCGCTCTTACGCGTGGGTCTGCCAGCTGATAAAGTACATCGGTAAACAAATTGACCAGCACGTAGCTTAACGCCACTACCAACACGCAGGCCTGAGTAACTGGGTAGTCGCGTTTTTCTATACTTTCTACCAACAAGCGACCGATGCCATCCCAACTGAAAATGGTTTCAGTAATGACCGTACCAGCTAATAAACTACCCATCTGCAAACCGACAATAGTAATAATGGGCAACAATGCTGCACGCAAAGCGTGGTGTAAAATAACAGCGCGCTCACTTAAGCCTTTAGCGCGTGCGGTGCGTATATAATCATCATTAAGCACCTCTAGCAAACTGGTACGCGTCATGCGAGTGAGAATGGCACTTAAGCCAAAGCCCAGCGTTAATGCTGGCAATATAATCGAGGTGCTGGATTCCATGCCACTCACAGGTAACCAGCCCAGCCAAACGGCAAATATCAGCATGAGCATTGGCCCTAGCCAAAATGCGGGCATAGCTGAAAAACGCACCGAGATTAATGTCACCATAATATCTTGCCAATGATTGGCCTTAAGTGCGGCATAAATGCCCATTGGCACACCAATCACCAACCCAATCAATAATGATAGCACTGCTAATTTCACCGTTGCTGGGTAGCGCGCTTTCAGCACTTCAATAATCGGTGTTTTGGTATGGATGGACTGCCCAAAATCACCGTGCGTGAGTTTATTTAAATAGGTGCCAAATTGCACAGCTAAAGGTTGGTTTAAGCCTAGCTCTGTGCGTAAAGCTTCACGGTCTGCAGTACTAGCTGATTCCCCTAACATCACTTCTACTGGGTCACCAGGGACAAGGTGAATCAATAAAAAAGTGAGCAACAGTACGCCAAAAACTACCGTTGCTAAATTTAAAAATTTTTTGAATAAAAACAAGTGGGAATCCTGCTATGTTTGGACTAGCATATAAGTTTGGTCAAGCAATAGCTTTAGTCAAGTGCATGGTATTGAAATGCTCATTTAAAACACATCACGCGCTTATGTCAACCTGCGCACCTACATCCACACTGTCAAACAAGGCCATCACATCAGTGTTTCGCATTCGCACACAACCATGTGAGTGCGGCTCACCCATGGGCTGATTATCTGGTGTGCCATGAATGTAAATATAACGCTGCATACTATCGACAACCCCTAAGCGATTAATACCTATTTGGGTGCCACTCAGCCATAAAATTCGCGTTAAAATCCAATCACGATCAGGGTTGTCCGCCATCAACTGTGGCGACCAAATTTCCCCCGTTGGCCTGCGCCCAACAAACACCGTATTGGTAACTACCCCTGCACCAATTTTAGCGCGAATAATATGCTCACCGATTGGTGTACATCCGCTATTTTTTTCGCAACCTACGCCATTTTTTGCTGTTGATATAAGATAGCTAGCTTTAATAACGCCTAAGCTATCAAGCAAATTGAGCAATTGTTTTTCAATGGAAATTTCAATTTTCATAGAGTCTATTTACTTTCAATCATTAAAAATATGATTGACTGATATTGTCTTCAAAGTATCTGTTTTAATTGCTGGTTGAAATGGTAACAAGGTCGTCCCAATTACCATCAGCTTTTGATGCAAAATTTTTAATTTTTGTATTATATGCGGCAAATTGCCCTTCATACCACAGCGGTATATAGGGCAATTGTTGATGTATGCGCTGGGTAACCGCTGGCCAATCTTCTTTTTTAATTAATGCATCTAACACCTCATCAGCATAGCGCCCACGATTAAAACCATTGGGAGGAAAACTTTGTGAGCCAAAAGCTTTGCTATAAATTTCTGGCGTTTTAATCCCCACCCATGTGAGTCCATAAAGCTGAAAATTACCAGCCTTGACATCCGCAAAAAAGGTACCCCAATCTAAACTACGGATTTCAAGCTCAATGCCAGCAGGTCGCATTTGCGCTTGCATGATGGTTGCAAAACGCACACGTTGGGCATCGGTACTGGTTTTATAAACTAACTTCAGGGGCAACTTAACACCCGCTTCTATTAAAAGCTGCTTGGCTTTAGCTGGGTTATAATCAAAATCATTAGGCAGTGCTAGACTAAAACCTTGGTTAGTGTAATGCTCTGGGGGCAAAATTTGGTCAGCAGTTCGGCTATGCGTGATCATGACTTTATCTATGATTGCCTGACGATTAATAGCACGGGCTATGGCTTGCCGCACTTTTAAATTTTTTAGTATAGGGTCATTAAAATTTAAACCAAGATAAGAGAAATTAGCCCCCACACTCGTATCAATAACAACATCTTGTTTGCTTTTTAAGTGTTTTACCAGTTCTGGTGGCAACTCGCCTTGTAACAAATCAACCTCTCCATGCAATAGCTTTAATACGCGCACCGTTGGATCTTTGACTTCCATCAAACTGATCAATTGGCCATCGCTAAGCCGCTGTAAGATGAGTTTATTCCCCCAGCTTTGCATTTTTATAGGTCCATTACCAATAGGACTATGCGAAAAATCATGTCCTTTTTCAATTAAATCTTTAGGCAATATGCCAATAATTAACTTAGCAGGAAAATGCGGATCAAGCTGCTTTAATTTAAAAACGACACTATCCGCATCTAATACTTGAATACTTTGAATGTTAATAAACTCAGCCGCATGTGGAGAATCTTTTAATTGATTAAAAGAATCATAAGTCGCTTTCACATCTTGTGCATTCAAGCCTTTTAAATGATGAAATGGTGCCCGATTATTATTGAGCGTAAATCGATATTCAGTAGGGCTAAGTTGCACCCAACTTGCTAGGCTAGGTATAGGTTTTGATTGCGTATCAAAATCAACTAAGCTTTGATAAATTAGGCGATTAATACGCTCTGAAACGGCATCAGTCGCATAACGTGGATCTAAATTAAGCGGCATATTGCCAATAGCAAACACGATTTCATGAGGACTACTGGCTTGTGCAACCATACTCATCAATGTAAGCAAGCTAAAAAAAATAATATTAAAAAACTTAACTATTTTCATCTAGAGATACTCATAAAAATCGGCTCATTTGTACCCAAAACAATCGTGTTAGCATCTATCATGACATTTAAAAAGAAAAAGCCATTCAAATTAAAGAATGGCTTATTTACTTGGTCGGGACAGCAAGATTCGAACTTGCGACCCCATGCCCCCCAGGCATGTACGCTACCAGGCTGCGCTATGCCCCGAACCGACGCCATCATCACACAACAGCGAAGCGAGCATTATATCGCATAACACCGTTCACTAATCAGCCTGAACAAAAAAACAAATTTAGGATGCCAGTTTAGGGTTAGAACGTAACAAATTTAAAACTTCAAGCAGTTCAGTTTTTACTTTTGCAAAATCAAAACCATTGTTAACATTAACAGCTGTATTTTGATTATCTGCAATTGGTGCCGTTGCTTTTTCAGCATCAACAAGCATTTCACTAGCATCTTCTAGGCGATGACGTGCACCACTGATGGTAAAGCCTTGTTCGTAAAGCAAATCTCTAATACGGCGAATCAACAAAACTTCATGATGTTGATAGTATCGACGATTCCCACGACGTTTGACGGGTTTCAGCTGTGTAAATTCTTGCTCCCAATATCTAAGCACATGCGGCTTTACGCCACACAATTCACTTACTTCACCAATGGTAAAGTAACGCTTGGCTGGAATAGCAGGTAATTGCAATTTTGTCGTTGTTTCACTCATTTATAAGCTCAAATACTGTTGGTTAGAAAATATTTTATCTGTCTGACCTACATTACACGTGTAAAGCTAATGTTAGTCAATAGTCTATTATGACTAACGTTAGCTGAATTACTACTGATTAGCGTAGTGTTCCTCCACCTTACTTTTAAGTTTTTGGCTAGCATGAAAGGTCACAACACGGCGTGCAGAAATCGGCATTTCTTCACCCGTTTTAGGATTGCGTCCTGGGCGCTCTGATTTTTTACGCAATTCAAAATTACCAAAACCTGATAATTTAACTTCGTCGCCCGCTTCTAACGAAATACGAACCTCTTCAAAAAAGGCTTCTACCATGTCTTTTGCTTCACGTTTATTTAAGCCCACTTGCTCATACAGCAAGTCTGCAAGTTCAGCTTTTGTTAATGTCATGTTGCGCTCCTGTTGTATTGCTCAATCAAAAATTGATTACTAAAATACCTAAAGGTTAATTTAATTTCTAAGCTTTAATTTGTAGGCGTTAATTTCTAAGTTCAGCACCAAATTCAGTTTGCAACAATTGCAACAGATTGCGCATACTTACATCTACATCAATATCGGTTAAAGTTAGGGCAGTATCGTGCATAAGTACTGATAATGCAAGGCTTTTTTTATTTTCTGCGATACCTTTACCTTGATATAAATCGAATAAAGCCACCTCTTGAATATGCTGAATTTTTGCTAACTTAATCACGTTTAATACATGCTGCACAGCAATATGTTCATCTAACACTACCGCTATATCACGACGTACTGGCATCAGTTTTGAAACTTCTTTATAGGCCGGTATGCCTCGATGAATTACGGCTGAAATATCCAATTCAAATAAATAAGTCGCTTTTGGCAAATCATAATGTTGTTGCCATTTTGGGTGTAATTTACCAATCCAGCCCACTGTTTTACCATTCAGCAAAATACGCGCAGATTGCCCTGGATGTAATGCGCTATGTTCAGCTTTTTCATAAATTGCCGCTGACCCAACTAAAGTCTCCACCTGTGCTTTAACATCAAAAAAATCCACTTCTGTACTACTACTTGCCCACTGCTCAGGTTTTTCGCTACCATATGCCAACCCTGAAATGCGGGTTGTTTCTTGGTATGCACCTGCAACTTGATGGTAAACGGCGCCAATTTCAAACAAAAATGCTCTTTCTTGTTTACGATTTAAGTTATACACCAAAGTGTCCAATAAACCTGCCCAAAGGCCCGTTCTCATCACATTTAAGTTGCTTGCAATTGGGTTTTTAAGTTTAATCGGTGCTTTATTACCCATTAAATTGCTTTCCCAATTTTCATCAACAAAGCTATAAGTCACTACTTCTTGATAACCACTTGCCACCAAAACATCGCGAACATTATTTAAGTGTTGTTGCTGCTCAGGTGCGGCTAACATGTTCAATTTTGCCACAGGCGCTACTGCTGGAATATGGTCATAACCATGCAAACGTGCGACTTCTTCAATCAAATCTTCTTCAATTTCAATGTCAAAGCGGTAGCTTGGTGACGTCACTGTAAATGACTCACTACCTACATTTAAGTCTTCACTAAAGCTAAAGCCAAGTTGCGTCAGTAATTGCGCTACTTTTGCTTGCTCAAAATGAATGCCGAGCACTGAATTTAGGCGTGTCATACGCAGCTTAACTGGGCGACGCTCTGGTAGCGACCCAATAACCTCAGTAACTTCGCCAGCTTGACCACCGCAAATTTGCTGAGTTAATTTTGTTGCAAATTCAAGTGCTTGGCGCGTGTTGCCAAAATCAACCCCACGCTCAAAACGGTATGATGAATCTGTGCTTAAGCCTATTCTGCGGGCTTTGCCAGCCATAACTGACGGGGTAAAAAATGCACTTTCCAAAAAAATATCTGTTGTTTCGTCGCTGACGGAGCTTAATTTACCCCCCATTATGCCCGCAAGTGCAACAGCGCCTTGGCTATCTGCAATCACTAAATCATCCATTTTCAATGCTACCGTTTGGTCATTTAGCAGCAAAATTGTTTCACCTGCTTTGGCAAAACGTACTTGCATATCACTGTTTAACTTTGCGGCATCAAAAGCATGCATAGGTTGGCCAAGCGCTAGTAGTACATAATTAGTAATATCGACCACCGCGCTAATACTTCTAACTCCACTGCGCTCTAAGCGTTTCAGCATCCAAGCAGGCGTTGCAGTCTTCGCATTCACCCCTTGCATTAATCTGCCGCAGTAGCGTGGACAAGCCGCTGATGCACTGACTTCAACTGACTTTGCGGCTTGTATTTGAGATGCCACCATTGTAACAGTTTCAAATTGTGTTTTCGCGCCTGTAATTGCCGCAACCTCACGTGCTATGCCTGTTAAGCTCAAACAGTCGCTACGGTTAGGCGTCAATTTTAAAGTGAGCAAATGATCATCTAAATCTAAGTATTCACGAATATTTTGGCCTACAACAGCATCTGCATCCAACTCTAACAGACCCGTAGCTTCTGCGCTAACACCTAGCTCTTTAGACGAACACAGCATGCCAAATGATTCTACACCACGTACTTTTGCTTGTTTGATAGAAACGCCAGGCAGCTCTGCACCCACCATCGCGCAAGGGACGATCAAACCCGTGCGTGCATTGGCTGCGCCACATACAATTTGTAAAGGTTCAACCAAACCAACATCAACTTTGCAAACTTGTAAACGGTCTGCATCTGGGTGTTTTTCGGCAGATAAAATCTTAGCAACAACAACGTTACTAAAAGGCGCAGCCACGGCTTGCGTGTCTTCCACTTCTAGGCCAGCCATTGTTAAGGCATGGCTGAGCGCTTGACTATCTAAATCTATATTGACTAGGCTTCGTAACCAGTTTTCTGAAAATTGCATAACAAGCCTTAGCTACCTAAACTGCGATAAAAATCGCAAATCATTATTAAAAAAGTGGCGTAAATCATTCACACCATAGCGCAACATGGTGAGGCGTTCTACGCCTAAACCAAAGGCAAAGCCACGGTACTTTTCACTATCGATATTCACGTGCTTAAATACCTCTGGATGCACCATGCCGCAACCTCCAATTTCAAGCCAACCACCATTCCAGCTCATGTCCATCTCGGCTGACGGCTCAGTAAACGGAAAAAATGACGGGCGAAAACGCACTGTTAAATCTTCCCGCTCAAAGAATTTTTGTAAAAAGTCTTGCACTACACCTTTTAAATTGGCGAAACTAATGTTTTCATCCACCCATAGACCTTCTACTTGATGAAACATTGGTGAATGCGTGGCGTCAGAGTCCACGCGGTAAACGCGACCAGGCGCAATAATTTTTAATGGCGGTGTTTTGTTCGTTTTAAGCGCATTTTCCATATAGCGCACTTGCACAGGTGATGTGTGCGTCCTAAGGACATTGGCTTCATCAATGTAAAATGTATCGTGCATAGCGCGTGCTGGATGATTGTCTGGGATGTTGAGCGCGGTAAAGTTATAAAAATCGGTTTCAATCTCTGGACCAGTCGCTACCTCAAAACCAATCGAATGAAATAATTGTTCAACACGTTTAAGTGTTAGCGTTACAGGGTGCAAACCACCTTGCGATTGCGCACGTGCAGGCAAAGTAACATCAATAGACTCTTGGGCTAATTGTTTAGCTTGCTCAGCATTTAAGAGCGCTTCACGGCATGCGTTTAATGCTGCTTCTATCGCCTGCTTAACGACATTAATCGCGGCACCAGCGGCAGGACGTTCTTCAGCACTTAACTTGCCCAAACCTTTTAAAGCGTCTGTCAGTAAGCCTGTTTTGCCAAGATACTTGGCTTTTGCAACTTCTAAATCGTTCATGGTGGCACTATTAGCAAAATCTGCTTGCGCCAGTGGAATTAAATGCGATAAATCTGACATAGGTGAGCTATCTTTAACGTTTAACATATTAGAGCATTGATTTTACAGTAAAAAAAAGAGGCTTAAGGCCTCTTTTTTTTACATGACTTAGGACTTAAGCCGCTAATGCAGTTTTTGCCATTTCGACAAATTTAGCAAAGGCCGCTTTATCAAATACAGCTAAGTCAGCCAATACTTTACGATCCACTTCAACTGAAGCCTTTTTCAAGCCATTCATAAAGCGGCTGTAAGTTAAACCTAACTCACGCGCACCTGCGTTAATACGTGCAATCCACAATGTGCGGAATTGACGTTTTTTCTGACGACGGTCACGATAAGCGTATTGACCAGCCTTCATCACCGCTTGCTTAGCAACGCGATAAACGTTTTTACGACGACCGCGATAACCTTTTGCGGCTTTTAATACTTTTTTGTGTCTTGCACGAGCGATGACACCACGTTTTACTCTAGACATGTGTGCTCCTTATCGTGTCGGCATCATTGCGCGAACGCGATTGATGTCTGTAGGTGAAATAATTGAAGTACCACGTAACTTACGTTTTTGCTTAGTGGTTTTTTTGGTGAGGATATGGCGCAAGTGAGAGTGCGTACGTTTCACTTTACCATTACCTAAGAATTTGAAGCGCTTTTTAGCGCTACTCTTAGTTTTCATTTTTGGCATTTTATTCTCCTTGAAGAGTGGTTAAGAGTGCTTAGGCATGCCGTTTAGCCGTGACACTCAGGATTCATTACTACTTAACTATTTTTTAGATCTATTTTTTTTGCGGACCTAATATCATGACCATTTGCCGGCCTTCCATTTTTGGAAACTGTTCAACACTGGCCACTTCTTTTGTATCTGCTTCAACACGTCTTAGTAAGGCCAAACCAAATTCTTGGTGCGTAATCTCACGGCCTCTAAAACGTAATGTAATTTTTGCTTTATCGCCATCTTGTATAAAGCGGATGATATTGCGAACTTTAATTGCATAATCACCGTCATCAGTACCAGGTCGAAACTTAATTTCTTTCACTTGCACTTGTTTCTGCTTAAGCTTAACTTCGTGCTGTCTTTTACTTTCGGCATATTTAAACTTGCCGTAATCCATCAACCTACACACAGGTGGACTTGCGTTTGGCGCTATTTCTACAAGGTCAATGTCCGCTTCTTCTGCTTTTGCAAAAGCCTCACGCAAACTCATAATTCCCAGTGGCTCGCCCTCTATGCCGACCAAACGTACTTCCGAACCAGTAATATCACCGTTTATTCGGGTTTCTTTATCCTGTGCTATATTAAATTCTCCAAATAGTTAAGCCGCGCTTGCCAGAAATCCCCATGATGGGAGCGTTACACTTTAGTTTCTATTTCTGCTTTTAAGCGTTCAACCAACGCTTCAATCGGCATAGAACCTAAATCTTCGCCTTTTCTGGTACGCACGGCTACATGTCCCGCTTGCATCTCTTTATCGCCAACGACCAATAGATAAGGCAACTTCTGCAAGCTATGTTCGCGTATTTTATAGGTAATCTTCTCATTTCTCAAGTCAAATTCGCATCGAATACCATTTTTCTTTAGCATTTCAACCACTTGACCAACATACTCAGCTTGACCTTCTGAAATATTTAACACCATCGCTTGCACGGGCGCCAGCCAAAGTGGCATTGCACCCGCGTAGTTTTCAATTAAAATCCCTAAAAACCTTTCCATAGAACCCACAATCGCGCGATGCAACATCACGGGGCGTTTGCGGCTATTATCTTCTGCCACGTATTCTGCCCCTAGCCGTTCAGGTAAATTGGGGTCGAGCTGAATCGTGCCACATTGCCACATTCTCCCCAATGAATCTTTAAGTGTAAATTCAATTTTCGGGCCATAAAACGCGCCCTCTCCTGGCTGATAATCAAAATCTAACCGATTGATTTTAAGCGCATTTGCAAGAGAAGTTTCGGCTCTATCCCAATCTTCATCAGATCCAATACGTTTTTCAGGACGCGTTGAAAGTTTAACAATGACCTCATTAAAACCAAAATCACCATAGACTTTATAAAGCATTTTAATGAAGTCTGCGACCTCTGCTTCCACTTGTTCTTCGGTACAAAAAATATGCGCATCATCTTGCGTAAAGCCGCGCACGCGCATTAAGCCGTGCAGTGAGCCTGATGGCTCATTTCGGTGACAAGAGCCAAACTCTGCCAAGCGCAATGGTAAATCACGATAACTATGCAAGCCACTGTTGTAAATTTGCACATGGCCTGGGCAGTTCATGGGTTTAACTGCGTATTCACGATTTTCTGAGGCAGTGACAAACATATTGTCGTGATAATTTTGCCAGTGGCCGGATTTTTCCCACAAAGTTTTATCCAGCACGGTGGGCGTGCGTACTTCTTGATAATGGTAATCGCGGAACATTTTGCGCATGTATTGCTCCACTTCCTGCCAAATACTCCAGCCGCGCGGATGCCAAAACACCATGCCAGGCGCATCGTCTTGCATGTGGAAATAATTTAGCTGGCGACCAAGTTTACGATGGTCGCGTTTTTCAGCCTCTTCTAACTGAAACAAATACGCTTCTAGCTCATCTTTATTGCGCCAAGCCGTGCCATACACGCGCTGCAACATTTCATTATTGCTATCACCACGCCAATATGCCCCTGCTAACTTCATGAGTTTAAAGACTTTTAATTTACCTGTACTGGGCACATGGGGGCCACGGCAAAGATCGGTAAATTCACCTTCGGTATATAGTGAAACATCTTCACCTGCTGGAATTGCGCTAATTAACTCCGCTTTATACTTTTCACCAATGCTGTTGAAATAAGCAATCGCCTCATCGCGTGGCAACACTTTGCGGGCCACTGGCTCATCTTTTTTAGCTAGCTCGGTCATTTTCTTTTCAATGGCGATTAAATCCTCAGGCGTAAAAGGACGTTTATATGAAAAATCATAATAAAAGCCATTTTCAATCACTGGGCCAATGGTCACTTGCGCGTCAGGAAATAAGCTTTTCACCGCATACGCCAATAAATGCGCGGTGGAATGGCGAATAACCTCTAAACCTTCATCATTTTTATCAGTAATAATGGCCAAATCGCTATCAGTTTCAATGAGATAGCTAGTATCAACCAACTTAGCACTTTGGTTTAAATGCGTCACTTTGCCCGCTAACGCCGCTTTAGCCAAACCAGCACCGATATTTAAGGCAACCTCAGCCACCGTCACAGGCGCATCAAAGCTACGTTGTGAACCATCAGGCAGGCGAATCATTGGCATAGTAAACTCTCTAAAGAAGGCTAAAAATGAAGCGCAAATTATCTCACAAGCTAGACATTTTCTGCAATTCATCGGGCAATTATTGTGTAATACGTTTAGCTTTACGGGTCTATACCTACCTAAAATTGATGCCAAGCGTGCTTATATATTAATTAGTTATATAGATTTAAAATTGTACGAGCGGAAATTATAGCCCTGCAAGCCAGTCTGCAGGCGGCTTCCAGGGCATCGAAATAATTAGAGGTGAAAATGCGTTGTTTTTAGTGAGATTTTTGCAATATTTTGGCGTTGCGATAAATCAATGCATCTAACCCCCCCATTGATTTTTACGCGTTGTAATGATGGCATGCGCTACTTAGATTTTGGGTAAATAATATCAAACGGGCGTGAGTATCGCAGATACAAAATACAATCTTCTTTACTTCCACACTCTAATGCATGTGGAGGCGCATTTCCGGGAAAGCTGATATAGGCTGGTCCAGAAAATTTTGTTTGTTTTCCATCAAATGAAGTCAAAGTGAACGCACCTTTGAGCCAAACATAAACTTCATCGCTAGAATGTGTATGAGATGGCACTTTATAATTAGGTGGAAATTTCAGTATAATTTCACTTGTACCAGTTTTCAGGTCACCTCTCAAAACTGCAATTTGGCCACCTTCTGGTAATCCGTCTACCTTTAGAGGGGCATACTCAAGTTTTTCAAGATCTATAATCGTTTGGTCATTTCCAAATGCAATAGGGTTTATATTTGATCCTAACTCATGAGCCATGGATGTAGTGCTAATTGCTGAAACCAACAGGATTGCAGCAAAGCTTGAAAGATAACTTTTCATTTCATCAACTCCCTCTTCTAATGTGAGTGCTACTGTTCAGATTGGTTAGAAATCAGACATGATGCTAATAGCCGACCCTCAGGTTAGTCCTACACACGAATGTGCCACAGACTCATCTAGCTGACACGACTACAGTAGTAATATAATGGATTTTTAAGATGCAAGCAACTGCTTAGAAATCAAGGGAAAATCAATTAAGGCAGGTGAAACTAACCCGCATTTGACGGGCACTTTTTTAAAGAGGAAAGTAGCATTAGAACTGTTCCAAATAAAAAGGAGAAGTGCGTAATTAAAGCACCCTCAAAGTCAATTCAGATCATCAGCGGCTGAAGTTTAGTCAAAACTTCAAGCTTAAAGCAGTCAGGCTTTGTTGGTAAAAAGCGAGCGTTAATCTACGCCTGCTTGCGTAAATTTAAATAGGCTTTAATTGTAGCGATCACCAGAGGCACCGCGCCAAAGATGATGAAAATCACATCGCCAGGCATTCTCAACCACTCTATCATGCGTGAACGATCGCTGCCAATATAGTCAATACTGCGTGCATGCCAGTAGCCGTGCTCAAGTACGTCCCAAACTTGCAGAACGCCACCAGGAAATAGGCTTAGTAAGACCATGAGCATTAACCCAATATTGGTGCCCCAGAACGCTACTTTGACATATTTTTCAATGCCAACCCAACTACTATCGCTGCTGGTTTGGCGTAAAACAAACACCATTAAAGCAATCGCCAGCATGCCAAACACGCCCATTAATGCTGCATGGCCGTGATTAGGTGTGAGCATGGTGCCAACTTCATAATAGCTGACCATTGGCAAGTTAAGCAAAAAGCCAAAAATGCCAGCCCCCAGAAAATTCCAAAAACCCACTGCCATTAGAAAATAAAAAGTCCACTTGTGCGCAATAATGGTGGCTTTGCCGCTTATATCGCCATTACCACGCGTGGTCTTAACAAAATCCCATGCGTCTAGGGTTAATAAGGTTAATGGCACGACTTCGAGCACAGAAAACAATGCCGATAAGGCCATATTGACGTTAGTCTGCCCGATGAAATACCAATGATGACCCGTGCCTATCAGGCCACCTAGGAAATACAGAATTGCATCAAGGTAGATAACACGCAGCGCAACATTGCGACTGGTTAAACCAAGTTGATAGAACATTAAGGCCACAATGGTTGTTGCAAAAAATTCGAAGAAGCCTTCAACCCACAAATGAATAATCCAGAAACGCCAGGTATCGACGATGGTGTAGTTGGTTTTAGCACCAAAAAATAGTGCTGGAATATAAAACACAGGGATGGCAAGCGCCGCAACTAGAAACATTTTAACGATTGGAGCAGCGGCTGGCTCAGTCAAAGCACGCGGCCTAACTAGCGTCCAGAGCAGGCCAAACCAAGCGAATAAGCCAGCGACTAATAAGTACTGCCACAAACGGCCTAGTTCCAGGTACTCCCAACCCTGATTGCCTAGCCAGAACCACCAGCGCCCTAGTAATTGAGATATTCCTAGCCATTCCCCTAATAGGCTGCCGCCAATAACAAGTGCAAAAGCGGCAAACAATACATGAATTGCGCCTGCAAGCCAGCGCGGTTCATCGCTACGGAGTGAGCGAGCAAGAAATAGCGCCGCCGCCACGTAGGCTGTGGCAATCCAAAAGATGGCCAGCTGTAAATGCCAAGTGCGAACTAGGTTGCTCGGGAAAATGCGTGACAAATCAAAACCATAAAAGCTGGCTGGGTCTGCGCGATAGTGCGCGACTGCACCCCCCACTAAGGTTTGTACCAGCAACAGTAACGCTACGACCACAAAAAATTTAACGAGGGCTTTTTGACCAGCACTAGACTGCCCAGGAATCAGATATGGATGAACATGTTGCCCACGAGAGAACCAACCAAGAAATTCAAATTTACCAAAGACAAGCAGGACACTTGCAATGCCTGCCAACAGCACCATCAGGCTCAGTGCGCTCCAAAGCAAGGCGCTCGAGGTTGGCAAATTGCCTACGCTGGGGTCATAAGGAAAGTTATTGGTGTAGGAGTACGTATGCCCTGGCCGATTAGCGACCGATGCCCAAGCTGCCCATGTAACAAATGCTGTGAATTGATGAAGCTCAACTGGGCTGGTGATGAGATCCGCTTTTAAACCGCCGTTCTGTGTAGGATTATGAAAATAACTCCGCCAATAGTTATTCTCTTGCTTAAAAGAATCACTTTGCGCCGCAGTAAAGTGTAGGCTATTAGTAACTGCATCGAAGCGATTAATTTTTTAAGGTCACCGCCGTTTCAGCATAAACACTTGCTTGTTGCGAATGCGAAAGCTTAGCAGCAGGCTGCTGGTACTGTTGCTGCGCTAGCGTATTTGCAGTTATGTTACCGATACGGTGCAAGGCAGCCGCCGCATAGTCTGGGCCAAGATAAGCACCGTGGCCCCAAATACTGCCATTCGCCATCAACCCATATTTTAGAAATACAGATTGACCATTACCAATATCCTCGCCAGAAAATAGCGTATTGCCATGCTCGTCAAGCACTACTTGTGGAATGGGCGGCGCATTACGATACGACAGCGTCGTTACTAAGATCAGCCCCGAAAAGCCAAGTATCATGACGAAGATGATAGAACGTATCCACCAAGGTGAAAGTGGGCTATCATCGTTAATGAGTGGTTGTGCAGTCAGGTTCATATTTTTCTTTCGGATATGCATCTTGTGTAGCCCAGTATGGATTAAGCTTAACTCGCTAAAATTAATTCATATTAAATTGGCAACTTAGTTGGTAGTATCAATCTGTGCTGGGTAAGTAATTACCGAACCACTCACTTGGGCAAACGGGGTCAGTAAATGCGGCTTACGCCCATGTTTATTAATAATATCCTCAACGTCAACACCTCGGACAATCAGTGCGTCAGCAATCATCGAACGATGACAACGCCATGGCACAGCTTCAGCACACATCAATACGCAGCGCTCAGTTCTTGCTAGTTGCACTACCGATTCAACGTTACTAGCAAACTCTGCAGTCTGCATATAATCCGCATAGCCACGAAACGAAGCATTGTGCCAGCCAGTGTTGATAGAGGATGCATGCGCATGACGCAGACCGCCTAGCCCAGCTATGTGACTGTAGACAATGTGCACCGAAGCCAATGCAATGGGGAGCACATCTCGATTGAACTGTGGATTATGCAACGATCTCGGTACGGTTCTCACGTCAAGTACGTGTTCTATTTTGTTTTCGCAAAGCAAGTCAATGAACGACTCAATCGTACGATTCGAGTGTCCAATCGTGCACACCAAGGGCTGATTTATTTGCGTTGGCTCACCTATAGGGGCATTCACTATGCGCCATGTAGCAAAATAGTGACAAGCACCGAACTATCCTCGATTGCCTTTAACGCGTGAAGTTGACCACCTGCTAAGCATTTCAAGTTGCCTTCGCGCATCAACTCGCTCACTCCATTAATCGTAAATTCAATGCTACCCTCAATGCATTGCACGGTGACCTCACCAGCAACTTTGTGTGGCGGAAATTCTTTTCCTGCACTTAAAACCATGCGAAACACTTCTAAATGCTCCGATTTATAAAGCGTTTTATTGCTTTCATGCTTGAGGTTATCCCCAAAAGGACGGATGTCAATTAATTCGCCAGATAGTGCATGATGAAGTGCCATAATAGTTCCTTCAAGAAATTATTTGCAATGACATAGTGAGGGCTATATTTTTAACAGCGTATTCCTGATTTTTAGTTTTTTTAATTACCTTAGGTTTTAGTCACTCATTACTAGATGAATACTTTAAACTAACTGTAGTGTTTGACAAGTGCAAGTTCAGAGCGTTGCATACTTTCATACACTTTTTAGTCGGATAATTTCTTGTTTTAATTTGATGGCAATTTCCTCTGAGTTTACATCCTCCAGTTTTTGCCATGCGAAAGGATTACAGTAGCATTGTATATTCAGAATGTTGGTAAGGCTACAATGCGCTGGATGCTTCAGGTTTTAAGCACTATCGAATTAAACATTCCAAGATTTTTGCGAGTAGTCGCAATCACATTAATGGTATAGAGGCTCCCTTTGCGAGGCTCTGCTTTTGGAATCAAGCCAAGCACCGTTTATGCAAATTTAATGGTGTGCCAACTGCGCATTTTGACTAGTTTTTGAATGAATGTGAGTGGTGTTTTAACTACCCCATGCCACAAGTTCAATTAAAACAATTGGTTAAACAATATATGGGCTAGTTATCTAGGACAGCCCATTAATTTATATACGTTAAGTCTCGATTTATAGGGTGGGTGTTTTACTCTAGGACTTGCAAACTGCTAGTATTGTGATTAAAAGTTAAGTACTACTGCACGTACTTAACATTAAACACGGCAAAGACTAATAGAATAATTGAGTGAGGCTTGTATTTTTCAATCTATTCGTTGTATAGTAACTCATTAATTATTAATGGATTTAGCTCGATGAAACAAGTCATTATGTTTTTTTGTTTGTTAATGCTCAATAGCGTCACATTAGCTCAAGATGCACCATCTCAAGATACTTTAGTTCAAGCTACTTCAGTTCAAGGACCATCAGATCAAAGTACACCAGCTCAAGATAACACTGTGGTTGCTAAAAATAAAGCTAATGCCTGCGAGCCTCCATTAAAAAGAGGTAAAGAAGATGATCCACTAATGAATGGTAAAGATAATGCCCCATTAACACGCGGTAAAAGTGATCTCTCATTCAAAAAGGGTCAAAATGATTGTTTGCTTGAGCGCGGTAAGGAAGATACCCCTCTAAAACATGGCAAGCAGGACGAGGCATTAACGCGCGGTAAAGAAGACCAACCATTTAGGCACGGCAAGCAAGATATGGCACTATCACGCGGAACTGAAGACTCTTCATTCGCAAAAAGTAAACAGGATAAAATGCTCACACATGGTGAGCAAGATAATCCATTGTCACGAGGCTCAAGGGATGACGCCCTTACACGTGGTGCAGACTCTGACCCTTTTTCACGCTGTTGCACGAATTGAATCAGAAGTACCGAAATTGTGATGAAATATAAAACGGATTGTCTTTTATTTAAATTGGAATGACGCTGTTATTTACCTAACCTGCATTGCTTAAGTTACGTATAAGGTGCTTTTTTATACGTACAAAATGCGGCCTTAAAAAGTGGAAGTAATCTTCTCTCTGCGCAAGTTTTTTTGCCGTTTAGCGTTGCAATGGCAGGTTTTAAGCAAATAAAAACACTACCTCCTGAAATTGGCCTAACTCAATTGAAAGTACTACTTTTGCTTATGCGCCCAAACCGCTGCTTCAAGCCGGCTTGTAAGTTTAAGTTTACTGAGCATATGTTTGATGTGAACCTTAACAGTAGTGTCACTAATACCAAGACTGCGCGCAATTGTTTTGTTATTTAGGCCAGCTGCAAGGCATTGCAGAATCTCACACTCTCTTTCGGTAAGCGATGCATACTCGTCTTTTCTACTTAATTTGGGGTCTATTAAAGCCTGTTTTAAAACATCAGTCAGACTATCTTGTATCACCGTCATTCCGCCAACAATTTTTTTTAAGCTAATGCATAAATCTTCTGGGTTCATATCTTTTAGAAGATATCCATCTGCGCCAGAGCGCAAAGACTCAAGCAAATCTTCTTCAGCATCAGAAACTGTTAACACGACAAACTTGGCCTTTAAACCTGTCTCTTTGAAACGTCTTAATGTCTCAATTCCATTCAGGCCTCTCATATTGAGATCAATCAATATTAAATCAGGTGCCAAAGTCACCGCTAAATCGAGACCCTCTTGGCCAGAAGACGCCTCACCGACCACCTCAAAACAGCTATCGGCATTAATAATCTGACCAACACCCCTGCGAAATAGTGCGTGATCATCAATTAAAAACACTTTATAACTACTATTCATTAAAGTTTCCTTATTAACTACTGCATTTGCTTGGGTATAAACACCAATCGTACGCGAGTACCACCCCCTCTACGGCGTAAAATTGTAACTTCACCACCCAGACTTGAAGCACGTTCTTTCATGATTTTTTGCCCATAATGCCCAAGCTTTTCACTTTTAACATTATACCCAATTCCATCATCATCTATAGTGACTAAAATGGTACCTATTGCCTGAAAAGTTAGTGCAATATTGACTGTAGTAGCGCCAGAATGTTTAATGATATTGGCTAAAGCCTCGCGGATAACATGTAAGATATGGAACTCTTCATTGACAGTCAAACGATTATTTTGCAGTCGATTATCAAGCATTATCGTTAAATTTGAGCGTTGCTCATACTCATCAATAGCTGACAGTATGGCAAAACTTAACCCCCTAACATCCATATGTACCCGAAATGTAGATAACAGCTCCCGCAACTCTCTGTATGCAATATCTAACCCATCTCGGAGCTCATTAACAATATCGGATTGCGCAATAGGTGTTAGCTTGCCAATTTCACTCGTCTGTAATCTAGCAATCTGAATTTTCATAAACGATAATGATTGTGCTAAAGAATCATGCAGTTCGCGTGCGATGGCAGAACGCTCCTCGAGCAAGGCTACTCTGCGGCTCTCCTGCTCACGCCCTTTAAACCCCATGACCATCGACAGTAATTTTGCGGTAACTTCAATGAGCTGAATTTCACTGTCATCAAATACATGCCCGACATCTGCTTCAACTTTTAATATCCCTAAAGCACCAGATGGGCACATAAACCCAGCTGCAATACATTGTGAGTCGGGGTTATCCTCACCAGTACTCACAAATCGAATAAAGTTAGCTGATGTCAGCTCTTCCAATAGTTTCTCTTTGATATTTGCTGGACTATGGTGTGAAAACAAAACGCGTTCAGATGAGTCTGCAGTATTTTCTTCTGTGAAAATTAGTGCGACATTATTGATATTTAACGCCTTTTCAAGTAAAAAAAGTCCGTTACGAAGAGACGTTTCATTTAGCATAACATCAGCATTAACCGATTCTATAAATTTGTGTAAAAAATCCTGCGACCTAATCATACGTCTTAATCGCTCACCGCTAACTTGACTGAACCATTGACTCTCTGATTTGAACCCTTCCAGCCTTGCAGAGGTTTCGTACACAAGCCTTTCCAATTTAGCAAATTCATCCACATCATCCCAACCAATTCCATTTATAGCGTCTTTAGAAACCAGTGAAATCAGTGTGTCAATACGTCCAAATAGTAATCGCTTTGCCCCTAGCGCAATCGAACCTAAGCAGCTCACTATTAAAAACAAAGCGACTAATTGCAACAATGAAATGACAGATTGCTTCATTTCAACATCACGCTCCAACGCCTTAGCCAGTTGCTGGTAAGCATCAATCAAGCCATCTACTGCTTTTAGTTGAAAATCAGCCTCATTTAGTTTTAATTGAGACTGATCAAAGGCGGCCTGAGCCTCATCTACTTTTTTTAACGCAAGTGATAAAGCAGAATCACTCTCGACTTTTAACCATTTAGGCTGGCTTAATTTAGTCTTAAAATCAGGCTTAACAAATTTAAAATTTGAATCTTTATCTTTACCCAAAGAGTTGCTGCTAACCATTTCACGCTGTAGCTGCCAAAATATTTTTTCTTCGTTGACATTTTGCAACATGCCATTTACACCAGGAATGTAATCTAGTAAAAATAATGAACCCGCCTGTATAATTAACACAGAAAAAGTAATGCTAAGAAGTAGTATTACTAACCTCATATAAAGCGTATGCTTTAAGTAGAGTTTAATGTGTCCAATGGTTCGATAGTATTTAATGCCTAACTTCAATCAATGCTCCAAGGTATAACCCAACTCTCATGTGAGATGTCAATATGAGTCTATATGTTTTCAGCACACTCGTGCTAAGTATTATTGCGATGTTGCTATTCAATAGCTGGTGGATAGATAATGCCCCGTTTAAAATTCATTTAGCAGCATTAATCGTTGCAGCATCCTCTTTGTTTTCAATTTTTTTAATGATTACCATTTACCCAGTCATGCGGCGCTCTTCTTCTAAAAAACAATTAAAAGAAAATCTTGACAAGGCTAGGTGGGCAAATGAAGTATCTATCAATTTATCCGCACCTGCTGCTGTTTTAGATGGCTATATCTTAGTGTTTGCAAATAGGGCTTTTTTATCTGAGCTTGGCATGCTGGGGATGAATGACCAATATTTTGGTATGCCTATTACCAATATTATCCACCCTCGTGACCACCAACATCTTGCAGAGTTATTTGCTAGTACCGCTAAAAAAAGTGAAAAAAAAGAGTCAACAAAATTACGACTCTTAAACTTAGATGGTAGCATAATCAAGGCGCATATTTCGCTATCACCGTTGATAGAAGACAACTCATCAGACCTCAATCTTTTACAGTTCGCTTCACAATCGTCACTTATTGAAGATGATTTTGTCTATGTGGATCAATCAAGTTACCAGCAGATCCTCAATCATATCGAGCAGGTGGTGTTCCATCTAAACATCGACCAGCAAATTATTTTTTTAAACCCAAGTTGGGAGTCTATGCTTGATTACAAAGTTCAGGATAGCCTAAATAAATCACTATCATCGTATATTCACCCTGAAGACAAACCTATTGCTGAGGCACGTATAAACGCGCTCATTCAAGGTAAGCATAGTAAATCCAAAATTGTGCTACGCATTATAGGTAGAAATGGCAGCCTCCATTGGGTTGAATTACGTGCAAAAAATACGACAAACTACAAAGGGGAGCGCTCAAGCGTGATTGGCACACTTACAGACATTAGTAAGATGAAAACCACTGAAGCTAGAATGCTCAGTGACCGCAGACTGCTTGACACAATCATCAATAACGTACCGTGCATGATATACCGCTGTAAAAACGATAAGAATTTTAGTTTTGAATTTGTCAGTGACGGTTCAGCAGATGTCAGCGGCTACGAACCGCATGAAATGATAGATAATCCCAATTTTTCTTATATGCATATTGTTCACGAAGAGGACAGAAAAATGACTTGGGACTATGTACAGAGTAAAGTAAGTGCTCAACAAAATTTTCAAATGATATATCGTATTGTTACACGTTCTGGTTCCATTAAATGGGTTTGGGAACACGGCACGGGGGTGTTTTCTAGCAATGGAGAATTACTGGCTATCGAGGGGGTTGTCGCTGATTTTGCAGAACAAGATCACTCAGCAGCCATCTTCGATTTTCGAAAAGATATTATGATGAAAAATGGCAACCCCCACGCTATTGTCGACATCTAGTATTATTAGTGCACGCATCTTCCTAAATTAAGACAGCGATAAGCTCAGTGCTGCCTCCAGCAAAATAACGATTTATGCAAAAATTTACTGCAACGCAATTATTTAAGCGCCTAATGAAAAGTAATTTCAATCATTGTAGCTTGATTTTTTGCTACAAACTCAATGAGCGGCTCACCAGACTTAATTAGTAAAGCATCACCAGCCCTTAGCGTGCGGTTATCCTGATTTGGCATAATAAGCTCATATTCACCATCATCAATATAAAAAATACGTTGCAAGTGATCCAATTGTTTACGCCAAGATCCTCGTAACACCTTCGTTTCCAATGCAGCCACATTTGAACGATACATAATATTAAGCACCAAGCAGGCATCTTGAAGTAAATGACAATATACGTCATCATTACCAGAAAAATCAATAGATTGATAAGGCAAACTCAGCGTGTGCGTTTTATCTGGGAGTGTTAACTCAAGTCCCCCGCCGTTTAATAGTATTTGCCTACGCTGAGCTCTTTCAAAGTGTGAATAATCACAGTCTTTATCGATTTCAGCAATACTGAGCCGCCAAACAAAATCATTGATAGATGCCCCATCAGGGAAAATAGCAACATTTTTAGAAAAGCCTTTACCGTTTAACCACGGTGACCGCGTATTTTCCCTACTTTCTATAATGACCACATTAATCATCTGAAAACTTAATATCCTCAATCACTCATTAACAGCAATAGCCAACTCTCACTCAGTAACGACAACAGCTAAGTTGCCCGATACAAATACTAGCCCTATCTGACCTACTAAAACATTTTACTCATCCCACTTCTCTTGATTTATAGCCCAAAAAATAAATTGATATTACTCCCATTATTTCAATGGGTAAATCTCCATAGGTATTGCATAATAAAAAATTCTTTCTAATGATATTATTTTGGTTACGCTTATTTTTAAAAGTTACATCACACATATTTTTATCCCACTTTAAGAGTACCTCTTAAGGATAATTGTTAGAGGGCTACCCACCGCCCTATGATGTGTGTTCAATTCATTAAATACAATTAGGAGCACAAAATGGCAGGAACCCCTTTTAAATACAAAAAACAAGCAGTTAAAGACAAACAACCTTCAATGAACGTACCAAACGTTGCAGCATTTTTGGGCGATACATTTGTATCTGATGATGCTGATAAAAGAATTTGTGCTGGCTTCTTTCAATTAGAAAAAGGCCAACCATTAAATTACACTTATGATTATGAAGAAATGAAAATCGTTGTAGAAGGCACGTTTACTATTTCTGACAGTACTGGCCAAAAAGTAACTGCCACTGTAGGTGATGTATTACATTTCCCATCAGGTTGCTCAGTAACTTTTGAGACACAAGACCGTGCTGTAGGATTTTTCTGTGGACAACGTGCTCCTATTTAATTTTCTACCATCAGTAACATTTGAACCAATTTTTAATCCTAAACACAAAAGGGCAAAACATGAAAGTAACATCATTCGGTAAAATAGGCGCTTGCATTTCTACTCCCATCACTGCTGACCTTGATTGGTGGACACCAATATCTGCTAAACCTCCAACCATGAAAACTTTTTTGGAGAAAGTATCTGATGATGGAAAATTTTTGACAGGTTTTTGGGAGTGTACACCTGGTACTTATCGCGTAGTATATCCTGGTGACGAAATGGTTCACATGTTTGAAGGCAAAGTAATTGTTACTGCCGATGGTGAAGCGCCTAAGCACTATTCTTCAGGTGATAGCTTTTTTATTGAAGCTGGCTTTGCAGGCACATGGGAAACTATAGAACACGTACGTAAAATATTTGCTATCCGTATTGCATAAATTAAAGTAAAAGTTTAACTTAACTTTATAAAAAAACCTGTTGGGCTAACATCCCGCAGGTTTTTTTTTGGCCTATTCTTCTTCTATACTCAAATATCAATACCCTACATATAGCTGTTTACCTTGCACAAGCAGGCTGCGCCTTGAAGACAACTAATTTAGTATCTAGATCAGATCTCAGCTAGTAACTAAAAGTCAACTTCCTAACTGGTAGACTCCAAAAATTCAGTCACCTCTAGACCAAAGCCTGTCATGCTTGAAATTTTTCGTTGCTCACCCATAAGCCGCATTTTTACCACACCAAGTTCACGCAAAATCTGTGCGCCAATGCCATAATCTTTTAGTGTGCGTTTATTTGTGACACTTTGGTCTGCTGACTTAATTGTCTTTATCAGATCAGCACTTTTTTCTTCACGCCTAAACATCACTATTACGCCGCTGCCAGCCTCACTAATTAATTTCATAGCGTTAGGCAGGCTCCAGCTGTGGTTCTTGCCACTCGAGTCTAATAGATCATATATAGACAAAGGCTCGTGGACCCTAACCAACACACTTTCACTGGCATGGATGTTTCCTTTGACTAATGCCAAATGCGTTTCATCCACAGTAGTGTCTAGAAATGCTATTAAATTAAATTGTCCATAAGCAGTATCAATAACTCTTTCTGCTACACGGTTAACTAAGCACTCGTTTAAACTTCGGTAATTGATGAGATCTGCAATGGTGCCTATTTTAAGGCTGTGTTCTGCCGCAAATTCTAACAAATCAGGTAACCGCGCCATTTCGCCATCTTCTTTTAGAATTTCACAAATGACAGCAGCTGGCTCTAGTCCCGCCATCTGAGCTATATCGCAACCTGCTTCAGTATGCCCAGCTCTGGCTAATACGCCACCTTTTTGAGCAATGAGTGGAAAAATATGACCAGGGCTAACAATATTAATAGGGCTTGCGTTTTTATGGACAGCCACTTGAATAGTATGCGCTCTATCTGCTGCCGATATACCAGTAGACACCCCTTCTGCTGCTTCAATAGAAACTGTAAAATTTGTTCCCATTTTTGTACCATTTTTAGTCACCATGGGCTCAAGGCTAAGTTGCGTTCCGCGCTCCTCAGTTAGGGTCAGGCAGATCAAACCACGGCCATGTTTAGCCATGAAGTTGATATTATCTGCTGTGACAAATTGAGCCGCCACAACTAAGTCGCCTTCATTCTCACGATCTTCATCATCCAGCAATACCACCATACGACCCTGACGTATTTCTTCAACAATTTCAAGTATGGGGCTAATAGTTAGCGTACTGCTTTTCAGTGCCTCAAAAGAAGGCACCGTTTTTACTTGCTCTAAATAATCTAAGTTAACAATATTATTCATTTCTTACTTTCAAATTTTTTATAATTTTAAAAACATAGTCTTATAGAATAAATTTAAAGTTAATTAGCAGATTATACAGCCTCGTTAAATAATTGGTCACTGGATATGCAGGCATAGGCTGAGTGGTTATGGATGGACTCAAAGTTTTCACATTCAACAATATAGCTCTTCACGCGAGGCTCATTTTTAAATACAGTGGCGATATCTCTTACCATGTCCTCTACAAATTTTGGGTTATCGTAAGCTAGTTCAGTGACGTATTTTTCGTCAGGACGCTTTAGCAAACCATAAAGCTCTGAAGATGCTTGCGCTTCTACCATTGCAATCATGTCTTCGAGCCACATAGGCTCGTTTAGACCTATAGTGATGGTGACGTGAGAGCGTTGGTTGTGAGCACCGTAAGCGGAGATTTTTTTAGAACAAGGGCAAAGACTGGTCACTGGAATAAGCAACTTAACTTTTACATCATGCTTACCATTAGTAATTTCGCCAATAAAGGTCACTTCATAATCCAGCAAGCTTTTTACACCAGACACTGGGGCAGATTTATTTATAAAATATGGAAAAGTCATTTCTATATTTCCAGATTTAGCTTCTAGTCTAGCGGCCACTTCTTGCAAAATAGCCCTGAAGTTTTCTATAGATATTTCGCGCTTATTTTCGTTAAGTATTTCGACAAAACGAGACATATGCGTGCCTTTAAAATGTTTTGGCAAATGTACGTACATATTAAACATCGCGACTGTATGCTGAGGGCTAGCATTTTTATCTTTTACGATGACTGGGTGCCTTATCGCTTTAATACCCACTTTATCAATTGCAAGTTGGCGTGTATCAGCTAAATTTTGTACATCTTGTAACGGGAAATCTATCGGCAAATTCATGTGTATATACTTTCAAAAGCTACTTTGTTCATATGAATAGATTGAAAAAAGCACTGTGAGGCAATTCAAAAGCCCCCTAAAAAGAAAGGGGCAAGTACAAATCCAGTTTGTAGTTATCTTGCCCCCTTTAGGTTGCTACTCAACGTAAGATTAGGAGATGACTTAACGTCAAACTTACGTAATATATTCTCATTCTTGCCTGCTATCTAGGCAATTCTCTTTAAGTACTACTCCGTTAGGGTAGGTTTAGTAAACTGTGGGAGAATCTAATTTAACGCTCTCGAAAAAACACCACTAAGCGGCATTTCTTCCAATAATACCCATCTAGTACATATTGAATAAATGAAAGTCTCCCGTAAAACCTATCAATCCACGAAATATGCAGTTGAGATAAGTTAAGTTAGGGATAGTAGCTTTTATACATTACGCTTAACGACAGTGGTCACATGTTACCTTACAATACTGTCATTCTAATCACCAGAATCAATCTTGTTAGTAAAGTGAATTGTGACTGAGGGCAAGTATCTAAAAGTGGTCTTGGGCTGATAACATCATAGCGCCTTACAATTAAGGTATTTTATAAGTACTATCAAAATAGTTTCAGCCCAAGCTTGTAGCAACTTATAGACCTAAGCAATCATTTACTTCACTAGCAACACGGGTACGTTTGCTTCGTGAACAACTTTCATAGCAACAGAGCCCATGACAACGCTTTTAAGATTGCCCAATCCACGGCTACCCATAATGATTAAGTCACAATTACGCTCCTTAGCGAAATCCGCAATACCTGTAGAAGGTTCGCCAGAAATTATGATGTGTGGCGTGTAGGTGACATTTTTCAATTTTAATAGCGACTCAATTGGGTCAATCACTTTTCTACCGTCTTCTTCATAATGCTTTGCCCTGTCTTCCTCCCGAACTACCATGTTAAAATTCTGACTTAGAGCTCGCTGCACATTCAATAGGTGCAGCACAGGACGATGCTCATTTGGCAAGCGGCTAATCATGTCAATTGTATAATCCACTGCATGTTTTGAACTTTCAGAACCATCTACAGGTAACAAAATGTTTTTCATATAAATCTCCTTTTAATAAATTTTTTTAATTACATACAATATTAACCAGTGCGCTTGCGCGCTTAGAAATTCGGTAAGGCTAATGATCCCTACATGAAATTTATTACAAATCAGCAACGACATGAATCCGTGGCTATCACAACCTCTAAGCACTTCAAACGGTTAACCTAAATATTGTTGTCTATTCTACGATTTCATGAAGTATTAGGGGATGATATATATCAAACATACTCTGTAAATTTTCATTCTAGCCTGTTATTTAAATAATTGATTTTAAGTATCTCTGCGATTGGTTAAGCTTACTAAGCAATGGTTAAGACTTAATCTAATGCACTTGGGAAAATACTTCTAAGCGGTATTTCGCCCAATAATAGGCGTCTAATACAGATATCGCATAAATAAAAATTCCACCTGAAAGCCGACCAATCCACGAAATATGTGGTTGAGATAAGTTAAAGGTAATTAGCCCTAAAACAATCATAAAGCATGCCATATAAAACCCACGTTTAGGTGAGTTGTTAAGGACCTGCCCCATCCCTGGCAGTAAAATAGCGATGAGTAACACTAGTTTTGGGTTTCGTGGTTTTTGTATTGCTTGGTTATCAACAGTTGTCATAACTCACCTTTTTACGCAGCTTTAATAACTTGCGTTATTTCATAATTTTCTAAATCACTTTGTATTGAAACCGCCTGTTTTAATAATTTTTCAACGATATTTTGCGGAATTGGCGTATTTTCATAAATAGCATTTCGCATGATAAGGTATTCACCACGCTCGGCTTGTTTAATCATGTAAGTCAGCCTTGTCATACTAGGGGTTACTAACAACTCCTTCATGTTCACATCGGCAAACAGTTGTAATACGTAAGCGTCAATTGCTTTTATATCAATGGGTTGATGTTGGTATTTAAGAATGGCGTGTTGCGGCCAATTGGATGGGATAGATAAGTTTCCTTCCCATTGCCATGAGGGACTATAAAACTCACCATTTGAAGGTCTAACGATGTAATCAAGCGTGCCTTTATTAATAGCATTAGCTTCCACTTTAATTAATAGCCATAGTGGAGGCACTTTTCGCCACCCCAGTGTATCTTCTACAATACTAAGTGACACCTTATAGCCATCATAATCGCCTTTTAGGATAGGTAAATTTGCTTGGTCTAAACTCTGCTGCATTTTTGCTAGTAATGGTAAAGACTCTTCAAAAATTCGACTTCTAGAGTCCGCCTTGTAATCCACCGCATGATGATATTTACGGTATAACAGCACAACCATCACAATCAGTAGTAGTGTAACGATTATATTCATCTTAAGCCTTATTCGACAGCGGCGTTTAAGCCGCTGTCATGTTGGTTACCTCAACAGCACAAGGTTAATAGCCTTTTGGGCGCGGCCAAGGCATCGTGAATTGATCTGCACGTTTTACGTACTTGTAACGACGTAACACAAACCAGATCGAAGCTAAAATATAGAACGCCATAATAGATAACAGTGAAGCACCGTAACCCAAGAATGTAGCAAAATATGTAGCGGTACATAGCGTTAGTAGCGTAAGTGCTGGTATCGGGTGAAACGGGTGAATATAGCCACGATGAATCGATCCTAATGGCCACATTTTTCTGAATTTAATCATGTTGAATGTCATGAATGTATAGCCAAGCAAGCCTGATAAGATAGAAAAAGTAATCACTTGATCTAGCAAGCCAGTAAACGCAAACGATATCGCAATTGGCACTAAAAACAAGATTGAGCGATACGGAGTACGATATTTAGGATGAATAGCACCAAAGAACACAGGCATGTAGCGATCACGGCCTAATGAAAACCAAGCACGTGATGCATCGTTAATACAACCATTAGCTGAAGCAGTCGCTGCAAATGCAGTCGCCACAAATAGCATCAATTGTAACTTACTACTACCCAGCAATGTTGCCGCATCGTACAGCGGTGTTACTGCTTGCCCTAAGTATTGCCATGGCATTAAACCCGTTGCCACAAACCAAGTAATAGAGGCTGCAATAAGCAAAGTCATCATGCCGCCCATCGTACCAAGCGGAATTGAACGACCTGCTGAACGCACCTCTTCTGCCGCTTGACAAGTCCCCTCAATACCCAAGTAGTACCACATACCAAATTGTAGCGCTGCAATCACCCCAATCCAGCCATAGGGTAAGTCTGTGAGTAAGCCCTGATGTAGAAGTACGGAGCCATCATTAAGTGGATCAACTGCAAGAAACAGCACAACTATAGAGGTGAAGGCAAGGAAAGTAATGACCAAATTTAGCGTTAAGGTTGCAAACACACCACGGTAGTTAAGCCAAGCTAGAAAAGACACCACCAGCACTACAAACGGCTTGGTATCTAGGCCATTAAAGCCCATCACCTCTGCCCCAGACTTCATGAGATCGCCAACGACCAGTGCATCAGCCGCGCATAACATGGTATATGCCATCACCAAGTATAGCCCAACGTTAAATGCCATAAGGGGTCCAATAATGTGCTTAGCCTGCGTATATTGCCCGCCTGCCGCTGCCACCGTTGAAGTCACCTCTGAGTCTATCATTGCCACGCAGGTATACAACAATCCAATCACCCAACAAGCAATAAGCGAAGCATAAGCACCACCCTTACCTACTGTAAAGTTCCAGCCCATAAACTCACCCACCAACACAATACCAACACCCAAAGCCCAGATATGAAACGGGTTAAGTACTTTAAACATGGCGATAGGCTGTTTACTGCCACTTGCAATTTTCTCTTTAGCCATTATAAGTGCTCCTTATCTACATGAACGCCATGCACAACATCTTCTTCACCACCTTCGCGTGAACTCATCAAATATTCTTCATCGTATTGTGAAGAAATCATAAATGCATCTACCACCATCCAAACCAACATGACCGCTGATAAGCCCCATGCCGCGTACATCAAAATATCCCAAAATTTCATAACAATTTCCCCTTTCAGTAAACAACTAATTATTATCGAATTTTTCTCTTATCACTTCGCGGTACTCTTTCTCTGATACTTTGAGCATAAAAATGAAGTAACCAGCAATCACAAGTATGGTAATAATCAGCATGGTTGGATCAATCGAGTAATCAAATCGGCTGTTAATTAATGTAGCCGCTTTATCTGGGTCATAGCCTAATTTTATCCATTGCGCTTGCTGTACTGCATTTTGCCCTAGTGTTTCCCAAGTTGCTTTAACTGTTTTTGTAGCAGCAGCAGCAGCAGCAGCCTTCTCTTCAGCTGAAAACAATAAAGGCACCATCAGGCTAGCGTAAACTAACACCAAGATTAAAACTGTGTCAAACATCTGACCAAACATGCCTTGCTTAGGTGGTACATAATTTTTTATCATACAGTTCTCCTAACGTTTTGTTTTTGCGGCACGGTTTGCATCTAGATGGTGAATATCTAAACCGTAAATGAAGTCTTTGTCTTCTTTAAAATGCTTAACCATTGCGTAAACTGATGCGGTATTAAAGAGCACCAGCAAAGAGCTAGCGATGCATAGCACGAGGCGGATATTATCGTCCTTCACAATACCTAAGATTGAGAACAACACAAATCCAACGATGACCCACAAAAATGCAACATCAAACCAAGCTAAAAGACAGTCTCGCATATACATATCATTCATTCTTTTTTTTATATCATCTTGGCTCATAAACCTCTCCTTATTTTTATCTTATCAATTGAAAATTTTTTGTGAAATAAAGCGGTGAACTGCTATTAATGTAGTCACCAAAATGGAAGTGGTATTTGATAACGATGAAACCATATCTGAATGATACAACTATAATTTTTAGACAAAAAAAACGCAGCCGTTTTAAAGCTGCGTAAATAAAAATTGAGGGTATGCACATTCAAAATGAATGTTTTTTCTACCATAATTTGGTAGTTGATAGATGAACTCGCTTTCAAGCTAAAAAATTTGTTCATACGCATACCTTCAAAATGCCTAACACTTTCGTGTTAGGCTAAGTATATTTCAAAGAAAAATTAGAACTTTGTGACTCCTGGAATCCAGCTTGTCCCTGCCAATGGCACTTGTGCCATTGCAGAAGCTTCGATTGTTAATGCGACCAAATCTTCTGGCTCTAGATTGTGTAGGTGAGATTTACCACAAGCACGTGCTACCACTTGTGCTTCCATCGTCAATACAGCAATAAAGTTAGCCAAACGATGACCTGCCTTGATAGGATCAACACGTTTCATCAACTCAGGGTCTTGCGTCGTGATACCTGCAGGATCTTTACCTTCATGCCAATCATCGTAAGCACCAGCAGTTGTTCCCAGCTTGTTGTATTCAGCTTCTAAATGCGGGTCATTGTCGCCTAAAGCAATTAACGCAGCCGTTCCAATTGCTACAGCATCAGCACCTAGTGCAATTGCTTTTGCAACATCAGCACCGTTACGAATACCACCAGAAACAATTAGCTGAACACTTTCTTTACCATTGCGATATACACCTAAATCTTGCAGTGCTTTAACCGCTGGGCGAATAGCTGATAAGATTGGCAAACCTACATGCTCAATAAATATCTCTTGCGTGGCCGCCGTGCCGCCTTGCATACCATCTAGCACAACTACATCAGCGCCAGCTTTTACTGCAAGTGCTACATCAAAGTAAGGGCGTGTTGCACCAATTTTTACATAAATTGGTACTTGCCAATCTGTAATTTCGCGTAATTCTGCAATTTTAATTTCTAAGTCATCTGAGCCTGTCCAGTCTGGATGGCGACATGATGAACGCTGGTCAACACCTTCTGGCAAGCAGCGCATTTTTGCAACACGTTTAGTAATTTTTTGGCCAAGCAACATACCGCCGCCGCCTGGTTTTGCACCTTGACCAACCACTAATTCAATCGCATCCGCTTTACGTAGGTCATCAGGATTCATGCCGTAGCGAGAAGGTAGATATTGATAAACGAGCGTTGTAGAGTGTCCACGTTCTTCTGGTGTCATACCACCGTCACCTGTGGTAGTACTTGTACCCGCAGCTGAAGCACCGCGGCCTAATGACTCTTTCGCTGGACCAGACAATGATCCGAAGCTCATCCCAGCAATAGTCACCGGTGTTCTTAGGTGAATTGGTTTTTTGGCATGGCGTGTGCCTAAAATCACATCTGTAGAACATTTTTCACGGTAGCCCTCTAGTGGGTAGCGGCTAACTGAGGCGCCAAGAAACAGTAAGTCATCAAAGTGAGGCAACTTGCGTTTTGAACCTGCACCACGAATATCGTAGATACCTGTTGCAGCTGCACGCCTGATTTCAGAGTTGGTAAACTCGTCAAACGTTGCAGAATGACGCGGCGTAGTTTGCGGGGGTTTATGTGTATTGTCGCTCATTTTAGTATGCTCCTGCGTTATCAACTTTGAAATGGTACAAGGTGCGCGCTGATCCATATTGCTTAAAGCTATCAGGGCTGACATCTGCATGACCAGACTTTTTAAGTAAATCAGCTAAAATTTGCTTGTCGTCAGCTGACATTGTTTTTTCTTCACAATCTGCGCCTAGGCTTTTGACCTTGCCGCGAACAAACAATTTAGCCTCATAGATTGAGTCGCCAAGTCCATCGCCTGCGTCACCCAAAATAACAAAATTACCTGCTTGCGCCATGAAAGCTGAGAAACTACCTACAGACCCACCAACTACTATGTCTGCACCTTTTAAAGCAATACCAGTACGCAAGCCTGCATCGCCGTCAATGATAAGCAGACCACCGTTAGCTGTTGCGCCAGCAGCATTTGAAGCAAAACCTTTTACATGAACAATACCTGACATCATGTTTTCAGCTACACCACTGCCTGCACTACCTTCAATAGTTACTTTAGCGATTTGATTCATGCCTGCTGCATAATAACCAGCATGACCTTTGATTGTAACATCCACATCGGCTTTTAAACCAACAGCGATATTATGTGCGCCATTAGGATTTTCAATAACCACTTTTTTTCCATTTAGACCAGCTGCATCACCATGAAGTAATTGATTCACTTCACGTAATGGTTGGGTGTCTAAGTTAAATTTTAGAGTTTCCATACATACATCTCCTTAGGTGAAGGCTCAAACACCTTCGCGTTTTTAATATCTGGCAAATGGGCTAATGAGCGAAATTCTGAAGCAATTGCAACATAGTCATCATGCTCGGCAATAATCGCTGGTTTGCAGCCATATGGGTCGCGAACTAAGGCTAGTTCAGTGCTTGTACCCATTAGTAATGTATAGAAGCCATCTAACTCTTCAAAACCATGATTTAAAGCGGTTTTTAGATCATCACCTTCACGCATACGCCATTGCAGAAAGCGGCAAGCAGCTTCAGTATCGTTGTCTGTTTCAAACTCGATGCCTTCTTTCACTAGCTTACGACGCAAGCTATTTGCATTTGATAAAGAACCGTTATGCACTAAGCACCAGTCTTCACCTGCAGTAAATGGATGCGCATGCGCTGGCGTAATTGCTGATTCAGTTGCCATACGTGTATGACCCACTAAGTGCGTGCCTTTGAAATTTTTAAAGTCGTAACGCTCTGCTACTTGCGCTGGCGTACCTACATCTTTGTAGATATCCATTAACTGACCAACAGACAATAAGTGTAATTGTGGGTAATGTTCTTTTAACCACATTTTTACAGCTGCTGGTGCTAGCGTTGTAGTCAAAATTGCATGATTATCTTTAGGTTCAATTTTAGCTATAATGCTTAAATGTTTTTCAAAATCATGACCTAACTGAGCCCAGTTAAAATCTGCTACGCCTGAATACAGGCTAAATTTTCTTGCATCAGCCGCTACAGGCGCGGTAAACATCGCCATCCCTGCTGAGTCTGGACCACGTTCGGTCATGCCAATCAACATAGGCATCATAAGCTCACCAATTGAGTCACGCAGATTTGGATTTCTTACCAACAATCCGACAATTCCACACATACATTTCTCCTTACAAGTTGTTAAAAAATACTTAATTAAATTAGAAAAACTCTACGTAGCGTTTGATTTCCCAATCAGATACATGACGTTGGTACTCAATCCATTCTGCACGTTTGATGCCAATAAACTCATTCATGAGGCCTTCGCCAAGAGCTTCCATAATGACTTTATCATTTTCAAGCGCGTCTACCGCTAAATGTAGATTTTGTGGCAATATGCCAATACCATGCTCTTTAAGTTGCGCCATGTTGAAATCATAAAGATTTTCAGTATGCCCTTTACCTGGATGTAATTCACGTTTAATACCATCTAGGCCTGCGGCAATCACAGCTGCTGTAGTTAAATATGGATTACACCCACCATCAGGAAGGCGTAATTCCAAACGGCCATAGGGAATACGAACCATCGTTGAGCGATTATTCGTACCGTAGGAAATATAAGCTGGTGCCCATGTTGCACCTGTGAGAGATTGCCCCACTACTAAACGTTTATATGAGTTAACTGTTGGACACGCTAATGCCGTGATGGCCGGGGCATGAGCCAGCACTCCACCCATAAAGTGATACGCTAATTTGGATAAACCATGGCCAGTTGGATCGCTATCGTCTTGGAATAAACTTTTTTTACCATCACCAATCGACATGTGCATGTGCATACCATTACCAGGTCGGTTACTAAATGGTTTGGGCATCAAAGAGCAAATCATGCCAAATTCATTAGCAATTTCACTCGCCGCCATTTTAAACATGATAAAGTCATCGGCACTTTTTAAGCAGTCGGCATAGGTATAATTAATTTCAAATTGCGCATTAGCATCTTCATGGTCAATTTGGTATACATCCATACCTGCTGAAATCAACGACTCAGTTAATTTCTCTAAGTAAGCTGACTGCCTAGTAATCCCTTTGTAGTCATAACAAGGCTTTGCTAAAGTATCCGTTTCATCTGTAGGGCGAATAGAACCATCTTCATTACGCGTAAGCAATGAGAATTCTGGCTCTAAACCTGTGTATAAAATCCAACCGTTCTTACTCAAACGTTCAATTTGTTTTTTCAACACGACACGTGAGTCATACTCGTAAGGTTTGCCTCCCACATGACCATCACAGACAATACGTGCATATCCTGGCTGCCAAGGAATCAAATTGAGGGTAGCTAACTCACCGATTGCCATATAGTCATCACCGCCATTTGGCTTAATGCCCATGCCACAAATCGCACCACCAGCAAAACCAGCACCGTTTTTTAATATATCTTCAAGATGTGAAGCTGGCACAGATTTAACTTTAGCCACACCATGAATGTCAACGAACTGAGCTAACACGTACTTAACGTTATTGTCTTTAAGAAACTTTTTTGCTTCATCTAACGATTTCATTTACTTCTCCCTGAAAATCAAATGTACACGCATTGTTAAAAGATTAAACTGCACTGCTTACTGCTTTTGAGTAATATATTTTAGTTTTAGTACCGTGACATACCTACGGGACCACCACCTAGTTCATTTGCTATTTCGAGTAAAACTTCCCACATATAAGGTCCATAAGTACCATCACACCAAATACGGTAAACTGGCTCACCGTTAAGTGTTTGGCGTATTACGATTGCTGAAATACCCGCAACTTGGGTCATGACAAGATCTTTAGCTGTAAGTGATTTTTCACGTAAATCTAACGAACATAGCTCAGTGAGCAAGTTAAGTGCTTCGCTTCCGCTTACGATAAAGGCCGCATCTGCACGAGGCACTTTATATACATTTTCCACACGCGCACTATCATTAGTTAATCTTTGACAAGCAGATCCACCCAACTGATCTTCAATCAAAAACTCAGTAGAACCGAGTCTCAACACTAAAGTTTTCTGCTCGCATAAGGTCCAAGCATTTGGATTGGTGGGGATGGCAATTTCATGCTCTAATAACCATTTAGTGGCATTAGAACCTTTTACGCCATAGCGCGCCAAACAACTGACATCTGCCACACCTAGTATTTTTTTTCTAGCTTCTTCAACTGAAGCGTTAGCAAATTCAACCGCGGTTTCCATGCCATTAACTATCTCCCATTTAGCAGAAGATCTTGGTTGTGCATGTGCTACAGGGGACACTTGCATGATTTTTTTGACATCAAAGTTTTGCATATCACACTCCCTTTAAGCTTTTAATAAATGGCGATTTAACAACCGTTGCTGCCACCAGCGCGCCACTATCAACACGAATTTGAAATACTGTTCCTGGCTCTTTCTTAGCAGGTGTTACATAGGCAAAGCCTATACAACGGTCGAAATATTTACTATAGCTAATACTGGTAACACGGCCTAATATTTCACGGCCATCGACGACCAAATTACAATCCATAGGCATCTCACCTTTGAAATTTTCAGCGAGTACAAATGGTACTAATAGCTTTCTAAGCGGACGTTTAGTCAAAATTACCAAACTTCTCTGCCCCATGAAATATGGCTTATTCATATTGATAGCCCACTCAGCGCCTATTTCAAATGGATTAGTTAACCCGTCCGTGTCAACACCTGGCATTGCATGACCCATTTCAAGACGCAATAGACGCTGAGTATCACTACCGAATGGACGAAGACCATGTTTTTTACCAGCCTCCATTAACCCATACCAAATATGTGGAACAAGACCCATTGGTGCATGTAACTCGTATCCATTGTCTGCTACAAACGCAACTCTGATGATGCGCGTATCTACGCCAGCAATTTGGCTTTGACGCACACTGCTGGTAGGGAATGATTCGTGAGAAAGATCTAAATCAGTGAGCGTTGCAAGAATTTCTCTAGCCATTGGCCCGACAATATTAATCGCACCATAAGCGCCAGTGACATTCACCAAGCCGATATTCAGCTGCCACATCTGTTGTGAACGCTGCATTTCACGGTAAACAGCAGCTGCATTAGAGGTGCCGATAGAAAGATAAAACAAATCATCGGCAAGGCGGCTTGCAATACCATCATCAACAACAACGGCTGATTCATCTAAAAGCATGACATACCGACATGAGCCAACTTTTTGGTCAGTGTAAGTCCCCGTAAAGAAACGCTCTAAAAATAAAGCGGCATCTGGGCCATGAATTTCAATTTTACCGAATGAGCTACCATCTATAATCCCTGCTGTTTTACGTACAGCTAATGCCTCTGTTTGAATGGCTTCATCTTTAGATTGACCAGCTGCAGGATAGTAAGCAGCACGTTTCCATGCACCAATATCGGTGAATACTGCACCATTTTCTTGATGCCAGTCATGTAATGAAGTCAAACGGTGTGAATGAAATCCGCGACCACCTAGATGTCCAATCGGTGTTGGATGAAAAAACGGTCTCGAAGTCGTTGTACCAATTTTCTCAACGGGTAAACCACGAATCTTGGCTAAGATACGAATCGCGTTCATATTAGAGTGCTTCCCTTGGCTAGGACCCATCCCTACCGTGGTAAAACGTTTCATCAACTCAATATTATCAAAGCCTTCTTTAGCTGCATTTACAAAATCTTTAATTTGAATGTCTTCATCAAAGTCGACAAAGTTTTTACCTTTAGGATGAGGCACCATCGGGTAAGGGTGGCTTGGAGAAGTTCCAACATGCTTTTCAGCTACATTTTGCGGCGCTTGTAAACCTAAATGACGAATCGCATCATTTGCAGCCCGCACACCATCACGTAACCGTTGCTCAAGCTCAAAAACACCGTTGACTTTGCCAGCAGCAAACATGCCATTAGGCAAGTTGGCTGGAACAAACTGCTCTACATTGTAATCAAACTGCATCCCTGTACCCGCCTGGTACAGCAAGGCAGCCGCAGGTGCCCAGCCTGCGCTCATGGCAATACCATCACATTCAAGGGTAAATTTATTATCAGTTAAAGCAATATTTTGCTTGTCGTCATAGGCACAGATTACTGCGCCAGCAACGCCTGATTTACCTGAAGATGCTAGCGCTTCGTAAACACAATGCCCTGTGTAAACCTTTATGCCGCGTTTTCCAAGTTCAACTGCACTTACTGGGCTACCAGCTGCACGCATATCGACCAATGCTACAATTTTGACATCTGCTTGAATTAAATCTAGCGCAACCCGATAGCCATAATCATTCGCTGTTACTATAACCCCAGTATTAAATGGCTTAACTGCATAACGATAAAGTAAACGCTGCGCGGCAGAACCTAACATTACCCCTGGTAAATCATTGTATCTAAACACTGGTGGCTGCTCAAAAGCACCACTTGCCACAATCACCGATTTTGCACGAACTTTGTTAATGCCTGATTCACTTACAACAGGAATAAGATGATCTGGGTAGTAACCAGCCGCATAAGTGCCAGTCTTCAATGTAATATTAGGTAGGCTTTCAACTTTACGTAACAACTCTTCAAGCTGCGCAACTCCCTTCGATTCACCCGCACGGTTATAGCCTAAGCTGCCGCCCGCATGACGGTTCTCATCAACAATCGTCACCTCTAAACCAGCTCCTGCTGCGGCACAAGCTGCAGATAAACCAGTTGGACCAGCACCAATAACCAATACGTCACAATGTGAATGGGTTTTACGTTTTAAGATACGTGGATAATCAAAATTGACTACACCAAGACCCGCAGCTTTGCGGATAACGTTTTCCCAAAATGGAAACATACGGCGTGGTGTATGAAAAGCTTTATAGTAGAAACCGACTGGTAACAACGGTGAGATTGAATCAATATAACTATTTTTATCTTTCTTTACGCCGCCACTAGTATTGACTGCGTACAACTTCATGCCAGACTTGACTTCTACAACATCTCCACGCATATTGGTATCAACACCATCAGTAACTAATACATTAATATCATGATTAGCTAAACTCAAAACGCCACGCGCGCGATGATACTTAAAGCTACGACCTAATACTTTTTGACCTTCAGCCCACAGTGCACTACTTATAGTATCGCCTTCAAATGCTGAAAACTCTTCACCTTCAAAAGAGAAGTTGATTTTATTAGTACGGTTAACCCATTCCCCTGCTTGCTTGGGTGCGCGAAAAATCATTTGCTTTCTCCCTGAGTAGTATTGTTTTGTCCAAGAAGATAGGTACGAGATACTTTATCTGTGAGTGTATTTCGCTCTGCTATAAACCAAGTACCACTTGGTGAGTGATACCACCACTCTTTTTTATCACCAGGAGCACCACTACGGTTATGTACATAAGAGGCCCATTCGGCATCGGTACATGTATCTTGGTCTGGCGCTTGACGATAATCACCGCCAAAAATAAATTCATTTAATGGCCTAGTGCCATTCATAGGACAGGTGAGTAATTTCATTTAGATTCCTCTTAATATTTAACTATCGTGAATGCACCATTAATGGCCCACTGACGCAGCTCCTTTTTCCCCGGTCAGCTCGTAGTCTTCAAAACGTGACAAGCGGAAGGAGTGAATTAAATCTGGAGCGCTATCGTTAGCGATTGTTTGCGCCATGGTTTTACCGCTAATAGGGGTCGCTTTAAAGCCCCAAGTACCCCAACCAGCATCAATGTAAAAACCCTCGATAGGTGTTTTGCCCATAATTGGTGCGAAATCTGGCGTCATATCTGCCATACCTGCCCATTGACGTACCACTTTTATATTTGATAAAAATGGGAACATATCTAACATGTGAGAGGTTAGCCCCTCTACAAAATCTAATGTAGAGCGCGTTTGATGCACCTCATAAGGGTCTAATGAAGAGCCCATCACCAACTCTCCACGAGAAGATTGGCTCACATAAACATGCAAGCTACCAGAAACCAAAATTGTGTCTAGAAAAGGCTTCATAGGCTCAGAGACGCAAGCTTGTAATGGATGAATGACGATAGGCGTTTGTAAGTCAACCATTTCAGTGATGCGTGGTGTGAACCCTGCCACAGCAGAAAGCACTTGTTTAGTTTCAATGTAGCCACGGCTAGTATTCACACCACAAACTTTACCGTTTTTAACATCTATAGCTAACACTTCAGTATTTTGGTAAATCTCAGCACCTAAACGATCTGCACCACGCGCAAAACCCCAAGCCACGCCATCATGGCGTGCAACAGAGCCTGGCGCGTGAAACAGGGCGCCTAAAATTGGTGCATGGCCACTACAACTTAAGTCCAACTGTGGGCAGGCTTTAGCTATTTCATCAGGGTCAACAACTCTACTTTCTACACCTACATGCTTGTTAACTTCTGCACGCCATCTCATGGTGCGCATGGCTGATTCAGTATGCGCAAGCGTAAAGTGACCACGGGTTGAATAAAATAGATTTAAATCTAACTCTTGAGAAAGGTTTTCATAAATCTTAACGCTAGCATCGTAAAAGTTGACGCCTTCTGGGGTGAGGTAATTTGAACGAACAATGGTGGTATTTCGACCAGTATTACCACCACCTATATAACCTTTTTCTAGTACACAGACATTGGTAATACCATGGTCTTTAGCCAAATAATATGCTGCGGCAAGACCGTGACCGCCTCCACCTATAATTACTACGTCATACGATTTTTTAGGCGTTTCAAGTGCCCTAAAAAAACGTGGTGCTGGGTGGTCTTTTGTAAGCGCAAATTTAAGTAATCTTAAGGGCATCTCTTAACTCCATAAAACCTAGTTTATAAACTTTTTAAGTAAACTAATGACATCACTTCAACAATCCTAAGCTTCATAAACTTTATTAAGCTATATGAAACTTTTAAGTATTAAGCCACACCAGAATATTGCCTGTCAACAGATAAATGAAACTTTTTTAATTATAATGAAACATATGCTAAAGTTATAAAATACTTACTATATAAATTAATAAGTTAGGTAATTTTTTATTTAAGATGTATTTCTGATAAAGTAGTTAAAAAATGTATTCGGAAAGTAAAATATGACTCAAACATACCACCACATTATTGGCAGCTCGCCTCTATTAATTTCCATGCCACATGTTGGCATTAAAATACCAGAAGACATTGCATGCAGATTTACCTCAGCGGCAATGCAATTGCCTGATGTTGATTGGCATTTACCTTTATTGTATGACATGGTTAAAGACTTTGATACTACGCTCATTTCAGCCGAGTATGCACGTTATGTGATAGACCTTAATAGATCACCTGAAAACACCTCTTTGTATCCTGGGCAAGATGTGACGGGATTATGCCCTATTGATACCTTCGCTAAAGATTCGATATATTTAGATGGCAAACAGCCAGATGTAAACGAGATAGAAAATCGTATAAAACAATACTGGCAGCCTTATCATGAAAAATTAGCCTCTGAGCTGCAAAGGATCATCGCCATTCATGGTATTGCTATATTGTGGGATGCACATTCAATTGCTTCTCATGTACCTAGATTTTTTACAGGGCAATTACCAGACTTAAATTTTGGTACGGCAGATTCAACTACATGCGATACATCTCTACAGCAATCGCTAGAGAATGTCATGAATAGCTCGGCTCATGCAAAAAGCTACAGCCATGTATTTAATGGGCGCTTTAAAGGGGGCTACATTACTAGAAATTATGGAAAACCCAACCTGAATATACATGCTGTACAACTGGAAATGAGTCAGTGTATTTATATGGGGGAAAATCCCCCGTATAAATATGATGCGCAACTAGCATCGCAAGTTAAACCGTTATTGGGTGATTTACTCAATGCCTGCCTAAGCTGGGCTAAGTTGCAATCACTTTAAGTCATCACCGATAACTTAAAGTTTACCGTCTAAACCCATTTGGTAGTACTTATGGGTGATTTTGTCTTGATTTTCAAGCAACCAATCAATATCAGGTTTATTGTTCATGGCTTTATGAATCGCCATTGCAGTGGCTTTACGGTGAATATCAAACAAAGCTTTATGGTCTAGTTTTTCGTCTTTGGTCACACTCGGGTTTAACCACACTGAAACGATAATACCTAATTCATTTGCACGCTCTTTAGGAATATCGCCAGCGCGTACTGCATCTAAAACACCATTGGCGATAGCTGCTTGCACAGTACCCATCAAAATATTGGTGTATTTTGTATCTTTAACCGTCACTTTACTCACCATCAAGGTCACTGGTCTGACTTGAACATCTGTATTCAATATTGCGAACACTCTGGTGTGCCCTGCCACTTGATCACCTGTCAACGTGGCAATAGCGGTTCCCACTGGGCCATCTAATTCACCAATAATAATTTCTGGCTCTGCTGCTGTCCCTGGAGGACCACCTGCTACCAATGCTTCACCTGTTCTCATTACGATACGTTCACTCATATAAATCTCCTCTAAATTAAGCTTTTTTAACAATTTCAAAAAGCATACGCCCAACAAACATCAATAAAATCTAGCCTAATATATTTTACATTAACTATTATTACTCTAGTGAAACTTTTTTAAGTGATATTTTTTTAATTGTTTGTTATAGTGGCATGATACTTTGCTAAGTAATACATTGTTAACTAATAGTAAATAATTTTGCATATTATGTATTGTCTCTAGTAGTATTCTCTTACTAACAGCTACGGACATTCTTAAATGACTGAAAATAAAGAAGCAGAAGACGTAAAAGTAGATGATAGCAATAAAGCCCTCGGGCGACATTTAGGCGCAACCATACGTCAGCTAAGGTTAGATCATAATCTCACCATCGCGGACGTTTCAGAGCGCGCTGGCATCAGTCGCGGCATGCTTAGTAAAATTGAAAATAATCTAGCCGCAGCCAGCCTAGAAAGATTAGAGCAGCTTGCGAACGCTTTAGGGGTCACCTTATCTAAACTCTTTGAAAACTATAACTTACCGCGAGGTGCTGCTCAGGTCGTTAAAAGTGGCGAAGGGATGGAGGTGGTTAGAAGAGGTACGCGCGTTGGTCACACCTACCAATTACTCGCTTACGACCAAGGCCCACACAAGAATTTTGAACCTTTCCTAATCACAATTGATGACTCTTTTGAAGAGTTTCCAGCATTTTCACACCCTGGTACTGAATTTATTCACATGCTTGAAGGGATACTTGAGTACCGTGTGGGAAATGAAACCTTTGTACTCAATGTTGGCGATTCATTGACTTTTCAAGGAGACTCGCCACATCGCCCAGAAAACTTAATCAAAACCCCCATAAAATTTCTGGCGATTATTCATTACGATGCCCCAGCTAGAGAATATTTTGAAGATTAGCCAAACTATGGAAAAAATCTTTTACAGCGAAGCAAAAATAACCGACACCCCTGACCTAGTGAATTTATTATCGGTTTTATTTACGATCGAGAAAGATTTTAGCCCTGATTTAACAAAACAAAAAATCGGCCTTGCATTACTGATTCAAAGCACAAATACTGCAACCATCCAAGTGGCTAAAAACGTAGCAGGTCAAGTGGTTGGGATGGTCACCGCACAATTAGTTATTTCAACTGCACAAGGCGCCGCCTCAGCTTGGGTAGAAGATATGGTGATAGAGGCCAAATATAGGGGGCAAGGCATCGGAAAACAGCTGCTAGAAAACATACAGAAATGGGCTAAAAGTCATGGTGCCAGCCGTTTGCAACTGTTAGTTGATATTGAAAATACCGATGCTGTGGGATACTACAACCATCTACATTGGCAAGCAACTCAATTGCAGGCGCGTAGAATATTTATCTAAAATTATCCAACTTTAAGTTGGTATCCACTTTAAGATAATACCTCCCTAAAAAATATCCACTTAGGTATAGCCAATCAAACACACGAAGTTATTTAATGAGTCATGCATGTCTTTTTGCCAGCGACTTTGTTATCGCTAATCATACTTCTAAAAATACCCGATTCGCTTTTTATTTAAGAATACTCAATATTTGGTATGCCTAGGTATTTTTAGGTCTTCATAGCACTTCACCTGCGAGTGGTTTATGAGAATACTCCACTTGTACGTGTGACGAATTTAGAGGATCACAGTGAAGCTTTTACTTTACATTCTTTTTAATTATATAATTAAAAATTATTACGAGATAAAATTATACCTCTGTAAGCCGCTCTGCAGGCGGCTTACAGAGCATCGAAATAATTAGACTCAAAATAGGCTGTTTTTAAAGGCAGTAAGTACGTTTAAAACAAAAAATTACCCATTTGTTCGGCTTTACAGATTCGGCCTAGCTAAAGCAAACTGATCAGCAAAATCTCTCGGCGAAGCTTGGAAAGACTTTTTAGTTTTCTACAGAGATTACATTTATATTAGTACACAATTTTGTTAAAAATCGATTATCGTTATATACTTAAGTTACTTACGAATAAATTTAGCAAAACAATTTAGACTAATCATGGCACAAAATAACGATTTTAAAGTGATTGGGTCACTCTCATTAGGCAGTGATCATCAAAATTTTTTAAGTGATAAGCGTATCGCGCTACTAGAAAAAATTGGTGATTATGGTTCTATTACGCAAGCGGCGAAAGCTGCTGGGTTAAGCTATAAGGGCGCATGGAATGCCATTGACAGCATGAACAGCATGTTTGGCGAGCCATTAGTAGAAACGATGACCGGCGGTAAAGGCGGTGGTGGAACGCAGCTAACCTCGACTGGCATTCGTATAGTAGATACTTACAAAGCGCTACATAGAGAGCACCAACGATTTATGCTAGCCGCCAGTGAAGGTATTAAAGATTTCGACAATATTTATCAAATGATTCGGAGATTATCTGTGAAAACGAGTGCACGCAATCAATTTTTTGGCAAAGTTTCAGCCATTAAACAAGGTCCAGTGAATGTTGAAGTTGAGCTAACGCTCACTGGCGGAGATAAAGTTTATGCGGTTATCACGCATAACGGATTTGATGATTTAGTGTTGGCTATCGGCCGGGAGGCATGGGCGATCGTTAAAGCAAGCTGGGTTATTTTAGCCATGCCCGATGCTGCGGCAGGCGTCAGCGCTAGAAACAAATTGGCAGGAGAAATTATTAAAATGACGCAAGGCGGAGTCAATACCGAAATAGTGATGCAATTAACGGGTGGCAATACCGTGTGCGTCATTATTACCAATGAAAGTGTCACTCAGCTAAATCTTGCCATTGGCGTGAAAACATGCGCGGTATTTAAAGCAAGCAGCGTAATTTTGGGCGTTACTGAATAAGCAAAGCAATGATTGCATAGGCTTTCTTTTAGCGGTGGTGATACAACTAACTACCATATCGACATTATTTTAATTAGTGGTGTGCCATGAATTCATATAATCAATTGAAGTGTGCGGTATTACTAGCATTATTTGCTAGTAATACCTATGCGGATGAAGTAACGGATGCAAAAATTGCTAGGTTACAAAAAATGCTAGAAGTCCAGCAAGTACAGATGAAGGCTATCGCGGACGAATTAAAAGCACTCCAAAAACAAGCACCTATTGTTGTTAAAAATCAAAATATGCCAGCGCCTGAAGAACAAAAGCTGATTCAAGAGCAGCAATGGCAAATTCAGGCGATGTCAGAAGAGCTCAATGCCCTACAGCAAAAGCCATCGGTTGTTGTGAATGAAAAAGATGGCATAGGATTGAAGTCGAATAACGGTGACTTTAGTATTAAGCTACATGGGCTCTTACAAGCAGATTATCGTAACAGTTCTGGCGCTATTACCTCCACCAATGGCTGGCTGATTCGCAAAGCACGACCTTGGATTGAAGGCTCATTATTTGGTTGGATTGACTATAAGCTCACACCAGAATTTGCAACCACCACCAATAATATCGCTACAGCCCCTAGTAGCGGTGGTGCTGTTACAGGCTCAACAACACTTGGAACGCCTGAAGTCATTGATGCCTATGCTGATTTTAAATTTAAACCTTGGTTAAAACTTCGTGCTGGTAAATTTAAGCCATTTGTCGGGCTGGCACGCTTACAAGCTGATAGTGTCGGTAAGTTCTTAGAACAAAGCTACGTCACTGCCAATTTGCTACCTCAACGTGATGTTGGTGCGGCAGTTTTTGGTGATTTATGGGAAGGTAAATTAAGCTATGCTATAGGGTATTCAAATGGCGTGATAGATGGTGGTGATCAATCTGTTGCCTTAGATAACAACACAGATAAGGAAATATCGGCAAGGATATTTGCTGAGCCATTTAAAGGTCAAGATAGCGTTTTAGCGGGTTTAGGGGTTGGCATTGCAGGCACAAAAATTAATCAACGTGGTTCAAGCACAAGTTCGCAATTGCCAAGCTATAGAGGGTTCAGCCAAAATAGTTTCTTTACCTACCTCACTGGATCCACGGTTAATGGTGCACAAAATGCTTATGCCAATGGCGACAGAATTCGCTTGTCACCGCAAATGTACTATTACTACGGCCCATTTGGTCTCATGGCTGAATATGCGCATGAAGCACAAGAAGTTAGCCGAGGGTTAACAACCCGCTCTCTCCGCCATGATGCTTGGGAGATAACCACTTCATATCTTCTAACGGGTGAAAAAGCATCATTTGGGGATGTCAAACCAAATCAGGCCTTTAAACCTGGTACCGATGGCTGGGGTGCATGGGAGATTGTTGCCCGCTATAATGAAATGTACCTAGATAACAACACTTTTGCTGGCTCAACCAGTGCAACGGCGAATACCGCGAACAATGCATTAGCTGATATTACAAAGTCAGCTAAATCTGCCAAAGGGCTAGGCATTGGTTTAAATTGGTACTTAAATAACGCTACAAGATTTTCTGTCGATTATGAGCATGCAAGCTTTGACGGAGGCGCAATCATGGGTGATAAGCCTTCAGAAGATACCATGATCGGTCGTTTACAAGTCTCATTTTAATGATGGCTTAAAAATATAAGGAAAGCTAAATGAAAAGCCGTTTAATAAAGTTACTATTGATTTCCACAGCACTTTTTTTTGCACCATTAGCCCAAGCAGAACCTTTAACGGTGGCAATAGCAGCTAATCTAAAGTACGTATTTGAAGACCTTGCCACAGAATTTAAAAAAGAAACAGGTATAGAAGCGCAAAGTGTTTTGAGCGCCTCAGGAAAAATTGCCACACAAGTGCGTAATGGTGCACCTTTTGATGTGTTTATGTCTGCAGATATGGAGTTTCCGGATGGTTTGTATAAAGATGGTTTTGCCACCACAACGGCTAAACCTTATGCCTATGGGCAACTAGTTTTATGGACCAAAAAGGAGGTGGACTTAAGAAAAGGTGTGATTGTGCTAGCAGACAAGCGTGTGTTAAAAGTGGCGATTGCAAACCCAAAGGTTGCTCCGTTTGGTAAGCAAGCGCTTAAAGTTTTAGACTATTATAAAATTCGCGCTGTCGTTGAACCGAAACTGGTGTACGGCGAAAGTATTACGCAAGTGAGCCAGTATGTGGATGCAAAAGTGGTTGACGTAGGCTTTAGTGCTAAATCAATCGTTATCGCCCCAGAAGCGGCTGGCAAAGGTCAATGGATTGATGTACCAACGGAAAGTTACGAGCCGATTGCACAAGGGATCGTCATTCTTAAGCATGGCTCAGCAGTGAACGCTGAGGCTGCCCGTAAGTTTTATGGCTTTGTACTATCGGCCAAAGCGAGAGAAATTTTTGCTAAAAATGGGTATAAATTACCTTGAATCGGTTAAAAGGTCAGATTATTGCCATTGACAGCAACCGCCACATGTCGCTAATTGACGTTGCGGTTGGCCATGATATTTTGACCGCAACATTGCTAGAAACCCCTGAAACAGCACCATACCTAAGCGTTGAAAATGATGTCACTTTGTTATTTAAGGAAACCGAAGTTGCCCTTGCAAAAAATCTCAGCGGGTTGATTAGTTTACGTAATCGCCTATTGGTCAATGTTCTAAGTATTGAACGTGGTGATATTTTAAGTGCGGTCACATTAGATTATGCGGGTAAGCGATTAGTGAGTGTTATTACAAGCCGTGCCGTTGACCGATTAACGATAGTTGTAGGTGACCAATTAGAAGCCTTAATAAAAGCAAATGAAGTTGCTTTAATGGCAGGCCATGCTGAAGTATGACCTATGACCTTCAGCCATTATGGTTAACCTTTAAGTTAGCCACTGTAACAACGGTCATTTTATTTGTTATCGCCGTGCCGTTCGCGTGGTGGCTGGCCAATACTAAAATTCGCTTTAAACCCATGGTTGAAACAATGGTGAGCATGCCATTAGTGCTACCGCCCTCTGTACTTGGCTTTTATCTTTTGTTGGCTTTTAGCCCAGCACATTGGTTTGGAAAATGGCTCGATATAGAGTTTGGCATAAGCCTTGCCTTTAGTTTCAAAGGCTTAGTGATTGCTTCAGTCATTTTTAGTTTCCCGTTTATTGTGCATCCCATACAAGCGGCTTTTCAAAATTTGCCACGCTCACTCAATGATGCCGCAAAAGTATTAGGTAAATCTAATGTACAAATTTTTTTTCGTGTTCTGCTACCTAACATTAAGCCTGCTTTGATTTCTGGCACGGTACTCGCCTTTGCGCATACCGTTGGCGAGTTTGGCGTAGTGATGATGATTGGCGGCAACTTACCCAACGCTACGCGTGTAGCCTCAATCGCTATCTATGATGAAGTCGATGCATTGCATTACGAAGCAGCTCATTTTTATGCTGGTGTGCTTTTTCTATCGTCTTTTATTGTGGTGCTGATTGTTTACTTAGTGAATCGTAGGGTAAGCAAATGATAGAAGCACAGATTAATAAGCGTTTACATGGCGCTAATGGTCACTTTCAACTAGCGGTCAACTTAAACGTGGCTGAGGGTGAGTTCGTTGCCTTATTTGGGCCATCGGGCGTTGGTAAAACTACTTTGTTACGCTGCTTAGCTGGGTTAGAACAAGCTGAACAAGCGAGCATTAAGGTGAAAGAAAAAGTGTGGTTTGACACATCCACGCGCATCAACCTTAAGCCTCAATTGCGCAATGTGGGCTATATGTTTCAGGACTACGCCTTATTTCCTAACATGTCCGTGCGTGAAAATGTGGAATTCGCCATCCGAAAAGGCCAACCCAAACAGCGCGCCCAAGCATTAATAGATATGATGAATTTAGGCAACTTGCAACATCTCAGACCTGAAACATTATCTGGCGGGCAAAAGCAACGGGTAGCATTAGCAAGGACATTAGCCTCTGAACCCAATGTATTACTGCTAGATGAACCGTTTTCTGCCTTAGATGCTGCTATGCGTAGCCAACTACAAGATGAGGTACTAAAGCTACAACAAGCATTGGGAATGACCACCATTATTGTGAGCCACGAAGTTGATGAAGTCTATAAACTTGCCAGCCGTGTTCTGCTGATGGATGCAGGACGCATTACGCAACAAGGCTCACCCGCAGAAGTATTTAGCACTGGGCAAACCAGTGGTAAGTTTCGGTTCACAGGTAAATTATTAGCATTAGAGCCAATGGATGTTTTGTACGCGTTAACGGTTTTAGTGGGCAACCAAATTGTACGCGTGGTTGCCATGCCAGAAGAAGCCGCTCAACTAGCAGTGGGAGATGCGGTGATGCTAGTTTCAAAAGCATTTAACCCCATGATATTGAAGGTAGAAAAGTTTAGTTAGCTTGTGTATTTTGGTGCTTAATTTGATATTATCTAACTTAGCTTGATATTATCTAACTTAGCTTGATATTATTTTACTTAGTTTGATATTACCTAATTCAGCACATGAATTTTCGCGCATTAACTTAACTTTTGTGACAAAGTTCAGAGGATGACGGCTCATTTAATTTGCTAGGTTCAATTTGAGTGTTAGCACTAGTTAGCTCAACATCCGCTGCAAGTAAGCATCAAATTGTTTTATATTTTCCTGATTGCACTAAAAGCAGTTGATTTCGCACAAAACTGATGTGACCACGTAAACTATAGAAAAGATCGCCAAAATTTGCAGGTATCCTTAATTTATTGACCATGCTTTCAATATAGTCAATTTTATATAAAATAGGGTCTTAGGAAGTTAAGCATACATTAACGTATGATAACTTCTTGAGATGATTAGTAAAAATAGATATTACAAGCGTTCGCGAATTGCAGAAGCTAAATTCAGACAGATAGTACGCTGTTTTTCG
>JBATAW010000019.1:0-19212 GCA_049662045.1 Methylophilaceae bacterium | reverse complement strand
GGACGATGCCGCTACGGGATTGGAAGGCTGCGCTGAATCGCTTTAGTATTGAATTGGGTGACAGAGTGCCACCCTTAAATTAATGCACTCAAAACCGCATTTACACAGAATTATTTACAGGCTCCTTTGCTCGTTCAAGATTTACCCTAACACTAACCAAACCTTCATTAATATGTCTGCATCATACTGTGTTTAGTGGCGGTAAGTGCCTCTCACATAAAGTCAACATTGAATAATCAAGTCTTTAAACGGTCATTTTGGCTACCCCATATTGCTTTGCCTACTATTGTTGGGCTGATTTTGGCTTTTATTTACCCTCATACGAGTATAGATACATGGTTAATTCAGCCATATTTTGATGCACATGCACGACTTTTTCCACTAAAAAACGATTATTTTCTTGAGGGTGTGATGCATGTAGGCTTAAGAAACTTAATGATTGTTGTCAGTTTAGTGATGCTATGCCTCTGGTTAAGTGGCCTGAAAGTATTCAAATTGACCCTCATTAAATTACAAAATAAACAATGGATTTTGACCTATCACCGCCAATTTTTGTGGGTATTTGTCGCGATGGTGATTACGACCAGCACTATTTCTATTTTAAAGCATCAAAGCATTCACAGTTGCCCTTGGGACCTGTTATCTTATGGCGGCACCGAGCCGTGGATACCGCTTTTTGGACATTTACCAGCAGGTGTTAATGCTGGGCATTGCTTTCCAGGTGGGCATGCGAGTGGCGGCTTTGCGCTCATGGCATTGTATTTTGGGTTTAGAGATACTTTACCTAAATTAGCCAACATTGGTTTGATGCTTGGCTTGGCTTTTGGCTTAATGATGGGCTGGACACAAATGATGCGCGGCGCACATTTCATGTCACACAACTTATGGACAGCGTGGATAGTGTGGGTGTTGCTAGTTGCACAATATATTGTTTGGTCACCCATTACCCTTAAAAGTAAGACGTAAGTTTATGGTAAGGTTAGCGTGATACGATTCACGCTGTTTATTCATAGATAATAAAGAATTTTCAATCATTAGATGATTTCATTGCCCAATATTTTAAAGAAACTCATATCACCAATCACGCATGCCTCAAAACATACGCGTGGCATTTTGTTTGTGGTTGCTTTTATCATGGTGACAGGCAATTTGGCATTATGGAGTCGCATTTTTGAAAGCTATCCGCTTACTTCAGCGAATCTGCCTTTTATCTTGTCACTCATGGCGTTTTTTACTTTGGCCACTGCAATATTCTTTTTGCTGATTTGTCATGGCCGCCCAACACGTTGGATTTTGGCAGTCTTTCTGTTGATTGTTTCACAATCAGCTTACTATATGGATAAGTTTGGCGTAGTGGTTGATGTCAATATGCTCGACAATATCATGCAGACAAATTTGCAAGAGTTTTCAGGTTTGCTGACTTTTAGCCTAGTGATTAGAACTTTAATATTCGGCATTCTTCCTGCTTGGTTGGTGATTAGGTATTTTCCTAAACCCACCCCAGTGTTTGCGGAAATTAAACGAAGATTAGCTTTGTTGGGCATCTTGGTTTTATTGCTGATTTTAGTGATTGCACCATTTTCTAGCGGTTATGCTTCGTTTATCAGGCAGCATAAAATGACGCGTTTTTATGCAAACCCAACCTACACCACTTATTCAGTGATTAAATATTTAGATCAACAAATTCATATTGCTAAGCCAGTGCCTTTAAAACATATCGCACAAGATGCCAAAATGGTTGGCCCAAACGCAAAACCCGAATTAATGGTGTTAGTCGTCGGTGAAACGGCCAGAGCTGACCGGTTTTCATTAAATGGCTATCAACGCGTCACTAATCCATTGCTAGCTAAACAAGATGTGATTAGCTTAACAAATGTGAGCTCATGTGGTACTTCCACCAGTGTATCTGTGCCATGCATGTTCTCTTCATTAGGAAGAAAAGAATACGATAAAGAGACTGCATTAAATCAACAAAATGCGTTAGATGTGTTGGCTGATCATGGCGTGGAAATTTTATGGCGTGATAATAACTCTGACTCAAAAGGGGTGGCAACTCGGCTGAAGTTTGAGGACTTTAAAACACCTACATTAAACCCAATGTGCGAAGGTGAATGCCGTGATATGGGTATGCTATCTGGCTTAGAGCAATATATAGCGGCCAGAAAAGGTAAAGATATTTTAATCGTGTTTCATCAAATGGGAAATCATGGCCCTGAGTATTACAAAAGATACCCAAAAGAGTTTGAGAAATTTAAGCCAGTCTGTATGACGGGCGAGCTGAAAGACTGTAAACAAGCGGAAATTGATAATAGCTACGATAATGCGATTTTATATACTGATTATTTCTTATCCAATGTCATTGATTTCTTAAAAAAATACGATGCAGATCATGCCACGGCGATGCTTTACGTGAGTGACCATGGAGAATCACTGGGTGAACGTGGGCTGTATTTGCATTCTGCACCTTATATGGTGGCACCCAAAGAGCAAACGCATGTACCTGCTATTATTTGGATGGGGCAAAATTTTGATTACAAAAAAGCGCAGTTATTACCCTATAAAGATGCAGCACTGAGCCAAGATGATTTGTTCTGCACATTGCTAGTTGCCTTTGAGCTAGAGACTCAAATGTGTGCGGCAAAAAAAGAAATGCTCATGCAAAACCAAACTTTTACAGAAAGTGACCATGCTCAAAAATAGTGACTCTGCCATCGCCACACTAAGTAAAGTGCCAGTGCTGACGCCTTTTTAGAGTAATTAAAGTATTAGCCACAACGCTAGGTGAAACAGGCGGCGCAACGCTGTTCACCGACTTAAATTGAGAAAGCTATGGAACGCTGGATTATTTTTGCCATTATTTCGATGTGTTTTGCTGGCTTCACGGGGGTGGTTGCCAAGCAAGGTTTGGTGGGTATATCAGCCGAGTTAGGCTTAACCGTTCGTACGCTTTTTGTTTGCGCATTCGTGTTAGTTTTTGCCGCCTTGGCGGTTGACCCAGTAGAAATTAAATCACTACAAAAAGCCAATTATATTTGGCTAGCCCTTTCCGCCATCACCACGGCTGGCTCATGGATTTTTTACTATAAAGCACTTAAGATTGGCGATGTGGCAACGGTTGCACTGATTGATAAGGGTAGCGTTGTGATTGCTATTCTGCTTGCCTGGTGGCTGCTAAAAGAAGCCATTACTTTACGTATTGCCCTAGGTGCAATCTTGATTGTCGCTGGCTTGTTCGTCATCGCTAAAAAATAACTTCATCATAAAAATTCATCGCTGCACAAAATCAGACTTGACATTTATACTTAACGTTGTTAAATTAACAACGTTAAGTAATTTGATTGATAATTAAGCATTTCGCACTTATCTGTTAAAAATAGCTTAAAAATTGTTAATTTTACCGCCATCTTATTTCGATGCTCTGTAAGCCAATCAGAATGCGGCTTACAGAGGTGTTTTTTTCGCTCGGGGGATTATCTAACGATTTTTTAAGGCCAGTATTTTACATAATGTTTGCAATTCTATGTGCCACACGTTTGTTAAAAAGACGATAGATCAACAGGTTAAATGAAGTCAATAATTAGCTATGCCGCCAAAACCAAAAACTGAAGCTGAACGTCAGCAATTGCGTACCCTTATTATAGATGCGGCGCGCGCGCTGTTTGTTTCAAAAGGGGTGGACGCCGTCACCATGCGTGAAATAGCCAAGCGCATTGATTATTCAGCGACCAGTATATATTTACACTTTACTGATAAAGAAGCGGTGCTGCGCGCGATTATAGATACGGATATGCTGGCATTGGCTAGCAGCTTAAAAGAAGTTTTACAAATGGCAGACCCAGTTGAGCGTATGTTAGCGCTGGGCGATAGCTATGCAAAATTTGCCTTAACTTACCCAAACCATTATCGTCTGATGTTTATGGCAGAGCGCCTACCTTGCAGCCCCGAAACCTCCAGTTTGCAACAAAACAATGCAGAGCATGATGCCTATTTTCAATTAAAATCTGTCGTGAATGCGGTATTTTTAGCAGAAAAATTTAGGCCAGAATTAACCGATTATGAATTAATAGCCCAAACAATTTGGGCGGGGATTCATGGCGTTTGTTCTTTGCAAATTAGCATGGCAAATGACACGTGGGTTGAGTGGCGTGAAGTGAATGCAAGATTACAGTTGATGCAAGAGACGTTAGTTCGTGGGTTGTTAAAATAAATTAGCTATTTAAAGAACAAAAAAATGAAAAAAATTAATCTAATGTTACTTTGTGTTTTATTACAAGCATGTGAAAAGCCAGCTGAACCGCCACCTCCACCACGACCCGCATTGGTGCAAATTGTAGGTACGGCTAATGCAATTAACAATATGGTGTTAGTCGGTGAGGTTAAATCTCGTTATGAAACTAATCTTGCCTTTAGAATCAGCGGTAAAATTATTGAGCGTAAAGTTGAGGTGGGTAGCTTGGTTAAAAAAGGCCAAGTGATTGCGCGATTAGATGCGAGTGATACCACGCTTAGTTCAGCAGCATCGCTTGCTGCCGTGCGCGCTGCTGAAGCGAATCGAGCATTAGCGCAATCTGATGTGCAACGGCAACGTTTGTTGGTTGATAAAAAATTTATCTCGCAATCTTCATTAGATAAATTTGAAGCGCAATTAAAAACTGCGGATGCACAGCTGAATCAAGCAAAAGCACAAGCAGCGGAATCTAATAATCAAACGCGTTACACCGCCTTGGTGGCTGATCGCGATGGTGCGATTAAGCAAATTCAGGCAGAGCCTGGGCAAGTGGTCATGGCTGGGCAAATAATTGCGCAGTTGGTTGATACAAATAATATTGAAGTGCTGGTAGCTGTTCCTGAGTCACGCATGACCCATTTAAAAGTAGGTGATGCAGTCGCCATTAAATTATGGGTGGACCGTGAAAAAACTTATACGGGTAAAGTGCGTGAAATTGCGCCAGCAGCTAACTCTGCAACGCGCGCATTTGATGTGCGAATCAGCGTAACCGACGCAGATGCTGCCTTTAAATTGGGCATGACTGCAGGCGTAGCTTTTGGCAATAGCGTAGCGAACGAAATCATTATTCCCGCAGCTGCGTTAACACAAGTTAATGGTATTACCAGTGTCTGGGTCATTAGCAAAGAGGGGGTTGCAAACCCAAGAGCCGTTACAGCAGGGCAATATACCGAAGCGGGTGTTGTCATTAAAAGTGGCTTGCAAGTGGGCGAAATGATTGCCATCGCTGGGGTACATACCTTAATAAAAGCAGAAAAAGTACGCCCTCAAATTGAGGGTGTAAAGTGAGCGAGCCAGTGAATAAATCACGCTTCAATCTATCTGCGTGGGCACTCAATAATCAAGTATTGGTGCTATATTTAATGCTGATGCTAACCGTATCAGGCTTGTTAGCGTATAGTAAATTAGGCCAATCAGAAGACCCGCCATTTGCATTTAAAGTGATGTTGGTGCATAGCACTTGGCCTGGGGCAAGCGCTGTTGAGGTTGAGCAGCAAGTGACTGATAAAATAGAGAAAAAGCTTCAAGAAGTGCCAAATTTATTTTACACCAATAGTTATTCTCGCCCTGGTGAGTCTATGATTTTTGTGGTGGTTAAAGATGATACCTTTTCAAATGAAATCCCCAATGTTTGGTACCAAGTCCGCAAAAAAATTGGCGATATACGCCAAACCTTGCCACAAAGTCTTGAAAGCCTGACCTTTAACGATGAGTTTAGTGATGTTTACGGCAGTATGTATGCGCTCACAGGCGATGGATTTGACAATTTTGCGCTAAAAAAACAAGCAGAACAAATTCGTGCAGAGTTGTTGAAAACACCCGATGTTGCAAAAGTTGAGTTTTTTGGTGAACGCAAACAGCGTATATTTTTAGAGATTTCAAACGCCAAACTTTCAACGCTAGGCATTAGCACGACCGCCCTGATAAATATCTTGCAAACACAAAATGCTGTGGTGCGTGGTGGTACGTTTGATGCTGCAAAAGAACGCATTCGTATTGATGTTTCAGGCAGATATAACACCCTTGAAGATTTACGTGATATTCGACTGCGCGCCAATAATCAAGATTTTCGCCTAGGTGACGTTGCCCGAGTTTATCGTGGTTATGAAGATCCTCCGCATGATACGGTGCGCTATGAAAGTAATGAAACCTTATTGCTAGGCATTAGTATGCGCACGGGCGGTGATGTGATTGCATTAGGCAAAAATTTAGATGCAAAAATTGCCAAAATTCAGCAACAGTTACCCATCGGTTTGCACTTTAATACTGTTACTTCACAGCCAAAACTGGTGGCTGACTCGGTGAATGATTTTGTTAAGTCACTCATCGAAGCGTTAGTGATTGTGCTGGGGGTGAGTTTGCTGTCACTGGGTTTGCGCACAGGGATTGTCGTGGCCATTGCTATTCCAGTAGTGCTGGCCGCTACCTTTTTAGGCATGAGCTGGTTTGATATTGGTTTACATAAAATTTCACTCGGTGCACTAATTTTGGCTTTAGGTTTGCTGGTCGATGATGCCATTATTGCGGTAGAAATGATGTCTTCAAAAATGGAACAAGGCTGGGATAGAACAAAAGCGGCTTCTTTTGCCTATACGTCAACGGCCATGCCGATGCTAACGGGTACACTAGTCACGGTGGCAGGGTTTTTACCGATTGCAACAGCGGTTTCAAGCACGGGGGAATACACACGTTCAATTTTTCAGGTATCTGCCATTGCGTTAATCACTTCATGGTTTGCCGCTGTGATTTTTGTGCCCTATTTGGGCTACCACTTACTGCCTGATTATGCGCATAAGCCAAAGCCTAATCGTATGTTAGTTTGGTTACGCAGTCAGCTTGGGCTAAAAGAAGAAAATGAAACAGAAAACCATCATCACGATATCTATAACACTACATTTTACCGCGCATTTCGTAAACTCGTGACGGCGTGTGTGCGCTATCGTAAAACAGTTATTGCCATCACACTCGGTATGTTTGTTTTATCCATTGTAGGGTTTGGAAAAGTGCAGCAGCAGTTTTTTCCAGACTCAACACGCTTAGATATTGTGGTGGATTTGCGCTTAACAGAAGGGGCAAGTTATCAGGCTACGAATGTAGAGGTGAAAAAACTAGAAGTTTGGCTGCAAAATTGGCGTAAACTTCACCCCACTACAGATACAACAGGCATTGATAATTTTGTTGCTTATATCGGTACAGGTAGCCCACGTTATTACTTGCCTACAGATATTCAATTGCCGCATCGTGGTTTTGCACAGTTTGTTATTTTAAGTAAAGATTTAAAGACGCGTGAAGCCTTGCGTAGTGATTTAATCAAACTGTTTGAGAATGATTTTCCAAACTTGCGCGCCTCGGTAAAAAGGCTTGAAAATGGCCCGCCAGTGGGCTTTCCAGTGTTGTTTCGGGTAGATGGGACGGATATTCCAAAAATACGTGAAATTGCGCATAAAATCGAGGTAATTATGCTGAAAAATCCGCATTTATCGAATGTGCAATTAAGTTGGGAAGAGCCCAGTAAAGTCATGAAAGTGTCAATTGATCAGTCTAAGGCGCGCTTGTTAGGCGTTAGCTCAGTCGATATAGCCAATATGTTAAATGGTGCGATGAGCGAGCTTTATATCACCGAATTTAGAGAGGGCAATGAGCGTATTGACTTGGTCGCGCGTGGCGCTGAAATTGAGCGTACTAATTTATCACGTTTGCCAAATTTGATGATTAATACCCAAAATGGTACCAGCGTACCGCTTTCTCAAATTGCGACGATTTCTTCTGAATTTGAAGAGGGCGTGATTTGGCGTCGTAATCGAGTACCCTCGATACAAGTCCGTGCCAATCTACGCGACAATGTGCAAGCGCCCGTCATTTCGGCGCAAATTGAAGCGCAACTCAATGAAATAAAAGCCAATTTACCGTTAGGTATTACTATAGAAACTGGCGGTGCGGTAGAAGAAGCGGCAAAAGGTTCAGCTTCTGTCGCCAAAGGTGCGCCATTGTTTTTAGTGGTCGTACTGACCTTACTTATATTACAACTGCGCAGTTTTTCACGTGTGTTCTTAGTGGTGTTAACTGCACCATTAGGCTTAATTGGTGTCACAATTGCATTGTTAGCATTTGATAAGCCATTTGGTTTTGTTGCCATGCTTGGCACCATTGCACTTTCGGGCATGATTATGCGTAATTCGGTGATTTTAGTTGATCAAATTGATCAAGATAAAGCTTCAGGCATGCCAGATTGGCAAGCGGTTATTGAGTCAACGATCCGCCGTTTTAGACCCATTGTGCTCACCGCCGCTGCGGCAATTTTAGCCATGATACCGCTAACACGTAGTGTGTTTTTTGGTCCAATGGCGGTTGCCATTATGGGTGGCTTAGCCGTCGCAACAATATTAACTGTATTGTTTTTACCCGCGCTTTATGCTGCTTGGTTTAAAGTAAAAGTTCCAGCTTCAACAGGTGGTTAAGTTATAATTGCTAAATTATTTATAGATCGTTTGAAAGTTAATATGACACTGACATCAGCACAACATGACGCTCGCGAGACAGCGAGATTTAATATGATAGAGCAGCAAATTCGTACTTGGGATGTTTTAGACCCAACCGTGTTGGCTTTATTAGATGATATTCCGCGAGAAAATTTTGTGGCTGAAGCACAAAAAGGGTTAGCTTTTGCAGATATTGAGTTACCCATTGGGCATGGTCAAACCATGCTGTCACCCAAACTTGAGGGACGCATTTTACAAGCGTTGCAAGTTAAAAAAACCGATAAAGTTTTATTAATTGGCACAGGGAGTGGTTACTTAACCGCTTTGCTGGCCAATAAAGCACAGCACGTGTACGCGGTAGAGATTATTCCTGAATTATCTGAAATAGCCGCACAACGGTTACACCAGTTTGGCATTACTAATGTTTCATTAGTGGTGGCTGATGGTGCAAAAGGTTATCTTGGTGCATCGTCTTATGATGTTATCGTGTTTACTGGCGCATTACAATTGCACCCGATTGAGGCAGAAAAAATGCTCAAAGTGGGTGGCAGAATGTTTGCAGTGGTCGGAGAGCAGCCCATTATGCAAGCAACACTCACGCAACGTATGAGTGAAGGTGCTTGCCGACATGAAACCTTGTTTGAAACTTGTTTACCACCAATAATCAATGCCCCACAAAGAGCGAAATTTACGTTTTAATTTTTATTTGAAAAAACAGATGCTAAAACATTTAATTTTTACTGTTGCCATCGGATTTGTAAGCAGCCAGACTGTATACGCACAAGCATTGGCTGCTGGTAGTAAACAACAAACGCTTATCGATATTTATCAGTTAGCCAAAGCAAATGACCCAACATTGGCTTCAGCGTCAAGTGCTAATCAAGCGGCTCAAGAAATTATTGAGCAGGGTAAAGCGTTGTACCGCCCATCAGTGAATTTCAGTGCAGGCGCAAGTGCATCTCAAACAAATATTAAATACACAGGCATAGGTTTTAATGCTTTTAATACTCAGGGACGCCAAACTTTTGAGGGTTACAGCTATGGCGTACAAGCCGTTCAACCGATTTACCGAAAACAAAATTTGGTGCAGATGGACCAATCAAAAATGCAAGTCAGTATTGCCGATAAACAATATCATCTAGCACAACAGTCGTTAATTTTGCGTACTACACAAGTGTATTTTGATGAGTTGTTAGCGCAAGATAAACTGGCATTAATTGGGGCACAAAAATCTGCAATTTTAAGCCAGCTTGATCAAGCTAAAGCCAATTTTGACGTAGGCACGGCAACCATTACCGATGTCAATGAGGCACAGGCTAGGTATGATTTAATCATCGCCCAAGAAGTGGCAGTCCAAAATGAAATTGAAATTGCTCAACGTGCAATACAAGCATTAACCAATGAAATGCCACAACAATTAGTGACTGTAAAGCCTGACATTAAAGTGCAACCGCTCGATAAACCGATGCAGGATTGGCAACAAGCTGCGGCACAAAACAATTTAAATATTCAAATTCAGCAAGATACGGCTAAATTAGCCGAGCAAGACATAGAAAAAGCGAAAGCAGGTCACCTGCCCACATTAGATGCTGTAGCGAGTTATGGTAGTAATTACTCTAATGGCGGCACAAGTGGGGTGGGTAACGATTTACAAAATGCGACGATTGGCCTGCAATTGCAAATTCCACTTTACCAAGGTGGGGCAACCAGCTCGCTAGCAAGACAAGCCGTGCTTAATAAGCAAAAGGCATTAGATGACTTAGAAATTGTACGCCGTCAAACTGACTTAGAAACTCAGCGTGCATACTTCAATTTGAACACCAGCATCGCGCAGATAAAAGCCTTTGAGCAAGCGTTAATTTCTAGTCAAAGCCAAGTTGACTCTAGTAAGTTAGGTTATGAAGTAGGTGTGCGCACGAGTGTAGATGTGCTGAATGCACAGCAACAATTTTACTCAGCAAAGCGCGATTTACTACAAGCGCGTTATGCTTATTTAGTGAATATAATTCGTCTTAAAACCGCATCAGGGTTGATTGCAGAGTCTGATTTAGACGATATTAACCAACAGCTTATTACAAATGACAAATAGTATGAATACAGCGATGGCAAACGCAGCACTCAGCCAGCTTGTGGTGGTAGATGCCCAAATTAAACTTGCGCCTGCTATGCATGCTGAGCCGATGTCTTTGGTAATCAAAAATATCGACATACTGGCGCAGGCTTGTCAGTTATTGCAAATCCCCGTGATTGTGACTGAACAATACCCGCAAGGTTTGGGCGAAACCTTGGCTGAGATTGCCAAATATATTCAGCCACTAAGAGCCATCTCGAAAATGACTTTTTCAGCGTGCAAAACGCCAAAATTTATACAGCAATGTGTACGTGAAAAACCGCAACTCATTCTCACTGGGATGGAAGCACATATTTGTGTTTTACAAACAGCGCTAGATTTAGTCGCGAGTGGTAAAAAAGTTTTTGTGGTTGAAGATGCCATTATTTCGCGTCAACCAGCCAACAAAGCCAATGCGATTGCCAGAATGCGAGAAGCAGGCTGCGTGATTACCAACACAGAATCAGTTGTGTTTGAGTGGTTAGGTAACGCCGAAGGTGAAGCCTTTAAAGTCATCTCGAAGCTGATTCGATAAAGCGCTCAAAATGAATTGGAAAGTGCTGCTATTTGTTTGTTTAGTGGGCTATGGCGGCTTTCATCATTTTAGTCACCGCGCTATTCAACATGGCGCGGGTGAAATTGCCTCAGCGGATCCCAAGCAAACCAGCGCGAATACCGCAGATGTTCAGTTAAATGGATTTACATTAACCCCACTTGCTAATTATGAAATTGAAGCACGAGTACTTGCCCGTGAAGATTACTCGATGGGAACAGAAGCCGATTTATCACCCACCGATTTAGCGGTTGGCTGGGGGCCAATGTCTGACGAAGCGGTATTAGGTAAAATTGATATTTCACAAGGAAATCGCTTCTATTTTTGGCGCGTACAAGAGTTTCCAATTCCACAACATGACATAGAAATCCATTCGGCGAATATGCACATTATCCCTGCTGATAGCTATATTAAACGGCAATTAAAAGACGTGCGTGTTGGCCAAATAGTGAAACTAAAAGGTCAGCTGATTGAAGCCAAGCGTGCCGATGGTTGGCTTTGGCATAGCTCACTCAGCCGAGAAGACACAGGGAATGGCGCGTGTGAAGTGATGTATGTCACACAGTTAATTGCACGCTAGCTTAAATCCGTTCTCAAAAAATGCGCGTTTAGACTTAACTATAGAAGCCAAAAGCATCAGTTGTTAATATTAAAAGAGTGGGTGGCTGGGGTTTGAGTGAATCTGCGATAGTGCCTCAAATTACAGTACTCTAATTTACAACGCCTTAATTTACAATTCTTTAATTTGTAGTTTTGTTAGAAAGGTATGATATGCCATATAAAAAATTAGCGATTTCTATTGCTTTGTTATCCATGATTGCAACCGCACATGCAGATACTATAGAAGATGGTGGAATTTGGCTTAGTCTTAGTGCGCAAGGCGCAATTAGTGATACTAAATTTAACTGGTTTTTTGAGCTACAACCACGCTGGCGTGAAGAAGGCTCAGAACTTGGTGCTGTAGTGATTAGACCAGCAATTTCTTACCAATTATCTTCTAATTCAAGTATTTGGTTAGGTTATGCACAAGTAGTGAATCACCCAGCAGGTAAACCAGCACGCGATGAAAGTAGATTGTGGGAACAATACACATACAATTTTGACAAAATAGGTACGGTAGCGATTCAAAGCAGAACTAGGCTAGAGCAAAGGCGCTTGGATGATGCCAGCGATACAGAGCACCGCTTAAGACAAATGATTAAAGTGAGTGTACCTTTTAGTTTTAACCCAAGTTTATCTGCAATTGCCTCGGATGAGTATTTTGTTCGATTGAATAACACAGATTGGAGTGGTACTAGTGGATTTGATCAAAACCGCCTATTTTTAGGGATGGGTTATAAATTTAATGATCATTTGAAATTAGAAGCAGGTTATCTCAACCAGTATGTTAATAAACCTAATGTAGATAATATGAACCATATACTTTCTACTTCAGTTGGGTATAGTTTTTAGTCTGACTTAAAGTCACTGCCTGCGGGTATTAAAAATAGCCCAAGAAAACGCTTGGCTGATTAACTAAGCTGCTGGTTAATTAGTTGTAACGTTTGCTGAGTCGCACCCTGAGAAGCCGCGCAGAGTGTTAAACCTTGTTCACCCATATTTTTCTGTAGCGCTGGTTGCGCCACTAATGTTTGTATCGCTTTGGCAAGTGCTTGTGCATTACTCACGCGCCAAGCGGCATTTTTTTCTACAGCAAGTGCAGAAACTTCTTTAAAATTAAAGGTATGCGCGCCAATTAACACGGGCTTTGCCAACCACATGGCCTCAATTAAATTTTGACCACCAAATGGCAATAAACTACCGCCCACCAAGCAAATATCTGCGCTAGCATAATAGGTAAACAGCTCACCCATGCTGTCACCTAATATATATTGCGTTTCATTACTCACGGCTTTATTCAGAGTTGAGCGCTTTTGGTAGGGTAAACCACGCTGTTGCAACAAGGCCTCTACATCGTTAAAGCGTTGAGGGTGGCGTGGCACAATTACTGTCAGTAAATGTGGAATATTGGCTATTTTCACGGCCTCTAAAATAATCGTTTCTTCGCCCTCGCGCGTGCTGGCCGCGAGAAAAACAGGACGTTGCTCGCCAAACAAAAAACGTAACTGTTTGCCTAATTTGGCGGCATCAACAGGGGGCATAACATCAAACTTAACATTACCCACCACCTGCACGCTTTTAGCGCCTAATTGCCTAAAGCGAGCTGCATCTTGCTCAGTTTGCACGGCAATGGCGGTTAGGTTTTGCAAGCCTTGTTTGACTAATTTCCCTAGTTTTGCATAGCCGCTTGCAGATTTTTCTGACAACCTGGCGTTCACTAACAATAGCGGCGTGTTTTGTTGCTTACATGCGCTAATTAAATTAAACCAAAGCTCAGTTTCCATCAGCACGCCTACGATCGGCTTAAAGTGCTTTAAAAATTTATTCACTGCAAAAGGTAAGTCGTAAGGCAGATAAACGCGCATTACATTATCGCTAAAAAGCTGTTCGCTGGTGGCACGGCCTGTTGGCGTAGTATGGGTGAGTAAAATTTGGTGATTGGGGTACTGTCTGAGTAAAGCGCTAACTAAAGGTGCAGCGGCACGGGTTTCACCCACCGAAACGCAATGTAGCCAAATAATGGGCTTGCTAACGCTTAAGCTGTAAAACCCAAGACGTTCACGCCAATGCAAGCGATACTCAGGTTGCTTAATGCCGCGCCAAAGTAGCTTTAGCGGAACAAAAGGCAAGATAAAATAAAGTAAAAGCGTGTATAAAAAACGATTCATAACCCATTTTCTCACAAAACACGCCTTGCGGTTTTGTGTCAGTCTAAGTTGCATTAAAACTACAGGTATTTTATATATTTGTAATTTTTTATTTAATATTTATCGGGTAAGTAAATACTCACCACACCGCTATATGGTTTCAGGCACACTTAATGACAAAAATCACTAAAATGGTGCAAAATAAATATTAATATTGACGGTTGACTTGCACAACATAAAGGCTTAAATTACACGCCGATACACAATATGTAGTGTTTATTTGTGCTGTTATTACAATTATAATAATTTGTTAAATAAAATCACAGGCTTAACGCTCACTCTGTTCAGGTGAGCTTTTTGGTCTTTAATAGGAAGAGGAAATTACGCATGCTAAAAGCTGTTGAATCAACACAAAAATCTCAAAATGAAACACAAACTAAGGCAGAGAAAGAAATTGCAATTCAGCCTGTTTCGTTAGATATTTGGGATAAAAAATATCGTCTAAAAACAAAATCGGGCGAATTTGTTGATCAAAATATGGATGATTCATACGGCCGCGTCGCTCGTGCTTTAGCCGATGTTGAAATCACCGAAGAAAAACGCGAAGCATGGCACACAAAATTTTTGTGGGCGTTGCGCCGTGGTGCAATTCCTGCGGGTCGCATTACCTCTAATGCAGGTGCGCTTGAGCATAAACCTGCCACTTCAACCATTAACTGCACGGTGTCTGGCGTGATTGAAGACAGCATGGATGATATTTTGGGCAAAGTACACGAGGCGGGCTTAACGCTAAAAGCGGGTTGCGGTATTGGCTATGAGTTTTCAACGTTACGTCCCAAAGGTGCGTTTGTGGCAGGTGCGGGCGCTTATACGTCTGGGCCACTTTCTTTTATGGATATTTACGACAAGATGTGTTTTACCGTTTCATCAGCGGGTGGTCGCCGTGGCGCGCAAATGGCAACGTTTGATATTTCTCACCCAGATGTGACTGATTTTATTAAAGCCAAACGTGAAAATGGCCGCTTACGCCAATTTAACTTAAGCTGCTTAATCACCAAAGAATTTATGGAAGCGGTAAAAGCGGATAGTGAATGGAAATTGGCTTTTCCTGTGACTGAAAAAGAAGCGATTATTGACGGCTTAAACACTACAGATGACACCCAAGTGGTGTGGCGCGAGTGGCCAGTTAAAGGCAAATACCTTACTAAAAAAGAAGGTAAAGACGCGGGAAAAGTAGCTTGCCGTGTGTATAAAACCATCAAAGCACGCCGTTTGTGGGATGTGATTATGAGTAGCACTTACGACTTTGCTGAGCCAGGTTTTATTTTAATAGACCGCGTTAACGAGATGAACAATAACTGGTTTTGCGAAAATATTCGCGCCACCAACCCATGCGGCGAGCAACCATTGCCACCTTATGGCGCTTGCTTGTTAGGCTCTGTTAACCTCACCAAGTTTGTTAAAAAACCATTTACGGATGAAGCCAATTTTGATTGGAAAGAATACCGTGAAGTGGTGGCTATTTTCACCCGCATGCTCGATAACGTGGTTGAAATCAACGGCTTACCATTGCAACAACAACGTGATGAAATTATGCGCAAGCGCCGCCACGGCATGGGTTATTTAGGTTTAGGCTCTGCCCTTACCATGATGAAAATGAAATACGGTGAAGAAGAATCCATCAAATTCACCGAAGAAGTCACCCGTGTGATGGCAGAAGAAGGCTGGAATATCGGCGTGCAATTAGCAGAAGAAAAAGGCCCAGCGCCGATTATGGATGAAAAATTTGAAGTCACGGCGGACATGCTAGCCAAGCGCCCAGAAATGGCGGCCGATGGTATAAAAGTTGGGCAAAAAATTGCGGGTAAAGTGTTGCTGGGCAAATACAGCCGTTATATGCAGCAGTTCCCTGAAGGTTTGCGTAATAAAATTGCCACGCAAGGTGTGCGTTTTACGCACCACAGCTCTATTGCGCCTACAGGTACTATTTCACTTAGTTTGGCTAATAACGCTAGTAACGGCATTGAGCCAAGCTTTGCACACCACTATGCACGTAATGTGATTCGTGAAGGTAAAAAATCAAAAGAAAAGGTCGATGTGTTCTCTTATGAGCTGTTGGCTTACCGCGAGTTGATTAACGCCAAAGCCATGCCGTTTAGTGATAAAGCCGATGAAAAACTGCCAGATTACTTTTTAGATTCATCCACCATTATGGCTAAAGCGCATGTGGATATTCAAGCCGCATCACAAAAATGGATTGATAGCTCAATTTCAAAAACCATCAACGTACCAACGAATTACGACTTTGAAGACTTTAAAAATATTTATCTTTACGCTTACGACAAAGGCTTAAAAGGCTGCACGACGTTTAGATTTAACCCAGAAGCGTTTCAGGGCGTGTTGGTGACAGAAAAAGACCTAGAAAGCACCACCTATAAATTTACGCTTGAAGACGGTACCGAAATAGAAGCCAAAGGTAACGAAGAAATTGAATACGATGGCGAAATTCACTCCGCCGCTAATTTATATGATGCCTTAAAAGAAGGCTATTACGGCAAGTTTTGATGTAGGAGCGATTTTTAAATCGCGAAAAATCTAGTGAATTAACAAATAATCGCGCAATCAATTGCGCTCCTACAAAAGGAACAAATCATGGCCATTAAAATAGACAAAAAAATCGTAAATTACAACCTCGTTACCGAAGAAGACAAAGCCAAAGCATTAGAAGCTAAAATTCAGCAAGACAATGCCACAGTAATACAGCTAGGCGAGCCGCTCAGCCGCCCAGATAAACTGGTGGGCAATACCTATAAAATTAAAACGCCCGTGACTGAGCACGCGCTATACATCACTATTAACGATGTAGTGATGAACGAAGGCACCGCGCAAGAGCACCGCCGCCCGTTTGAGATATTTATTAACTCTAAAAACATGGAGCATTTTCAGTGGATAGTTGCCCTCACCCGCGTGATGTCTGCCGTGTTTCGTAAAAGTGGCGATGTGACCTTTTTGGTTGAAGAACTCAAAAGCGTGTTTGAGCCCAGCGGCGGCTACTTTAAAAAAGGTGGCAAATTTGTGCCGAGCTTAGTGGCAGAAATTGGTGAAGTGGTTGAGCAACATTTGCAAGAAATTGGCATGCTTAAAGTAGCGGGTTTAGACCAACATCAGCAAAAATTAGTAGAAGATAAAAAAGCCGAATACCTTGAAAAACACGCAAATTCAGGCGCAGAAGCCAATGATGAAGGCTTTCCTAAAGGCGCATCACTTTGTAAAAAGTGTAATACTAAAGCCAGCATTGTGATGGATGGGTGTTTGACTTGTTTGAATTGTGGTGAGAGTAAGTGCGGGTAATATTTGCTAGTTTAGTGTTAACAGGGCAGCTAGTCTGACCTTTAATTTTTAATATTAAGAAAGAGTAGACTTGTTAATTTTTATTGACGAAAGCGGTGACCCTGGCTTTAAACTTACAAAAGGCTCAACCTCTCATTTTGTAATAGCAATGATTATTTTTGATAGCAACCTAGATGCTGAATCAACTGCAGAAATCATAAAACAGGCTTATTTAGACTTAAAAGTTAAACCTGAATTTAAATTTAGCAAGTCAAAAGACTCTGTAAAAAATGAGTTTTTTTCTAGGATTAGCAGCTGTAAATTTAGAGTCAGAGCATTGGTTGTAGATAAACAGATAATTTACAGTAAAAATTTACGTGAAAATGATGAGAGATTTTACAATTATTTCATCAAGCTTCTTATTGACTGTCACGACCTTACTTTAAATAACGCTAGCATTAAAATAGATGGCAGTGGTGATCGGGAGTTTAAGAATGAACTTAACAGATATTTAAGAGCACAAATAAAACAAAATCTAACATTTAAAATTAAATTTGTGGATTCACAGAAAGATTACTTAATACAGTTGGCAGATATGGTGGCAGGTGCAATAGCAAGGTCATATCCAAATTTAGCTAGGCAAAAAAAGGTGCAATGGAGAAAGTCTCTTGGCAAAAAATTGGAAAATGTCTGGGATTTTAAATAAAAAAGATTGGCGTTCCTGAGGGCTAGTCAGGCGATTGCTTGACAGGCACACCATACGGTGACGGTTCGCCACACAAGAACTTGGTACGCATATGATACCGATTTCGTACAAAAATTCAATACATATAAAATATTTCTTGTTACCCACGAGCAGTATCTTTCAATTTTCAACATTCCCTTTCGCTCCTCGGCGAGTTACTTTCTTTTGCTTGCTCAAAACAAAGTAACCAAACAATACCCGCAAGGGGCACATCCCCAACCTCGCTAAGTGCTAAAGCACTAAGTCGGTTGTGAAAGTACACCCCATTACCGCTTGCTTCCTATATTTCACTCAATGCTGGGCGGCAATCAGAAACTCGCTTTCGCTCAAACATCTGCTTGCCGAAATCTCCCAACATTGAGTGAAATATAGGCGCGGTAGAAAGGGGAGTTTTAGGTCAACACCTTTTGTCATTCCCGCGAAAGCGGGAATCTATTTTAGAATTATTTTTAAGGTCAATTTGGATTCCCACTTTCGTGGGAATGACTGCTTGGTTTTTATTTAAGGCTACGTGGAATTTACACCCTAAAAACTATACTAAAATTGACCATTTTTAAGCTGCTTTTAGTTGCACATTATTTAATCAGGCTACGAGCCACTCTGTATGCGGCTCGCAGAGGCATAAAACTTTCTCGGAGCATTTTTGGGTGGATATTTAGCTCAATATAAGCGCGATAAAAAGGGATAATTAAGGTCAACACCTTCCGTCATTCTCGCGCAAGTGGGAATCTAAATTACATTTTTAAACAACGCTAAAATGGATTCTCGCGTACGCGAGAATGACAGTATTTATATGACGGTAGCTACAGAAATTTAGACCCTAAAAACCACATGAAAATTCACCATTTTCAGTTATTCTTAGTTGCACATTATTAAATCAGCCTGTGAGCCAGTCTGTATGCGGCTCGTAGAGGCGTAAAACTTTCTCGGAGAGTTTTTGGGCGGATATGTTAGCTAAATATAGGCGCGGTAAAAAGGGGATTAAGGTCAACGCCTTCTTTCATTCCCACGCAAGTGGGAATCTAAATTGACTTTTTAAACAACGCTAAAATGGATTCCCGCGTACGCGAGAATGACAGTATTTATATGTCGGTAGCTACAGAAATTTAGACCGAGCCTGTAAAAAAATCTGTGTAAATGATATTTTACCAATGACGTATAAAGGAAATTATCATGTCCACAAATTACAAATCAGCAAATGAAACACTCCCACTGCCAGCAGGGCTCGTTGAACAGCTCG
>JBATAW010000018.1:0-34885 GCA_049662045.1 Methylophilaceae bacterium | reverse complement strand
AATCCCGCTCATCTCTTAACATATGCCCCCAATAGTGCCTTTGACAGATAGCTCGTTCTCGTCTTTCAACTCGGATGTGTGAACGTCTTTCGCTTTTTGGTATACCGCGTGAAAAAAGCATCTTGATTAACATCCACCGCTTGGCAAAATCTGCATCGCCTTCGGGCAATTCCATCACACAATGCATATGTTCAGGTAACACCACCCAAGCATGAATATGAAATGGATGCGACTGTTTAACCTTTGCAATCACCTCTCGTAATAAATCTATATTGCGCATCAAACAATCATTGTTTTTACGTTGCAAATAATTCACCGTAAAAAAACACGTACCCCCTTTATGCCATGCGCGACGGTAGTTCATTTACTTAGATATTTGTTTATTGTTTTCGTACGGCGCACTGCAAGCGAGTGCGCCGTACGCGGGCTAAATCATTTAAATGATGTGGCTTCATTATTGACCTTGCCCTAAGTTAATGGAGTCCATTGCCTAGTTATTAGGCCGTCTTTTTACGTTGTTAAGCAAGCCAACGTTGTTCAAATTGCATAGGGCTCATATCGTTAAATGTCGAGTGAAGTCTTCTGTAGTAAATGGGGGTCAGTCTGAGCTTGTTGATTTATGGAGCAAATTAAAACTCAATAGATTTTAACGCGTTTAAAATCGCCTTTTATAGTTTTCATTAAGATTAATGACTAAAATCGAGCTAAAAACAGCTCATTTCTAATTCATCTTATTTTGATGCTCTGCAAGCCGCATGCAGACTGGCTTGCAGCGGTATAATTTTCTATCGTAATGATTTTAGGCGATATAATTAAAAAGAATATCAATGGGAATTTCATTTTTAAATGAAATTTAAAGCTACCTTTATGCTAAATTAATCGACCCCATTGATTTTCGATACTTTTAACTCAAGTATCTTTTGGCCACTATCTAACGTAGTATTTTTGAGCGCACCTGTTACCAGCAAACTCTTTCCAATGGCAGCATTCATTGTCGCTTCATCTTGAAAACGTAAATAAATGCGCTCTTTGCTAAACGTTGGTTTGTTAAGAATAATGGCTCCATCTAAAAGTGAATCTTCGTGCGTGGCAGTATCCACCATTGCAACACCTGCAAGGCTGACCATTGCTGACCCATTAAACTTTTTCACTAGAAAAATGGAAACCACAGAACCCAAAGCAAGGCCAACTAAGAACGTCATAAATACTAAAGAATTAAATCGATTTTTGGCCATTTCTAACCACTTTCTTTGAGATATAACGTTTGGAATATGCGCTGGCGTTAGCCAGCTACACTTGTATAGCTACACTTGAATAACAGATGGTGGAGAAGCCCTCTTTGAGTCGACTACTATGCGTTTAATAATTATTGCGAGACATAGCGTTGTAAAATGGTCATTTTCGATTCAAATGTATAAACACCAGAGTTTTGCGTAACATCCACTATTTTGTTGAACTCTAAGTCTGCAGGAGTATTCACTGCGGTCTTATATTGTCTGCCCTCCCAATCGTGAGAATGCTTAACTGTGGAGTTATTTAATCTGGCATTATCACTTAACACATAGTATTTGCCTGGTTTCAAATTTTTAAAACTATAACGCCCATATTGATCAGTTTTTGTTTTTAAATTGATTTTTGCAAATTTATCGTTTAAATTGATTTTGACCGCGTTATATTCACTATTTTTTTCATTATCGGCCTTAAGTTGTTTTTCCATCTGCAAAGTTTCTTGCAAATAAGGCGTATATGGGTATAAATATACAATCGTGTTTTCTACAGGAACACTGCCTTGAATACAGAGTATACCTCGCCCATAACAACTGATTAAAACAGACTTTATTTCTACGTTACCAGGTTTTAGTGCATTTCTAGCTGAGTTTTCATCAAAAATAGTAGCTGGCGTTCTTGGTGCTAACTTCTCGGCTTTTCTATCGGCACGTTCAACAGGATCCCCATTTAATGTGGCACAACTGCTGATGCCAAGTAATGCACACAATATAAAACTAACACTCACTAATTTTTTCAATTCCACGCTCCAACTTTATATAAAATGATACTTTAGCTAGAAATAATGCCTAGCCCAGTTTAAGTCAATTGGATTATAAATCAATTTGACAGACCCTTTTTAAAAACCGAAATAAAACCACAATTAAGCCCCTTCAAAAACACCCCACATTATTTCACCACCCCGCTCAGCCTTACTCTATGCGGCTTTCACACTCGACTTAGTGCTTTGGCACTTAGTGAGAATGGGGATGCCCTTTACGGGTACAGAGGCATTAAAATCGCTCGGTAGTTTTTAGCATACAATATTCCTAATAAACAAAGCTTTTCACCAATGCCAATTCACCCGCTTTGCGTAGCGGTACAATGAAATTTTGCTGTTTTTCATTGGGGGTATTTTCATTGGTGATGATGGCAATTTTGCAAGTAGTGATCACCTGTTGTTCACTATTGCCACCGTAGTAATTAGCATAAATTTGATACACACCGTGTTGTGCATTGGGGGTGGCAAAAATCTCAGGGCCATAGCCATCCGTCGCATCAATATCTATTGAGCCACCACTTGGAATAGTACGTTGCCCATACCACGCATGTTCACCGTTGGGCGTGACCACGTGCAAATCCACATCGGTGTGATCACTATCCCACGCGAGCACGATGCGTAATTTAGCAGGGGCTTTGCCTGCATTGGCTTCATAAAATTGCTTTCTTAACAAGCTTTCACCCTTTGGGCTTTTTATTTCTAAGCTATTACTGCCCGTGCCAAACGCATAGGGGCGCGCATAATGTCCCGCTTCATCTACCGCTAGTGGCATATTGGCGCCATTCACCACAAGTTGGTAAGGGATTTTATTTTCTTTAGGGTTAGCCTTAACATCGCCCATAATGAGCGAGCTCAAGGCATGGCCACCTGCATTAGTGTGTGTGGCAGGGTAATTCACCGTTTGAGAAAAATCAGCACTGTCCGATGCGCTATAACGCCAGCCATTCATAGGTCTGCTAGGCTCTTCAGCTTGCACAGATAGCCCGATTGCACCAATGATTATGGCGATTGTTAAATGTTTTAATGTCATGTTTAACCCTAAAATACTACTTTAATATCCGTTTTATTATCTATGTTTAATGCCTATATTTAGTAGCTATTTTTATTGTGCCAGCCTAGTTTTTTGATTTGTTTCAATCATTAAATTTTGCGCTAATTGCCGTGCTATCGGCTCTATCAACGCTTCATTGCCACCATTGGGGTGAAAACGCAGCGCTAAATGCAAGTACTCATGCCATAGCGTTATTCTGTCATTTTCACTACGCCAATCACGCACAAACATACTCAGCGTTTGTTGGTCAGAATATGGATTGCCATAATCTAACTGGCAAATTTTCAAATCCTGCACAGGTTCAAAACCCGCTATATGACTGACGCTACGCTGCACCGCCGCCCTGTTTTTTTGCACGTATTGCTCCGCTTGAGGCAAACGTTGGCATTGTTGTGTTTGGTTGCTTAAGCGCCAACTTGCATTGGGGTAGGCTTCGTGCAACATCATCAAATAATTGTCCCCTAATTCACCACGTTTTACCGCAAGCAGCCAATTGAGCGTATTGGCTGCCGATTTATTTTGGTGATAATAAATCGGGCTACCTGTTAGTGTTAAATCTTCTGTCATCGCCGCCACCGTTTTTGCCGCTTGGCTTGCTGGGCTGGCAGAAACACGCTGTGTGCGGCTATCGTCATCAATTTGCCAGCAACCTTGGTGAAAGGTGGCATTTTGAAAAACATAGCTACGTGCGGCAATACTCAAGGCTTTTGCCGCCTCTGTTTTTGTTGCATCGGCTTCTCTATCCACCACCCGTGCTATATACTCTTGCAAACCAAGTTTGCCCCATATTTGCGATTTGTTATGGTCAATCTGCAAAGATAACTCGCCATGACTCATCAATTGCAAGGCATTACCATTACTAAACTTCACCGCATATTGCCCGCGTAACACGCCAGCATTCACGCGCGTTTTGGGTTGCCCAACTAATGCAATTTTATCAATGGGGTAACGTTTAAAATAATGCACCACTACACAAGCTTCATCAAACTTTTGCGCGACGTGTTCACTTACGGGCAATACCGAAGCCACCATTGGCGCGGCCTTAAATAACACCTCTCGGCTACTGCCTGTTCCGCCGAGCCAAAACACTGTGCCATCTGCCAACCAACCAGCAGCACCACCAAAAGCCGCCCCTGCATATTGCGGATGTTGCCAAGTAAAGGTTTTAAACCGATACGCGCCACCTAACTGGGGCAATAATGCGCTCCACTGCGGCTGCAATAAACGGCCTAACAAGGCTTGTCGACTTTGCGCCACGCTCTTTGACGACATTTTTGAGAGTGCCGTCAATATATCCTGCACATCCGTTTGCGTTTGAGGCTGCATGTTCCCCACATCATGTAGCCATTGCACATCTGGTACTTGCTTTTGCCAGTATTGCTGCCAATCTTTAGCCTCAATATTTAAACGCTTAGGCTCAAAATAAACGCCGCACGATCGCGCCAATGCCACATCTACACTGATTGTTTCATCTTTACTACAACAGTATTCATCTCCCACCGCCGCCCGCTTACCAGCGTGGCACGCATAAGGCATATCTTGCAAGCCATTATCAATGGTGTAGTTGTAAACAAACAATTTCCAAAGGCTGCCAAGGGGTACCTTATTGGGTGCATTTTTCTCATTCCCCACTAGCCAGTGTGTAGAGTTTTGCTGTGGCGTTTGACTTGCAAGCCACCAAGCTTTTTGCCAAGCTGGCTTTTGCTCAGTTTGGTTTGCTTGTGCAAATAAACTCAGCACGGCTAACCATAAACCAAGCAAAGCATTTAGGCGCATGATTATTTAACCGTTATACTTTTTCGCACTTGACTTTCTAATACAATGGCATCAGGGCTATACATATTGTAAGCGCGTGCTGGCGGCAAGGTGTATTGACCACGTTGGCTAAAGCGCAACAAATGCTGCACTCTGACCACTTTATCGACATTACCAACAGGTACCGCATAGCGGCCTGTTAAGTCTTGGAAATTGGCTTTAGGCAAATCTTCGCCACCCACCTTAATACCCCAAGTGCCAGATTCCACTTGCGCGCCCGCTGGTAATGCGGCTTCAATCACCACATAATGCATAGGTGCGGTCGGCGTTAATTCGATGGTTTCTAAATAAAGCGTATCGGTACTCAATGGTGCATTTTGATCAACTGCCTCTTCGGTAAAGCTACCATCTTTTTGTTGCCCTATCTTCATTAAAGTACGCACCAATTTAGCGGGCAGCGTACTTTTGCTAGCCACGGCAGCGCTGTCATAACTCACCACCGCATTTAAACTGGTTACAATAGGCTCATTTAGCACTTTCGGTGTACTTGCAGCAGGCCAGCGATAAGCCTGCCCACCTGTAGCCGTAGCATAGGCTATCCAAGGCTTAGCTAAAGGCATGGCAAGTACTTTATCCACACGCCCATCACCTTTGCTTGCATCCACCCAAGTAAGCATCAACGCACGGTCTATGGTCGCGGTATCGGCACTTGCAAGTGATAGTAAACTATCTACATCGACTTTTTCATACCCAGTTCTGTTTAGTAAAGCTTTTGCCACCAAGCTGTCTTGCATTTTTACACGCGCTACCGCCGCGCTTACTTGCGCATTAAAACCTTCTACACTAGATTTGAGCAATTTACTGGTGAGTACTATCGCTAAATCGCGCGTTTGGCTGGTTTCTTCACTGAGCACCAAGCTATCATGCTGGCCATATTTGCGCGCAGTAGGTGCACCGTCTTTAGCTAAATCAGCCGCTAAATTGCTCACCATAGATTGCGTTGGCAACCCAATTTGCGTCATCCAATCAAGCATTAACGCGCGCTTCCACACGTCTTGCTCAAAGCCGCTTTCACTGTAAAGTTTAGTTAAACGCTCCCAGTGATCAGCAGGCAAGTCTAGCTGGAGCGCTTGTGCGGTGCGCCAATCGGCATAATAAGCGTAGGTGGTGATAAACGGATCAACCACCATATCTTGCCCCCACCAACCAAATTGTGCTTCTGGCCCAGCCATGCTGGCTAAACGCAAGCGATGCGTATAAAGCTGACGCATGATGACAGTTCTTCGTGGGTCATCGACTGCCAACGATTGATAAGCTAAAGCTAATGGAATCAAGCGGCTAGCTGTTTGTTCAACACAACCATAAGGATACTCAGTTAAGTCATCCACCACCCGATAAAACCCAGCGCGTGCGCTATCTAACCAGCGCAAATTAATATTGCTGGCATCTGTTGGTAAATTGAGCGCAAGCTTGCCATCAACAGGCATCACCAATTTGTTGAAATGTGTTTGCCAGCTATCTGCCATGCTACTCAGATTGACCGCTAAACTATCTAGCACTTTGTCATTTTGCGTCAAGGTCATGGTCACTTCACCACTTTGCTCACCTGTACGCGGTACTTCCATAAAGTTAATACCAGGGTTAAGTGTTATATTTTCTTCTTGCGTGATTGCACCTTTTAGTGACACATGCACTTTTTGCGATTGATTCGTTTGGTTGAAAACAGCAATATTGCCCGTCACCACATCCTGACTACGCAACCAATTAGGGCTGGTCCACTTCAAGTAATAATCTTTGTAGCTCATGACATCACTCACGCTTTGCCCAACCACACCATCATTGGTCATAGCGCGCGCGGTCATGCGCCAGCGCGTCAGTGAATCAGGCATTTTAAAGGTAATTTCAGCATGCCCATTTGCATCTGTAGTAATTTTTGGTGCCCATAATGCGGTATCTACGTCATCTCGACGCGGACGCTCTAAAACTTTAGTCGCACGTTCATGGGTGCTATGCGTATTCGGGGCTACACCTAATTGATTAGTTGATAAATCGTAACCAATAAATGATTGGCTATATTGCGTACGCACATTATTACGTCTTGGATGATAGAAAAAATCATGAATATTAGGTGCAATTTCAGGCTGCAATACGTAAATCATTTCATCGACCACGCCCAAAGTTACTTGAGCCGAAACTGGTTTTTGTGTGGCTTGGCCATTAGCTGAAATCATTGCCGTATCAATAGATAGCTTGACGGTATCACCTGGCGCATATTGCTTTTTGTCTGCCGTTACGCGCACATTGACTTTTGGGCTACTAACAATAATACCCGCATTTTCAAATACAAAATCATTGTTGTGGACATAAGCCACTGATAAAGTCACATTAGGTGCAAAAGTCTCTGTCACAGGCAAACTAACACGCCATTGTTGTGGTGCAATTTTGCTGGTTTTAATCCATGCGTCAGGGGCGTTAAGCAAACTGGTTTTTTCAATTTTATCGCGCTCTAGCGTTAATAATGCATGGTCTATCGGCTCAGAAAAACTAACCAAGGCGGTGGCAGTTTCGCCCACTTGGTAAGTTGTTTTATCCCATACAACTTCTATATGCCCTGCTGGCACCTTTAGGTCTGCGCCACTAACCCAATGGCTGGTTGCACCTAATAGCGCGCCATCCTCTGATAACACACTCACGGTGTACGAACCAGATTTATTAAACTTCACATCAAAGCCTTGCGCTACATCGGCAGTCAACTTGCCTGCATCTGTGCTTTGGTCTTCAAGTCTGACCCATTTCCATTGGCTTGGTTTTTTAGCATCTCCAAGTTTAGCATTTCCTAGTTGAGCACTAGCTTGTTGATTAACGTTAAAATGTACTGCTGTATCGGGCATAGTAAAGCGGCTAGGTGCATTCACCTTCCAACCACTTTTCGCACGCTCAATCAAAAATTCTTGCGTGTTACGTACACGATAAGCTGCGCCATCTGTTGCCAATGTTGATAAAATGTAACGACTAGGCACTTTAACTTCGGGCAAACTAATGTTGACATTACCACTAGCATCTGTTTGGTATTTTTGACTGGTGAGCTTAATCGGAAACTGCCCGCTATAACCTAAATCCCCCTCAACCATACTCAACGCTTGGGCTTTTAAATCTATATCTATTTCAGCATTTTTAACGGGTTTTCCATCTGGGTAGCGTAATTGTACTTCTAGCGGAATTAATTGATTGGTTTTTAAATCACCTTTATCGGCAACCACATTAATTTCAAAATGTGGTTTTTTAAATTCTGACACACGAAATGCTGCGCTATACACTTCACCCAAATAAGTCATTTGAATATCGTAACCACCCGCTACACTGCCTGCAGGTAATTTAATGGTCGTATCGCCACCTGCACTGCCACTAAATTGCAATGTTTGATTCGCCACAGGCAAACCATTGGGGTCTAATACCGTCACTTTGATGGGGGCATCGACGAGTGGCTTAGACTCTCGCGCATTAATAAACTCACGTCCCACCACTTTAATATTAACCATATCCCCTGGGCGATATAACGGATGGTCTGTCGTCGCATAAAGTTTAGTGTTATAAATTTCACTGTTGTAGTAAAAATTTTCTGAAATTAACACGCCGCCTTGTGCATCTTGGGCAAATAAATAAGTTTGCTCAGAGGCTGCATGGTTGAGCTGTAGCCAACCTTGTGCATTCGTCACACCACTGGCGAGCTCGCCAATGCCATCCGTCCAATGGCTATCAACATTTGCCACGGGCGCACCAGTTGTTCGATCGACTGCCCACACAAATAAACCAGCAGGTGAAGTTTTAGTCACCGCCACCGTGTTACCTACAAACAACATCGTGACCGCACGTTGGTCACCCAACATCGCTTCTACAATATACAAACCTGGCGGTAACTTACCTACAGGAACATAAACATTGCCATTACTAAATGGTGCTGAGCCTGCAGCAGTTTTTTCGGCTTGACCATTACCCTCGACTTCACCGTTCACTTGACCATCGACTTGAAAACCATCAATGTTACCTTCAATATTTGCCCCACTTAATACCGCATCTGCTTGCTTAACGTCTTTGCCATATTGCAAAGGATAACGAAAGCGCCCAACTTGCTCATAGCCTTCTAAGGGTTGATAGACTGCAGGGTGCGTTGCTGGGTGGTTAATTTTGGCCACGTGTAAATCTGGCGCTGTTTCGACGGTTGTTTGACGAGCATCCTCAGAAAAAAATAGCCGTGCTAATCGGCGTGCGCTATTACCTACATAATCCCAAATCGCGATAATAGAATTCCAAACCCCAGTTTGAGCAGGCTGTGCTTTAGTGCTAATACGATGAAGGTTTTTTTGGCTTTGCAAAAACGCGATTGGTTTTGCTACCTTATACACGGCAATATCAACACCTGCATTTTGGTGTACCTCATTAACATCTTGCATCTCTAAGCGCACTTGTGCTTGTTCTTGGCTGCTGTAACTTCGATCAGCCAGTATAAAAAAGCCTGCGCCATCATCTGCTTGCGCAACACCTGCATTCAATAATATAAAAATGACAGCGATTGTTTTTACTAAATATTTCATGTTGTGCTCAAAAAGTTTAATCTAAAAATACCTACAAAATTTGGGTTACCTGCGTGCGGCTGCCAGCGTGTGTCTTGCCAAGCCATCAGTTTACTTAGCGAGTAAGCACGTAGCCCATTGTCTTCTTTTGTTACCGTACCCGTGTGATAAGCCATATACTGCCCCAGCCAAATCATTAAATGCTGATCTTGGCCTTGGTCAAATAACAATAGATCTGCCACCTGTGCTTGTGCCATATCGCGCCCGATAGGTTGCGTATTATTTTGCACTAACTCTAGCGCGCTAACAAACGCCCCTTGAGTACCATCCGCACGCATCCAAGCATGGCGAAAATCTGCTAACTGCTCAGCCGTTAAGTTGAGTTCTGGCGGTAATTTTTTACCTAAAAACCCATTGGCTTTAAGCCACGCATGATCATGCACCCGTAATGCTTCAGCACTTGCAAAACGCACCAAGCCTGCACAATCTCGTTGCTGCCAGCGCGGTGTTGGTCCGCGGTTAAGTTGCTGCTGCACAATTAGCTGCAGCCAATGTCGAAAAGCCTGTGCTTGCGTTACATTCAGCCGCGATTTATTGGCTAATCCACCACTGGCTACGCCAATATCCGTTGGCACTAGCGCATTAACGTTTATCGTTTTGCTCATCAAATAAAGTGCCATTAACTGGCTTAAAAATTGTCGCCGCTTGAGCATATTTTTGAGACTATATTTTTTTACGGCTCAGTATGCCATGTTAACGGTTGCCATTGCTCACCTGAACCAGAAACTGGTTTCTCTAGCATCAAACTAAACGCAGGCTGTTTTGCTAAAGCCTCTAAGCGTGCAGGCATGTGGTAATCATAAGCGGCACGTAGTTTTTGCTGTTTTTCTTGTGGCAAGGCCGCAATGGCGGTGTTTTGTAATAAGCTAGCCAATTTTTTGGGCTCAACATATAAAAATTGTTGCTTAGTTGGGCTAAGCACTTTGGCTGACTCTGCTAAGTTTGGATAATGCTTTTGCCCAACCGAAATAGCCCGCTTAATTAACGCTTCATTGGTAGAAAAATAAACCGTTTGCTCATCAAAAGCGAGCTTAGGATTACTGTTTGAGTCTTCATGGATTGGTAATTGACGAGCGTAAACAGTAAAAGCACCTGCTTTTTCAGTTTCCATCAGCTTGGCCGCTTTCGCTGGCTCTTCAAGTTTAGCGGCTGCTTCTGTCATGTTTTGGGTCACGTCAGACAAATCAGTTTGCGTTTTTTCAATTGCCGCTTGGGCAGATTTTTTGCGCTCTTCTATCCAACTTTCTTGAGATTTTTTATCTTCTCCTGTTATATCGGCACTTATTTTTTCTTTGTTAACCTCATCTAAACTCGCTTTGTTAGTAATCAATTCAAGCTCTAGCTGCTGCTTTTGCTTGCGCAATGCCCGCACATCATTAAGGTAATCTTGGTTGGTTGAAACCAGCCAGTCAAACATTGTGCTTAGAGATTCAGTAGAATTTTTACCTGGTTGGCGTAGTGCCACAAATAACGGCTGGGCAATATCATCATCTTTTTCGGCATACCAGCATACCGCACCTGTAGCAGAAAACTCATCTGCTAGCTTAGGCTTCACTTTTAAATTCGCTGTCGTATCAATGGCTTTTTGAACCTGTGCCCAATCAATAGGCGCACTAGCGCAAAATGCCGCATTTGCTGGTAAATGTGTCCAAATTTTGGGGTCAAAAGCGGTTGGCGTTACATTAGCTTGGCTCGCCCAAGTTTTACCGTCATAATCAAAACGCACTGCGCGCAAGCTTGGCACAAACGCGCCATAGCCTTGCGCAAACAAACGGTTTGAAAGCATAATCGTTTGTTTTGCAGTGTCTAAAGGCTGCGCTTGCGAACTCACTTGCCACTCAGAAACAACTTCAGCCCGTGTTTTGGCATCATCCGATAACAAACGTTTAATGAGCATTTCAGCTTGGCTATCTAAGGCATCACCTGCATGGCTTGCCATTAAAGCATCAGATAACAGCACCATACGCTTATTGTGCGCAGCAAAGACCATTTGCCGACTGGCCGATAACGATACTTGTAGCACTGGCACATCATCACCACCAATATTGACGTGGCCAATTTCATGCAGTTGTTGATCAGCGGCCAGCTTAATTTTGGCAAGGCTTTGCGCCACGGTAGTGAGAGAATCGCGTTCCATACTTAACGCCCAATAGCGCAAGGCATGGCTATCATCATGCCACATGTAAACATCGGCTGGGGCATCTGCAATATTTTTGAGCAAAGCATCCGACCAATTAAGCTCATGCTCAAAGCTGATGCGGCGCATGGCTCCTTGCAAGCTGAGCCAATCTTCATCTTGAGCATAAAAGTAAACAAAGTCTTCGGTCAGCAAGCTTTTTAACAACGGCACTTGTAATAAGTCGTGTGGTAATAAGGCGAAATTTTGGCTATGCACCCATACGTCTGGCTGCGCAAGCTTAATTTCATTCAGCTTATTGTCTTGCGCGCTAGGAATGCGCAATTTATAAAAGGCAACAATGGCAGCAAGCAACAGCAAAAGTATCAAAAACCATTTTTTATTTTGAAAAAAACTGGCTTTACTTGCGTTGGTTGGGAGGGTGGTTGCAGAACTATCTTGAGTCGTCATATTCAGGGTTTATTGTGTGTGTTTTGAGACTAAAATTGCATTAAAAATCAAAGACGATTGTACTAGAAATTATATAGGTGTGGCTTTAAATGTAATTTTTTGTATTGAACAGTGTTGGTTTTTTTAGCCTATTAACAACAATTGTTATGTCTATTCTGCAGAAATTCGTAAGGCGACTGCGGTAGCCAATGGTGAAAGCACTAAAGCTAAAATTGAAATCGCCCCCAATAATGATAAATGCGCTTGCGGGCTCATGCCATGTTGGCTAGCGGATACCGCAAGTGAGCCAAAAATAAGCACTGGAATATAAAGTGGCAACACTAACAACGCCACCAACAAACCACTACCGCGCGCGCCTAGTGTTAAAGCCGCGCCAATCGCACCAATGAGGCTTAATGCTGGCGTACCCAGCAATAATGAAAACACCAAAATACCAATAGCGTGAGTTGATAATGCATATTGCACTCCAATAATAGGCGCTAGCAACACCACAGGTAAGCCACACACCAACCAATGCGCCAAAATTTTGGCTGACACTAATAATGGTAAAGATTGTGGTGACAACAGCATTTGCTCTAATGTGCCATCAGCAAAATCAGCCGCAAAAAGTCTAGAGAGTGAAATCATGCCTGCTAGCAACGCCGCCACCCACAGCACGCCTGGCGCAATGGTGCTTAAAATGGTTGAATCAGAACCAACCCCGAGCGGAAACAAACTTGAGACAATAACAAAGAAAAATAAGGTGGTTGCAATATCTGAGCGCCTGCGGTAAGCCAGCAGTAAATCACGCTTCAATACGGTAAACCACGCACCATCCATTAGCTTAACCTAAGTGTTTGCGTCGTTTGCGCATTCACCACCACATCTTGGTGCGTGGTGAGTATCGCCATGCCACCATTAGCCATATGTTTGTTGAGCTGCTGAGCAAGCACCTCCACTGAGGCCACATCTAGGGCTGCAAAAGGCTCATCTAAAATCCACAATTTGGTTTTTGCTAGCCATAAAGTGGCTAAGGCAACCCGCCGTTTTTGCCCTTGCGACAGCACGCGCGCAGGCAAGATAGCGCAGCGCGCAATGCCTATAGCGGCTAATGCGAATAACGCGTCTTGCTCGCTAGTAGTATTACCTGCCAAGCGCGCACTGATTTGTAAATTTTCTAATGCAGTTAGGTCATCTTTTAAGCCATTTAAATGCCCTAAATAAGTGAGGTTGGATAAATAGTTTTCGCCATCTTCTTTGGTTTTTTTGCCATCCCAAAAAACCGCGCCTTCTTCGGGTGCTAATAAGCCACATAACATGCGTAATAAGCTGCTTTTTCCACTACCATTTTCGCCTAGCACATATAACAAGCCACCCGCTGGCAACTCAAAACCCACGTTTTTAAATAATAATCGGTCGCCACGCAGGCACGCCAAATTTTGCGCGGCTAGCATATCGGGGTCGCTCTAAAATGCGGTAGTAACGCCATAAAATCCGCGCTTTTAAATGTCATGTAGAGGTTATTAATAATGAAATGAGATGCGCGATTATAACGAATTTAGTAGCACTTGTTGCAATAACCAACCAACCGCAGCAAAGCCAAATGGCGCAGTCACGCACACGCTAGAGCCATAACCTGCGCAATTTAACCCTGTAATCGCACTATTGTCGGCTTCACAGAGCGCTTCTGGCTTAATCACTTCTTCATCTGAATACACACAACATACGCCCATTTTTGCGGGATTTTTAGTGTTAGCTTTGGCAAATCCATAATCGTGGCGCAGTAAATTGCGTACTTTTGCCAGCAATTTATCATGGCTCACTAAGCTTAGATCTGCCTGCTTAATGCGTGTAGCCTCAATGCGCCCACCCGCAGCGCCTATCATCACCAATGGAATTTTGTTGGCTTTGCAAAACACCGCAATCGCGGCCTTGGCTTTAGCATCATCAATGCAATCCACAATGCCGCTATAAGGCTGATTCAGCAGTGTATTTATATTTTCAGGCGTGACAAAGTCTTCAATTTCAATCACCTTTGCTAATAGGTTAATTTGCTTAATACGCTCTGCCATCGCCGTCACTTTGGCTTTGCCAAACGTGCTATCTAAGGCGTGCAATTGACGATTCACATTCGACTCTGCAATATTATCTAAATCCACCAGCGTGATAGTGCCCACCGCGTTGCGTGCTACTGCCTCTGCCGCCCACGACCCCACGCCGCCAATACCAATGATGCAAATATGCGCCATTTGCAACTTGGCTAAACCTTCAGTGCCATAAAGCCGTGAAACACCGCCAAAGCGGCGGTTAAAATTAATTTCTACTTGCATTTAGAAAACTCAACGATTGAACATTCAACATCATAACGATGCTGTGCAAAATAGGCTAATAGTAGGCGAATAAAAATTACTTTTTGACACGCGTTTTCTCTCGAGAAAATTTTACGCCTCTGTGAGCCAGTCTGGATGCGGCTTCCAGAGCATAGAAATAAGATGAGGTGAAAATGTGGTGTAAACACAACCACTTTGCTAGGCTTTTGTAGAGACAGCTAAAACTGAGCCCACCTGTATTTGACGCACACTTTTTAATTGAGAACATTATAGCCCTATACTACTAAGGTGAAGTCAGGTGATTAAAGCAGTCTAGCCGATGCATAAGTTCCAATCTAGAGGCAATTAAAATTTGCTCGTCAAATAATGCTATGATTAAATTTGAAGGGCGGAATAAACTTAAAGGATTAATGTGATGACTGAAAATATTAAGTTCTCTACTCGCTGCATACATGCTGGACTAAATAATGACCAATTTGGCTCACCGCACACGCCGCTTTATGACACAACAACGTTCAAATTTCCTTCTACTGAAAAAATGCAGCGCGTTATTGAAGGCCAGGATATGGGTTATTTGTATACTCGTTATGGCTCTAATCCAAGCATCATTAACTTAGAAGAAAAACTTGCAAGCATTGAATTAGCACAAACAGCGCTCTCTTTTTCATCTGGCATGGCGGCTATCTCAAGCACGCTTATTGCGCATGGTGAAAAAGGGATTATTTGTTTGGGTGATGTTTACGGTGGAACTTGGGAGCTTATGACTTCTCAACTAAGTTTATTAGACCGAAAAGCCGTATTTATTCCAGCCAATGATCTTCAAAAATTAGAACAGCAATTCAAACTAGGATTAGGTCTCGTTTATTTTGAGACTCCATCCAACCCGTTGCTACACATCATTAATATCAAAGAGCTATGTGAAATGGCACATGCCTACGGCGCACTTGTTGCTATTGACAGTACCTTTGCCACACCCGTTAACCAGCAACCGCTATTATTAGGTGCTGACATTGTCATCCATAGTGCCACCAAATATTTGGGCGGCCATAGCGATTTAACTGGGGGCATGGTGGCTGGAAATATGGATATTTTATTACCCATTAGATTTTGGAGAAAAAATCTAGGGCAGATAATGGCGCCTGAAACTGCGCATTTATTAGCACGAAGTCTCGCCACATTAGAAATAAGGGTTAAGCAGCAAAACGCCACCGCACTAAGAATCGCGTGCTTATTACAAAAGCATCCCTTAATTGAACGAGTATATTATCCTGGGCTTGAAGATTCAGTCGGACACGACATTGCCAAATCACAGATGAGCGGTTTTGGTGGCATGCTTTCTATCCTTCTGAAAGGGAACACTACTACCGCCATCAAAATGGTTGATGCGCTTAAATTATTTTCACTTGCCCCTAGCCTTGGCGGGGTTGAAAGCCTTGTTTCTCAGCCATCATTAACTTCGCATCGGGATCTATCACCTGAATTAAGAGCTGAGCTTGGAATTAAAGATAACTTAGTCAGAATATCGATAGGTCTTGAAGACCCTGAAGATCTTGAAAATGATTTAATGCAGGCTTTAAGCAGCACTTAAATCATTTTTTGAGAGATTTAACTTAACCCTCAATTAGACACTATATTTTAAAAAAATGTTTTAGTCACCCTGTTAGAATTTATGCAGCCAATATGACAAACTTACCCTTAAATATCCTATGACTGACCTTGAAAATTTACATAAAAAAACATTTAACAAACCTTATTCAACGGTGCTATTTCAAGGCCATGAGTTTCAGGTATTGGATATTCATGAGGCACACCGCATTGTTGGCGAGCTTAAAGATTTAAAAAACAACCTCCTCTACAATGTGTACGAAGATTCATGGCGTTTTCCAGTGCATGAAGAAAACGCTTTTTTTCTATATATCGATAAAGAAGTCACACTAGAGATATTAGAACTTATTTACAGCGTGGATGATTACCCTGATTTATTTATACTTGGGATTATTTTTGTAAAATCACTGGTGGTTGAAAAATACATTCAAGCAGCAGACACTGACAACTCGCCTGCATTAATTGCGCTTTCTAACGTCACTGCGCGTAACATTTACTTGTATGGCAACGTACATTATGTGGGTGGCAATATGACATGCGAGGTGGTTTGGGGCGAATATAATCACGGTGAACTCTACGTGAAAGGCAACCTGACAGCTACTTATGCCTATGCCGATGACATGGACATGTATTTCTATTGCGTGGATGGGCTGTATGCACATAGTGGAGACACCATTTACACCCTATTACCAGTCAGTAATGAAGAGGGAGATGTGCTATGGCTGACTAGTTTGCCAAACGCTAGCTCACCTAATGATTTTCTAAAAGATGACTTTGAACACGGCCAGCTATTGGCAGATTCTATGTTAGATTTGAGCAAGCGACCAATTTATACAAAAGAGATGCTTGATAAAGCTTTTGAAGCTGTTTTTGCACGGTTTAAAGCAGAAACTCTCAAAGAAAATCCCCTAAGGATTTTCTACCAAGCCTTGCCGATGGTCACAAATGAGGTTAGCTACCAATACATTTTTAAAACACAAGCACATGGGCTTACTTACCGAATTGGCGCCTGGCGCGACGCGCTTGAAGGTGCTTACCAATTGATGGTGGAGTTTTATACTGATGAAACGTTAAGTCAATTAGAATACTATTTTCAAATGCCATTCGATGAAAATACACTGATGAATCGCATTGCCAAACACCACATTTTTGAAGCTGTTAACGTTTTACTTAATGAGTAACGCTAGCTAAATTTATTATGCAAATATGCATGGCTTGTAGCTTGGCTAAGCTTTCGCTGCTATAAAGACGTGAAACGCCGCCAAAATGGCGATTAACATCAATATCTACTTGCATTTAGAAAACCTAACGATTGAACATACAACACCATCATGATGCCGTAAAAAATAGGCTAATAATAGACGAAGAAATAATTGCCTTTTGACATTTATACCTTCGAGAAAATTTTATGCCTCTGTACCAGCAAGGGGCATCCCTATTTTCGCTAAATGCTAGCGCATTAAATCGAATGGGTTCTCATAAAAACCATTAAAAGCCGTGTATTTTGGCACTTAATTATTTCACTGCCCTGTATGCCGCTTGCAGAGCGGCTTACAGGGCTATAATTTTCTCTCGTAAAATATTTATTCTTTATAACAAAAAGATATAAAGAATAAAACACCCCTATCACGTGCTATGTTTTGTGTAACTCAACACATCGCTATCATTAACAACACGAAGCATACTAGACTTGTATTAGTCGTTGCCTAAGCTAACTATTACCATTTTTTTTGTTGAGCTTGATGCTTCAGCCAAAACCACGGCCTATTGGTTGTTCCATTTGGCTTTTGCAGTGGGGAAAAACAGTTTGAATACATCGTTATATGTTTTCATTTCAGCAAATAAAGTTTGTCTTTTCTGTTCGTTATCTGGATTGTCTAAATCGTTTTGCGCTTTCCATATATTTTCATTCAATACTGTTGAAACATTACTTCGCGTCGCACTTAAGTTTCCGTCAATGGCTTCTATTTTATTGGTCCAACTACTTTGCTGATAAATATTTTCCTTGTCTGCAAACCACCAGCAAAAGGGAATAAAAAACCGGTCTGTTGGGTTCATTTCAATTTTTGCGAGCCCATCTGTAAGCGTATAACTATATACAAAATTTTTATCGGTATAAAATTGCGTATGCTCTACCTTTTCAAAAGTTTCGGCATCGGCCTCCCTGATTTTTTTTCCTGTATAAAAAACACCAGATTTTGTTTTTATAAAATCTTCGTCAATTAAAATAACCTCATCAAAGGCTTCTTTTTTGATAGCCACTTTTTTCAGGATTGGCGTATTTGTTTTCCGGTGAATAGAAATAAAATAGACGCCATCCTCGTTCATAATCCAAGCCGTGTAATAAAAGATTGAAGAAGACCCTTCGACAATGATTTTAAACCCGTTTATGGAGATATTAATTTCATTGTTGTAATAATCCACAACCTTATTAAAGTTCCAGCTATAAGGATTGTTGGGGTCGTAACTTGGCAATGTTTTATCCAAAACGCTATGCTCAAACTCTCGGTTGAGAAATAGTTTGCCATCCAATATATTCAGTAAGACCAATTTTTTATCTCCAATTTTTGGGGTTTAAAACCAGCTCGCGCAGGGTAATATTATGAGGTATTATGCTAGTTTTCATTAGTTATTTCAATGCGTTAGTGGTCACTGCATTTTAACAAGTCTGAGGTTATCTGAGGTTATCTGAGGTTATCTGAGGTTATCTGAGGCAGTAATGAGACTGTCTCCTTTGATTTACCCACATTGATTTTTGTAAAGCAGTTGCTAAATCCATTGATTTTCTTCAACAAACACTTGGATAGACTAACAAAAGCTGGCAAAATGCATGCTGAAATAAAGGTTCACCAGACACCCGCATTATTCACTTTATGTAAGGAAAACATAAGCCATGCCAACGCACGCATTAAAATTAAAATCCATATCATCAAAAAGCTTGCGAATTCCAGGCGCAGACTCTTGGCACGTCACTGAAAAAGATTCAGCGATTTCGGTGATGACTGATTTTCACTGGCATACTTCTGTGACCGTATCTGAAAATTCAACCATTGATGCGGCGGTCGACCACATGAAGCACACGGGTGTGCGTTGTGCGTTTGTCACTGACGGCAAACTGAGCGCTGTCATTGGCATGATTACTGCGTATGATATTTCTGGCGAAAAGCCCGTGCAGCAAATGCTTTCGACCAACACACGACACGCTGATATTTTGGTTAAAGATGTCATGCAAAATATTGCGGATTGGAAATCAGTTAACTTAGAAGACATCAAACTAGCCAATGTGGCCGATGTGCTGAAAGTGTTTAATGAAGCGGATGTCACGCATATTCCCGTCATGGAAACACGTGATGGTGAACTACGCTTGCGTGGGCTACTGTCGTCTGCGAAAGTTAAACGACTGTTGAAGGATTAATTTCTAACAATATAAAACTCGGTAGAAAGTACCGTCACTGCAACGCGTGAGCAGAATCTGCCCACGCTACTTGACTTTGCATGCTTTCAATAACCAACGTAATTTTTAATTTTCTCCCAAGTACATTTTTCGCGTTGGTTAGCGGTTTAAACATTTAATTTCTGGCGATACCTTACAATATAGGTAATTGTGCGGTAATTATCATCTAGCATCGCCGCATAATGTGCGGTAATTGTTGACTGTGCGGTAATAACGTGTAATGATTACCGCATGAATAGCGGTAATCATCTACAATATATCTGGCAGCAAGCTGAATGGCCGCAATGGTCGTTTAATTCTTTGGCGCTTTCACAACTATTATCACAGGTTAATCTTGAGCGCGGTCGCTTGCTTGGCTCTATGCAAACATTGGGCTTTAAATTAGCTGAAGAGGCAAGTCTAAAGGTGTTGACCAGTGAAGTGGTTAAGTCAAGTGAGATAGAAGGCGAGCGGCTTAATCCTGAAGCTGTGCGTTCGTCCATTGCTAGAAGGCTGGGCATAGAAGCTGGGGGCTTAGTACCTTCAGATAAGCATGTAGATGGCGTGGTAGAAATGGTGATAGATGCAACACGCAATTGCAGTGCAGCATTAACACAAGAGCGGCTATTTGGCTGGCACGCAGCACTTTTTCCTACAGGCCATAGTGGTATGTTCAAACTCACCGTTGCTGCCTATCGAGATGATGCAGCAGGCGCAATGCAAGTGGTTTCAGGTGGTATAGGCAATGAGAAAGTGCATTATGAAGCGCCTTCAGCTCTTGTTATTCAAGCTGAAATGACAAATTTCTTACACTGGTTTAACAACGAGCTAGGATTAGACCCTGTCATAAAAGCGGGTTTGGCACATTTATGGTTTGTTACCTTGCACCCGTTTGATGATGGTAATGGACGGATAGGCCGAGCAATATGCGATATGGCTTTAGCTCGCGCTGATGGTTCACCGCAAAGATTTTATAGCTTATCAGCGCAAATGCAGCGTGAGCGTGAAGACTACTACAATAGCTTAGAGCAAACGCAAAAAGGCACGTTAGATGTCACTGCTTGGCTAACTTGGTTTTTAGCTTGTTTATTACGTGCAGTGCAAAGTGCGAATGAAGAACTAAAAGGCGTAGTGTATTTGGCTAATTTAAGTCATCGCCTGCCGAGTGGCAAGTTGAATGAACGCCAAATGAAAATGCTAAACATGATGATGCACGGTTTTAATGGCAATCTCACAACAGGTAAATGGGCTAAGATTGCGCAATGCTCTACCGATACCGCTTTGCGTGATGTAAGTGAACTGGTTGAATTGGGTGTATTGCTAAAAGCTGGTGAATCAAAACGTGCTGCGCATTATGTTCTTAGCGACTTTTAAGGAGTTATAACTCGATGCCTGACTAGGTTTAAGCTAGTTAGGCTAAATTATTTAAGGTTAATGGGGTCACCATTTTCATCCACGATTACAATGTCTTTAGGCAAGCTGTTAAATGGATGTTTTTTCTTCCATTTAATGACTTCGGATTTCGTCATGGTTTTGCTTGAGTCGCAAGCTGTAAAGCTTAACGCTGTAAAGAGGCAAATTAAGGTCATACTGATTATTTTTTCATTTGAATTTTTCTAGCCTTAGCGATAGATAGCGATTAATAAGTTGTTTAATTAACGGACAATTAAAAACCACACTACCGTTAATCTGGTAGCGTGGTAATTAATCTTATCTAAGGATGTAACCTCTAAAATCCTTACGGTAATCATAGAGGCCGTCACAAACCACCCCGCCAGCACTATTCCAACCACTCCAATGACACTTACCATCACCTGGCCTTGATACAATTTCAGTAACTGTCGCTAATTCACCTTTTTTCTTGGTAGCTCTAACGTAAGTGCCACCTTTTCCCCCTGAGAGACAAGGTTTAATATTTAGACTATTGGGAATTAAAGCTACATATCCCACGCCAGCATCGGATAAGCCAAATTTAGACATAATAACTACTGCTCGATATTTATCTTGCTCAAGACAGCGTGCATCAGCGTTCTTAATGCCAGCGCAAGCTTTAGCCGACGTCTCTAAAGCAGTCTCACTAGCACTCGTAAGGTAACCAACAACACCAATAATCTCACGGCTTTGAGCATCTCCTTTATCAAGGTTTTTTTGAGATAAAGCACCTACATTAGCGCAACCTACCGCACTTAACGCTACTGCTGCAACCACCAGCATTTTTACTGCATTGACTACATTTGCTAAACTTAACAATTTCATTTACTTCTCCTAATTTGAGCTTTTATAGGGTATTTTTTATTTAACCGCTACTCTAGCTCACGTTGACCCAAAACGGGTTTTACATTTCTAAATATACTGCCTCGAAATGAGGACAGTTTTACGCTATATTGCAATAAAACCCATTTAAAACCTTTAAAATAAAGTGTATTTTGGCATTTAATTATTTAACTGCCCTGCAAACCGCCTGCAGTGCGGCTTGCAGGGCTATAAATTTCTCTCGTAGAAAATTTAATCTATATAACAAAAAGATATAAAGCTTAAATTTTTACTGTTGGCTAGTGATTTTTGATGATTTTGGTGCGGAGATTATTGGCGATTAATTGAATTAATAAAGCTTATTTTTTGATGGTTTTTTTGTTGGTTTTTTTGTTGGTTTTTTTGTTGGTTTTTTTGATAGCGTTTTTTAGAGGGTATTTTTTAAATCATAGTCTGAAGGGCTATTCATATCGGCGGTAAACCTACGCTTACCTTCTTTAAACAAGTGGGCACATTCTCCGCCAAGATAATATGGAGCAATCTTTAGCTTGCAAACCTTGCGAATAGCAAAAGCCCAGGCTTGATAAGTATTTTTTGCCTCTGCGTTTTTTAGCTTGTAGCCAATTGTGCCCGCTATCCAGCCATTTTCATAGCTTCCGCCAAGCGATATCGAGATGGCATGCGGGTTTAACATTAAATCCCAAGCATAACGTGTTGCATTGATTTGCCTTGGGAGTATAAGCTGCTGTTTTTTTACCAGCAGATAGGAGTCACCAAGTATTTGTGAAGCCATCCGCGAAGTGCCCGAATTAACAACTTCAAATGAAAGCATTTTAGCGACAGGTGACTGGGTATGGTCTGTTTGGTAAAAGCAATACTCATCGTACAAATGTTGTGCAATTTGCTGCCAATCTTTTTTACTGGCATATATATGAGTGCTCGGCATAAAAATCTCTTCTCAAACCAATATTGCATAAAATCAATGCGGGTTAGCTAAAATGCCATTGATTGTAACTTGCTATTTAAATTGGTGTTATTTTTAATAAATGATGCTTAATTTTCAAGCACCACAAAAGCCGCTGCTAAGTTTTTTTCATCGCTAATGCTAATGTGCATGTTTTTAATATTTTTTTTATGCAAAAAAGCTTGTAATTCTGCTGCTAACACTAAAATAGGTTTACCTAAATCATCGTGCGAAACGGCAATATTTTGCATGGTGGCAGGCGCGCGCAAGCCTGTGCCTAGCGCTTTTGAAAACGCCTCTTTTGCGGCAAAGCGTTTAGCTAAAAAGCGTGGCTTGATGTGCGATGCTAGGTAACTTGGCAATTCGCTTTCGGCCAAAATACGTTTAGCCAAATCATCGCCAAATTGAGCGATAGAAGCTTCAATGCGTGCTACTTCTACAATATCTGTGCCGATGCCAAAAATCATCTTAGGCGCGCCTTATTTAGGCGCAAATTCCTGTATCAGCGCTTTCATTTCACGCACGGCGTTATCCCAACCCACAAATAGCGCGTGGGCCACAATAGCGTGGCCGATATTGAGCTCATCTAAGCCCGCAATGGCGGCAATTTCATGCACATTATGATAATGTAAACCATGCCCTGCATTCACTACCAAGCCCAGTTTTAAACCATGCGCGACGGCTGCTTTAACGCGTTGTAGTTCATGGGCTTTTTCTATTAAATCTTCGGCATCTGCAAAAGCACCTGTGTGCAGCTCAACCACTGGTGCGCCTGTTTTTTTAGCGGCATCAATTTGCGCAATATCTGGCCCAATAAAAAGTGATACGCGTATGCCCGCATCACTAAGCTTTTTCACCGCACTTTGCACATTGTTAAAATTACCCGCGACATCTAAGCCACCTTCTGTGGTGCGCTCTTCGCGGCGCTCTGGCACTAAGCATACATCTTGCGGCGCAACTTTTAAGGCAATGGCGATCATTTCATCGGTGACGGCGCATTCCAAATTCATTTTGGTTTGCAGTAAAGGGCGCAAAGCAAAAATATCTGCATCTTGCATATGGCGGCGATCTTCGCGCAAATGCAACGTCACACTATCTGCCCCAGCTTGCTCTGCACGCAAAGCCGCTTGCACAACACTGGGATATTTTGTGCCACGCGCTTGGCGAATTGTGGCAACGTGGTCAATATTGACCCCTAGTTTTATCATTTTAAAACCCTTGTAAATCGATTAAAAGTTGCCGTGTATGCAACGGCTTATCACCCAAATAATGCGCTAATAAGTAACGCATTAATTGCTTGCTTTGGCTTTGTGTCGTGGCTTCAGAGTAGTCATCATTCGCCATGGCGAGCAATGTTTTACCTAATAATTGTACGCCATTTTGATTGCGTTGAGGGTCGCGTGCGCCATGCTCGGCTTCGTAACGATAATGCTTATCGACAGCAATCACTTCACCTTGTTCATCGGCCATCAACGGCACGGCATAACCTAACTCTTGTAGTAGTTTAAGCTCAAAGCGGCGCAAATGTGTGGCTAAATCTGACCGTTTGCAAAGTGTTAAAAGAGTTGCTTGATAGTGATCAAATAACGCCTCATGGGCATCTTCTCGGGCAAGCATTCTAAGCAACAGCTCATTCATGTAAAAACCACACATCAAGGCATCGCCTTGCAGATGCACCAAACCATGCGCCCAATCAAGGCTATGTAAAGTTTTAAGTTCATTTTTGCCAGACCACGTGCCAGACAGCAATTGAAACGATTGCAACATGCCACGCATGGCTGAGCGTGGCCTGCGCGCGCCTTTGGCAACCACGGCTACACGCCCAAATTGCTGGCTAAAAAGCTCTACCACTAAGCTGGTTTCTTTAAATGGGTAAGTGTGTAAAACATACACCGCTTGATTATCTTGACGAAGTGAGTTTGCTAACGCCATTGCGGTGATGAAGGGTAATTAATAACCTAAACTTTTTAACGCACGTGCATTATCTGCCCAACCACCCTGCAGTTTCACCCAAGTTTCTAAATAAACTTTTCCACCAAAAAGTTTTTCCATATCTTGGCGCGCTTCGGTAGAAATTTGTTTAAGCTTTTCACCACCTTTACCAATAATCATCGGTTTTTGACTGTCTTTATCTACAATAATGGCGGCAAAAATACGGCGTAATTTTTTATCGACTTCAAACTTTTCAATTTCTACCGCAACGGCGTAAGGCACTTCATCGCCTAGTAACCTAAAAATCTTTTCGCGTATCAATTCTGCCGCCAAAAAGCGTTCATTTTTATCGGTTAATTCATCTTCACCATAGCTAGCGGGCTGAACAGGCAAGTATTTTCTCGTGGTGGCGAGTAACTCATCTAAATATAATGATTTTTTGGCGCTCACTGGCACAATCCCCGCAAACGGGTGTAACAAATCAAAATCTTGAATGAGCGGCAACAAGTTGTTTTTATCACCCATTAAATCCGCCTTATTAACCACCAAAATAACGGGTTTATCTTTGGGCAATAAGCTAAGCACTTTCTCATCCGCATCGCCAAGTTTCATTGGTTCGATCACAAACAACACCACATCCACTTCATCTAGCACTTGGGTGACGGTTTTGTTCAAGCCTTTGTTTAAGGCATTCAGGTGTTTTTGCTGAAAACCAGGCGTATCCACAAATAAAAACTGGGTGTCTTCTGTGGTGTGAATGCCCAATAGGCGATGGCGCGTTGTTTGGGCTTTACGCGAGGTAATTGCCAATTTCATGCCTAAAATATGGTTGAGCAAGGTCGATTTACCCACATTTGGGCGGCCGACAATGGCGACTGTTCCACACCTAAAATCAGCTGCTGGCTGGGTCATTTTTCTGGCTTCCTATTTCTTAGGTTTTCTAATATTAAGCTGCTCAACTTGCTGCATCGCTAATTGTGCGGCTTGTTGTTCGGCAATACGGCGGCTAGTACCCTCACCCACGGTGCGAATGTCGAATTTTTGAATAAAGCACTCTACAACAAACACCTGTGCATGCGCTTCACCACTGGTTTGCACCACAGTATATTCAGGCACCGCAATTTTTTTGCCTTGCAGAAACTCTTGCAATAAAGATTTGGGGTCTTTATCGATAATTTTTGGGTCGATGGTATTTAATTTTTCGTGATATAAATGGCGTATAAAAGTTTCGGCTGCCGCAAAACCGCCATCTAAATACACTGCGCCCACAATCGCTTCTAAGGCATCGGCCAAAATAGAAGGCCTACGCCAGCCCGCGCTTTTAAGTTCGCCCTCACCCATGTTAAGCGCGTCGCCTAAATTAAGGCTCAGCGCTATATCGCACAGTGTGGATTCTTTCACTAATTGGGCGCGCAATCGGCTTAAATCGCCTTCATCTAACTTTGCAAAGCGCAAATAAAGCTGGTGCGCAATAATGAAGTTAAGCACACCATCGCCCAAAAACTCTAAGCGCTCATTGTTATGGCCACTATGGCTTCGGTGCGTCAGTGCCTGAGTCAGCAGAAGGCTATCAACAAAAGTATAGCTTAATCGTTTAGCTAATATCTGTTGGCTCATGCGTTGAAGCTACAATTTATCATCGGTTGAAGTTTCAAAGTTCATCAGCGCGCTAATATTGCCCACCAATGGCGTAATGACTTGGTATTTAGCGGTGACCACGGTTTCGCCACTCGCATTTTTACCAATTTCTAAGTCTTTTCCAGTGAGGGCTTTTACATAGCCAATATCAGCACGCCGATCAAATGAAGCTATAATTTCACCCTTACTCATCGAACTGAGTGAGTCTTGCTTCATGGCCTTAATCACAGATTTCACTGAAAAAAATTCTTGATAAGCAGGAAATAACTTCATCCCTAACAAAGCGACAAAAACGAGCATGCCTCCAACAAATAGCATACCCATCATGGTAGCGCCCGTTTGTCTTTTTAAGTTTTGAGTTTTGTTACTTAATACATTTTTCATCATTACTCCCAATGTTAATTTGGATTAAAGCCCGTTTTATTTAATGCTATTGCCAATACGTGAGAATTGGTCAAAATTCATCCAAATAAAGAATGCCTTACCCACTAAATTTTGCTCAGGCACAAAGCCCCAAACCCGGCTATCTGAACTGTTATCGCGATTATCACCCATTGCAAAATAATGTCCAGCAGGGACGGTAATTTCTCCACCATCAGCAAACTTTGCACCAATCGCATCTGGCTCATAACTATTCGTCCACTCATTAATTAAAATATCATGTTGCACAGACCCAAGCTGCTCACGATATTTTTTTGCTGTTACCATATTGAGCCCTGGCGCTACATATTCATAATCCGTTGGCTCACTCACGTCTAGTAGCTGTCCATTAATGGTCAGCTTTTTATCAACATAACGAATTTTATCGCCTGGCAAACCGACCACACGCTTAATGTAATTGGTCGTTGGCTCTGGCGGATAATGAAAAACAAATACATCGCCGCGTTGTGGATGGCTCACTTCAATAAACGTATGATTAAAAACAGGGTCACGCAAACCGTAGTTGTATTTGTTAACTAAAATAAAATCCCCCGTTAACAAGGTTGGCATCATTGAACCTGAAGGAATTTTAAATGGTTCTACGACAAATGAGCGAACAAAAAATACCACTAAAATGACTGGGAAAAAGCTCTTTGCGTACTCCAAAACCTCAGAATCTTCGCTATTTGGTGCGCGCTTTTTCTTTAAAAATAAAATATCAAACAGCCAGATGCTTCCTGTTAAGATCAGCATTAGCAGCATAAACAAACCAAACGGAATAATGCTAGAAACCGCCAACATCAACGCCACTAAGGCAAATTCTATAAATAAAAACAGGCCAAACGTCAGCTTGCGTTGAACCAACAACACTAAACAATACACTGCAAATGCACCTAATATATAAATAATCATGTTTGTTTTGAGTCCTAATCTTCGTATTTACTTAAGTTTTAGTCTTAACTTAAGTTTACTTACTTTAAGTTTAACCTACTTATCTTCAACTCTTAAAATAGCTAAAAAGGCCTCTTGTGGAATTTCCACATTGCCCACTTGTTTCATGCGTTTTTTACCTTCTTTTTGCTTATCGAGCAACTTGCGTTTGCGCGATACATCACCACCGTAACATTTTGCAATCACGTTTTTACGCATGGCTTTTACCGTTTCACGCGCGATTATATTGGCACCAATTGAAGCCTGAATCGCCACATCAAACATTTGGCGCGGAATTAATTCACGCATTTTTGCCGCCACTTCACGCCCACGGTGCACACTGCTTGAGCGGTGCACTATCATACTCAGCGCATCTACACGCTCACCATTGACCATAATATCCAGCTTAACCAGATCTGCCGCACGAAACTCTAAAAACTCATAATCCATTGAAGCATAGCCGCGTGACACGGACTTAAGTTTATCAAAAAAGTCCAGCACCACTTCATTCAACGGCATTTCATAGCTGAGCATCACTTGCCTGCCCATGTATTGCATATTTTTTTGAATACCGCGTTTATTATTACAAAGCGTCATCACTGGCCCGACATAATCTTGTGGCATCAATAAATTAACATTGATGACAGGCTCACGCGTTTCTTCAACACGTGAAGGCTCGGGTAAGCGTGATGGATTTTCAATCTGCACCACTTCACCACTTTTTAGCAGTAACTCATAAACCACCGTTGGCGCGGTGGTGATTAAGTCCATATCATATTCGCGCTCTAAGCGCTCTTGCACAATTTCCATGTGCAATAAACCCAAAAAGCCGCATCTAAAACCAAAACCTAAAGCGGTAGAGTTTTCTGGTTCAAACAACAAACTGGCATCATTCAGACTCAATTTTTCCAGTGCGGTTCTCAGCGCCTCAAACTGGTTAGATTCTACGGGGTATAGGCCTGCAAAAACTTGTGGCTTCACTTCTTTAAAGCCAGCTAAAGCCTCAGCCGCAGGTTTACTTGCCAAAGTTACGGTATCACCCACCTTAGCCGCGGCAAGCTCTTTAATCCCCGCAATCACAAAGCCCACTTCACCCGCAGAAAGGGCTGTTTTTTGCAGAGATTTTGGCGTAAAAACACCCACTTGCTCACACAAATATTCTGCCCCAGTGGCCATCAAGCGTATTTTTTCTTTTGGCTTTAAAGTGCCATCCATCACGCGCACGAGCATCACCACCCCAACGTAGTTATCAAACCACGCATCGATCACCAACGCTTTGAGTGGCTTAGTCACATCGCCTACAGGTGGAGGCACTTTTTTAATCACCATTTCAAGCACGTCGCGCACGCCCAAGCCTGTTTTAGCTGAACATTGCACAGCGTCACTGGCATCTACGCCAATCACATCTTCAATTTCTTGTTTAACACGTTCAGGGTCGGTAGACGGTAAGTCAATTTTATTTAATACTGGGCTGACTTCTACGCCTAAATCTAAGGCGGTATAACAGTTTGCAACGCTTTGCGCTTCTACTCCTTGCGAAGCATCCACCACCAATATTGCGCCTTCACAGGCTGAAAGTGAACGTGAAACTTCATAGCTAAAGTCCACATGGCCTGGAGTATCAATTAAATTGAGTTGATAAATTTCACCGTTATCCGCCTTATAGTTTAAAGCCGCTGTTTGCGCCTTAATCGTAATGCCGCGTTCACGCTCAATATCCATGGAGTCCAGCACTTGCGCTTCCATTTCACGATCAGCTAAACCGCCACACAGATGGATGATGCGGTCAGCTAGCGTAGATTTACCGTGGTCAATATGAGCGATAATCGAAAAATTACGGATGTTTTTCATGAGGTGATTTTTTAAATACAAACAAACAAGGCGCACAATGCGCCTTTTGACAGCGTGTGATTTTACTACAAAGCCATGATTTTTTAGTGATTTTTTAAAATTAAATACGAATAAGCACTTTGAAAATGCTTTAATTTCACTTGAAGAAAACCTGTTTTATGCAGGCTAAATATTGGCTTCATCCGCTAAAAATAAGGTATCTTTATTTCGACCAGCCTACAAGCCATATAGAATGCGGCTTCCAGAGGTATGATTTTTGCTCGAGAGAATTTAAGCCATTTTAACTAGCTTGGTATGTTTAAAAGTTAGCCTTCAAAAAGCAAGGATTAGTCTAGTTAAACTCGACCGCCTAAAATGTATCTGCGTAGGTTACTACGTTACCCGTATAACCTTCAGGCAAAGCCAAAGATTGTGTTAGAAAGTTATTTGAATTGCTTTTAGATAAATGCCACTCCACTATTTGTTGTTCTTGGCACTTAAATCGTGCCTCTAGGGCAGTCCAACTTTGCGCAAAAGCTTGTTTTTGCAGCTCAAATGGTAAACTCGCAATTTCATCTGCTTTATTTTTTCCAAAATATTCTGTTGCTACAACATACGTTTCATCGCCTTTAGGCGCGCTGTCAATTAACATCAAATCAATACCAACTCTACCTAACCTATTGATTGCAGCGATAGATAAGCCAGATTCATGGCTAATTGAGAGCCAAATTTCTAAATTAGGGTGCAAGAATTTGAGCGGCTTTCCTAATTCAGAAATAAAAGTAAAATCATCTACCGTACAATTTAACCACTCAGCTAAAGCCTGTTTTAACGCTTCTCTAATCTGAACACGCGCACTTGCGCGTAAATTTGTTTGTGGCGTGAGAACGGCAATAACCAATAAATTTTGACCTTTTGGAAGGCATCCTATACTTTCTGGCCAAAAATAAATGGGGGTAAGTGTTTGGCACATTTAAGAATGGTTAGGGATGGCTGGACAGCCCCACCACCTAGTATTTTCAGGAATACTTTCACCTTTCATCACCAGAGTTAATGAGCCTAATTTGGCATTATCCGCGACAAAAGCGCTATATAAAACCGTACTACGTGCACCAATACAAACGCGCTTACCAATCTTAACATGATCAACCTTCATGATTCGATCTTCAAACAAATGTGTTTGTGGGCAAACTAGTGCATTTAACTCACTGTAATCTCCAATACTAACGCAATCAAATTCAGTTAAGTCAGTCGTGTCTAGATAGACACCTTTACCAATGCGGCAACCGAGTAAATTAAAGGCCAATGGTAACCACGGTGAACCACGTAAATAACGCATAAAATTTGGAACTACTAAGCCTTCATACAAGTTTGTAATGGCTTCAGTCGTCCAAACAAAAGGCGTCCACATGGGTTGTGAGCGTTTATCGTAACGTCGAATCAATAACCATTTAAGGATAGCAATAAACACAAAACCACCTAAGCCATAAAGCAAGCCTGCAACGATTAAGTGCAACGCAACAATCCCCCACTGCTCAGCGGCAGCATATGGCATTGAATTAAGCACAGCGGTGTAGCCAACCGCAATCACTACGGCATGCGGCGTAATAATACGATACGCTTCTACTAGCGCTCTAGCTAATCGGCGTACAAAAGATGGTCTAAATGTTAAAGATTCTGGATAACCGCTGGTTTCTTCACGCGCTGAAAGATTAAGCGCGGGAGAGCCTAACCACGTATCACCACTTTTCATCACCGCATTATTGGGGGCGCGTGAATGCACCCCAATCAGTACATTTTCAGGAATAATCGTCCCATCAGGAATATAGGCACCGTTACCGATAAAACTTCTTTTTGAGATAACGGTCGCCTTAGTTTCTAACCAACCACCTTGTACCGATTCATCACCCAACATCACACCGTCCGCGATAAATGACTCATCACCTAGGGTTAGTAAATCTGGCACTACGCCTTGTGCTGTCGAGATTTCTGCATCTCGTCCGACTTTCGCCCCTAATAAACGATACCAAAAAGGTGCATAGATGGTTGCATAAACTCCATGCAAAACATTTAAGCTAGACTCTTGTATTTGATTCACAAACCAACGTCGGCAATAAGCATTACTGTGGACTGGCCATTTTCCTGGCTTCAATCGCCTTAAAACAATCCAACGCAAAGCCGCAGAGATAAGCGCCGTAGTAACAATTAAAACGGCAATGGCTGGAAAAGCGATTAAAAAATATTTTAACAACTGGTAAGGTATACCTCCATAATCAATCCATGGGTAGCTATCATCTAATTTATCAACCAAAATCATACTTGGGAAAATTGGGATAAAAAACAATACTGCAGTAGCCAAAACACCCACGATAAAAAATAATGCCTCAGAAGTTAGTCTTAGCGTTGAAACTTTCGGCCGTGGTGCTTGAAATTTAAAGTTAGACTCCCCCACATCTTTTGCAGGAGAACCTAACCAGCAACGATTCGATGGCACAGACATACCATCGCTTAATGCAGACAATCCTTCTAGACGCGCATAATCACCAACACTGGTATTCCCCTCTAAAACAGCATAAGAGTCCACGCCCGATTCTTTACCAATGATAATTTTGCCTAAAATCAACTCACCATGCTCAACTCTAGCATTTTCAAGATTGACCGCATTACCTATGCTAGCACCATCGGCAATCTCTAACAAATCATGTGCGCGCATCGATAATGAACCGATATTAACTTCATTGCCAACCTTAGCACCCAGCGCACGTAGCCACCAAACATACAGCGGTGAGCCAGCTAGCATATACAGTGGTGCGCTTTCAATTAATCGGTCAGACAACCACCATCTAAAATAGGTGACACCCCATAACGGGTATCGACCTGCTTTTAAACGGCCGACTACAAGCCATTTGCCGACAATGGCCACCACAAAACTGAGCACAGTCGCCAGCAAAAATACCGCAATTGAAGCAGCCACCGCGCTAGCAATTGAGTCACCTGGATCACCCGTATAAAAATGATAGGTAAAAAATGCGGCTAGCCATTGAGACATTCTTAATAAAACCAAAACTGGCACAATGACCGCTTGTACCAAACCGCATCGCCAGCGAGACATGGTTGATGGCGGCACCCAAGTTGATTCAGCCTCGGCAACGCTCTCTGGTGTATCTGTTAACACTTTCGCAATTTGACTAATTTGGCGATATTGATAAATATCACGGACTGTAAATCCAGCATATTTTGGATGGCTACGGATGGCAGAAGCTAATCGGGCGGCAAATAGTGAATGTCCACCTAACCCTGAAAAAAAGTCTGCATCTCTACGAATAGCTTGACCAGGAAAAAGCTTGGCAAGGGCGGCAAAAAGCACTTCCTCACCCGCATTTTCGGGACTATCTGACTCAGCATTTTCGCTGCTAGATAATGCTAAAGGTAAAGCCCGTAACGCTTTGCGGTCAATTTTTCCAGATAAAAGTCTGGGCATTTCAGTAAGCACTTCAAAGTGACTTGGCACCATATAAGGCGGCAAGGTCTCAGCTAGTGAAGCCCTTAGCTTTAATAAATCTAGGCTGCCTTGATTTTCATTAACTATATAGGCCAACAATCTTTCTATACCGTCATCTTGTCGCAAAATAACCGCAGCCGTGCCAATATTGGGCTGTTGACAAAGTTTTGCCTCGATTTCGCCAAGCTCAACCCTAAAACCACGAATTTTGACTTGATCATCGGTTCGACCCAAACATTGAATTCGGCCTAATTCATCAATTCTGGCCAAATCGCCCGTCCGATAAAGTCTTTGATCATTCGCATTGACGGAAAATGGATTGGCAAGAAATTTTTCTGCGGTCAGCTCAGGTCGACCTAAATAACCCATGGCAACGCCAGGACCGCTGATACACAATTCGCCCGTTTCCCCAAGTGGCAGAATACGTAAGCCCTGATTAACTTCTGGATCAATCACCAACATCACATAGTTAGGTAATGGCAAACCGATGGTCACGGCTTCTCCTGCTTGTAGCTGTGCCAAGCTGGCTGACACGGTAGCTTCAGTTGGACCATAGGTGTTAAAAAGTTTACGTTCGGGTGTTGCCCATTTATTCGCGAGCGATTCAGGACAAGCCTCACCACCCAAATTAATAATACGTAAATTTGGCAGGTCTCGATTAAACAAGGCCAGTAGCGTTGGTACGGCATGCAGCACTGTCACTTGATGTTGAATTAAGGCGAGTGGCAGCGCATCAGGATCCGTGACCAGTTCTTTAGGTGCAATCCATAAAGTAGCACCGACAAGATAACTAATCCAAATCTCTTCAAATGACATGTCAAAGGCAACAGAAAAACCTTGATATACCCGATCATTTTTGTTGACACCAAGCTGGCTATTTTCGCTACGTAAAAAATGACAAATAGCCCCTTGGTTAATTTGAATGCCTTTGGGCTTACCTGTTGAGCCAGAGGTATAAATAACATAGGCTGGGTGCTCTGATAAAACACCGTGACGCTTTTTTAATGTACCTTCGGGAGAAGTGAGCAAATGCGCTGCATACCAAATGGCTGGTAATGATTGGTTAGAATTAGAAGTTGATATAAAATCAACACAACTAATTAAGCCTACCGCTTTTGCATCATTTAAACAAACACCCACCCGATCTATCGGCGTATCTGCATCAAAAGGTAGCCAAGCGGCACCAGCCTTTGCTATCGCCAGCTGCATAACGAGTAAATCTATGCCACGTGGCAACCATAGACCGACAATTTGCCCAGCGACCACGCCAGCATTGATCAAGTGCGATGCGGCACCATTACTTAATGCATTTAATTCACCGTAAGTTAATTGACGATCACCAAAAATTAGGGCAGTTTGTTGTGGGTAATGTTGCGCGGTTACTTCAAAAATATCTGCAAGCACTTCTTGGCGAATTAAGTCTATTTGATTTGGGCCAAATAAAATGCTGCCTGTTGATTTAATATTATTATTAGTATTCATAAAGTTTAAGTTCACTTGCAAAATGAGTGGTAAGCGTTTGATTTAGCTTCAACAAAGTAGTCTTAAATCAAGAATAGCGGGCATTATCCACTATTTTGTTAAAATTGTTTACTTAGCTGAAGTCTGTTTTGATATATATGCCAACGCTTCATCAATTTGGTCGATCAATATCAAGCACAAGTCACCAGCTTCAAGGCGAGACAACGCGGTATCTATTGCCAAAAACTCACCGCGTATTTCATCTATTTTTTTTGTCCGTTGTGCATTGACCAACCCTAGCCGCAAGAGCCGTAAAACTTCACCATCAGCTCGTCCTCGCTGACATTGATCCTGATATAAAATCACCTCATCAAAAGCATCCCCAAGTATTGAGGTTTGATGACTAATATCAAGGGGCTGAAGTAGATTAGCACTAAATACCAGCCCACTCCTTCAATATTAACAGTTGTTGTTTAGGGCTTCCGTAATTAAATCTAAACTCACATTCCTTTAGGAATAGTGGGAAAGATTCTTTAG
>JBATAW010000017.1:0-99557 GCA_049662045.1 Methylophilaceae bacterium | reverse complement strand
ACCCAATTTAATGCAGGTGGACGTGGTGCAATGCTAGATGACATCGCCTTAATAGAGCAAATCACCGCCAACACCGGCTATGAAGACACGGCAATACGACTATCAACCATCAACGCTAACTTGGTCGATACCGATGGATCAGAAAGCTTAAGCATTAGTTTGAGTGCTATTCCAGTAGGTGCTGTGTTGAGCGATGGTACGCGTAGCTTTACTGCGACAACAGGCAACACAAGTACCAGCCTCACAGGTTGGACACTCAATAACTTATCGATATTACCGCCTAGCAACTTTAATGGCGTAATTACCTTAAACGTCTTGGCAACGTCCACAGAGTTATCGGGTGGCAATGCCACAACAACTTTACCATTGACGGTGACGGTCATCGCTGTTGATGATGCGCTGGTCACATTGTCTTCATCGGTAGTGGGTGTCGAAGATACTAGTTATATCTTTAACATCAGTGACTTTAAGGCAAACAACCCTGACAATAAAGCCATCACGAGCATTAAAGTGGTCAACTTGCCTGCCGATGGCGTGTTGCAATACTTAAGCGGCACAAACTGGCTGGCAGTGACGACAGGGCAAGTAATCAGTGTGACGGATGTAAATGCGGGTAAATTCAGATTTAAACCAGATGATAATGAATCTGGCACAGATTCTTACCCGACCGCAGGCGTAGGTAATCTGAAAAAAGATTATGCCTTGTTCCAGTTTAGTTTGGTCGATAGTGCTGGCGTGGTAAGTAATACTGCTACGATGACCTTAGACATCACCCCTATAGCGGATGCCCCATTGATTAGCCTATCAGGTACAAGCATCAGCAAAGAGCTATTCCGCACTGGTTGGGAAAGTGCAGCTAACGTGGATAAATCCTCAACGCTAATACAACAAAGCACATTAGAAGGCTGGACGCTCATTACCACACCAGATGGATACGGCACAGGTAAAAATGGCTTTGAAATCTGGTCAAGTAATGACGACATGGCCGACACCAGCAACACGCTGCGTAAAGTCACTGCTGGTACAGGTAATGGCACTAATTGGATAGAGCTTAACAACTCGGATACAACCTTAGCCCAAACGCTAGGCATTCAACGTACCGTGACCACGGTTGCAGGCGCAAGCTACACCTTGTCGCTAGACTACGCAGGCCGTAACGGCTACAGCGCAGACTACACGCGTATTGGCATCTATGTGGATGGCGTCAAACTGGCCACGTATGCCAATACCAGTCCAAGCACCAGCCTCAACTGGCAAGCGTTGCAATATAGCTTCACTGGTAGTGGCAGTGCGCAAACCATTAAAATTGTGACTGAAGCCACCCAATTTAATGCAGGTGGACGTGGTGCAATGCTAGATGACATCGCCTTAATAGAGCAAATCACCGCCAACACCGGCTATGAAGACACGGCAATACGAGTTAGACATGACTTACAGTATTCTTTTTATTGACGAACAAAAAAGTGCTCATAGAGAGTTCAAGAGAGAGTTTTTAGATAATAACAAAGATAACTTTACTGGTTCGTATATTTTACCTGAAGCATCTCTCGACCAGATGATAGAAGTGATTTATAAGATTAACCCTGATGCAATACTTACTGATTTTTCACTTAATGAATATAAGACTGATTTGAAGTACGAAGTTCAGTATGATGGAGGAGACCTAGCTAACGAAATTCATGCAAGGCGCCAAGGCTTTCCGGTATTTATTACAACTTCATTAGGGGATGATGCTGCAAAGGAGGGTGCGGATGTAAAGATTATTTATGAGAAATATGGGAGTTTTAAAGATGGGAAAAATGATAGAAATGAAACTCGTTCAGACACACAGCATTTAACATTTTCTAATAAGCTTTACTACGAAATTAAAGCTTACAAACAGTTCTTGGATGATAGTTCAAGTGAGTTTGATTCATTACTTGAAAAACGTAGTTCAAGTCCAAGTGGTTTGAAACTTGAAGAGGAAGAACGACTTATTCAGTTAGATGGAATTCTTGAAGGACTGATGGATAATCAATCAAAAATTCCCGAAGATTTAAAAACAACCTCAAATGCCCAAAAGTTAGAAGAGCTTTTATCCTTAGCCAAGAAAATAGTGAGCGAAACACAACTATGACTCAGCTAGAATTTAGAAAAACATCACCAATTAGAACTTGTACAAAAGTCTATTCATCATATAAGCCGTTTAAGAAATATTTAGTTGTGGACTTTAATAAAAGATGCGGTTATACGGACTGTGCTGATAGATGGTTTGGTGGAGCGAATACTTTTCACATAGATCACTTTAAGCCTTTAAAGAATTTTCCAAGTTTGGAAACAAACTATTCAAATTTAGTCTATTCGTGTTCATATGTAAATATCCTTAAATCAAGTGATGATCCTAATAACTATCTTGAGCCGTGCAATGATGACTATAACCAACATTTTTATAGGGATAAATTAGGTGCAATCAATCCATTTCCCCATAGTTCTAAAGCCAAGTATATGCATCAGAAGCTGAAACTAGGATTAGCTCGATATCGGACAATTTGGTTACTAGATAGTGTTTATAATATGATTAAAGAGCTTGATACTCATATAGAAAGTCTTCCAAAGGATACAGAAGAAGAGCTATTAGCACTACGTGCACTGCGCGAATTAAATAATAAATTTAGAGAGTATTTGGATTACTCAACAACTCAATTGTAATGACGACCAAAAGAGCAACAGGGTCTTATTACACCCCTACTTCAATCTCTGAGTTTATAGTAAAGCGTGTTTTAAATAAGCACCAAGGCATACAACTTAAGATTCTTGAGCCTAGTGCTGGTGATGGCGTATTTATTCGATCAGTATTCAAATCTGATTTATTTGAACATAAGATTTCCAAAGTTACTGCAATAGAATTGAGCCCAAGAGAATGTGGCAAAATTCGAGAGCTAAATAACTCAAAAGTACTAACGGTTTTGTGTGAAGACTTTCTAAAATATCAAAGTCAATTTAAAAAGGAGCAGTTCGATATTGTCTTTGGCAATCCTCCTTATATAAAAAAAAATCTTCTTACACCAGATCAGATTGCATCTTGCCAAAAAATTCATGCTGGCTTTTCAGAGCTTTCAAAAAGTGCCGTAAAAAATATATGGAGTGCATTTTTAGTCCGCTCTATTAGCCTGCTTAAAAGAGATGGGATACTTTCTTTTGTATTACCAGCAGAGTTATTGCAGGTAAATTTTACAGCTGAGCTACGTAAGCTGCTTACTGATGAATTTCAGAGAGTTGAAATTTTTACATTTAATGAGCTCCTCTTTAAGGAGTGCAAAGGCCAAGACACTCTAGTTTTAATTGCGGAGAAAAATTCCGAAACTCCTGGTTTATTTTTCCACAATGTAGTGGATGTAGTAGAGTTAGATAAAGATGAGTTTAGTTTTATAAGCAAAAACAGTTCTGAGACGTCTAAATGGACAACTCACTGCTTAACACAGCCTGAGATTGAATTGTTAGATAGTCTTAAGTCTAACCTTAAAACAGTAGATCAATTTTGCAAGTCTAAGGCTGGAATTGTAACTGGTGCCAATAACTACTTCATATTAAATCAACAAGATGTTAATTTATACGCATTGCAAAAGTATTCCAAACCAATCATTCAGAAGGGCGCCGTAGTAACATCACCTATAAAGTTTGATCAACAAAACTTCAATCAGTTAGTCAGGAACCAAAGTCCTTGCTTTCTTATAGACTTGAATCATGCCAAAATTAACTCGAAATCCAAAATTAACAATTACTTACTACTTGGTAAATCAAAGCAAATAGATAAACGCTACAAAACACAATTAAGAGATAATTGGTATGAAGTGCCGAATATTGCTACTGCTGGCCAAGGTCTTTTTTTTAAACGGTGTCACGACGTTCCAAAGTTCATTATCAATGAGGCTAATGTTCTAGCAACAGATAGTGCTTATCTCGTTAACCCAAAAGAAAATATAGATATTAACAGTCTAGTTTTATCGTTTTACAATTCATTAACTCTAATATTTGCTGAGATTAATGGACGTTTCTATGGAGGAGGGGTGTTAGAGTTGACCCCGAATGAATTTAAGAAACTTCCACTCCCATACTTCAAATTTTCAGAAGTGGAGTATTTGAAATTTCTTAAACTATTTCAATCCGAAAAAGACTTCGATAGTAATATTAAAAAGTTAGATACTCTTATCTTAAAAAGTGTTATTCCCACTATTACTGATAGTGAAATTGAATTATTGGTTTTGATTAAACAAAAATTGATTTCCAGACGAAAAAGATTGTGATTTATGATGGTTTAATCGTTCCCAAAGTGATTGGAGTGCATGCCAGCTCAGCTCAATCTAGACTTATCAGAAGTCGTGGTTATATCATAAATCAAACGGGTTAATCACAGTTAAGCCTGCTACTATAAATGGTTTAGTGTCTCTAGTGGCGATAGCAAGCCCATTTGTCATTGCGATGGCCGCAATATAACCATCTGCTGGCGCAATTGCCTGGCCAGCCGCACGCGCCCTAGATCGCAATACTGCATAAGCCTGTGATGCGGCTGTATCAAATGACAGAATACGCCCCTCAAACAAAGGTAACACGCGCTGTTCAAGGCTAGAATGAAGCATGTTTTTGCGCTTACCTTCTGGCAGCACAGCGATACCGAAACGCAGTTCTGCAAGACCAATCGTTGAAAGATACAAAGTTTCAATATTCTGCGCATTAATCCAAGCCACTATTTTTGGATCGCCTGAGGCTTTTAAAGGCTCAGAAATGACATTGGTATCCAGTAATATCATTCAAAGCTCAGTGGTTCTGTCGGTGTTTTGTCTCTGTCTATCTCAATATCGACGAAACCCACTTCACGACCAATCTCAGCCAATAATGAGCCGAGTTTGATTCTATCCTTAGGTCTAACCGCATTTTCCAAAATAAAGCGTATTTCCGCCTCTGTACTGCGATGATGTTCGGCCGCGCGCGCTTTTAGCGCACGATGCGTTTCTTCAGGTATGTTTCTAACGGTGACAACTGACATTTGCATTCACTCCAATCATTAAGCTGGATAAATGCTATCACCATTTTATATTGATGTCAATTTATTAGCTTTGTCCGACAAATCTCGGCAACTTGCCTATCCTGCACTAGGTTAATAATTTAGTACGTACTAAATTATTAAGATTTCAATTTTACGTGTGACCACAATGAGGCTACAATAAATGCTACAAATAACCACAGGATAAAATAATGGGTGGACTGCCGATACTCACGTAAGTACGCGTATTTTTATTAAAAAGACCACTTAATTTCTGTTCCAAAAATGCCAGTTATTTCCACAACCTCAAAAAGAGCCATTTAAATCAGTTACATCTTCTTCATAATTAATTCTTGTTTTTTCTGATACATGAGATACAATGTAACTCAAATAAAGGAGGTGCATTTATGGCAACGTCAAGCATGGTTCATGTTAGAGTGGACGATAAAATCAAGTTGGAAGCAACCGAGACTTTGGCTTCTATGGGACTCTCCGTATCTGACGCTGTGCGCGTTTTTCTAACGAGAGTGGTTGTGGAAAAACAATTGCCTTTTGCACTCAAAGTACCCAACCCTGAAACACATGCAGCTATGATAGAAGCTGATGCAATTGCTAGCGCACGTAAAGTACGATTTGCAACGGCTGATGAACTATTCAATGACCTCGAAAAAAACAGCAGCAAGTAAACGTGCTAGGCTGCCACGCGGATCAGATTACACAAAATCCTTTTTAAAAGACTGGGATCGGCTGTTACATTCTGGGCGCTATGATATGAAGCGCCTGAAAGAAGTGATGCTGCTTCTAATCGCTAATGAGGCGCCGCTTGGCCCAGAATGGTTAGACCATCCCTTAGGTGGTGATTGGGATGGGCATCGTGAATGCCATGTGGGCGGAGATTTCTTATTAGCCTACAGGTTAGATAGTAGCAGTAAAATAGAACAACTCATCTTTGTTCGTACAGGTACGCACGCTGATTTGTTTGAGTAATGCCATATCAAGCCATAGTACTTGACTTTTTAGTCTGCAATAACCCAGATACTCATTAAATCACTACTACTTACTTGGTTTTTATGGGATTATAATAAACACCATGAATAATGCTGTGTTATATCTAAGATCCTCAAAAGATCGATCTGACGTCTCCATTGACGTGCAGCGACGTGAGTTGCAAGCCATGGCAAAAGCAAAATCATTTACCGTAGTTGGTGAATATGCTGATGCGGTGGAGTCTGGCAAAGATGACAATCGCCCAGCCTTTCAGGCACTGCTTACACAATTCAAGAATAAAGACCGTGGCTGGCAATATCTACTCGTCATGGATACATCACGTATTGCGCGCAATCAATATCTGGCGCACGCGGTTCATTTTGAGTGCGACAAACGTAACATTAAAATTTTATATTCTAAAATGCCCGAAACGGGCAGTGTGGTTGACGTAGTGATACGCTCCGTCATGCAAGCTTTTGATCAACTGCACAGTTTAATGAGTAAAGAAAAGGGGCTAGCAGGCATGGCTGAGAATGTTAAACAAGGTTTCCGGGCAGGGGGTCGCGCACCCCTTGGATATCAACTTGAATATCACGAGACAGGTGCCATACGCGACGGTGAACCTGTCACCAAATCAAAACTCATCTTATCAGAAGACGCTAAAAAAGTGGCGCATTACTTCAAACTGAGAACCAATGGCATCGCACGATCTAAATCAGCCAAAGAAAGTGGCTTGGTTGACCTAGCACAATCCACACTGATTGGCATGGAATGGAATGCACTGACTTATGCTGGCCACACGGTATGGAATGTCCAAAATGAACGCCTATCCAGTGGCGGCTACAAAGGTGGTGTTAAACGCAGGCCTCGTCACGAATGGTTGATTCAGCATGACACGCATTCAGCACTTATCAACACTGATGAAGCGGAGACAATACTGCAAACGCTAGAAAACACCGCACACAAACCCTACAAAACAGCATCGGACTTTCTACTCAGCGGCATCATGGTCAATGCCGAAGGTGACGCATGGCATGGCTGTGATGGTGTTTACTATCGCGTGGCAAAAGGTAAGCGTTACTCAAAAGAAGAGATTGAAAATGCAATATTTAACAAAGTCATCTCTGATTTAGAGTCAGAAGACTTTATCAAAGACGTCACCAAATGCGCACGCCAGGCCGCACAACCCGTGCCGGACACTGAAATTAAGGCCTACAAGAAACAAGTCAGCGAAATCAGCTTAAAAATTGAAAAGCTTACATGTTTACTAGAAGAAATAGAAAATCCTAGAGCTTTATTGGCAAGAATAGAAACACTGGAAAAGCAACGCACCAATTTATTAGATGAAATCGATAAAGCAGAAAATGACTACAATGCCAACAAGTTACTTTTGGCCATTTCAGAGAGAGATGTTGCTAAAATGCTCAAAACATTATCTGAGAATCTTGATATGACAGATAGAGCATCAGCTAAAGACTTCATCAACGCACTGGTTGATAAAATTGAACTAAATGCCACACCCGCTATGACCTGTAAGATTACTTACAAAATATCTAGCGGGGAATTAATGGCGTCCCCACGGGGATTCGAACCCCGGTCGCCTCCGTGAAAGGGAGGTGTCCTAGGCCTCTAGACGATGGGGACCTAAGAAATATTGCAGTTTGCAATACCCGTATTTTACTACATTACACGCTTTTTTGCATGAATTTACTACTTTATGGTGGAGGTAAGCGGGATCGAACCGCTGACCTCTTGCATGCCATGCAAGCGCTCTCCCAGCTGAGCTATACCCCCCAAACCTACATCATTCGCTTTCAAACTCTGTCTACCAGCGAGGCGCAATAATAAAGATGAGTAGGGGGCTTGTCAATGTTTTTTGCTCGTTTTTATTAAATTGATTAATATTAATGACAGAATCAACCGCGCGTATTTGATTGGCTATCAAATTGGGTGAGTTCTACACGCGGTAATGGTTGCCAATCCTTTTTTCGATGTTCAGCGATAACATTGGTAAAAACGCCACCACGTACATAAAATTTTGCGGTGACACGCATAAATTTAGGCCGCGTTTCGGCAACCAAGTCATCTAAAATTTGATTGGTTACCGCTTCATGAAAGCAGCCTTTATCTCGAAATGACCAAATATAAAGCTTAAGGCTTTTAAGCTCTACACATAAAGCATCTGGAATATAGTCTAGGTAAATCAAAGCAAAGTCGGGTTGGCCAGTTTTTGGGCATAGGCAAGTAAACTCAGGAATTTCCATATGAATATGAAAGTCTCGTGACTGCTTAGGGTTTTCAAACGTTTCTAAGGTTTTAGTTGGTTGTGCGGTAGGTTTTTCACCTAAACTTGTCGTTGTCATCAGGCAAATTTTCTCAAAAAACGTTATTATAACGTTCTATCAAAACACATCATAATAAAAATCGAATTTGCGTCTAACTCACTTAAAACTCGCTGGTTTCAAATCGTTTGTTGACCCAACGACACTGCATATACACGGGCAACGTGTAGGCGTGGTCGGTCCAAATGGTTGCGGAAAATCAAATGTAATGGAGTCTGTACGCTGGGTGTTAGGTGAATCATCAGCCAAAGAGATGCGCGCGGATGGCATGGATGCTGTAATTTTTAATGGCTCAGGTAATCGCAAGCCCATTTCACGTGCTTCTGTAGAGCTTGTATTTGATAATTGCCTAGCTGGTGCAGCTGGTGAGTGGTCTCAATATGCTGAAATCTCTGTTAAGCGAGTGATTGAACGTGATAAAGGCTCTACTTATTATATTAATAATACTGTCGTACGTCGTCGTGATGTGGCGGATTTATTTTTAGGCACAGGTTTAGGTGGGCGCGCCTATGCCATTATTGGGCAAAATACGATTAACCGTATTGTGGAGGCTAAGCCTGAAGAGTTGCGTGTTTTTTTAGAAGAAGCTGCAGGTATTAGTAAATACAAAGAGCGCCGCAAAGAAACTGAATTGCGATTACGAGACACACGCGAGAACTTGACCCGTGTTGAAGATATTTTACGTGAGTTAGATATGCTCATTAGCCGTTTGCAATCACAAGCCGTTGTTGCTGAGCAATACTATCGGCTTCAAACCGCATTAAATATGGCTAAAGCACAAGTGTGGTTGCTAAAAAAACGAAGTGCCAGCACACGGTGGGAAAAAGCTCGGCGCAATGTAGAGGTGCTGGTCAATGAACTTGAAGCGCAAATCGCCAGCTTACGTACTAACGAAGCCGCTTTAGAAACGGCTAGGCAGCAAAACTATACAGCAACAGAGGCGGTAAATGTTACGCAAACTCGCTATTATGAAATTAATGCTGAGGTTTCTAACCTAGAAAACCAAGTAAAAAATACCGCAGATGCCAAGGAACGGCTGCAGCAGCAACTGCAACAATTGAAGGTGCAGCTGGATAAGAATACTCATCAAAATACGTTGCTTGAAGGTAACGTAACCACTGCGAATGCTGAACTGGCAACGGTGAATAAAGACTTTATGCAAGTGGAGTCGGCTATTCAAACAGCCAAACAGGCTTTACCCGCATTATCACAGCAATTTAAAACGGCTGCGGCGGCATTGAGTAGCCATCTTACGGTTTTGATGAGCGCCGAGCAGAAATTACGCATAGAACAGACTAATGCTGGGCATCTTGCTCGTACACAGCGTGAAGCAAATGAACACTTACAATGTTTACAGCAAAATCTTAGCCATATATTGGTGACGCCTGATCAGGATATTGCGGAAAAGCAAACCCAACTTAAAGCCATTGAAGTTCAAGCTCAACAATTAGAAAAATTAACGCTTGCAGATGCACAACAAGAGCGGTCACTGATGCTAGAAGTGAATACTCAGCGAGAGAAATTTACCAATGAGCAGCGCAAGTTAAACTTATTAGAAGCTGAAATGAGTTCAATGGTCAAAATTCAACAAAGTATGAAAAGCGGCAATAATGAAACTGCGCTGAATTTATGGTTGAAAAGCGCTGGGCTGGATAATCAGACGAGACTTTGGCAATTAGTTACCATTAAAAAAGGCTGGGAAACAGCATTAGAGGCCGTGTTAGGGTCGAAATTAAACGCAGTCACCTCAGCTGATTTATCAATTGCGCAAACACGACCACCAAGTGCCTTAACAATCGCACTGACATCCACTAGTCCAAATTGCCACATTATGAAGCATCAAAAGACTACATTGTTAGACTTGATTGAGACTAAAGATGCTAACTTGCAATCAGTGATGATGGATTGGCTGACAGGTGCTTATTTGCTAGAAGCGGATGAAGATGCTGAAACTGCCCGTAAAGCACTAGCAAGTGGTGAATATTTGGTTAACCAGCAGGGGGATATTTATTCAGTGCATAGTATTACTTATTTTAGTGCGCAATCACTATTGTATGGTGTCTTGGAAAGGCAAAGTCAACTCATCATGCTGGAGCAACAATTGCCTGACGCGAGTGAGTTAGTGACAAAAACTCAAGCGCAGCTAATATTAGCGGAACAAAACTTACAAAACTTAAGGGCTGAACAGCAAGCAAAAAGTTTGCAGCTTAAAACTGTTACCCAGCAGCAACATCAGCTTAATTTAGCGCTTCAGCAAATACAGCAAGCGCAACAAAACGCATTGCAGAGACAAAAATCTATACAAAATGATTGTGCAACAGTTGAAAGTAAATTGTTAACACTAAATACTGAGATTGAAGAAAAGCAATTGCAAATGAGCGAAATCAGTTCAAGCGTAGCGCAAATGCATCAAGATAAAAAAATATTAAGCGCTGAAAAACAAAAAACAGAATCTGTCTTACACAATGCCAATACACAATTGCAAAATATGGAGCGCACTTTTCAAGAGTGCCACTTTAATTTAAAATTAAAAAATAATAGTATTAATGAGTTGAATATTAAAATTAATAATTTACTTGAAGAAAAAGCCAGTTTAAAATTACGTCATGAAGAGGCGGTAACCTTACTCGCCGCAACTAAAATGGAAGCGCTTAATGAAAATTTAGTCTTGGCATTAAATTGTAAACAAACTTGCGAAGCTGTTTTAGCAAAAGCGCGTAATGCGTTGAGCGAATGCGAACAAATGTTATTACAACATGAGCGAGCTAGAATGCAAACTGAGCAGTTATTACACCCATTGCGTGACAAATTAGAAGCAAGCCGTTTAAGTGAACAAGAAGCAAGAATAAATTTTGAGCAATGCAAAACTGCGCTTAACGCATTTAATATGAGTGAAAATGAACTCAATTTACAACTAGGTTTGCTGGAAAATGACGGCGAAAATACGCTTAAAGTCTTGGATGTTGAAAAAAAACTTAACCAACTTAACCTAGAAATTGAGGCTTTAGGTGCAGTGAATTTAGCAGCAATACAAGAGTTAGAAACTGAGCAAATACGCAAAACCTATTTAAATAGCCAATGCAAAGATTTATTAGACGCAACTGATACCTTAGAAAGTGCGATTCGAAAAATTGATGTAGAAACGAGAGGGCGCTTACAGTCCACATTTGATGAGGCGAACCGCCACTTTGCTGAACTTTTTGCAACCTTGTTTGGCGGTGGCTTAGCGCGTTTAGAGCTGCTAGGCGAGGAGATTTTAGATGCAGGGATGCTAGTTTTTGCGCAACCGCCAGGTAAAAAAAATAATACCATTCACATGCTCTCAGGCGGAGAAAAAGCGTTAACTGCTTTAGCATTGGTATTTGCTTTATTTAGGCTCAACCCAGCACCTTTTTGCCTAATGGACGAGGTTGATGCGCCATTAGACGATAGTAACACTGAGCGTTTTTGTGCTATGGTTAAAAAAATGTCAGAAAAAACACAGTTTTTATATGTGAGTCATAATAAAATAACAATGGAAATGGCGCAGCAATTGATTGGTGTTACTATGCAAGAATCTGGCGTTTCACGTATTGTGGATGTGGATATGGAAGCTGCCGTGAAAATGACTGAAGTGGCCGTTGTTTAAGTTGTAATAATTTAGATTAAATAGATTTAAAATGGTTTAATTTTAATTGAATTAAGTTTTAAATGGGTAATTTTATTAATAGATTGAAAGCTCGTATCTATGACTAATTTGTATGTAGTATTAATTCTAATTGGCATCCTCATCATTGCGGCAGTATTTGTTTATAACTGGTGGCAAGAGCGTAAATATTATCAACAAGCTGAGAAAAGCTTCTCACCTTTAAAAAGTGATGCACTACTAGATGAACCGACATTTAACATTGACACCACAAAAAATGATTTTGAAGACACCATCATTGATGAGTCATCTCTCAAAAATACCAAAACAAGCCCTCAAGCACCAACAAACAACATCGCGCTAGCAAGTGCTGAAGTAATAGCATCAACAGAACCCTCTGCAGAAGCAGCAATTGAAGATGAATTCTTGCCCGATAACGTTTCTATCAACGAAGCATATGCACAATTAACGCAAGCAAGAGTGGCATCTCAAACCAATTTAAATACGCAAGCGACAAAATCTGCACATTTAGACGATATAAAAGCCATTTTTGACAATACCTTTGGGTATAAAAATAAAGTAGAACCAATACCTGCCCATTTGGACGATGACAAAGCATCTGAGCAAGTAATGGCGCCCGATAATCAACCGCCAACACCAGAGCAACCACCTGCTTCAGAGGCGGATGATAATGCAATAAACACAGCGGACAACGATGTGCATCGTGAAGAAGTGATATTGCTGCTGCCAGCGATGTTACAAGCGCAAATGGATTACACAGCAGTATTGCATTTAACGAGGGAAATGCCAGCCAGCACGATTGTCAGCACCTTAATTGGCCAATTTGAAGGCTATGATAAGCCAGTTTTTATTCATACTTTAACTTCAAATGCACTAGAGTTAAGCCAAGATATGCGTCAATTGTGGACAATACTTAAAGAAGTATCGCCGCATCAAAAAATTATAAAGGTTGCTTGTAGCATTCAGCTTGCAGACCGTTCTGGGGCAATTTCTCGTAACTTGCTCAGTCGCTTTCAACAAGTGGTTGATGGTATTAACGAGCAGCTAAATGCAACACTTGATTGGCAAGACACTGGTGATATTGTTGCAAAAGCGAATGCTTTAGATGCATTTTGTATTGAAGTCGATAAAACTGTAGGTTTTCACCTGGTTCATGGCGAGCAAGGGGCATTTACTGGAACTAAGCTAAAAGGTCTAGCTGAAGCGCAAGGGTTTAGACTCAGTACTGATGGGTCATTTAAGTATTATGATGAACGTGGACAAGTCTTATTTATCATGTTTAACCGTGAAAATTTCCGTTTTAACCAAGAAATGCTCAGAAACTCTGTTGTCAAAGGCATTACCTTCCAGCTAGATATTCCACATGTAAGCAAGTCTACACAGGCTTTTAACCAAATGATTCAAGCGGCAAAGCAAATGAATATTGCCTTAAACGCTGCGCTGGTAGATGAAAGCAATAAACTTTTAGGCGATGACCAGCTTGATAAAATACGTCAACAACTAACAGTCATTCAAAGCACAATGTTAGAGCGTGGCATTGTCCCTGGCTCTGATAGCGCGATGCGTTTATTCTCATAATTTTAAGGTCAAAACATGCTAGATATTGAGCAACGTATATTAGAGCTACGGTTGCTCATCGCGCGATATGATTATGAGTATTACGTGCAAGACTCTCCCACGGTGCCAGATAGCGAATATGATACTCGCTATCTTGAGTTGCAAAGTTTAGAAAACACTCACCCAAATCTTATTACTTTGGACTCACCAACGCAACGTGTGAGTGGATCGGCTGTGAATGCGTTTAAAAGTGTTAAACATCGGCAAGCCATGCTTTCTCTCAATAATGCATTTGAAGACAGTGAGCTAGAGGCTTTTGATAAACGCATTCGCGAAGCACTGGGGCATGGCCAAATTGAATATGCAGTAGAACCAAAATTTGACGGCTTGGCCATTACTTTGACCTATGAACATGGCTTGTTTACCCAAGGTGCAACACGTGGCGATGGCTATACAGGTGAAGATGTCACGCATAATTTACGCACGCTACATGCGATTCCTATGCGATTAGATTGTCAACATCCGCCAGCATTGCTTGAAGTACGTGGTGAAGTATTGATGTTTAAACGTGATTTTGAAAAACTTAATGCGTCCCAACTTGCGAAAGGCGAAAAGCTTTTTGCTAATCCGCGTAATGCGGCGGCTGGTAGTTTACGCCAACTTGAGGCGACAACGACAGTAAAGCGTCATTTAAGCTTTTTTGCTTATGGCTTAGGTGCTGCTGAGGGGACACCTGCATTGAGTAGCCACAGCGCGGCAATGGATTATTTAGCGGGCTTATATTTTCCTGTGAGTGTTGAGCGTTCTGTGGTTAAAGGCTTAACGGGCTTGCTTGATTATTACAAAAAAATCGGCACGGCACGTGCAAACTTACCATTTGATATTGATGGTGTCGTCTATAAAGTGAATCAAATTAACCAGCAAAATGAGCTTGGCTTTTTGTCACGCGCACCACGTTGGGCGATAGCGCATAAGTTTCCCGCCCAAGAAGCGCTCACCATTGTGGAAGATATTACTGTTCAAGTGGGGCGTACTGGCGCGATTACGCCAGTAGCAAGGCTAGCGCCTGTCTTTGTAGGTGGGGTTACCGTGACCAATGCGACATTGCACAATGAAGATGAAGTGCGGCGCAAAGATGTGCACATTGGTGACACTGTGAGCATCCGAAGGGCAGGGGATGTGATTCCTGAAGTGGTTAATGTGGTGCTTGAAAAGCGACCTGTTAACGCACGTCGCTTTGAAATGCCAACATCATGCCCAGAATGCGGCTCACATATTTTAAAACAAGTGGATGAAGCGGTAGCGCGGTGTACTGGGGGCTTATTTTGCCCAGCACAGCGCAAACAAAGCCTTATCCATTTTGCCTCACGGCGCGCGATGAACATTGAGGGCTTTGGCGATAAATTAGTAGATCAACTAGTAGAAGCAAATTTGGTTCACACCTTAGCTGATATTTACCAGCTTGATTTGAGCACATTAAGCCAATTAACGCGTATGGCGACAAAATCGGCACAAAATATTTTGAATGCATTAACCATTAGCAAAAAAACGACCTTAGCGCGCTTCATCTACGCATTAGGAATCCGCAGTGTTGGCGAAAATACTTCAAAAGACTTGGCTAAATTTTTTGGTCATTTGCCTGGCCTAATGCAAGCCAATATAGAAACTTTATTAGAAGTGAGTGATGTTGGTCCAGTCGCAGCGGAATCTATTTTTAATTTTTTTAGTGAGCCTCACAACCAAGAGGTGATTGCCGCGTTAATTTGTGCTGGCATTGAGTGGGATGAAACCTCAGGAAAGCAGCAGGCCGCTGGGCATTTAGTGGGGAAAAATTTTGTACTCACCGGTACTTTACCTAATTTATCACGTGAAGATGCGAAAGAAAAAATCGAGATGGCTGGCGCTAAGGTGAGTGGCAGCGTGTCTAAAAAAACAAACTACGTGGTGGTTGGCGCAGAAGCGGGTAGTAAGCTAGATAAAGCGCAAGAGTTAGGCTTACCGATATTAGATGAGGCGGCGTTGCTAGTTTTGTTGGCGTTGTAAGAACTTACCCTTAAACTAAGGAGTCAATGCTGGTGAGCTATCACTGGTTCATCATACAAAAATAATTTCGGAAGGTAACATGAAATTACAAATTACATTAAGTCCACTGTTTATCATATTGTTTTTAAATAATGTTTATGCTGAAACACCTGAAACTCTGGCATGTAAATCAGCTTTAGAAAAAGGTGATGTTGCAGACGCATTAGTGCAAGCAAGCAAAGCGTTAGACAGCAATAAAAATGATCGAGATGCACTTATTTGCCTAGGCCGAGCATTAGTCGCGAAGGATGATTTAAATGGTGCATTAACCGCATTTAAACAAGCGGATGCACAAGTGGGGGATGCGGTAGATAAAGCCGTCAGCGCGATGTTGATTGGCAATGCTTATGCCGCATTAAAACAATATACGCCTGCCATTGACAGCTATAACGCGGCATCAACCCAAGCCAAAGCCAGCAAAAATATGGTTTATGAGCGCGCAAGCTATATTGCGCTTGGTCAGTTATATAGTGACAAACAGCAATATCATCAGGCATTAGCTCAGTTTCAATTGGCCAATAAACTGGATGAAAATGACAATGAGCGGGGTGAAAGCTTTGAGAAAGTTGCGTTGGCCTATCACAACATGAATCAGCATGATGCAGCACTAGAATACCAAGTAAAAGGTTACTTGATGCAAGATAAAGTCGGCACGTTAGACCAACGTGTGCATGCGGGTATTGCGCTTGGCCGCTATTATGGGCTGGTTAAAAATTACACAAGTGCAGAAAATATACTGAATATAATGATTAAATTCGCCAGTGATCAAGGCGGCGCTTATTACGAGGCGATAGCTAGTTGTGTTTTGGCGCGCGTGAAGTTTGCAGAGGGCGATAAAGAAGCCGCTAATGTTTTAGTGGCACGCGCCAAATTGATTGCAAAAGACACGCATGACAATGCACTTGCTGAAGAAATAGCTTCAGAGATCGCTGGAATGTAACAAACCAAACACTCGGAACTGAAATTCGTTGTAAGGTTTAGCAATCATTAGCGACTAACTTTCAGTATTAATTCTTTTAACTTTAAGTTTAAGTGATCTCCCGATGATTATTTTACCAAAATCAGATATTGTCCCTTCAGAAATTACTCCCAAAGCCGTTTTTGATGACCGCAGAGTTTTTTTACAAAATGCAGGTTTTGGCTTGGTTGCGGGATCAATTGCATTGCTTGGCCCGCCCGTCAATGCTGGCACAGTCGCTAGTGGCGTTACGCAAGGTGATGGACGATTAGTTGGCCGTGCAAACGCTCCTGTTACTGTCAAACCAATCACGTTTGGGCCTCGTCAAAAAATTACCAATTACCAAAAAACAGCATTTGGTCAAGAAGAAAAACTGACCAAATATGATGATGTCACCACATATAACAATTTTTATGAGTTTGGTACCGATAAAGGTGAACCTGCTAATAACGCCAAACTATTTAAAGCGCATCCATGGACGGTAAGTATTGAAGGCGAAGTTAAAAAAAATAAAATCATCAGCATTGAGGATATTTATAAGTTAGCTCCACTAGAAGAGCGTATTTATCGTATGCGTTGTGTCGAGGGCTGGTCTATGGTAATTCCTTGGATTGGGCTACCTTTAGCAAAGTTGATTAAGTGGGCTGAACCTACCACCAACGCTAAATACGTTGAGTTTATTACTTTGTCTGATAAGCAGCAAATGCCTGGTCAAAGCTTACCTGTATTAGATTGGCCATATACCGAAGGATTGCGTATGGATGAAGCGATGAATCCGCTTGCAATCATGGCAGTAGGCTTATATGGAGAGCAGCTACCAAACCAAAACGGTGCTCCGATGCGCTTAATTACGCCTTGGAAATACGGTTTTAAAGGGGCAAAATCAATTGTTAAAATTCGCTTTACAGAAAAAATGCCCGTTTCAAGTTGGATGAAAGCTGGCCCAAGTGAGTATGGATTTTTTGCAAATGTAAACCCTAATGTAGAACATCCACGCTGGTCTCAATCGACAGAAAAACGTATTGGTGCTGGCTTATTTGCAGGGCGTATTAAGACGCAAATGTTTAATGGTTATAACGAACAAGTTGGGCATATGTATGCTGGAATGGATTTGCGAAAATACTTTTAATGCCATTTAAATAATCATAAAAACAGCACACTTTATTTGATGCCTCGCTAAACGGCCTAAAATGAGGCTTATCACACTCGACTTAGTGCTTTAGCACTTAGTGAGAATGGAGATTCCCTTTACGGGAACGGAGCATCTATTTTTTCTCGTGCTTTTTTATATAAAAATTTTCGAAAAATCAGCCACATTTAAGGTCACCATCAGATGTTCATTTTTATCAAAAAAATACCTAGTAAAGCGCAAGTCGCCAACATCAAAATTTTAGTATTTGTGATATGTCTAATTCCATTATTTCATTTGGTTTGGCTGGGTATACAAAGCCATCTTGGCGCGAATCCGATTGAGTTTATTGAGCACTCAACAGGCTTTTGGGCGTTATTTATTTTGCTCGCAACCTTAACACTGACCCCCATCAGGTTATGGACTGGTCGAGTTTGGCAAGTGCAATTACGCCGCATGCTGGGGTTGTTCATGTTTTTTTATGCCAGTTTGCATGTCATCACTTATGTGTGGCTAGACTTTTCTTTTGATTGGGTAGCTATCACCAAAGACGTTGCTAAACACCCCCGTATTTTGTTTGGTTTTGTGGCATTTGTACTGACCATACCGTTAGCAATCACCTCGAATAATGCTATGATTAAGCGCTTAAAAAGTGGCTGGAAAACCTTGCACCAAATGGTTTATGTCATTGCAATATTGGCGGTAGTGCATTTTTGGTGGCTTGTCAAAAAAGATATTCGAGAGCCATTATTTTATGCAGTGGTTTTGGCGCTGTTATTAGGGACAAGAATTTATTTTAAATATATTAAAACTAAAGTCATTAAGCCAAAACTCATCTAGAATTACGCTTAAAAGCAGTTAGAATTCACAATCAATTTGTCTTTAAAACAATATGCACCAGTAAAACTGTGGCGTCCTGAAGCTGTTTTCATTGTAATTATGACTAAATATTGCTCTTAAGTACGATAGCCTATAACAGCATTTAAAATCCCTAATTTACTATATGCTAAAAGTGAAAATGCTGTACATCAAACATATAATTACAATTTTATTCACCATTCACACACGGTTTTTGTGCATATTTAAGCAATTTTATGCTTAAATATGCAAACTCAAATTTGACTTATTATTAACAGGAAAATTATGGCAAAAGCAGCCTTTAAGCGCATCCTTCTTAAACTTTCTGGCGAGGCGCTAATGGGTGATGATGCTTATGGTATCAACCGTGCCACGATTACCAATATCGTTGAGCAAGTGAAAGAAATTGTTGATTTGGGCGTAGAGGTTGCCGTAGTGATTGGTGGGGGTAATATTTTCCGTGGTGTTGCACCCGCTGCTGCTGGCATGGATAGGGCTACCGCTGATTACATGGGCATGCTTGCTACGGTCATGAATGCCATGGCATTACAAGATGCGATGAAGCATGGTGGCTTAAACGCCCGTGTACAAAGTGCACTTAATGTTGAAGTGGTAGAACCCTACATTCGTGCCAAAGCTATTCGTTATTTAGAAGAAGGTGTGGTGGTGATTTTTGGTGCAGGTACAGGCAACCCATTTTTTACCACAGACACAGCAGCTGCCTTACGTGGCATGGAAATGAATGCTGATATTGTACTTAAAGCGACTAAAGTGGATGGTATTTATACCGCTGACCCGAAAAAAGACCCAAGTGCTACGCGCTATGAAACGGTGACATTTGACGAGGCAATTGCCAAAGATTTAAAAGTGATGGATGCGACAGCACTGACCTTGTGCCGCGATCAAAAAATGCCAATTTCTGTATTTAGTATTTTTAAACAAGGTGCGTTAAAACGCATGGTGATGGGCGAAAATGAAGGTACGCGCGTCGTCATTTAAACGTGGCGATAAAAGATTTAGTTGGAGAAAAATATGTTAAATGAAGTAAAAAAAACAGCAGAACAAAAAATGCTAAAATCGTTAGAGGTGCTCAAAACCGATTTGGCTAAAGTACGCACTGGCCGCGCGCATGTTGGTTTGTTAGATCATGTGATGGTTGAATATTATGGTTCTATGATAGCGGTTAACCAAGTGGCCAATGTCAACTTAGGGGATGCACGAACCATTAACGTGCAGCCGTTTGAAAAAAATATGATTTCCAAGGTTGAGAAAGCCATTCGAGATTGTGATTTAGGCTTAAACCCTGCTACTAATGGCGATTTAATTCGGGTGCCGATGCCAATGTTGACTGAAGAGCGTCGCCGAGATATGACTAAAATAGTGCGCTCTGAGGCAGAGGGTGCAAAGATTTCAATTCGTAACGTACGCCGCGATGCCAATGATGCACTTAAAAAACTGCTTAAAGACAAAGAAATTTCTGAAGATGATGAGCGTCGTGCGCAAGATGACGTTCAAAAATCTACAGATAAAGCGGTAATAGAGGTTGACAAGCTTTTACAAGTTAAAGAAGTTGAATTGATGGCGGTTTAATGCCCGTTAACTTGCCAAATCAACTGGACTGGAGCATTTGTGGCCTTTTTTAGTAGCGCAACACAAGTCGTACCCGAGGTTGCACAAACGCCTAAGCATATTGCGATTATTATGGATGGCAATGGTCGTTGGGCGCGTAAGCGTTTTTTGCCACGTATTGCTGGGCATAAACGCGGCGTAGAAACCGTGCGAGATGTGGTGAAATATTGCCTGAATTTAAAAGTTGAGCATTTAACCCTATTTGCCTTTAGTAGCGAGAATTGGCGCAGGCCAGCTGAAGAAGTCACGTTTTTAATGGGCTTATTTATGCAAGCATTAAGACGTGAAGTTGATAAGCTACATAAAAATAATATCAAGCTCATTATGATTGGCGATCGCAGTCGATTTGATGTGCCATTGATCGCCCAAATAGAATCTGCAGAGGCGTTAACGGCGAATAACACGGCGCTCACATTAACGATAGCGGCTAACTATGGCGGACGTTGGGATATTTTGCAAGCAGTGAACAAAATGCAAGCAGAAATTCCGCAACTGGCAGGTTTTTATCGCGAAGATCATCTTACCCCTTATTTGGCCATGAATTATGCGCCAGAGCCTGATTTGTTTATCCGCACGGGTGGTGAAAAGCGCATCAGTAATTTTTTATTATGGCAATTAGCTTATGCTGAGCTATATTTTACCGATACTTTATGGCCAGATTTTGATGAAGAGGCGTTTAAATTGGCCATCGCCTCTTATCAACATCGCGAGCGCCGTTTTGGCCGTACCAGCGAGCAACTTTCAGAGCCAAAAGCTTAATCACATTATGCTTAAAACTAGAGTCTTAACTGCTATTGTGCTTGCCATTGGCTTTTTGACGGTTTTGTTTAGCACCTCTGGGCTGGTTTGGGCGTTGGTGACCTTGGCAGCCACACTCATAGGCGTTTGGGAGTGGGCTAAGTTAATTAAGCTTAGTAAGCAGGTCACTTTAATTTACTTGGCCATCGCACTCAGTGTTGGCCTGCTCATCTGCCTTTCACCTAATTTATCTTATGGGTTTTATGTTGATAAAGTGGTATTTGGTTTTCTATGTTTGTCAGCACTATTTTGGTTGTGTTTTGCGCCTATTTGGTTGCTTAGTAGAAAATATCTACAGCAAAAAGTGCTGATGGCTATAGTAGGGCTAACTTTACTACTGGCTACTTGGCTGGCGCTAGTAGGTTTGCATCGCATCAGCCCTTGGTTGCTACTGGCCGTGCTGGCTACCGTTTGGCTAGCGGATATTGCCGCGTATTTTGCTGGCAAGGCATTTGGTAAGCATAAACTTGCTCCAGAAATTAGCCCTGGTAAAACCTGGGAAGGTGTTGCTGGTGCGCTGTTAGGGGCTACCGTGTATGGCATAGTGCTTTGCCAATACCTGCACATTAGCCGCTGGCTGATTGTGGGTTTGTGGCTCATTGTTGTACTTAGTGTCATGGGCGATTTATTTGAGTCTCTACTAAAGCGCCAAGCAGGGGTAAAAGATAGTAGCCATTTATTACCTGGCCATGGTGGCGTGTTAGATCGTATTGATGGGCTTATCCCAACCTTACCACTAGTGTTGTTCTATATTTATTTTCCTCTTTTTGCGGACCTACAACTTCATGCACGATAGCACCTCTTTAAAAAGCCAATATGTGACGATATTAGGTGCAACAGGTACGATAGGTTCTAATACCTTAGATGTCATTTCACAGCATCCAGAACGTTTTAAAATTTTTGCATTAACTGCGAATAGTAAAACGGACGAAATGTTAGTGTTGTGTCAAAAATACGCACCACAATATGCGGTGATGCTGCAACAATCAGCTGCTCAAACGTTAAGTGAATTGTTAAAGGCCGAGGGTTCAACTACGCAAGTGCTTCACGGTGAAGCGGCGTTATGTGAAGTGTCAGCGCATGATCAAGTTGATATTGTAATGGCGGCTATTGTAGGTGCCGCTGGCTTGCATTCTGCGATGGCGGCTGCAAAAGCGGGAAAACGCGTGCTGTTAGCCAATAAAGAAACGCTCGTCATGGCGGGCAATTTATTTATGCAAGCAGTCGAGCAGGGTGGCGCGACATTATTACCGATTGATAGTGAACATAATGCAATTTTTCAGGTTATGCCACAGACTAAGCACCCCACTTTAACAAGCATGGGGGTTAAACGGGTTTTATTAACCGCCTCAGGCGGACCATTTAGAAATGCCAGTTTGCAAGAACTTGAATCTGTCACGCGTGCCCAAGCCTTAAATCATCCTAATTGGATCATGGGGCCAAAAATCACGATAGATTCTGCCACCATGATGAACAAAGGCTTGGAAGTGATTGAAGCGCACTGGTTATTTAATGCGCTACCTTCACAAATTGATGTCGTTGTACATCCGCAAAGCGTGATTCATTCGATGGTGGAATACATTGATGGCAGTGTGCTGGCGCAATTAGGCAACCCCGACATGCGCACACCCATTGCCTATGGGCTTGGTTACCCTGAACGTTTAATTAGTGGCGTGAGCAGTTTAGACTTAATCATGAAGGCAAGATTAGATTTTTGCGCGCCAGACTTTTTGCGTTTTCCTTGTTTGCGCATTGCCTATGAAGCGATCAACGCTGGTGGTACGGCGCCTGCCATATTAAATGCGGCTAATGAGGTTGCGGTAGAGGCTTTTTTAGCTGAAAAAATTGGCTTTATGGATATTCCAAACATGATAGAAACGGTGTTGTCAGCATCTAACATAGAACCAGTGACATCAATAGCACAACTTGTTGCAGTTGATGAAATGGCGAGAGCTGCTGCAACGATACAAGTAAAAACCCTATGCTAACACTCATAGCATTTTTAGTTACCATTGGTATTCTAGTTACGGTGCATGAGTATGGCCATTACCAAGTGGCTAAATGGTGTGGCGTAAGAATACTGAAATTTTCAATAGGTTTTGGCAAACCATTGTGGTCAAAAACTTTTGGTAAAGACAATACAGAATTTATCATTGCAAGCATTCCATTAGGTGGTTACGTCAAATTTCTTGATGAGCGCGAATTTGTTGAAGTAGATAACGTAACGCAAGCCAGCTATTCCGAAGCTGATTTGCAGCGCGCATTTAACCGCCAGCCTGTATTAAAACGTATGGCAGTAGTGTTAGCCGGGCCTTTTGCTAATTTATTACTAGCTATTTTATTATACTGGGCAATATTGATGACAGGAGTGTTAGGCATTAAGCCTATTTTAGGCAAAGTGCTAGAGAATAGCCCAGCAGCAGTGGCAGGGTTCAAAGAAAATGAAGTCATTCAGAAAATCAATGGTAATCAAGTAGATACTTGGCAAGAAGCGAGCTTTGCTTTTTTAAATGCGTCACTTAAAAATACAAATGCGACTGTTAATGTACTAGATAACAATGGAAAAACAAAGTTACACAAATTAAACCTAGCGGCTATTAACCTAGATAACCCTGATCAAGATGCATTAGCTGTATTAGGGTTTGCTTTTATTCAGCCTGACATTAAAGCACAAATTGGCGGGTTGAATTCAGATGGGCCAGCGGCTAAGGCGGGCCTGAAAGTCAACGATTTAATTCTAAAAGCGAATCAGCAAACTATCAAACACTGGCAAGATTTCACAAGTGTCATTAAAGAAAGTGCCAGCAAAAAGGTGGAACTGTTAGTTCAACGCAATGGTGAAGAGTTAACCATAATAATACTGCCAGAAGCAAAAATAGTTGAGGGTAAAACTATTGGAATGATAGGTGTGGCTGCGCTAGATAGCCGTGTCAGTATGATTAACTATTCACCCTTACGCGCTTTTGTAAAAGCCACTGCAACCACTTGGGATACTTCAATTGTCAGCTTAAAATTGATGGAGAAATTGGTGACTGGGCAATTGTCATTAAAAAATATGAGTGGCTCTTTGACCATTGCCAACGCAGCTGGAGAAAGCGCAGATAGAGGGCTGAAGCAGTTTATCGGCTTTCTAGCGTTCATAAGTATTAGCATCGGTGTGATGAATCTCTTACCTATACCTGTATTAGATGGCGGCCATTTCATGTATTATGTCGTTGAATTACTAACTAGAAAACCTGTGCCTGACTCAGCGCTCATGATAGGTCAAAAAATAGGTTTTTTCATGCTGGGCTTACTGATGATTATTGCGTTTTATAACGATATTAATAGATTAATCATCAGGTTGGTTACATGACCAATATACAATTAAAACTGACACAAAAAAACTATGACGCAATCAAAAAAAATGCTTAATACTTTAAAAATTAAATCTATTCTACTGATTGTATCTGGGCTATATGCTAACTCAGCATTTGCTCTAGAGCCGTTTGTCGTTAAAGACATTCGTGTAGAAGGTATTCAACGTACAGAGGCTGGCACGGTATTTACTTATCTTCCCGTTAAAGTCGGCGAAACCATGAATGATGAACTTGCATCTGAGGCGATTAAATCACTTTATGGCACGGGCTTTTTTAAAGATGTCCGTATTGAAGCTGAGGGTGACGTTTTGGTTGTCACTGTTCAGGAGCGCTCATCAATTGCTAAGATTGATCTCAGTGGTAATAAGTCGTTCCCTTCAGATAAAATGAAAGAAGGACTAAAGCAAATTGGTATCGCTGAAGGTCAGATTTTTGATAAGTCTCAATTAGATCGAGCTGAGCAAGAAATTAAGCGCCAGTATTTATCTCAGGGTAAATATGGTGCATCCGTGAAAGCCGTGGTTTCGCCGCTTGAGCGTAATCGTGTGGCGGTTAGCTTTAATATTGAAGAAGGCGCTGTTTCAAAAATTAAAAGCATTAATATTGTTGGTAATCAAGCCTTTACCATGGACGATTTACGTGCCGAGTTTTTGCTTACCACGCCAAACTGGATGAGTTGGTGGAATAAAGACGACCAATATTCAAAACAAAAGCTAAATGCTGACTTAGAAGCTTTGCGTTCGTTTTACATGAACAAAGGCTATTTGGAGTTTAATATTGACTCCACACAGGTATCAATTTCACCTGATAAAAAAGATATTTACATTACGGTTAATATCACTGAAGGTGAAAAATATACCATTTCAGATATCAAACTGGCAGGCGATACAATCATTGCTGACTCAGAATTAGAACATTTAATTCAAATTAAAAAAGGCGATACTTTTAACCGTGAGAAAATTACACAATCTAGCAAAGCGATTAGCGATCGTTTAAGTAATGATGGCTATGCATTCTCTAATGTTAATCCTGTGCCAGAAATCAATAAAAATGAACATACCGCTGCCTTTACATTTTTTGTAGACCCTGGCAAACGTGTTTATGTTCGTCGAATTAATATTGTCGGCAATACCAGAACACGAGATGAAGTTATTCGTCGAGAAGTGCGTCAGCTAGAATCAGCTTGGTATAATGCGGAAAAGATAAACCGATCAAAAGAGCGTGTTGTGCGTACTGACTTCTTTTCAGATGTTAACGTAGAAACGCCAGCTGTACCAGGTACGGCTGACCAAGTCGATTTAAACTTAAGTGTGACTGAAAAATCTACTGGTAGCATTCAATTTGGCGCAGGTTTATCCAGTAACGAAGGGGTAACTTTCGGTATTACAGTGAACCAAGATAACTTCTTAGGAACAGGCAATCGCGTATCTGCAAACGTAAATACTGGTAAAGTGAATACAACATACTCTCTGTCATTTACCGACCCATACTTCACGCCTGATGGTGTTAGCCGTGGTTTTGATATTTATCGTCGGGATGTGAATACAGGTTCACTTAACGTGTCTAGCTACAGTACATCTTCTTATGGTGCTGGTGTACGTTTTGGTATTCCGTTGAACGAACGAGATGGCTTTAACTTTGGCTTAGCCGCTGACTTTACAAAAGTAGATTTAAACACTGCAAGCCCAATCCAATATCAGAATTTTTGTGGAAATACGACAGGCTGCAGTAGTAACTCAGTTGTTGCTACCGCAGGCTGGTCGCATGATTCACGCGACAGCATCTTGTTCCCAAATAATGGGGTATTACAAAGGCTAAACTTAGAAGTTTCATTGCCAGTTTTAGATTTAAATTATTATAAATTAGACTATAAACATGCTTGGTATAATAACTTTTACAAAGATTTTACTTTAATGCTGAATGGTGAAATTGGCTATGCAGACTCTTATGGAAGCAAAGAATACCCGTTCTTTAAAAATTATTTTGCAGGTGGCGTAAATTCAGTGCGCGGGTTTGATACTAGCTCATTAGGCCCTAGATCCATTGACCCACTCACTGGCGTTAGTTATGCAGTGGGTGGTACTAAACGCTTACTTGGAAACGCTGAGTTATTTACACCAATTCCAGGCTTAAAAGACTCTAAACAATTTAGATTAAGTGCATTTATAGATGCGGGTAATGTGTATGGCACTGATCAGTCTTATAGTTTGGGGGATTTAAGGTACTCCGCAGGGGTGGGAATTAGTTGGATATCCCCTTTTGGTCCGCTAAAATTGATTTATGCTAAACCGCTCAACAGCCAAACTGGAGACCTGACACAATCCGTACAGTTCCAGCTTGGAACAATGTTCTAAGATGGTTTGTATTGAATAATCCTTTTTTTAGGGTAGGAGGTTGAAATTGAATTACAAATTAGTTAATCACATTAAAACAAAAGCAATGATAGGTTTATTGTCTTTGCTAAGTCTTTGTTCAATTAGCTTACAAGCTGCTGAATTGAAAGTAGGCTATGTACAGGTTGAAAAAATATTACAAGAGGCTCCTCAAACTGCTGAAAGTGGTAAAAAATTAGAGCGTGAATTTAGCCCTCGATCACTTGAGCTTGATAAAATGGCTAAGCAGATAAAGGAGTTAGAAGCCGCACTAGATAAGGATGGGTCTGCAAGCACAGATGTCAGTCGTCGAGGTAAAGAGCGTGATGCCCAGAATATTAAGGTTGAGTTTCAACGTAAACAACGTGAGCTACGTGAAGACATTAATTTACGTAAAAATGAAGAGTTAGCGAGCTTACAAGATCGTATTAATAAAGCTGTGCAATCTGTTGCTAAGTCAGAGAACTATGATTTAGTGATATATAGCGGTGTAGCTTATGCGGTAGATAAAATCGACATCACAGATAAAGTCTTAAAACTGTTAGGTAAAAAATAATTAGCGTTAAGTCCATCATTAAGATTATCTAATGGATCAAAATTACACGCTCAGCACCTTAGTAGCCCTCTTTGGGGGTGAGATAATTGGTAATGGAAATACGCCCATTTTACAAGTAGCTTCTCTAAACAGTGCCATAGAAGGTGATATCTGTTTTATTACAGATGCTAAATATCAAAAAAGTATGCTTGACTGTCGTGCAAGTGCCTTTGTGTTAAGAGCTGACATTGCTGACTTCACTGACAAACCTAAAATCGTGGTTGATAATCCATACGCATATTTTGCAAAGATTTCCGCTTTACTTAACCCACCACCTACTGCTAGTGTGGGCATTGCATCAAGTGCAGTAGTGGCCAAAACTGCACAGATACCGACTTCTTGTAGCATATCAGCTTTGACTTTTATTGGCGAAAATGTCGTGCTTGGTGAGCATGTTATCGTTGGTGCTGGATGCGTCATTGAAAACAACGTTAACATTGCGAGCCATACACGTTTAGAACCTAATGTCACAGTTAAACATCATTGCGAAATTGGCAAAAACTGCCATATATTTTCTGGGGTGGTGATTGGATCAGATGGATTTGGCTATGCAGAGGAGACGGGAATTTGGCTAAAAATTCCACAAGTGGGTAAAGTCATCATCAAAAATGATGTGGATATTGGAGCAAATACGACCGTTGATCGGGGGGCACTTGATGATACGGTTATAGAAGAGGGCTGTAAGCTAGATAATTTAATTCAAATTGGTCATAACTGTGTGATTGGTGCTCACACCGTTATTGCTGGTTGTGTTGGTATTGCGGGAAGTGCCATCATTGGTAAACATTGTAAAATTGGTGGCGCTGCAATGATTTTAGGTCATTTAGAAATTTGTGATAATGTCACAATTTCTCCTGGCAGCATGATTACGCGCTCTCTAAATGTGGCCGATACCTATACCGCAATAATGCCATTTCAAACGCATAAGGAATGGTTAACGACCGCTGTAAAACTCAGAAACCTAGATGACATGGCAAATAAAATTAAATCGTTAGAAAAAGCGCTTGCTCTGTTAAAATTGAACCCAATCTAAATGGTAATAATAGAATCGAGAATTGAATGACCAACCCTACTGATAATGCTATGAATATTCATGAAATATTAGAGCATTTGCCACATCGTTACCCATTTGTGTTAATCGATAAAGTGATTTCGTTGGAGTTGGGCAAAGAAATTACTGCCATTAAAAATGTGACAATTAATGAACCATTTTTCCCAGGGCATTTCCCTTATCACCCTGTTATGCCTGGTGTGCTAGTTATTGAAGCAATGGCACAAGCGGCGGCTGTGTTGTCATTTAAAACGATGGATGTAAAGCCGAATGATGAGTCAGTTTATTACTTTGCTGGAATAGACAATGCGCGCTTTAAAAAACCCGTTTCACCAGGTGATCAAATCATACTCAATGTAAAGATTGATCGAATATTAAAAGGAATTTGGAAGTATATAGGCGTAGCAACGGTCGATGGTGTTGTCGTTGCAGAGGCTCAAATGATGTGCATATTAAAAGCGATAGAAAAATGATATATATCAAATAATTAGTCAATATACTTCATGTAATTTATTTAAAGCTATCTGAATGTCAGTCAATATACACCCAACAGCTATTATCGATGCAAAAGCGGAGTTAGACTCAAGCGTGAAAGTAGGCGCCTATTCTATTATTGGTCCCAATGTAAAAATTGATGCAGGTACACATATAGCGAGCCATGTTATCATTAGTGACCATACTATTATCGGAAAAAATAATCAGATATTTCAGTATTCATCACTCGGTGAAGCTCCACAAGATAAAAAGTATAACGGTGAACCGACATTGCTCGAAATTGGCGATAATAATACTATTCGCGAATTTTGTACGTTTAATCGAGGCACCGTTCAAGATAAAGGTACTACAAAAATAGGTGATGATAATTGGATCATGGCTTATGTGCATTTGGCACATGATTGCATGATTGGAAACCATACTATTTTTGCCAATAACGCCTCCATTGCTGGGCATGTAGAAGTGCAAGATTACGCTATATTAGGTGGTTTTACGTTAATTCACCAATTTTGTAAAATTGGCGCCCATGTCATTACTGCTGTAGGTTCTGTCGTTTTTAAAGATATTCCACCTTATGTAACAGCGGCTGGATATGATGCAAAACCACATGGCATTAACTCGGAAGGCTTGAAAAGACGCGGTTTTACGCCAGAAGCGATACTTGAAGTTAAACGCGCCTATAAAACACTCTATCGCAATAAGTTAACATTTGAAGAAGCTAAAGAAGAGCTGTCCAAAAAAGCACTAAACCATCATGAAATCAAGTTGCTGCTTGATTTTTTAAACACCTCGACACGCGGCATTGTCCGTTAAAAAGCATCCGTATGAAAATTGGAATCGTTGCAGGTGAAGCCTCAGGGGATTTACTTGGCAGTCAGTTAATAGCCACCTTAAAAAAACGATTACCTCATGTAGAATTTATCGGTATAGCTGGGCCTAAAATGATAGGCGAGGGCGCTAAAACGCTATACGCCATTGAGCAATTGTCCGTCAGCGGCTATATAGATGTTTTAAAGCATTTACCAAGCCTATTAAGCTTGCGCAAAGCACTTTTAAAACGGTTATTAATCGAAAAAATAGATTTATTTATTGGTATAGACGCTCCCGATTTTAATTTTTGGCTAGAAAAAAAGATTAAAAATAAAGGCATCACTGCTATTCACTATGTGAGCCCTTCAATTTGGGCTTGGCGTAAAGGGCGCATTGCCAATATTAAAAAAGCGGTTTCTCATATATTGGCATTATTCCCATTTGAGCCTGCTTTCTATGAGCAAGCTAGCATACCAGTCACTTATGTTGGCCATCCGCTAGCTGACATGCTTCCGTTAGAACCAAACACAGCTGAGGCTAGAAACTTTCTTAAGCTAAAACAAAATCAAATAGTCATCACCATGCTACCTGGAAGTCGACAAGGTGAGGTGAAGCAGCATGCTAAATTATTTATTAGTGCAGCATCACTCATTCTAGAATCATTATCAAAAGAAGAAAATAAAGAGGTGGTATTTTTAGTCCCTTTAATTACACGAGAAACACGCGTTATATTTGATAAAGCGTTCAATGAGTTTTTATTAACGCTAGATGAGACGCAGGCTATTCCAGCAATAACCGTGATGTTTGGACATGCGCATGATGCGATGGAAGCGGCAGACTTTGTTATCGTTGCTTCAGGTACTGCCACTTTAGAAGCTGCTTTACTTAAAAAACCTATGGTTATTACTTACCATATGTCTAATTTAAGCTGGCAGATACTTAAGAGAATGCGCTTGCAACCATATGTTGGTTTGCCAAATATACTGGCTAATCGCTTTGTTGTCCCTGAGTTATTACAAGACGATGCTACAGCAGAAAACATAGCGCAAACATGTATACAGATTTTAAATAATAAAAACCAACTAGATGATATTAAATCTGAATTTTTAAAAATTCATCAGCTATTGCGTCAAAACACCAATGAAAAAGCGGCAGAGGTAATTTTAAGTTATTTAAATAGTATGTAAGCTCAATAATTTGGCATATTATTTGCTAGATATAAAACACTATAACTAGTGCTTTTTTATTGAAAGGTTGGTACGTGAAAATAATAGTTAATGTAATGATTGCGGTGGTTTTTTTGTTTTGCTTTGATGGTTTATGTGACAAAATTTTGCTGTGGCTATACAGTGATGATGATTTTTTGTCACACGGGGCTAGGTTTATGATTGCTTTTGCTTTACTTCAATCGCTTGGTGTTTTTGGCAAAGATGAAAAGGTAAATATGTACAAGGCTGATAACGAGGCTTTACCAAAGGCTTGAACGTAGGTGGTAAGTTTATTTATTTTAGCCACAAAACCATAAACTACTACGTCATGGTATAAATCGTAAACCACCTAAAATTTTTTATGAGGCTACAATTTAACATAATATACATTATACGAAGTTACATCTTATTTTACAGAAAGTACCAAAACATGCAGAATCTATGAAATGAATGAGTAATTTACATGCAAACTGGTAAAAACACATGAGCAACTTCATGATTTATCATTAAGTCTTAAGTCACAGCGATAAGATATCCACCTCAACATGCTAAACTTTTAGTTTTATCAGCCAAAGCCACCTTATGAACAAACAAACTGAAACTTTTATTCCTAGTAAGGATGCCTCGCTAGAATCTTCTATTGCAACACTGCAAGGCAAACTACTTGCTCTTGGCATTTATATTGAAGAAAAATCCTGGCTGAATGAAATTGAAGGAATTTGGTCGGTACATGTAATTGATAAAGACTGCACAAGACTGTTTACCAATGGCAAAGGTGCAAGCCAATTAGCAGCGCGCGCCAGCGCTTTGGGTGAGTATTTTGAGCGTCTCAGCACTAATTATTTTTGGACGCATTTTTACCTAGGTGAATCCGTGGCAAATTATGATTTTGTGCATTATCCTAATGAAAAATGGTTTCCAGTAAAAGGTAATCAATGGCCAAAAGATTTACTCACCCCAGAGTTACAAGCTTTTTACAACCCTGAAGGCATGGTGTTAGCAAGCCAGTTAATTGATTTTAATTCAGGCAATACGAAACGTGGTATTTGTGCAATCCCTTATACTCGTTTACGCGACAATGTTGTGGCCTATTTTCCCGTTAACTTAATCGGTAATTTATACGTCAGCAACGGCATGTCTGCGGGCAACACCATGATGGAAGCCCGCACGCAGGCTATGGCCGAAATTTTTGAACGCGATATTAAATATAAAATTATTCGTGAAGGTATTTGCTTGCCAGATGTGCCGCAAGCCGTGATTAACCGTTATCCGCGCATTGCCGCGGGCATTCAAGGTTTGCGCGATGCTGGTTATGGTATTTTAGTGAAAGATGCCTCACTTGGCGGTCAATATCCCGTGATGAACGTCACCCTCCTCCACCCAGAAGATCAAGGCTGTTTTGCGAGCTTTGGCGCACATCCGCGCTTTGAAGTGGCGTTAGAACGTGCGTTGACTGAGCTATTACAAGGCCGCGCGCTCGATAGCTTAAAAGGTTTTGTAGCACCAGGCTTTGATATGGAGGAAATTGCAGACGCACAAAACTTAGAAATTCACTTTGTGGATTCTAGCGGTGTGATTAGCTGGAACTTTTTACGCAGCACACCAGACTTTGACTTTGTGGATTGGAACTTTGGAGGCTTAGCATTAACAAAAGCGGCAACAGAAGAAGATTACCATTGGTGCGTGAATACCATTCACAATAGTGGGCATGACCTATACATTGCCGACTTTACCCATTTAGGGGTGTATGCGTGCCGCATTTTTGTGCCTGGTATGAGCGAAATTTACCCTGTAGATCAGTCAGCTAGTGCAAATTAAAGACACGCTAGCGTCGGATATCACACTATTTGAAGATAATTTACAACTGATGTACGGCGAGAAAACTTTGCAAGAAGCCAAAAGCTTAGTCAAAGCACAAACGCAATATCTTGGCTTAGAAAATCTAGGTGAAAATATGCAAGCCAGCCAGATGCACCAGCAGCTATTAGCTGCCTATACCAAAGTGCAACGGGTACAAAAAATGTTTTAATTACTGCACAAATAAGCGACGAGAGATTTTCGATGCTCTGGAAGCCGCATTCTAGGCGGCTTACAAAGGTGGTCAAATAATGTGTGATTATTTTTGCGTTAATATTGAATATTTTTTGATACGCAGAGTCACAGTGATATTAGGTAAGTGCACGTGTTTGATAAGTCTCAAGCACCTAAAAGTTAATTAAAAATTGCACCAGTCACCGTTCTTTGCTTTATATCAAAGGCTAGCTGATTAACTGGCAATAAAATCGACAATATCACCAGCACTCAATAAATATCTAGGTAGGCACAAAGTATGTTAGTTCAAATTCAAATACCTCCGCTTAAAAAAGCGCCACAGCAGCTTAAAAATAAATTCGCTTTATTTAACCTCGGGTTTAGGCCATTTTTTTTAGGAGCGGGCATTTTTGCCGTTATTTCAATCACGCTATGGATGCTTGTTTATAACACCAATATTCATTTGCAACTGACTAATATCTCACCAAGCCAATGGCATGCCCACGAGATGCTCTATGGTTACAGTATGGCCGTTGTTGCTGGTTTTTTGTTAACGGCCGTAAAAAACTGGACAGGTATTCAGACTACAAATGGCAAGCCCTTGATGCTGCTGCTGGCGCTTTGGGCTAGCGCAAGAATATTGTTTTTATTTGGCACGCAATTTTTACTTTGGGTCGCATTGGCTGACTTGCTTTTTGATCTATTGCTCATTATTGCCATCAGCATCCCCATCGTTAAATCAAGACAGTGGAAGCAGATTGGCGTGGTGAGTAAAGTCGTTTTGTTAACGGTTGGCAACCTCTACTTTTATCTTGCTTGCTTTGGAATAGTCACTACTGGTATGCAATATGCCATCTACGGTGCTGTGCTCTTATTTGTTGGCCTCATATTAATGATTAGCCGACGTGTTTTACCCTTTTTTATAGAAAGAGGCACAGATAAAGTTGTTCAGTTAACGCAGTATAAATGGCTGGATATCAGCATAATGGTCTTATTTATGGCGTTATTTATCAATGTAATATTGATACATAACGCCATCATCACCGCGTTATTTTCTTGGGCAATTTTTATATTAAATGGTTATCGGCTGTTTAATTGGCATATCTATGGCTTATGGCGCGTGCCCTTGCTGTGGAGTCTATACACATCTGCATGGCTAATCAACATTGGTTTTTTATTTTATGGAATACAGACGATGATTCCGCACTTAGCCATTTTAACCATACATATTTTTACCATTGGCGGCATAGGGTTAATAACACTGGGCATGATGTCACGCGTTGCTTTAGGCCACACTGGGCGCGAAATCAGAAAACCCTCCGCTTGGTTGAGCATTATTTTTGCAGGCATTATTATTAGCGTCATATTTCGCTCTTTTGTGCCCATGCTCACAAGTCAGCATTATATAAATTGGGTCATGGTTTCGTCTATTTTATGGATACTAAGCTTTTCTATTTTCACCCTCATTTATGCGCCTATCTTAGTAAAACCTAGAGTCGATGGTGCTTGGGGCTAACGTGACAATCTATTGGCAATTCAATACCATTTAAAATTAGTGTTAAGGCTTGTAGTTATTAGGGTTTTTGCTACTGAATGATACGGCTAGAAGTGAACACCACTGAAATGAGATTTAAATAGCGGAAGTAGCATCCTCCTAACCAATGTTTTTCATTTGCTTAAATTTTTGCGGTATTTTTTTACTACCTAAAGTGCTATTAAAACTGCGGCGGTTGGGTTGCTTGGCCTGACATAGTTTTTATTGCACAACTTTCTCTAAAGTCATATTGACCATAATGTGGCTTAACTATTTTAAATCCGTTTTCAGGACGTTCAACTAACTGCAAAATAAATGGAAAAGATCTAACATCGTCGCTAATATTGCAGTCATCTTTAATAACGTAACCGATATTGGTGGTTGCTTCAATGGTTGAAGTTTTAGATTGAATATCTGAGGTGTACCTGATGCGATCCATCGACATTTTTCCCGTGATATTAGCTCTTTCGCCAACCACATAGACCAAAACGAATTGTTTTTCAAAGTCCACTTGGGCTATCAATTTCGTCATTTCAATAGGTGTTAGTGCTACTTTAAGCCATGAATTTTCAAGAGATTTTTTATCTTCATAAAAATCCTCAGAGTCACGATGCTTACTTAATCCATTAAACCCAATATGCAAGGTTTTACTCTCTAGGTAAGTGCCATCTAGGGTTGCTTCGCCAGCCACAGGTTTTTTACAGTCATCTTCAAAGTTATATTGTGCATCGCTTGCAGCCATTAATTTAAATCGGTCTTTAGGTCGCTCGACTAGCTCTACGGTAAATGGAAAGGAAGTTATATCGACGCGAATATTACAATCTTTATAGTCTGCAATACCAATATTTGTCATCGTATCAACGCTAGAAGTTTTAGATTGAATATCTGAGGTGTATCTGATGCTCGCCATGGTAATTTTTCCAGTGATATTGGCTCTTTTACCAAGAGTATAGACCAAAACGAACTGTTTTTCAAAATCCACTTGGTCAATTAATTGCGTCATTTGACTAGGCGTCAGTGCAACTTTTAGCCATGAATTCTTGAGAGATTTTTTATCTTCATAAAATTGTCTTTTGCTATATTCACCTAATCCATTAAACCCAACATATAAGGTTTTACTGCTTAGTTGAGTACTGTTTGAATAACCCCATGAATCAGGATAATTGCAACCAACTACTTGAAATAATGCCAATATGATGAGTAAATATTTAAATTTAATGATTTTTTGCATCTTCAGTTTGCGTTTTTGATAACTTTACCTGACATATCTTTCCAACCGTTATTGGTGAGGTTTTTAACCTATCCTAGTAATTCCTATATTGAAGATAGATTGTATCTCCGCGCAGTTTTATAACTTTCTATCTACATCTAACTTTACATTTCGCGCGATAAAAGCAGATAGGCTTGGCTGAGTCAAGTTGACACCCAAAACTTGCCTGTTATTGTAATGCTGAATCAATAGATTGGCTATTGAATGCAACTCAAATTGGTGGTGAGGCTAATATTTACTAGGGTCTTTGATGGTTGATGATACGTCATGACAAAAGCAAATGGCGGAAGAGGCGGGATTCGAACCCGCGTTAGGTTATTCACCTAAACACGCTTTCCAGGCGTGCGACTTAAACCGCTCATCCACCCTTCCGAATTAATTTTTTACCCTAAAAGGCGAGGCATTATAGCTGATAACCTTTGTTTTAAATTGGCTTCAATGATTTTAATTGATAATTTTCTTTTGGCTTTGTAAAATAAATGTGTCTAATTTTCCTTTGCCTTTTATTTCTACATTTTTTCGCAGAGAAAAATCATAGATGTTTTTTAAGGCTAACTGTGTGGATTCTGAAACTTGAATTTCACCCATAATACCCGTACTCTCCATGCGGCTCGCCATATTGACGGTATCACCCCATAAGTCATAGCTAAACTTAGCACTGCCTATGACGCCAGCAACCACTGGCCCTGTGTTAATGCCAATTCGCATGTTAAGGTCTATGCCATTTGTTTGAGAAACCTCCTGCAACGCGATGTGCATTTCTAGAGCCATTTTAGCTATTTTTTCAGCATGATCATGGCATATCACGGGTGCGCCAGAAATAACCATATAAGCATCACCTATGGTTTTAATTTTTTCGACTTGATATTTTTCAGCCAACTCATCAAATCGAACAAATACTTGTGATAAAAGCTCAATGAGCTGAGTTGGTGACATTTTTTCAGATAGCTGTGTGAAATTAATTAAATCGGCAAACATAACAGTGACTGAATCATAATGATCAGCAATGCGCATGTCATTGGCTTTTAGACGTGCGGCAATGGGTGCTGGCAAAATATTGAGTAACAATTTTTCAGAGCGCGCTTGTTCAAGCTCAAGTGACTGCAATATACGTTCTTTTTGTGCCTGAAAATAACGTAATACACCATATAAAATTGAGGCAGTACCCGTAATATTCATTAAGAAAAAGGCATCTTTTACATTGGTTGGAATTGGCAGCGCATTGCTGGCAAAGCGATTATTTAATACCCACGAAATAATTGCTAAAAAGAAAAATAGCAAAAACCAAGCGGTTGATTGATGTGTGCCTAAAATCATTAAGGCGCCCACAGGACATAAAATAGCCCAAATAGCTACACCACTAGACGCTGCAAAGCCGCCAATAGCCCATTGCATAAAAAAAGGCATGACCAGTAACATGACCAATTGTGTAAAGGTGAAATATTCAAAACGCTTGAAACGATAAAACAAAAACAAACTGACATATGACACCACTAAATACGCATAAGGAACAGCCGCAATAAAAGCATAGCCCTCACCTAAGCCTGATAAAGTGTATATCCAAAAGAAAGAAACTAAGCTTTCTGCTATCACAAGAAAGGTTAAAATCGATTTACTTAATACTGCAGATGACGGGTTGGAGAACCTACTCCAAAAGTCTCTGGTAAAAATTGAATGTGAAATTAAATTTTCTGACATTTTGCAAAGTTTTCTGGTAATTTGGTTTAAATACATTGCTATAGTAGATTGATATCAAGCGCAATTTAAACATTTATCTTCAAAGGATGCAAAAATTTAATACATTTTTATGTAAATCAATTACTTGTTTGCTCAATAGTTAGCCTTTAAAGAGAAGAAAAATGATTGAGCATCTTCAAAAGGATAGCTAACATTCAGTTACATTTTTATAAATTATCGCTTGATTTACATGCTTATAAGGTTTATTGTTTAATTTCGATTTGGCTTGTAGTTGGCTTGCAAAGTCCTTTTAATACGAGGACTTACTAATTTTTAAGCTTAGATTTTACAGAATAAAAAGTTTACAGATAAATGCGGTTGAACGGTTAGATTAACTATATTAATGATAGAAAAACTAAAGGAGTCAGTATGAGTTTAGAACTATTAAAAGGTCTTGGTGTAAAAATACCTTACAAAGCAAAATATGATAATTTTATTGGGGGCAAGTGGGTTGCGCCTGTAAAAGGTGAGTATTTTGATGTTATTTCTCCAATTACTGGCAAAAACTACACAAAAGCGGCACGGTCTAGCGCGGAAGATGTTGAACTTGCCTTGGATGCTGCACACAAAGCCGCTGATGCTTGGGGCAAGACATCTACAACAGAACGTTCAAACATCTTACTTAAAATTGCCGACCGTATTGAAGCTAATTTACAACTCATTGCAACGGCTGATACCGTTGATAATGGTAAGCCAATTCGTGAAACCGTGAATGCGGATATTCCACTCACTGTCGATCACTTCCGTTATTTTGCTGGTGCTATTCGCGCACAAGAAGGCGGTATTAGTCAGATTGACAACGATACTGTCGCCTACCACTTTCATGAACCACTAGGCGTGGTTGGCCAGATTATTCCTTGGAACTTTCCAATTCTAATGGCTGCGTGGAAACTAGCTCCTGCCCTTGCAGCAGGCAACTGTGTAGTATTAAAACCAGCTGAATTTACGCCTATTTCAATATTAATTTTAATGGAAACCATTGCAGATTTAGTCCCACCAGGTGTGATTAATATCCTGAATGGTTATGGCCGTGAAGTTGGCGCTCCCCTTGCTAACAGTAAACGTATTGCCAAAATTGGTTTTACAGGTTCAACTGCAACAGGGCGCGCTATTGCCACTGCTGCAGCCAGCAACTTGATTCCAGCGACATTAGAGCTAGGTGGGAAATCACCGAATGTGTTTTTTGCAGACATTATGGACGAAGATGATGCATTCTTTGATAAAGCCATTGAAGGCTTGGTATTATTTGCGTTTAACCAAGGTGAAGTTTGTACTTGTCCTTCACGCGCCATTATTCAAGAGTCTATCTACGACAAATTTATGGAACGCGTCATTGGTCGCGTAAAAGCGATTAAACAAGGCAACCCACTAGATTCAAGCACTATGCTAGGCGCACAGGCTTCGCTAGACCAAATGAACAAAATCATGAACTATATTGATATTGGCAAGCAAGAGGGTGCTGAAGTGCTGGTTGGTGGAAATCGCAATATATTAACGGGTGACCTTGCAGAAGGCTACTATGTGCAACCAACGCTATTTAAAGGTCATAATAAAATGCGCGTGTTCCAAGAAGAAATTTTTGGCCCAGTGTTAGCGGTGACTACCTTTAAAGATGAAGCGGATGCATTAGCCATTGCTAACGACACCATTTTTGGTTTAGGTGCTGGCGTATGGTCTCGAAACGGTACAACTGCTTATAGAATGGGTCGTGGCATTAAAGCTGGACGTGTGTGGACAAACTGTTATCACGCCTACCCTGCGCATGCTGCATTTGGTGGCTACAAAGAGTCTGGCTTTGGTCGTGAAAATCACAAAATGATGTTAGACCACTACCAACAAACCAAAAACTTATTAGTGAGCTACAACCCAAACAAACTAGGTTTTTTCTAAGTGGTTGGTTAATAGCAATATTTAGATGGTTTTTAATTTAGCAAAGGGGCGAGTAAAATCGCCTCTTATGCTTTAGGAAGATTAAAATGACTGAGCGCGTATCGGCCACTCCAGCCGCAATTGCATTGATTGACACATTAACAGCAGAACATGGCCCAATTGCTTTTTTGCAATCTGGTGGTTGCTGTGAAGGTAGCGGACCTATGTGCATGCCTGTCAAAGAGTTTAATGGTAGCGCGGCAGATGTAGTACTTGGTGTACTTGGAACGCACCAAAATGCAACCTTTTATATGGGTGATAGTCATTTTACTTTTGCAGAAAATATGCATACGATTTTAGATGCTATGCCAGGCTCCAGTGGCTCGTTCTCTTTAGATTGCGGTACTGGTTTTGCATTTATTACCCGCGCACGCTTGTATAGTGACGAAGAGTTAACCTCACTTCCACCTGTTCAACGCGTAGGTTATTAATTAACAACTGCCCTATAAATTTTTGGGTAATGCGGCTATTTGTTGTAGAATAGCGCTTGGCGGGTCTCCTCGCATTGTGAAGTAGCCAACTTGGTCAGGTGCGGAAGCAAGCAGCCACAACTATTAAGCAAGTGCCGAGGGCAAGGCTCGCCTCTTCTACTTTTTCGCTACATCTTTACTTAGTATCTTTTTGACTTAGTATCTTTTTGCAAGCTTTAACATTGAGCGCGCAAGCAATACGCAACATTTAAGCTTAGACGAAACTATCATTTTGCGCTAAAGTATCACCCCATGAGTTACCAAGTCTTAGCGCGAAAATATCGCCCAAAATCCTTTCAAACACTGGTCGGACAAGACCACGTGGTGCGTGCATTAACCAATGCACTTGAGCAACAGCGTTTGCACCATGCCTATTTATTTACTGGCACGCGTGGCGTGGGGAAAACCACCCTCGCCCGCATTTTAGCTAAGTCTTTCAATTGCGAAGCAGGTATTACTGCCATGCCATGTGGTGTGTGTGATGCGTGTACGGAAATTGACCGCGGGCGTTATGTTGATTTAATCGAAGTGGACGCGGCATCAAACACACAAGTGGATGCAATGCGTGACCTGTTAGATAACGCACAATATGCACCGACCAGTGGTCGATTTAAAGTGTACATTATCGACGAAGTGCACATGCTCTCAAAAAGTGCCTTTAATGCTATGCTTAAAACGCTAGAAGAGCCGCCTGGACACGTTAAATTCATCTTGGCGACTACTGATCCGCAAAAAGTACCTGTTACAGTGCTTTCACGTTGCTTACAGTTTAATTTGCGTCAAATGGCTGGCACTTCGATTAATGGGCATTTGCAGAGTATTCTTACCCAGGAAAACATTCCGTTTGAGCAGTCAGCCCTAAATTTAATAGCGCGTGCCGCCAATGGCAGTATGCGTGATGCCTTATCACTGACCGATCAAGCGATTGCTTATGGTGGTCAAACCGTAAATGAAGCTGAGGTGCGCGCCATGTTGGGTGCCATTGACCAAAGTTATTTATATCAGCTGATTAACGCCCTGCTTGCTAACGATGGGCCAGCATTAATTGCTCAAGCTAAAATGATGGAGGAACGCAGTATTTCATTTGAAGCTGCTCTTAATGACTTAGCCCAACTATTACACCAAATTAGCATGGCTCAAACTGTCCCTGACACAGTAGCTGAGGATTTTCCTGAGCGTACTGAGTTACTGGCATTGGCACAAAAAATTCCAGCAGAAAATTTACAACTATATTACCAAATTTCGCTATTAGGTCGTCGCGATATTGGCCTTGCCCCTGATCAGTTCGCTGGCTTTACAATGAGCTTGTTGCGCATGTTAGCTTTTACGCCCAATGCGGTGAGTAACACGAATCGCGCAACGGCAAAGCCCGAGCAAACTGTCGCCCCAAAAGTGACACAAGAAATCAACCAAGCTACCAACCAAGCAGCTGTGCAAGAAGTTAGCGTAAAGTCTACTGTAGAAAAACCCAACGAACAAGCAGATGAACATATTGAGCCAAGCACATTTAATGGCGATTGGCGCGGCCTTTTAGATAAACTCAAGCTTGGGCTTGCGCGTAACTTAGCGCTCAATAGTGCGCTTATCAGCCATGATGAGCATAATATGCGCTTTGCCATTCAAGATAAAGATAAAAACTTACTAAGCCCCATGTACCAAGATAAATTGGCACAGGCATTACAACAATATTTTGGACGAAAAATTAAGCTAGACTTTACAGTAGAGGGTAGCGTTAATACCCCCGCCAAACAAGTGGCGCAAGAAAAAGCCCATGCTCAAAGTAATGCAGAAAATGCAATTGAAGCTGATGATTTTGTGCAAGCGTTGATTAAAGATTTTGACGCAACAATTATCCCTAATTCAATTAAACCAATCAAAAGTTAAAGGAGAAAAATGATGGCGAAAGGCGGTATGGGAAATATGATGAAACAAGCTCAAATGATGCAAACAAATATGCAAAAAGCGCAAGATGAGCTTGCTAACACTGAGATTGAAGGCGTTGCGAGCAACGGCATGGTGAAAATCACCATGACTTGTAACAACACGGTTAAACGTGTTTCCATTAACGAGGCCGCGATGGATGACCGTGAAACGTTAGAAGATCTCGTATTACTTGCGCTAACGGATGCTAAAAATAAAGTTGAAGCCACTTCACAACAGCGCATGGCAGGTGTGATGCCAGCTGGCTTTAAAATGCCCTTTTAGCCGATATGTTGCAAAGCCCGTATACATTAGATCAATTAGTAGAAGCACTACGATGCTTGCCAGGCATTGGGCCGAAGTCTGCTTTGCGCATGGCTTATCACTTATTGCAGCGTGACCGCAAAGGCGCACAAAAGCTAGCTGGTGCGCTAGAAAATGCTTTGCAACGTATTGGACACTGCGAACACTGCAATACATTTTCCGAGTCACATACCTGCCCTTTGTGCGCCTCTGATCAACGTGATAAAAACTTGCTTTGCGTGGTAGAAATGCCAACGGATTTAATGATGATGGAACTCACGCATAGTTACAATGGCATGTATTTTGTGCTGATGGGCAGACTCTCCCCTTTAGATGGTATTGGGCCGAAAGAAATCAACCTCGACAAACTCATTAAGCGCGCTCAAGTAGGTGCGGTGAGTGAAGTTATTTTAGCCACCAATTACACTAGCGAAGGCGAAGCCACTGCACACTACATTAGTGAGTTGCTTAAATCTCGCGGCATCTCCGTTAGCCGCATTGCACGCGGCCTGCCGATGGGGGGGGAGATTGAGTATGTGGATAGCGGTACACTTTCCATGGCCTTACTCGGGCGTCAATCTATTTAAGTAAATGTAGTATTATTTTGGATTAAAATATTTTTCAATCCAGTAATCCACACTTAATTTGCCTGCACCACCAAATAGTAATGGTAAAAACATGACTATATACATAAGTGGCAATTTGTAATTACCAAAGCCATCTTCATTTTCATCTAATATACGGTATCCTTTGCCTAGCTCAGACAGCGTTGACCAATGCTCTGGCCAATGTACAGAAGTTATGGCCACAATGATTAATATAATCAGTGAAACTGTAAAAAATCTTGTTGCAAAGCCAAATGCGATGGCAAATGCACCTGCAATTTCAAAAAAAGTAGCAATACCCCAGCTAATATTAGGCGGTAGTATATTGAATGGAAAAGGAAATACTACATCGGCAAACCAGTTTATGCCATGTAATTTTTCAAATCCAGCCTCGCCAAACTCCCATGCAAGTATTAGTCGCAAAAACAGCTGTGGAAGGCTATCGGAAAAGTAATTAAGAGTATTGATAGAATTTTCGTATGCGCCTTTTCCTACGGAAGTAATTTTAATCAACATGATGATCTTTATAGTCTTTTGTCATTAACAAGTAGCTTAGTCGCTGATATAACAATTTTCTTACATTTTTTTTTGCGCTACTAGTATGACAATTAAGATTGAACTTTAGGTGCAAAAAATAAGCGCTTCACTACTCCGCAAGACTAATGGATCTATGGCAAGTATCATGCAATACGACCTAAATGGGTACTTTTAATTAAACGCATATAACACTATCATACGCACCGTATCTCTATAAATCACCACCATGTCAGAACATCTTAGATCGCTGATCTTCATTATTGCACTAGCACTCATCACTTTCTTTATTGCAAAGAAGGTAACCGCATCTATCGTTTCTGAGCAACAATTTAATCGCTGGCGCAATTCATGGCTGGCGATAACACTTATTGCATTTTTAGCAGGCAATTTTTGGGTTTTTGCAATGTTAAGTGCAGTACTATTATTTTATGTTGGAAAAAAAGAGCAAAATCCCTTTGCCTTATTTTTAGTATTATTATTCGTTATTCCTAGAATCAGTAGCGAAATACCTGGCTTAGGCATCGTCAACTTTCTTTTTGCAATTGATTACGTGACGATACTATCACTGATGGTATTGCTACCTGCTTACTTATCACTGCGCAAAAATAGAGAAACCGTCCCATTTTTAGGCTACTTTTTAGATAAGATAATACTTGCCTACATACTGCTCAATATGTTGTTATTAACGCGTGATACAACGGTGACTGATGCGCTGCGCGCTGGGGTCACAAGCTTTGCCGACATGTTTTTACCCTATTATGTTGCCAGTAGAAGCCTAAAAAATTTACAACAATTTAAAGAGGTGATTGCAGCGTTTGTAATAGCCACCATGGTCACGGCAACAGCGGCAATGTTTGAATTTGTCCGCTCTTGGCTATTGTATGCCAATCTCAAAAACAGCTTAGGTGTTGCTTGGGATATGGGCGGCTACCTTGGGCGTGGCGATAGTTTAAGAGCATTAGTGACATTAGGGCAGCCCATCTTGCTTGGCTATTTAATGGTGATGGCGATGGGCTGTTATCTATTTATATCAAAAAAAATTAAATCGAAGTTATTACGCTGGCTTGGCTGGGGGATTATATTAGGAGGTTTGTACGCGCCAATTTCTCGTGGCCCTTGGGTGGGCGCTATCGCACTGATAGTGATTTTTATTGCAATAAGCCCTAATGCATTTAAAAATATGGTGAAACTGTCACTTGCCGCTGCAATACTCATTACAGCCATCTCGTCAGTACCTAGCGGACAAAAATTTATTGATTTACTGCCTTTCATAGGCCACTCTGATACAGAAAATGTTGATTATCGGGTTCGACTAATTGATAGTGCGATGATCGTTTTTAATCGCTATCCACTTTTAGGCTCAACAAAATTTTATGATGAACTAGCCGCATTAGGGATGACACAAGGTGAAGGCATCGTAGATGTTGTCAACTCATATTTATTTGAAGTGCTTAATCATGGCTTGTCAGGCTTATTACTTTTTGTCGGGTTTTTTATCATCATCACACAAAAGTTGGTGAGTTCTGTAAAAGAAATTCCAGATAAATCAAGTGATATGCATCTTCTAGGTCGCGCTTTGTTAGCCAGTATTTTGGCAACCATGGTGACGATCACTACTGTTAGCAGCATACTTGTGCTACCAGTGATTTATTGGGCATTTGGTGGAATTTGCATAGCTTACGCACGCATGATAGAGCAATTAAACACAGTCAAACAAGCCGTTGAATTACAAACTTATCGACTTGCTTTCGATGTGATGCCTGCTTTACCCGCGAGCAGAGTTGCTTTTAGTGCGCTAAATAAGCATCAGGTGGTGGTAGATACCATGCCAATACCACGTATTGTCTTGGCATCAAAAAAGCTTGCCGAACAAACTAATTTTGCACCTAAACTATCAACTTTACCTAAAGCGCTGTCAACGATGAAAACTGTAAAACCAGAACTTGGTAGCCTGTATTATCAGGCTAGGAAAAACAGACCGATTGAACACGCTAGCTACTTTGAAAAAACCCAACAACTACCAATTAAAACCATCCATCCGCCTAAAGCGTTACCAGCGGAATTTGACGCACCTGTTAAAGTAGGTAAATTAGTCATATTAAATGGATCCAATTCTGGCAAAGTCCTGATGCTATCAAAAGTACTCAGTAAACTGGGTAAATCTAATGTGCAAGTTGCTGTCATTGCTAAGAGAGAAAATGGCCATTTTATTATGCATTTAGAAGGTGACTTATACCCGATTGTAAACAATGTATCAATTGGCGCGCGTGCTCACCTTTTGAATAATCAAGATGTTATTGAAGTGCTGGGCGTAAAAATGGAATTTTTAAGTGACTGTGAGGTAAATTAATGAATCGTATACCCTTAATAGATAATGATGTTTTATTTTGAACTGACCCAATGACTCACTTCATGATTACCTATAAAGTTGATACAATAAAACGATGCCAATTTTTACAATGGTTCACTTTTAAAACAGCTTAATACTGGCTAATTTAAATTGTCAACCTCTTAATCTTTAAACATCCATAATTATGCCGCTAAATGTTAGAACTCTTACCTATATCCTTCTAATAGCAATCGTCACATTCTATTTTGCCAAAAAAATTACTGCTTCCATTGTGGAAGAAAAGCAATTTAATAGATGGCGTAATACGTGGTTTGCCGTTAACATTATTGCATTTTTAGCAGGCAATTTTTGGATATTTGCAGGACTAACCGCCCTGATCTTATGGTTTGTAGGTAAGCAAGAGAAAAATCATTTCGCTTTATTTTTTGTATTGTTGCTGGCACTTCCTAGAATTAGTGAAAACATTCCTGGTTTTGGTCTTGTGAATTTTTTGTTCCCAATAGATTACGTCACGATTTTATCGTTAACAGTTCTTTTCCCAGCGTATCTATCGCTACGAAGTGAAAGAGAAACGCGGCCTTTTCTTAGCTATTGGGTAGATAGAATATTATTAGTTTATATGTTTCTAGGTGTAGTATTGCTTTTACGCGATACTACTGTTACTGATGCCATGCGAAAAGTGGTATCTACTTATGCCACTATATTTTTACCCTATTATGTAGCAAGCCGTGGTATTAAAAGTTTGCAACAATTTAAAGAGGTTCTTGCTGGCTTTACAATTGCAGCCATGTTGGCTGGCGCTATTGCAATCATTGAATATAGTCTATTTTGGTTACTATATGGTAATTTAAAAGACTTTTTGGGTGTCAAGTGGGATATGGGCGCTTATCTAGATCGGGGTGATAGCCTTAGAGCACTAGCTACATTAGGGCAACCCATCGCTTTAGGCTTTGTGATGGCCATTGCTTTGGGTTTTTACTTGTTTTTATCTCACTTTACTAAAAATAAATATATCAAATTAATAGCACTTACTTTTTTACTCGGTGGTTTATATGTCCCACTATCGCGTGGACCGTGGATAGGCGCAATGTTATTAATTATTTTATACATTATAATAAGCCCCAAAGCCATTAAACGACTGGCAATGCTAGCCGTTGCGGTTGCAGTCGCGCTTCCAATAATGACTAGCATGCCTGCTGGTAAAAAGGTGATGGATATGCTTCCTTTTATTGGTAAAACAGATACTGAAAATGTAGATTATCGTGTACGGCTGCTTGATGCAGCTTATACCGTATTTAACCGCTACCCCCTATTGGGCTCGGTAAAATATCGTGAAGATCTAGCAGGCCTAGGTATGGTACAAGGTGAAGGTATTGTCGATGTAGTGAATACCTATCTTGATGTAGTTTTAGAGTATGGCATCATAGGTTTTATGCTATACCTAAGCTTCTTCACCATTGTGGTATTTACCATCATTCAAAATTATAAGAAATTAGATGACAAACAAAGTGATATGCATTTGTTGGGTCGTGTATTGTTTGTGACTCAAGTGGCTATTTTAGTGACTATTACCTCTGTTAGTAGTATTTTGGTCATTCCAGTTGTTTATTGGGCAATTGCTGGGTTAAGCTTATCCTACGAAAGAATAGCAATCGGTTTTGTTGCATTGAGACCAAATGTCCATGAACTTCCAACAATACGATTATCCAATAATATATAAGTGCGTTTTAATGACATTAATACGTAAACGTTTTTTTACTTTTTGAATGAAAAAGATGTAGAAATGAAGATTTTATCTAGGTTTTTAAATAAATTTCAGTTGTCATTAATGTTGCTGCTGATCTTTTCTATTCCAGCAATTGCAGCATCAAATTGGCAAGTCAGTTTAGATGATGTTAGCGGCTTACCTAAACTTGTTAAGGGAGGTGGGGAAGCGTTAAACTCTTCATTTGTTTTCTTTGATAAAAACTATGTTTGGGCTTATCAAGAAAGCAAATTTAAAATAAATAGCCCTAGCCAATACCAACTTAGCAGTCACAATTCAACGCTTGGTTTCACCTTAAATGCGGATATTAGCAAAGTCACCAACCACAAGCTGACATGGGATTTTGAGTTAGACGCTAAAGCAGGTAGATATGAAACTGTCGGTGGTGGCATTTCATATAAATTTGATCTTGATAACTTTGGTCAATCATTGGGTGAGCCTGAAATATTGGCTGATAAAAGCGGCTGGGCGTGGGGTAGAGGCAATCAACGCATAGAAATGCGTTTTGAACCAAAACCAGAAAACATATTTTATGAAAAAAACAATAAAAATGAAATACGCGTTTACCTTTATCAAGATAAAATTCCTAAAGGCGTACGTCATTACAAAGCCACTTTAACCCTAGCGGATGCTATTTCTATTGCACCTACATTGTCAGAGCGTTTTGGTACCACCGACCAGAGCGACTGGATTCCTAACATCATTGACTGGAAAACTTCCCCAGTCGATTTGTCGTTTTTAAATGCGCCAGAACGCCCAGCGGGTAAACGTGGCTTTGTTAAAGCAAAAGGTGAACAATTAGTTTTTGAAGATGGCACTGTTGCTAAATTTTGGGGCACAAACATCAGCGCTTTTGCCATTTTTGGCACCCCAAAAGATAATGTGAAGCTGCAAGCCAAACGACTATCAGAGTTAGGATTCAATCTCGTCCGAGTTCACCATTTTGACTCTCTATGGGTTAACCCAAACATTTTTGGAACGCCCAACGATAGCACACAAAAAATCAGTGCTGAAGCGATGGATAAAATTGACTGGTGGATTAAATGTTTAAAAGACGAAGGGATTTACGTCTGGTTAGACTTGCATGTTGAGCGCCATTTAAAATCTGAAGATGGCATTAGCAATTTTAGTGAAATTAGCAAAGATAAAATCAGCGCAGATTTAAAGGGTTATAACTATGTAAACCCGTCTATTCAAAAGGCGATGCAAGACTTTAATGCGGCTTATGTTGGGCATGTTAATCCTTACACTGGCACCCGTTTAACAGATGAACCTGCGGTGGCAGCGATGCTTATCACCAATGAAAATGATGTAACAAACCATTTTGGCAATAATTTATTAGCGGATAAAAATGTCCCTGAACATAACAAACGCTACATGGAGGCAGCTGAAAAATTTGCAAAAGCGAATAACTTACCTGCTGAGAGCATATGGCACTCTTGGGAACATGGCCCATCAAAATTATTTTTAAATAATCTAGAACACCAATTCAATAGCAGCATGATTAAGCAACTACGTGAGTTAGGTGTCAAAGTGCCCATTGTCACTACTAGCGCTTGGGGTAATAATCCACTCAGTGCATTACCAGCATTAAGTGAAGGTGACATGATAGATGCGCATGCCTACCAACCCTATGGCGCACTAGAAAACAACCCTATTTATGCGGCTAACATTACACACTGGTTATCTGCTGCCCAAGTCGTTGGAAAACCAATGAGTGTCACAGAATGGAATGCGGAGCCCTTCCCTCTGCCAGACAGACATAGCCTGCCGATGTATATTGCAAGCCATGCCAGTATGCAAGGGTGGGATGCGATGATGCAGTACGCATACTCACAAGAGCCTCTAACCGCACCTTCGCAATGGCAAGGTCGCCCATCAAATTGGCATGCCTATAATGACCCTGCCTTACTGGCTACTATGCCAGCGGCAGCGCTAATGTATCGTCGGCAAGACATACCCGAAGCTAATACATTGTATGTATTAAAGCCTGAGAAATTATTATTTGATCAAAACATTTCACCTAGTAACTCCGTATTTATACGAACAGCTTCGGAATTAGGTAAGTTACAAATTGCCATGCCCAGCACCAAAGCACTACCTTGGCTTCAAGAAAGCCAAATACCAAACAATGCAAAAGTGTTTTCAGACCCCAACAAATCTTTATTACCTGCTGATGCCCAAGAGGTTACATATGAAAATAAAGCAGGAAATACGGCCATAAAACGTAATTGGGATAAAGGCTATAGCACCATTGACACCCCTCGCACCCAAGCAGCGATGGGCTGGATTGGTGGAGAACAATTAAAGTTAAATGACGTGGAAATTAGTTCCACCACGCGTAACGCAACCATCGTAGTACAGAGCCTAGATGACACACCAATCAAGCAATCTAAAAAGATTTATATAAGCCTTGCAGCAAGATCTGTCCCAAGAAAAGATGATAAATTACCTTTTTTATCAGAGCCAGTGGAAGGTGAAATAAAAATAAAAGCCATTGAAGGCCATAAGCTAACCAAAAAAGGGAACGACCTAGATGGAAAAGAAGTAAAAGTTACCTATAAAGATGGCTATTACGTTATTAACTTAGATAAGAAATTGCAAACTTACTGGTTAGTGCTTGAACAATAAGTAATAGGCAAACAAGTATCCATTGAAAAGCTGACAAATAAATCAGCTTAGGGGATGTAATAAATTTTGTATAAATCGTCATTTTACAAGAAACTGCTACTTTCAGAAATGGATTGAAAATGACCGAACAAAATTTCTTACCCTCAAGCCGACTGGTTATCTTGGTCGTTAGGGGGATTACCTATGGAGACCATGACTGGTCAACTTTGCAAGAAAGGCAACGTACCGCAAAAGAGTTGGGTGATACGAGAGTCATCACTATCGAGAATACTGGGCATTTATATTGACAATTTACTATCGCAAATTAATTACTACAAGTAAATAATTTCTAATTATCTAAGTGCTCTCAATACATCAGATTGATAAAATAGCTTTATCTATGATTGCAATGGCTTCATCAAATACGCTATCTTCTATGGTCAGTGGGTATAAAAACCTTAAGGCATTAGTATAGATTCCGCAGGTCAGCAGTATTAAGCCTTTTTCTAAGGCAAATTGTTGCACTTGTTTGGCAATGCTGGCGGATGGCTCGCCTGATTTAGGGTCATAAAATTCGGCCGCTATCATAGAGCCTAGCCCACGGACATCTTTTAATGCGGGCACTTTTGCTTGTAGCGCTGTTAAATGTTGGGTTAATTTTTCACCTAATTGGTTTGCACGAGCAATAAGTTGCTCTTGTTCTATCACGTCTATTACCGCGTGAGAAGCCGCAATGGCTAATGGGTTACCTGCATAAGTGCCACCCAAGCCGCCAGGGGCTGGGCCATCCATCACTTCTGCTTTACCGCACACGGCAGATAGCGTGGTGCCGCCTGCCATGCTTTTTGCCATGGTGATGATGTCTGGCAAAACATCGTAATGCTCAGCAGCAAACATTTTGCCAGTGCGCCCAAAACCAGTTTGTATTTCATCAAAAATTAGCAAGATACCATGCTCGTCACACAAAGCACGTAGTGCGCGCATCAGCGCAGGTGGCGTTACATAAAAACCGCCCTCGCCTTGCACTGGCTCAATAATAATGGCGGCTATTCGTTTGGGGTCGATATCTGATTTAAACATGGTATGAATGGCATTGATTGCATCATCTACACTTACGCCATGCAAATCCACCGGAAAAGGCGCGTGATAAACTTCGGCAGGAAAAGGCCCAAAGCCGATTTTATAAGGCGAAACTTTACCTGTTAGCGCACAGCCCATCATGGTGCGGCCGTGAAACGCGCCAGAAAATGCAATAACCCCTGGACGGCCCGTGCTAGCGCGGGCTATTTTAATGGCGTTTTCAACCGCCTCTGCCCCGCTAGAGAAAAAACAAGTTTTTTTGGCAAATTGACCAGGTGTTAGCTGGTTAATACGCTCGGCCAACGTCACATAACTTTCATAAGGTAACACTTGGTAGCAAGTATGGGTAAATTGCTTTAATTGCGCCTCGATAGCCGCCACCACTTTTGGATGCCGATGCCCCGTATTCAGCACCGCTATGCCACCCGCAAAGTCTATATAGCGTTTTCCTTCTACATCCCAAACTTCGGCATTCAGTGCGCGCTCAATAAAAAAGTTTGCCATCACGCCAATGCCACGTGGCGTGGCGGCTAGTCGGCGATTGTGTAAGCTTTGATTGGTTTTCATGGTGATGTCTCTTTATTTTTACCAGTGTTATTTAATCTCGTTATTTAGCTAGGCCAGCTTAATCCAAGTAGTTTTCAGTTCGGTATATTTTTCTAGTGCGTGCAATGATTTATCGCGACCATTACCGCTTTGCTTAAAGCCGCCAAATGGCACGGTAATGTCATCTTCATCATAGCAATTTACATGCACGGTGCCTGCTCGCAAACGTTTTGCCACTAAATGTGCACGTGAAATATCTTGCGTCCAAACGGCTGCGGCTAGACCATAAGGCGTATCGTTAGCAATGCGAATCGCTTCTTCTTCTGTATCAAACGTAATAATGGATAATACTGGACCAAAAATCTCTTCACTCGCGATGGCCATGTCATTACGCACTTCAGAAAACACGGTTGGGCCAACATAAAAGCCGCCTGTTTCAGTGCGTACTTGCTCGCCTCCTGCCAGCAAAGTTGCACCTTGTGCTTTACCACTGGCAATGTATTTAAGAACATTTTGCATTTGGCTATCATCTACCAACGCGCCCATGCTGGTTGCTGGGTCTAGTGGGTCGGCAGGTTGATAATTTTTAAGCTCTGCAAGCAATTTTTTAACGAATGCATCTTTAATTGAGCGTTCAACCAACAACCTAGAAGGCGCATTGCAACTTTCACCTTGGTTATAAAAAATTGAGCCTGCACTGGCTGCGGCCGCTAGGTCTAAATCTTTACAATCGGCAAAAACAATATTGGGCGATTTACCGCCTAATTCACACCAAGCACGTTTTAAGTTGCTCTGTCCTGCCATGATTTGAATTTTTTTGCCCACGCCTGTAGAGCCCGTAAATGCAATGCAGTCAACATCCATGTGCATGGCAAGCGGCGTGCCTGCTTGCTCGCCAAACCCTGGCACGACATTTAACACCCCAGCGGGCACGCCAGCTTCAAGTGCTAAATCTCCCAGCCTTAGTGCAGTAAGCGGTGATTTTTCAGAGGGCTTTAAAACCACGCTATTGCCTGTGGCCAAGGCAGGGGCAATTTTCCAGCAGGCCATTAAAATCGGGTAATTCCACGGCACAATGGCAGCCACCACACCTATTGGCTCGCGCGTAATCATGGCGATTGTGTTGTCAGCCGTTGGCGCAATTTCATCATAAACTTTGTCAATGGCCTCGCCAAACCAGCGCAAACTATTGGCGGCAGAGTTTACATCCACACTCAAGCTCGCGCTAATGGGCTTGCCCATATCAAGCGTTTCTAACAAGGCTAATTCATCTTTGTTAGCGATGAGTAAATCTGCAAAGCGAATCATGATTTGTTTGCGTTCGCGCGGGCTTAAGCCAGCCCAACGCTTATCATTAAAGGCGGTGCGGGCACAAGCCACGGCTAAATTGACATCGACTTCTTGGCAACTGGCCACATCAGCAAGCTTGCGGTTATCAATTGGCGAAAAACATTCAAACGTTTGACCACCCGCGGCAGGCATACGCACACCGCCAATAACCGCACGCCCATCTATTTTCAAGGTTTTTGCGCGTGCGTGCCAATCTATTTTATTGTCTGCCATTTTTAGTTATCAACCTTTTAATTTTGCTAAACTCAACATCATCTTATTTCGATGCTCTGGAAGCCGCATTCTAGGCGGCTTCCAGAGGCATAAATTTTTCTCGAGGGTTTTTTGCTACTTTTTAGTCAGGTTTTTTTTATCCATCTAGCCTATTTGTAATCCTGTCTTTTTACAAACCAGCCATCGCAATATATTTAATTTCTAAATATTCATCAATGCCGTGGTGTGAGCCTTCGCGCCCTAAACCAGATTGTTTAACACCGCCAAATGGCGCCACTTCGTTTGAAATCATGCCAGTGTTGATGCCCACCATACCGTACTCTAAGGCCTCAGCAACGCGCCAAATTCGGCCAATATCGCGGCTGTAAAAATAAGAAGCTAAGCCAAATTCAGTGTTATTGGCTAGGGCAATTACTTCATCATCTGTTTTAAAGCGGAATAATGGCGCAACGGGGCCAAACGTTTCTTCTTTAAAAATCATCGCATCCGCACTAACACCTGCTAGCACGGTGGGCTCATAAAAAGTACCGCCTTGTGCATGCCGTTTACCGCCCTGCAACAAAGTAGCGCCTTTACTTAAGGCGTCAGCAACATGACTTTCAACTTTATCAATGGCAGCTTGGTCAATTAAAGGCCCTTGTGTAACACCATCTGCCGTGCCCTCACCTACTTTAAGCGTAGCTACTTTTTCTGCCAGCTTTTTAGCAAAAGCGTCAAATATACCATCTTGCACAAATAAGCGATTTGCACAGACGCACGTTTGACCAGCATTACGAAACTTGCTTATCATTGCGCCTTCAACGGCCGCATCTAAATCCGCATCATCAAACACAATAAATGGCGCATTGCCACCTAACTCTAGCGATAATTTCTTAATGGTATCCGCACATTGGCGCATTAAAATTCGCCCCACTTCTGTTGAACCCGTAAATGATAATTTAGTCACCACGGGGCTTTCACATAGCACTGCGCCAATTTCACGTGCTTTCCCCGTAATCACCTGTAACACGCCAGCGGGTACGCCCGCTTCTTCTGCTAACACAGCTAATGCAATAGCCGATAATGGCGTTTGCTCGGCAGGTTTAATGATCATGCTGCAGCCTGCGGCCAAAGCTGGTGCGGCCTTGCGGGTAATCATGGCGACGGGGAAATTCCACGGGGTAATAGCTGCGGTCACGCCAATGGGCTGTTTAATGACGATTAGTTTTCTATCTGCCATCGGTGCAGGAATCGTTTCGCCATAAATTCGTTTAGCTTCTTCAGCAAACCACTCTACAAAGCTGGCGCCATATAGCATTTCACCACGTGACTCTGCTAAAGGTTTACCTTGCTCAGCCGTGAGAATTTGCGCTAAATCTTCTTGGTGCAATATCAGCAAATCAAACCAACGTTTTAAAATAACTGCGCGCGCCTTAGCCGTTAGGTTTTTCCATTGTTTTTGGGCCACTTGGCTAGCAGCAATCGCCCGCGTCGTTTCAGCTTTGCCCATTTTTGGCACACTTGCGATCACTTCATTAGTGGCTGGGTTGGTGACTGTGATCGTTTCACTTGAGTCTGCCCCTACCCACTGCCCTGCTAGCAAAGTTTGGTTATTTTTAAGGAGTGCTGGGTATTTTAATTTTATTGCCATAATGCCTGCTTAATTTGATTGAGCGCAAAAGCGCTCAAAGTGGCGCTTTGTTAGCTTATTTTAACTATTTATTAATATCACTATAGGCCTGCGCCTCTTCACGTTTGCGTTTGCGTTCTTGATGTGAGGTGTAGAAACTTGACGCAATCACAGCAATCGTCACCACAGTAATAGTGACCGTCGCTACGGCGTTAATCGTCGGGTTTAGGCCTAACCTTGCGCGTGAAAAAATCACCATCGGCATGGTTGAATAGCCTGGGCCAGATAAAAATGAAGACAGCACTACATCATCAAAAGACAAGGTAAATGTCAAAAGAAAAGCTGAAATTAATGCTGGAATTAACAATGGAAAAGTCACCAGCGTAAATACCTGCCAAGGTTTACAGCCTAAATCCATGGCCGCTTCATCTAATTTGCTATCCATCTCTTTTAGCCTGGAGGTGACGACAACCGTTGCGTAAGCTGTCCCGAGCAAAGCATGCCCTAGCAAAATTGTAAATAATCCTTTCTCTGGAAAGCCTAGCCAGTGTTGCACTGAAATCACCATTAATAATAATGACAAGCCAACAATCACATCAGGCATCACCAGCGGCATGCTTGCCATTGAAGATAACAAGGTACGGCCTTTAAAAAGACTGTAGCGATTTAATGCGTAGGCCGTAAACGTACCAAAAACAACGGACATGAGCGCTGAAATACCCGCAATTTTAAGTGATAGAAAAACGGCTGAAATTAAATCATCATCCTCAATGAGCGCCTCGTACCAGCGCAAACTAGCGTGCGACCAAGTGGTGACTAATCTTGAATCATTAAATGAATAGACAACCAAAGTGATAATAGGTAAATATAGGAACAAATAAACAGCAATCATCCAACCATTAGCAAATATTTTGTTATTAGAAGCCGCACTCATTATTTTGCTCCTAACTGTTCTGCTTGTGATTTGTTATAAAACGCCATGGGCACTAATATGAGTAAAATCATCACAACGGCCACGGCAGATGCCATTGGCCAATCATTGTTGCTAAAAAACTCATTCCATAAGACGCGGCCTATCATCAGTGTGCTAGAACCTCCCAGTAATTCTGGAATCACATACTCACCAATAGTTGGAATAAAAACCAGCATTGACCCCGCAATAATGCCCGCTTTAGAAAGCGGTACAGTAATCAACCAAAATGCTTTAAATGGACTAGCGCCGAGATCAGACGCCGCTTCTAAATAACGCATATCCATCTTAGATAAATTGGCGTATAGCGGTAATATCATAAAAGGTAAATAGGAATACACCATGCCCACCATGAGTGAAAATGATGTGTTCATCATGGCTATTGGCGTATCAATCAGACCCATGCCCATCAGCGCTTTATTCAACAGGCCATTATTTTCCAAGATGGTTTTCCATGCATAAATACGCAATAAAAAAGATGTCCAAAATGGCAACATAATCAACATTAGCAACGTGGGTTGCAAATGTTTGGGTGAACGCGCCATAAAATAGGCAAATGGATAACCGATGATTAAACAAAGAATGGTGGTTAATAAGGCGTATTCAATGGATGACAGGTAAGTTTTAAGGTATAAAGAATCGGTAAAAATAAATTGATAACTCGCAAAATTCAGCGTCAATTTTGGCCAGCCATCTTGCCAATTAATCATGTTAGAAACAGAAGTCCCCTCCATTTCAGACAGGCTAATTTTTAAGATAATGAGAATTGGAATGGCTGCGAGTAACAAAAACCATAGATAAGGAATACCGATAACGGTATGTTTTCCGTCAAATACTCGCGAAAAAAAACCTTGAGCTGTCGCCATTTATCGCCCCTTAATTTATTGAGTTAACACTACCATGGCTAAATCATTCCAATGCGCATACGCGCGGTCACCCCACGTGAGCCCACAGCTAAAATCACGCGTATTATTGAGCTCTTGCGCTTTTATAATCTTGCCACTATCCAACTTAAGATGATAAGTGGTGTGAGCACCAAAATAGACAATTTCCATCACTTCACCTTCGCACCAGTTATACTCGCCCGTCGGTTTTTTATCCGTTAGCATAATTTTTTCGGGGCGCAAAGCTACACTGACTGCCATGCCAGTATGGCCACTAACACCATGCCCGACATAATGAACACATTCTGGGCAACGTATAGTCACATGGTCAGCTTCGTCCTCTTCAATGACCCCTTCAAATAAGTTGACATTGCCAATAAAGTCAGCAACCTTGCGGCTATTGGGTACTTCATATACAGCATCTGGTGCACCCACTTGTAAAAAATATCCTTCTGACATCACTGCAATACGGCTCGCCATGGTCATCGCTTCTTCTTGATCATGCGTCACTAGCACGCAAGTAACGCCTACTTCTTCAATAATATTCACCAGCTCTAGCTGTGTTGTTTCACGTAATTTTTTATCTAGTGCCCCTAGCGGCTCATCTAACAGTAGCAATTTCGGGCGCTTCGCTAAGCTTCTCGCTAAGGCGACGCGTTGTTGTTGACCGCCTGAAAGCTGATGCGGTTTGCGCTGTGCATATTTGTTCAGCTGTGCAAGGTTTAGCATTTTTTCAACACGTTCGGCAATTTTATCTTTAGGCATGCCATCGCGCTTTAAGCCAAAAGCGATATTTTCCCAAACACTTAAATGTGGAAATAAAGCGTAAGACTGAAACATCATATTGATGGGGCGTTGATATGGTGGCAAATCTGTAATATCTTGACCTGCTAAATGAATCTTACCTTTGGTTGGCTTTTCAAAACCAGCCATCATCCGTAATAAGGTTGATTTACCACAGCCTGAGCCGCCTAAAAGTGCAAAAATCTCACCTTTCATCACAGTGAGAGAAACATCATCGACCGCTTTAATCGTGCCATCATATATTTTGGTAACGTTTTCTACACGCAGTAGCTCTTCTTGCGCAGGCAAACTTGTTTCTTTATGTGCTATTGCCATAAAAAACTCCTCTAATGATGCTGTTTGAAATATTACATCTATCTACAGGAACACAAGTCAATGCGCTCCTGTTGTCAAACAGTTTATACGCCAGATTTAAATTTGGTGTACAAACGCGTGATAGTTCGTTTAGCAGCTGGTGCTTCAACACCTGGTGGCACTAATTTAGCAATATCTTCATCTGATAAGTAAATTGATTTGTTGTTTCTAATTTCTGGGTCAACAAACTCAGTCGCGGCTTTATTCGGGTTAGCATAAGTCACTGTGTTAGTAATGGCCGCAGTCACTTTTGGCTGCATGATGTAGTTCATCCAAAGATGCGCATTATTAGGGTGTTTCGCATCTGCAGGAATCGCCATGGTGTCCATAAACGTAATGCCGCCATTTTTTGGCACTAAGGCTACAATTTTTTGCTCGGCTTTATTTTCAATAGAGCGTTTACGCGCCAAGTTGAAGTCCCCCGCCCAACCGTAAGCCACACAAATATTGCCCCCAGCTAAATCATCAATTTGCCCACCAGAGTTGAATCTTTTAATATCTGGACGCACTTTCATCAACATATCATATGCAGCTTGATAATCTTCATTTGAAGCTGTGTAAATAGGTTTATTTAAATAGTGTAACGCCGCATGAAACACATCGGTGGGTGTATCTAAAAAGGTAATGCCGCAAGATTTTAATTTACTGGTGTAAGTTGGGTTAAATATTAAATCCCAAGCATTATCTGGCATTGGCGTACTACCTAAAGCTGCTTTAACTTTATCTTCGTTAATACCAACGGTGTTATAGCTCCACATCCAGTCCACCAAATACTGGTTACCTGGGTCTACCCCCTCCATTTTTTTCAAAATGCCTTCATCTAAGTTTTTCCAATTGGTTAATTTGGTTTTATCTAGCTTCTGAAATAAACCGCCTTCTATTTGCTGTTTTGCCCATTCAGATGATGGTACAACGATGTCATACCCTGTATTTTTTGCAATCAATTTTGCATGCAAAATTTCGTTACTATCAAACACATCGTAACGCACTTTAATGCCTGTTTCTTTTTCAAAGTTTGAAATAGTATCTGGCGCGATATAGTCAGACCAATTGTAAATATTGAGAATTTTTTCTTCTGCATTTCCGTTTGCAGCTGTTGTAGTGGTCGCAGCTGGCACTTCTGTAGTTGTTCCAGCTTCTTTATTTTCCGACTTACCACAAGATACAGTGACCAATCCTACTGTCATTAATGCCAAAACTGTTTTACTAAAAGCGTAGTTCATGATGATGTGTCCTTAAAATAAATAAAAATGAGGTAACCGCTGATAACCAAAAAATCCGCTTCTTCGAAGTCGGTCTCGCCGAGTAATCTTACAATATGTATTCATGCTTAACCAATATTTAATTTGAATAATACCTATAAATAATACTTAAATACTACATCTCACCAAGTTTTTTTAAATCCGCTAATGTTGCGTCTAAGCACACATGAATTAAGCCCATCATTTCGTCAATTTGCGCTTTAGTCGTTATCAATGGTGGGGCAATAATCATTCTATCTCCCACAGCGCGCATAATTAAACCATTTGCAAAACAATGCCCTCGACAAATCATGCCAACACCCACAGATTCATCAAAATGCACATGGTTTACTTTATCTTTTATGAGTACAAACCCAGCAACAAATCCGCAAGTTTCAGGGTTATCGACTAAGGGATGTTTGCTTAACTCAGCATATTTTTTAGCTAAATATGGGCCAGTCTCATCCCTCACTTGATTAACCAATCCCTCTTTTTCTATAATTTCAAGGTTAGCTAATGCCACTGCGCATGCGGTGGGGTGTCCAGAATAAGTATAACCATGATTAAACTCGCCGCCTTGCTCAATGATCACTTTAGCGACGCGTTTGCCGACGATCACACCGCCCAGTGGAATATAGCCCGAGGTAATGCCTTTAGCAAAAGTCATTAAATCTGGTTTAGCCCCTAATAATTGAGACCCAAACCAAGCACCTAAACGCCCAAACCCACAAATCACCTCATCACAAATTAATAAAATATTATATTTATCACAAATACGCTGTATCTCTGGCCAATAAGTTTTAGGTGGAATAATCACACCACCTGCCCCTTGCACAGGTTCACCAATGAAGGCCGCCACTCTGCCAACGCCCACCTCTAAAATTTTATCCTCAAGCCAACCAGCAGCCCTTATGCCAAAGGCATCGCGGTCTTCATTGGGGGCTAATTCGTATTGATAAGGTTGCTCAATATGTACCACATCTGGAATCATACCGCCCTGCGCATGCATACCGCTCATCCCACCAAGGGTAGAGCCCACCATGGTTGAGCCATGATAAGCATTATTGCGGCTTATAATAACTGTTCGTTCAGGCTGACCTAAGGTTGCCCAATAGTGGCGAACCATACGCACATTGGTATCGTTTGATTCAGAGCCTGAGCTGCCAAAAAAAACATGGCTGTAATTATCCCCGGCGAGCTGAATAATTTTTTCGGCGAGCTTGACCGCAGGCACATTGGTGGTTTGAAAAAAACTATTATAAAATGGCAGCTCAGTCATTTGTTTGGCTGCAGCATCGACCAGCTCTTTGCGACCATAGCCCACATTCACACACCAAAGACCAGACATCGCATCAAATATTTTATGTCCGTCAGAATCATAAATATAAACATTTTCTGCTTTGGTAATAACGCGAGAGCCCTTAGTTGATAGCCCTTTATGATCCGTAAATGGGTGCATATAATGCGCTATATCTAATGCTTGAATTTCTTTAGTATTAATCATAATTATCTCTATCAATCGGTTAAACGTGCATTAGAAGATGTTCGCGTTCCCATGGGCTAATCACGCGCATAAACTCATCATGCTCAGCATCTTTCACCGCCAAATAAACGTCAACAAAGTTTTTACCTAATACTTCATGCAGTGCCGTTGCATCCTCTAAGGCTCTTATAGACTCAGATAAGCCGCGTGGTAATTGGTAGTCTGAGGCATACGCACTGCCTGTGGTCACTTCTGTCGGTTGTAGTTTTTCTTTTATGCCAAGATAACCACATGCCAACGTCACGGCCATTGCAAGGTATGGGTTAGCATCCGCACCCACCACACGATTTTCTATTCTTCTGGCATCAGGCTCAGAAATAGGCACGCGAATACCCACCGTACGGTTATCATAGCCCCACTCAATATTAATGGGTGCCGCGCCATTTCTGACAATTCGGCGATATGAATTCACATACGGGGCTAGAATAGCCATAGCAGATGGCAGGTATTTTTGTAAGCCGGCAATATAGTTAAAGAAAAGTGGGGAAGCCTCACCATCTGGCTTGCTAAAAATATTAAGGCCAGTACTAGTATCAACCACACTTTGATGGATATGCATGGCAGAGCCTGGTTCATGTTGCATCGGTTTTGCCATAAAAGTGGCATACATGCCATGGCGCATGGCTACTTCTCGCAAGGTACGTTTAAAGAAAAAGGTTTTATCGGCCAGCAACATGGGCTCGTCATGCAAAAAGTTGATTTCCATTTGACCCGCGCCAAACTCGTGAATCAAGGTATCTAACTCCAAGCCCATTAGGTCACAGTAATCATAAATATCTTCAAAAAGCGGGTCAAACTCATTCACCGCATCAATACTATATAACTGCCGACTAGTTTCTTTACGCCCACTACGCCCTACTGGTGGGCTTAATGCCATATCTGGGTTGGTATTACGTTCTAGCAAATAAAACTCTAACTCTGGCGCAACAATCGGCGTCCAGCCTAAGTCTTTGTATAACTGCGTTACACGACGCAACACATGTCTGGGGGAAAAATCAATCGGTTTACCCTGATGGTCAAAGCAATCCATAATCACTTGCGCAGTTGGGTCTTGCGCCCACGGCACTACCCGTAAAGTGGTTGGGTCTGGCACTAGCACCATGTCTTTATCTGTAAAGCCAAATACACGGTCATAACCTTCGTGATTTTCTGGCGATTCCCCTGTCACCGTCATGCCAAACACTGCTTCTGGTAAGCGCATTGCTCGCTCTGTTGAAAATTTCTCACGCGGTAAAATTTTGCCACGTGCCACACCTGTTAAGTCTGGTACTAAACATTCCACTTCAGTAATATTGTTATCGGTTAACCATTTATCCATGTCGATATGATTTGCCGTTGTTGCATGCGTCGAATTCTTTTGCGTCATTTTTTACTCCAAAACACCTAAATTAATGTTGATTTATTGCCTATACAAGCCATCAACCGATTAATCAGGTGGTTCGTGACGTCGCATTCTTAATTTGCAAGCCGCACCAAACGCTCTAAAAATAGCTAAATATTGCGGATTATCCATGACCAGCCACTCAGGATGCCACTGCACACCCAAAGCAAATGTTTGCGCATGGTTAACAGAAATTGCCTCAATTAAGCCATCAGGCGAGGTGGCTTCAATGGTTAAATCTAGGCCTAACTTATCAATCCCTTGCCCATGTAAAGAGTTCACCAGCATTTTGTCTGACTTAACAATATAGGCCAATTTGCCGTCTTGCGTTAAATGCACCGCATGCGCTGTTGCATATTGCGCTTCCATAATGGCATCTTTATCTTCACGATGGTCATTCAAGCCAGTTACCGTATGAACCGCTTGGTGCAAACTACCCCCATACGCCACGTTTAGCTCTTGAAATCCACGACAAATCGCTAATAAAGGCACGCTATTTTCTATCGCCGCATGAATCAGCTTTAAAGTTAAGGCATCCCGCGCAGGGTCAAGCGGTAAGGCTGGGTCAAGCACTGTTTGACCAAAATGTGAGGGATGTAAATTAGAGACTGAACCCGTAAGCACAATGCCATCCGCTAACGCGATGAGATCATCAATGTCTAAAGCATCGGCAATCGCGGGGATTAATAGTGGAGTGGCTTCAGCGGCATCAGCGACGGCTAAAATATATTTCTGCCCCACTGCGTGAAAGGGGTAATCGCCTAGCTGTTTCACATCTGCTGGCAATAAAACAACGGGTTTTTTATGCTTGGTTTTCATAGCTAGGCTACTGGTTAGTAACAATCACACCGTTACTATTTACTTCAAGTCTCTTTATTTTATTTAATTGGGCAGAAATTATTTCCACACGCTCAAGCACATACTACCCTTGTAAGCACTACTCAAGCAAGCGATTTAACGCACAAAAACTATAAAATATACAGCGAAGTTACATTGACAAAAGAGATTATAAAAAGATTAATTTTTAGCCCACATTATTTCGATGTCCTGCAAGCCGCTTAGATACTGGCTTATCACATTCGACTTAATGCGCTAGCATTTAGCGAGAATGGTGATGCCCCTTGCGGGTAAAGCGGCATAAAATTTTCTCGGACATTCTATCGGCACTAATTAACCTAGCGCATCGCGCAATTGATACCACGCCATACTAAGTTATAAAGGTTGGGCTTCACAAATTCATCACTAACCTAACTGCCCACGCTACGCTAGCTTGGGGCGGTGTTGGCTGCTTACGAATTTAGGTCTTGAACCCGCCCAGTGTCAAATTAAGTGCCTGTTTCGGACAAGATTTTTTCAATCAGTGCCTGTGCTCGTTGAAACTTTTGTAGCGCAGCGAGTTCAAGCCAATAAATAGCCTTTTCAACATCTTTCGGAACTAGTACGCCAGTCCAATATATTTGAGCCAAATCATATTGGCCGTGTGCGTTGCCTTGTGCCGCCCTGTCTAAATGAAAATCGACGCCACCTGTCTTCAAGTCGATTAGCCAATAATCTTTAGTTCCAGGACGATCAATCCTGATGCTCTCATCAATGTACTGAATTTTTGAGAATATTTTCTTGTGATTAATCACGCGCACCTGAAGCTGTGCAACTGGTATGTGAATCTTGTCACCCCCAGTCTGAATTTCGACCGCGTATCGAAGCTCGCGCTCAAGCGACCAATTGAGACTGACTATAGCGTTCTTATTTTTACTCTTGGTTACACAGCCTCCAAAAATAAAGTTAGTAGACAAAATTTCGTCATTTAATTGATCAACCGCAGCGGGCGTACCGCAGTAGTCTGCAGCAAACTGCTGCATCGCAGTCTGTAAGTAGGGAAAGCAAAACCTGAATTTATCCTGTGCGCGCTCGATCTGTACTAATGTACGAGGTTCGCTAACTGTTTCAAACTTACTCAAGACGCCAAGTAACGGATTAGGCGCATTATTGCCTTTCGACTCAACAAAATGAATCATCAGTTTCTTTATGCTCTTGCTTTCAATTCGATTTCTACCGAAGTAGTCATACGCAGTGCATAGACGATCAAACGGCCAGCCGTCCTCACTAAGTTTTTTTGGGCCGTAGCCCTCAATCAACTGTAGATATTTCATGTTGCTAATTCATTAGGGGAGGTTTGACAAAAATCAACGGGTTCAGTCTCAACTAATTGACTACCTCTGACTATTTCATCATGCTCTTGTTTTGTTTTTTGATTGTTCATATCGTCATTTAACTTATTTTCAAGCATATTTGCATTTTATCTTTGTCATCAACTCCTACCTGATGATATGTGATAATCGAGGTTAGCGTCTCATCAAAGATAAAAATATTGGGTATACCTATCACGTATTTTACCTACTTAAAAATACCCATTTTAGCCTAAAAATACCTTCATCTTATTTCGATGCCCTGTGAGCCGCCTGCAGTGCGGCTCGCAGAGGCATAAAATTTTCTCGTGTATTTTATTGGCTACTTATGCGCTAATTTTAGTTTTGTTTAATGGCAAATTCAACCCAGCACATCGCGTAATTGATACCATGCCATGCCCAGCACAAGCGCTGGTGTGCGTAGCCATTTTCCACCTTGAAAATCATGGTGTTTAATTTTCGCAAACACATCTAAGCGCTGCGATTGCCCAGCAATGGCTTCGGCGACCAACTGCCCTGCCAAGCCGGTTAGCGCAACGCCGTGGCCAGAAAAGCCTTGCAAATAATAAACGTTGTTGGCAACACGCCCAAAGTCTGGTGCGCGGTTCATGGTGATGTCCACAAAGCCACCCCAAGTGTATTCCACTTTAGTATTTTTAAGTTGTGGAAAGGTTTCAGCCATGCGCGCTTGCATTTTGCCCGTGAGCTTATAGGGCGTCATGGCGCTATAGCTCACACGCCCGCCATAAATCAAACGAGGCTTGTTTTTTGCGTTATTAGCCGAAAATCTAAAATAATCTAATATAAAATTTGTGTCGCATATCGCGGCGTTACTAGGGATTAAAGTTGCGGCTAAGTGCGCATCTATTGGCTCAGTGGCAATAATATAGGTGCCGACTGGCATAATGCGTTTGTTTAAGCTAGGCGCTAATGTTGGCGATATTTCTGGCAAATACATATTACCCGCCAACACGACAAATTTAGCTTTAACCAGCCCATTTGCCGTGGTTAATTGCGCTGTTTCACCTTGCCGTAAGCTGGTAACGGCTGATTGTGTAAAAGTCTGCACGCCTAAGCTGGCTGCGCCTTTTGCCAAACCTAGGCAATAATTGAGTGGGTGCAGGTGCCCACCACTTTTATCATAATAACCACTGTGATAACGCGGGCTGCCTATCCATTGGCTAACATCGTTGGGCGTAATGCGTTCTACATCATAGCCATAACGCTGCGCCATGCCGTCTAGCCATTGGTTTAGCTGAGTGGTTTTTTTAGCATTGACCGCTACCCCCATAAAGCCAGCGGTTAAATCACACTGAATATCAAACCGCTTGACGCGTTCATGCACCAATTTTAAGGCTTCAAGAGACATATCCCACACTTGTTTAGCGGCTTGCAACCCAATGGCGTTTTCAATCACATCTTGTTCACACGCCAACCCAGCAATGAGCTGCCCGCCATTGCGCCCACTCGCGCCAAAGCCAATATGATGCGCCTCTAACACCACCACTTTGTAACCGCGATCCGCTAACGCTATTGCCGCAGATAGCCCCGCAAAGCCGCCACCCACCACACAAACATCCGCTTCAATATCGCCCTGTAAGGTGGGATAACTTGCCTGTAGATTTGCACTCGCGGCGTAATAAGAGTTTTGCGTGAGTTTTAAATCGTTGGCAAGCATGTGAAAGCTTTAATGATGCACCTGTGAGGGCGCCATCAATTTATCAATATAGGCGATGGCTACAGCTGAAAATACGAACGTCATGTGAATCACCGTTTGCGAAATCAGCACTTTATCGCTTAGGTTTTGCGCATTGATAAAGGTTTTTAATAGGTGAATGGATGAAATGCCAATAATTGCAGTCGCTAATTTTACTTTGAGCAAATTAGCATTCACATGCGATAGCCAGCCTGGCTCATCAGGATGCCCTTCAAGGTAAAGACGCGAAACAAAGGTTTCATAACCGCCTACAATCACCATAATCAGTAAATTTGAAATCATCACCACGTCAATTAGCCCTAATACAATAAGCATAATGTCTGCTTCAGTAATTTTATTAGCCGTGGCAACTAAGTGTGTTAACTCAACACCAAAAAAGAACACATAAACGGCTTGGGCAACAATTAAACCCAAATAAAGTGGTAGTTGCAACCAACGGCTGCCAAATAAAATCTTGGTCATGATATTGCTTTGTTTGTATTCCGAATTAGTTGGTGCTTTATTACGCATGTTATTTTTCCTGTTTTTTTAATAAAAGTTTTGCTGATTTCAATGATAACGCAAATATGTAACATCCATATATCAAAAAAAAGATGGTGGGTACGATTAAAAAACCACTCGTCGATAAATAAGCAAATGCATGATTCTTTAAAAGTGCCTCATAATTGTTATGTGTTTAATGCGCATTATAGGTAAAATATTGTAGCAATGTTGGGCTTAAAGTAATATTTAATGATACAAAATCTTAAACCACTAGTGAGCTTTATATAACCGATGAATCCGCTTATTAATAGTAATGCAGCACGTATTTTAACTAATGAACGTGCGCGTTTTTTAACGTTACATCCAAACTCAGCAAAACTAGCTAAAGGCACAAGCCAGCATTTTTTATATGGTGTGCCTATGCACTGGATGAACGATTGGGGATCACCTACTCCCCTGTTTGTTAGCCATGCACAAGGGGCGCATTTTTGGTGTGCAGATGATATAGACTACACCGACTTTTGCTTAGGCGATACAGGCGCAATGTTTGGGCATAGTCCGCACGCTGTGGCGCAGGCCATTACAGCACAAGCCAATCAAGGCTTTACCACTATGTTGCCATCGACATTAGCCCCTGCGGTGGGCAAAGCGTTAGAAAATTTTTTTGGCTTAGCCTTTTGGCAACTTGCCACCACCGCAACAGATGCAAATCGTTTTGTTTTAAGGTGGGCGCGTGCGGTGACTAACCGTCAAAAATTATTGGTATTTGATGGCTGTTATCATGGTACGGTAGATGACACCATGGTGGATGTTGTGGGCGACAAAACTGAAAACCGTGCGAGCTTGCTCGGCCAAGTGTACGACTTAGGCTTACACACCGTTGCCCTACCATTTAATGACTTAAACGTTGTAGAGCAAGCCTTAGCAAGTGGCGAGTTTGCAGCCCTTCTCACAGAGCCTGCGTTAACCAATTGCGGTATGGTATTACCCAAAGCTGGCTTTATTGAAAACTTACGCAAGCTTTGCACAAAATACGACACCTTATTGATATTAGATGAAACACATACCATTTCAACCGCGCATGGTGGCTGGGCAAAAGCGAACAATATTACGCCAGACTTTATCGTGGTGGGCAAACCGATTGCGGGTGGCCTACCCGCTGCCGCTTATGGTTTTAGCGCGGCCATGGCAGCGCGCATGCAAACCGCTAAAGATGCCGCGCCTGCTGGGCACTCTGGCATTGGCACCACATTATCGGGCAACATGATGACGCTTGCCGCCATACACGCTACTTTAACCGAAGTAGCAACAAAAGCCGCCTATGAACACATGCTAGCGCTAGCAAAGCATTTAGAAGATGCATTATTTAACGCCATTAACGCATTTACGTTACCGTGGCAAATTTCACGCATGGGCGCAAGACTTGAGCTGCAATTTTGCGAAACAGCGCCCAAAAACGCCGCTCAAGCGCGCGCTGCGCAAAATGAAACTTTAGAAAACGCCATTCACTTATATTTGCTTAATCGCGGTGTATTGCTCACGCCTTTTCACAACATGATGTTGATCTGCCCATCCACCACACGGGCGGATGTCACCAAACTGGTGACAAATTTTACTGACTGCCTAAAAGAACTCACCGTACAAGATTAGCGGCTTAAGCTATTAAGCTTGATATTGCAAAGCAATATACTACAAAGCTACAATCACAAAGCGACTATCGCTTCAATTTCAACCAACACATCGCGTGGCAATTTAGCCACTTGCACCGTTGAGCGTGCGGGGGTGTGGCTGCCAAAAGTCTCACCATAGACTTTATTCATGGACACAAAATCATCTAAACTCTTCAAATAAACCGTGGTTTTAACCACTTTATCTAAACTGGCACCTGCCGCTTCAACCACGCCTTTTAAGTTAGATAATACCTGCGTTGTTTGCACGGTAATATCGCCGTCATTAAGCGTGCCATCTGGCCGAAGTGGAATTTGTCCAGAAGTAAATAAAAAATTGCCAATTGCAATCCCTTGCGCATAAGGGCCAATGGCTGCTGGGGCGTTGGGAGTTTGAATCACTTTCATGGTCATGACTTTCTAAAATGATTGGAAATTAAGAGCTTAAATTATAAAGGCAAATGCTATTTAGGTGCGGCTTCAATTAAAAGCTAAAAATGTTAAGATAAATCTGATGCAAGAATAAGCATCAATGAGATCTGAGCTAGTGCAGCTAACCTCATTGGCTTCATCCTCCACGTTGATTTAAAAATCACCAGGCTACCTGCCGTTAGATAGTATTCAAAATCGATAGACTGCCGCCACACCCGTGGTGGTAGGCATGCGCTCGGTAGGAACCATGACTACATCACCACCCGCCCTTAGCACCAGCTCGCCTACATCATCGAGCAGATCATCCATCTCTGGGTCGTCTAGCTGACCAGTGGTCACTTTGCCTGTGACGGTGTTGATATGACCTGGAATAATTCTGTCAGCTTCAATCAATAAAGTCGCCACGCGTCCCTCCCATGCGGCTTTGGCAATGTCGCCCAGTGTATCCGACCCCAGAGCTTTGCCAGTAGCGGCGCCGTAGGCGTCGACCAAACCCGCCAAGCGATCTAAGAAATACGGCTGAATCAGTTGCCAAGCGCGCTCACGTAATACGTCGAGCGAGATAGCATCGGGATTCACGTCCAAGGTCTCTTTCAGTAGCAACGGGTTTTTGCTGACCGAGCGGAACAGGTGGTGATGCTCAGGCAGCGCAGCTAGGATCAGGCCCATTCCGCCAGTTTGACCATGGCGTTGCATGACCGCTTGGTCAACCGCGCGGAAAAACTGTTCGGTGTCACGGTCGCTGGCCCCTTGCTTGGCATCGGTGCCATGCCATGCCGTGTCGCCGTCAGGGCCGTAAGCACGGTGTGCGCCCTCGCGGCTGTCAGCCTCTTTGCCTAGTATGTCGTCGGCCGTCTGCGCCGTATTAGCCAATACATTCACTTCAAGCAGACTATCGCGGTTACCCTCAAACAGTTTGAAGCTGTTGCGACTCAGGCCCAAAATCTGGTAGTGGTCAGCCGATTGTGTGATGCGCATCAAGGGTTTGGTGTGAAAGCTGTCGGCCACCACCGCCAGTTCGGCCACAGGGCGTTGTAATCGGTAGGCGCGAAACATCCCCGGTGCACTCAACACTGCCAAACCATCGGCCGTGTGGTTCCAGAATGCCTTGTTGTCAGCCAACGCTTCAAACGGCTCTAGCAGTGACGCCATTTCGCGCTTGGGATACTTTTGGCGCATCGACTCCGCCATCTCTTTTACCAGATTGCGAAAGCGGATTGGGTCTTGCACGTTGTCAGGGTGCTGCCGATGGGTCGACTGGTAAAGCGACAGGCAAGGCGTTTCTTCGTTGCGCAAAAGAACGGCAGGATAATCATGTATCAAAGAATTCATCGTGGAACCTTTCAAAAGTAAAAGTGAAAAATCAGGATAAGCATTACCAATGGGAAGCTGCTTGAAAGTGAGTTCGAACTTTGTGTAAAGCGCTTTTGTGAATTAATTCAAATAGCGACATAAAGCACATGTTTAAATTTGGCAAGATGCACTTATGCAACTTATTTCAACAATATAAATTAGCACTCGTTGATATCATGTTAGCGCTTAATTCTCAATGGGTAATGACCTATATCAACACAGGACACTTTAAAATTAATAGGAGGGATGGATTCAGATCAATGAGAGGCAATCACGAGCTGACCCGCACTTGACGAACACTTTTTATAAGAAGACATTAACATTAAACTGTTTAAAATAAATACAGCTCGCGAAGGGCTAAGGAGCGCAACGTTATCCACCACATAAAAAATTGATGGTATGTGCCACTGTTAAATGCTTTAATCTTTGCTTGGTAAAGCAAATAATAGATTGGAAATATTCTAGATTTAATCGTTTGGTCAAATCGGGTGTTTATCCTAAAGATTTGGCAGGCAAAATACACAAAGGCTTAAGCGATGACGTCTACGTTATCTCACACAGCGCGATGCAAGCGAGTGCGCCCTATGCGGGCAAAGCGGCTCAACTAAGTAGTTCTTTTTCAACGCCTTCTAAAGCTTTGCGAATAGTGGCAATAATGAGCTTATCTACCTTAGCTTCATCGACATCAGGAATATCCCATTCAAATATAGCGCGATATTTTTCAACGAGCTTTTTGACATCACCTGCGATTTGAGCATGGCGCTTTTCTAATTCAATTCGTTCAATATTAGACACTTTGGTTTCCTATTAATTAAATTCAATTCATTTGACAGCATTATCAAACACGCTAGCTTGGACTAATCTTTGTGATGCCAAACATATCTCCGAATGATGTTGTGTTAGACAGTATAGGTTGACTAAAATTTCAATGCAAACATATTAAAAATAGCTTATTTTCACATCTAATTATTTGACTGCTCTGCAAGCCGCCTGTAGAGCGGCTTACAGGGCTATAAATTTCTATCGTAAAAATTAAAACCTATATAACTAAAATATATATGGTTATCAAAGCCTATGTTGGCCATCATTATTCATATCGATTTAACCCCAAATCTTCCACTTTTATTTCTGGAGTTTGGTTCGCCATCATGTCAGCTAATACACGCCCTGAGCCGCAGGCCATTGTCCAGCCCAATGTGCCGTGCCCTGTGTTTAACCATAAGTTGTTAACAGTAGCTGAGGCCTTGCCAATAATTGGCGTGCCATCGGGCGTCATGGGGCGTAGGCCTGTCCAAAACTCTGCTTGACTTACATCACCTGCTTTTGGAAACAATCCGTTAAGTACCATTTCTAAGGTTTCGCGGCGGCGTGGATTTAAGCTTAAATCATAGCCCGCTAACTCAGCCATGCCGCCAACCCGAATGCGTTGGTCAAAGCGAGTAATCGCGACTTTGTATGTTTCATCCATCACGGTTGAAATGGGCGACGCATCACCATTAATAATCGGCACCGTGAGGGAATAGCCTTTAACGGGGTAAACAGGAATTTGAATGTTGAGCTGTTGTAATAAATTGCGTGAGTAACTGCCAAGTGCCACCACATATTGATCTGCTTTTAGGTTTTCCACCTCAATTCCAGTGTTGATTTCTATGCCAGTTAGCGCATTTTGGCTAAAATTTAAGCGATTGATGTTGGTATTCAATTTAAACTTAACGCCCAACTTTTGTGCCTCTAAGGCTAAAGCTTTGGTAAATTTTTGGCAGTCGCCCGTTTCATCATGCGGTAAGCGCAAGCCGCCTAATAACTGGTTTTTGACAGCGGCTAATGCGGGCTCTGTTCGCACGCAGCCTTCTGGGTCTAGGTGCTCAAATGGCACCCCTAAGCGAGCTAATACAGCAATGTCTTTAGCTTCGGCATCTAATTGTTTTTGCGTGCGGAAAACTTGCAAGGTGCCTTGGGTGCGGCCTTCATATTGAATGCCTAGCTGCTCACGTAAACTATCTATGCAATCGCGGCTATATTCAGCCAAGCGCATCATGCGGGCTTTGTTAATGTCATAGCTGTTTGCATTACAGTTTTGTAATAGTTTAAGCGTCCACTGTAATTGCCAAAGCGTAAAATCAGGCTTTAGGGCGAGCGGCGCATGGCGCTGAAACAGCCATTTAAGGGCTTTCATCGGCACGCCAGGTGCTGCCCACGGTGCCGAATAGCCAGGGGAAATTTGGCCTGCATTGGCAAAGCTTGTTTCTAGCCCTACGGCTGGTTGGCGGTCAACAACCGTGACCTCAAAGCCTTTTTGGGCGAGATAATAAGCACTTGTAACGCCAATAACACCTGAACCCAATATTATTACTCGCATCATTCTTCCCTATGGCAGACTTAGTTTGGTGATGATTTATATTTGCACTTGGTGCTTCTTTGCTAAATGGTACGCCTTTAATACAAACAAAAGCTTGGAGGGCAGTTACATTGTAAATGAGGAAGTTGAACTTGTATCGGCCGCCAATTTAAATATTTTTTAGGGTCATAGAAAATGACGCGCATTGATATGAAATTTTTGATTTACGTGAAATTTTTAATAGCAAAGTTCTCAACTATCAATGTTTTTAAAACATCATTGCACCTTAAAGTAGTATTAGAATAAACTTCAACCATGGCTTGATCAATGAACCAATAGCATACTGTATGCAAATTATCTACTCATCTACCAAGCAAGAATTAAGACTTTGTCATCTATATAAGCCGAAGGAGAATCCCCACAAGTTGCAGAGAGTAGACTGCTTATTTTGTTTCTAAAGTGACTCTAAAAACCGTAACAACGACTGCCTATCTGCTGAAGTCATTGACTTAACCGTATTCGCCGATACAGTAGCTTCACCACCGTGCCATATAATGGCTTCCAGCAGGGTTCTAGCTCTACCATCATGTAAAAAACCAGCATTGGGCTCTATTTTTTTTGCTAACCCAATACCCCAAAGCGGTGGTGTTCTCCACTCACTACCCGTGGCAAGAAAATCTGGCCTGCTATCGGTTAGTTGGTCACCCATATCGTGTAATAGTAAATCGGTATAAGGCGCTATGGTTCTGTTTGATATGGCTGGGAATCTAGGAAACTCGCCAGTATGCAGCACTGGGATATGGCAAGATGAACATTGTGCTTGCTTAAACATAATTGCCCCACGCTGCAGGCTTGCCTCTTGCGTGAGTTTACGACTTTGCGGAGGGGCAAGTGCCAAATGATAGAACTCAATCTGGTCAAGCTGCTCATTTGATAGTTCTGGATTTCCAGCAGAGAGTGACTGCCTGCATTCAGTTTGAATTGGTGTGCAGTTTTCTTGCTGAAATAAGGATGAGGTAATGCCCATGTCGCCCACAAAAGCTCCTGTGATTTGCTGACGTAAATTTGGCATATTAGCTTTCCAACCAAAACGACCAACAACCGTTTTACCTTGAGTAACATCCCAAACACGATTAACACGTCCTTTGATTCCATCAGGCTTTGTTTGTGCAGCCAATGCCAAAATAGTAGACTCTGGGACAGATTCTAGTAATCCGAGACCATACAGCGGTGAGGCAATGCGAGGAGAAACCATGATATTTAAAGGTAAGCTTCCGTATGCTAATTCCACAAAAGTAAATTTAGGGCTACGCAGACTTACTTGCTCTCCACCATTCAATTTTACAATCTGCTCATGATAAGTGACTTGAGCCTGACCTTCACCTAAAACGCCTGGGGCGCCATGCTCATTGAGCTGATCGCCATAAGCTGGATGTGGCAATGGTCCACCATGTGCGTTAATACCAGGTATACTTAACCGCAATAGCATGCTGCGCATTGGCTCTAAAATAGAATTTGGTGCAAATCCCCTACCGTTCCCTGTATGGCATGCAATACAAGAAATGCGGTTATACAAAGGACCTAACCCAGCAATACTACGATTTTCACTTGGGGGAATAACCCAGCTTTGTCTCACAAGACTGCGACCTTGAAAGAATTTGGCTCTATCGATATCTGGCATAGCAGGCATGGGTTGAGCATACGCATCACGCGTAACGTCATCTGTTGTTATGCCTAATTCACTGGCTAAACATGGCAAACTAAGTGCTATTGTGATCAGTATTAAGCTAGAAGTTAAGCGCATCACTGTTGCTTGCTTAAAACTTGCTGCGCAATTAAGGTTGCCTGCGCATAATGCTCACTAATTGTAGCATCCCACTTTTGCTCTATTTCATTGATAGGCGAATTTTTTTGTGAAAATTGCTGCCATAGGTTGGTATCATTTGCTTCGTAAGAAGATATGGGGAGCCAATTAGCATGTTGGCGAGCCTGTACTAATCGGGTATCATTTGGTGACAGCTGCTCAGCTTTGTGTATTGTTGCCCACATGACCTTTAATGCTTCATGGTGACGTGTGATTAATGCATCAAATAGTGCGCTCACCATTTCCTGACGAGCTAACCCAGCTGACATATCGTAGGCATAAGATGCTCGTTTTGCCGCTGCAAACGGGTCGAAATACCCTTCAGGCTTGCTCGCATAGACTGATGGTCTGACAGGTAGCTTGCGAATATCAGGATGAAAAAGTAACTTTTGACCTTGCTCAGACAATACAAAATTTGCAAAGGCTAGCGCGCCTTCTAACTGTGTTGATTCTTTAAAAATAGCAATATGTGCGGGTGAATAGCCTACTTTTTCTGGATACGAAAATTTCAACGTTTTACCATTAGCGATGGCAGAAACGGCAAAAAAGTCGATGGTTATACCTACGGCCATTCGACCACTACCGACACCATCAGAAATAAATGTCGCGCCAGCGTCGGCCAGCTCCGCATTGGCTGCCACCCGTCTCAACCTAATCCAGCCTAGATTCCAGCCATTGCTCTGCAGAAGGGTATCCACCAACATAGGTGCATAGCCAACTTTTGAGGGGATAGGCAACATGACTTGATTATAATACGCAGGGTTTTCCAAATCAGACCAATCACGGGGTTCTGGTAATCCTAACTCTTTCACTTTGCTAGGGTGATACGCCATGCCGAAGCCAGCCGTCTCCGTTGCAACGTAATAACCATCTGGGTCGGAAATCTGAAAGCCGCCTATCATACTAGGTAGCCCAGTTAAATCTATATCAAGTTTACGAAATGCACCCTCTTTTGCCAGCACTGCAAAGTTACGTTGTGCTGGCGTCCAATAGATATCTATTGGAACATGCTTTTGGTGAAGGTAAGCCATTGCATCACGTGACTGACGCCATAATATTTCTAAGCGATAGTGTGGGTAGGCTTGCTCAAATGCTGTTTCAAACTGAGAAACGACCTCCTGTGGATAGCTAGTGAGTACCACCACCTTTTCGGCAGCGATAACTACTGTTGAAGCAAATAGTAAAATAGTAATAACTAGCCATTTTGCTGGTCTCATGATAGCTCCTAAAATTTCCTAAAATTTCCAAGTGGCGTTTGCGAATAAGTTTCTACCTTCCATCGGGTAGCCCTCAATAAGTTGGTAGTTTTTGTCTAAAAGATTATTCACACCAGCTTCAACAAACCATTGTTCGTTATACTGATACATGCCTTTTAGATTTGCAATACCAAAACCGCTTGCAATTTGCGAGCCATTAGATGAGCTGTAACGTCTAGAATTAGCTTCAACACTGCCAAGTAACGAGAATGGGCTAGCGACTTGCCATTTAAAGTAAGTCACTAACTTTTGCCGTGGCACATCGGTAAATTGAATGTTTGGGTTAGTAAGATTACTTCGGCTTAACAAAGTGTAATTAGCGCCAATATCCAAATCATCTGTCAATGTGGATGTGAGCCCGATCTCGATACCTTTGGAGTGCACACGTCCAACATTTTGCATTTGTGAACAAGGTGCAGTGCAACCTGTTGGTGTTGGTGTGATCGTGACAGCTTGTATCATGTCACGAATATTATTGAAAAAAATCGCAGTAGTCAGTTTTGTTTTGGCTTCCACTAAACCCGATGCGCCCAGCTCATAATTTGTTGAGCTTTCCGCCTGCAAAGCTGCATTAGGAATAGCTGTCCCCATACGATAAGAGTATCGATCCTTGATAGTTGGGAAACGGCTCTTTTCTGAAACAGTGGCATGAACTTCGTTTGTTGCAGACAGCTGGTAGAATAAGCCAATTTGTGGATTCCAAGCACTGGCATCGCCTTTTTCAAACGGTTGTATAGTACCAATATTGCCGCCAGCACCCGAAATGTAATTTTCAGCTTGGAGCGTTTCTCGTTTATCGTAACTAACCCCGGCAACTACACCTAGTTTATCGCCTATACGCTGTGTGTCTTCTATACCAACTGAAGTCGTATAGTCTTTGTCTGTTTGTATGGGGGTATTAAAATTGACGGTACCAGCGTTATTGCTGACATAATTATGCTCTCGGTGGACATCTTTTTTAAAGTGCGCGGCAAGTTTTAAAGTGTTGCTATCTGTTAATTTAGTGCCAAATTCTGTACTGCCTCCGTAGGAGTAATCATCATATTTACTTTGATAAAAAGGTCTTGCTGCTAATACCGAAAAACTATTGTTACTAAAATTTGTGATTGAATTTTCAAATTTATCGTAATAAGCACGTAACTTTAGATAAGAGTCTTTACCAACAGCGGTGCGAGATAGAAAATATAAGCTATCTTTATCCCAATAGGGCCATTGCCAATAACGATTTCCTACTGAGTTTGGACCTGTAGTAGGCAAAATACCTGCATAAGGCGGACTTCCTTTTTCGCCGTGTTGCGTGATGAAGTTAAGACTGTATTCATCTGTTTCATTGGGTGTCCAACCTATTTTTAGATTAAGCTTACGATCCTGATTGTAAGAGTTATCTCGATCGCCATCTAACTGGGTTCTATGTGGCTGATAATCATTAGATAGTTGAAACTGATCTTTATCAAGATAAGATGCGCTTAACTGCCAATACCACCCGCCTTGATTTCCACCTGCATTCATATCTGTATGAAAGCCGTTATAGCCAAGATCTCGATTTATATACAAACCAGCTGTGATATCCCCTTCAAGCTCCTTAACTGGTTTACGACTAATCAGATTAATTGCTCCACCAAGCGTATTTGGGCCATAAAGTACTGAACTAAAACCTTTAGACAAATCAATAGCGCTCAGGTCAAATGTATTAAACCGTCCTAAATCTACATATCCGTCATACGAAACATAAACAGGGATTCCGTCAACAAACACAGGTACTTGACGTAAATCGAATCCGCGTATGGCTAACGCTTGCTCATTTCGAGCACCTCCCTCGGTCAGTGTGACGCCTGGTAGCAGATTAAGCGATTTGCCAACAGTTTCACGATTAAATAGGCGCATTTCATCTTGATCTACAACATCTGCAATGCCTATTATGGCATCTTGACCTGGGGCAGTCACTTGAATTTTTCCAAGGTCAAACGTATTTGTATCATCCGCAATTGCACATGTACATACAGCAATACTAAAAATGCCTGCAACGGCACCTTTTATTTTTTTACCCATAATCCTTGCTCCCTGTTCTCTTTTTATCTTGATGAAAATTCACTTTAAAACTAGTGCTGATTCCACTCTGTTTAAATTAATTGATTTTTATCTTTTACTCTTAGTATTAATAAACATTAATTCCTTAGAAGAGTAAAATCAGCAAAATTAAACATCGCTCTTATTCAATATCTTGGGCAAAAGTATCAATTTGCTAGCTAATGCCTAATAAATCGTTGTGTACTTAATTATATAGCCAAATTTTAGACGCGTACATAGCGTTATGTAGCAAATAACATAACGTTTGATTTAAATCAAAAACCCATTTAGAAAAAATATGGATTGATTAAGAAGAAAGCTTTTTAAAAGGCTGAAAGATGAGTTAGTTAGCTAAAAAGCTAGAAGAGGTTTACTAGACTGAGGTTTTCATAGCGATTAGCAAAAATAATCTTAGTGAAAATAAAGTACGCACTACTGATGTATTTTAAGTAAACGTCAAAACTTAATCACTACAATGCTATACTTTTAGCAACGCATATAAACTAGGTTCAACTTGTACTATGTATTGCAAATACTGTTTCAATCTAATTTAATAGAAATATACCAAAATACGTCTAATACGATATTATATTTTTACGATATTTATATTTTTAGAATATTACATTGAAATTTGGCACGATAAGAATGCACCAAAGAAAAATGTCTGGGAGTAGTTAAACTGCCCAGACACGTTTTTAGAACTTAGAGACTGATGTCCTAAGCGAGTTGGTTCATCATTTCCTCTTGCACTTCAAATATATCGCCTAAAACGCCATATTTTGCAATAGTGAAAATAGATGCGCTAGGATCTGTATTGACTGCAACAATTGTTGGAACATGCTTCATGCCTGCCATGTGCTGTATAGAGCCTGAAATACCCATAGCCACGTAAAGCTTGCAAGAGCCAACCACTTTGCCTGATTGTCCAACTTGTCTTGATTTAGGCAACCAGCCAGAGTCAGCAATCGGGCGTGAGCAACATAATGTTGCGCCTGCTGCTTCTGCTAACTCACGGAACTGCTCAACATTAGTTTCTTCACCAATACCGCGACCAATTGACATAATGAAATCAACTGTTGTAATGTCAACATCATTACCACCACCCACTTCAATGTAGTCTTTATTCTGGCTACGAGGTTGCACAGCTGGCGCATCAAAGTTAGTGACAACTGGGCTAGCAGTACCCTCTAACGGTTTAAAAACGCTAGGGCGAATCGATAATATCACCGTAGCTTTACCTGGAAAATCAACTTCAACGTTAACTTTTTGGTTGTAGCCACCGCGTGTTGCCACTAACTCACCACCTTGATATTCAGCAATAAATACGTCTGTCGCAAAACCATAGTCAGCTTTACTAGCTAGAGAAGCGCCATAGCCGAGTGTGTCTACAGAGTGTGGTAATAGCACAACTGATGGGTTATTAGCAGTAATCAACGCAGACACCGAAGCTTCAAACATATCTGGATCAAAATCTGCAGATGGGCCTTTAACTACAATGACTTCATCAACACCATTCACAGAAAGCGCTGGTACAAAACTAGCGGCATCACTGCCAATGACAGCCACAATCACTTTGTCGTCAGCATTTTGCTTAAGCGAATTCGCAGCACCGATAAGTTCAAAAGTTACTGGGCGAAGTGCTTTGTCACGGTTTTCTGCAATAATCAATATTTTACTCATCATTATGCTCCTTTAAATTCATTGATAATTTGGATTATTTTTGCTGCTTGTTCAGCTATCGTACCTTCAATCATCGTTGCGCGACCTTTTTCTGGAACATACATACGACGAACTCGTGATGTAGATTTACCAGCACCCACATCCGCTGCAGATAGACCAAGGTCACCAAGTGAAGATTCTTCAATCGGCTTGGCTGCAGCTTGTTTAATACCGCGCAGAGAAGCATAGCGAGGTTTGTTAATGCCTAACTGAATAGTTAAAACAGCTGGGCAATTGATTTCAACTTCTTGTAGCATGCCACCTTCAAGCTCGCGACGAACAACCGCTTTTTTGTCACCAGGCTTATATTGCAAATCTGCAACAACAGCTGCATGCGGCCAATTCAAATAAGATGCAATTGAGATACCTGTTGATGCATAGGCTTGATCAGATGACTGCACACCAGCAAACGCCATATCTGGCGCTTCTTTTTTAATCACTTCTGTCAAAATACGGCCAACCACGATTGAGTCTGATCCTTCAATACTATCATCCCAAACACGAATAGCACGATCAGCACCTTTTGCTAAGCACTTACGTAAACTTTCATCAACGCGATCTGGGCCAACGGAAACAACGACCACCTCTACATCAGTGCCACCAGCTTCAAGACTGGTTTCCTTAATTTTCATCGCCTCTTCTAGAGAAAAATCATCCCATTCATTAAGATCGTAGATTAAAAAATCCTCTTCAACATCTTTACCATCAGAACGCATTTCAAAGTCTTCATCCAATGCAGCGACTTGTTTTACAGCAACTAAAATTTTCATGCTTCATTTCTCCTAATAACTTTATTGATTACACTAACTTTCATTTTTAAAACATTTTGTAAAATATCTAAATGCAGAAAATCTCACTTGGAAATCTGTATCGAGACACAGAGTCCATTTATCTTTATTGTTCAATTTACTGCTGAATGCTAGCAATATTCGATGCAAATAGTATGGGTCTTCTAGTAATGGCAACAAAGTAGTGCGTGTTGCGTTGCGATTCAAAATCACACCTCGTCGTACATCAGCATTTGTTGAAGTTGCTAACATTTTCAACAACCGCTGTGGTGTCTTCGGATTATTTGCCACCCCGCTTTGTACATCTATTTCAGTATCATCTGCAAGCTTCACCATTAGCTCTTTAGGTGATTTATGCTGATAAGCTACTGCTGAACGCACCCAATAATTCTCATCTTTTGCTAGCTCTTTTAATAAGCTAACGGGGCAACGTATATTTCTTGCCACCCCTCTCCTAACCTCAACCTGATGGTCAGTGGAAAGTTGCTCTAACACCTTACTAGGTACTTTTGGGTTACGCGCTAATCTCTGTCGCACCCAATCATCTCTATCATCCACCAATTGCTGAATACTTGCCATCGTTAAATCTGCTCTGGACGCAATAGAGCGTCTAACTGCATAACTGTTATCTTGAATCAACAGCTTAATAATTGCCCTTGGCGTGGCTGGGTTTGCAGCCACTGTACTTCTTACAGGCTTGTCTTGATGTGTTGCTAATTTTAGCAACACCTCTTTAGGCAATCGTTCATCAGATGCCAATGCTCGCTTTATAAATACGTTATCATCGTCTACAGCCTGGTTTAACAAAGCTTGTGGACAATTCAAATGCTTAATAACTGCTGCACGTGTATATGCATCACCTTTGGTAAAAATTAGCGTTAGTAAATCAGCAGATGTGGATGGATTTTCAGCTATATTTTTGTTGAAAATTCCAATCTGTTGACCGCTACTCATCCTACTAAGCAATACACTTAACACTTCTGCATCTGCTGCAGGGTTCTTACTAACTGCTTTAAGACATTCTAAATCATTTTCAAACGTTACAACATCTTTTAAAAGCGTAGTGGACACATGTGGGTGTTGTGCAATCAAAACCTTTAAACTAGCACCTGCTTTACTGTCAGGCTTATCAGCAAAAAGTCGAGATAAAGCTTGAGTAGGCGTGTTTGGATTTTTATCCAATCTGACGACTACAGCTTTATCCCCTGAGTTAGCAAGCGCATCCAAAACTGATCCAGGGGTATGCTCCCACCTAGCCAGCAACAATTTATGACGTCGCAAACCAAACATCAGTGATTCAAGCTTATCTTTATCCTCACCTTTTGCTAATTCATATACGGCAGCAGCACTATATGGGTCGCCAGCATCTATTGCCAACCTTACCAGAGCTAAAGCACTGTCAGGCAACTTCATACTAAGCTGCTACAGCAACCTCTTCTATAACTTCATACTCAACACATTCATCAATCAGCTCGATAAGCTCACGAACAACAAACCTATCTTCAAACCCAGATGTTTTAAGTGCATCTTCAAACATCGTTAAATCTTTAGGACAAGAAACGACGAATACTTGCAGCCCTTCAATTAGACCAGCTTCTTTCATACGATTGGCTGAAGGCTTTTCAATACCCACTGGATCTGGAATCCAAATACGTCCACCACCAGCGCCGCAACAGAAGGAGTTATCACGATTACGTCCCATCTCAACCAGTTCGCAACCTAGCAGTTTTATAACATCACGCGGTGCATCAAAGCCTTTGTTGTAGCGGCCTAAATGGCATGGGTCATGGAAAGTAACCCGTTTATTTATTTTTTTACTGAGCTTAATTTTACCATTTTCGATTAATTGCTTCACCAAAGTTGTATAGTGATTAATCTCAAACTTACCACCAAAATCTGGATATTCGTTACGTATCGTGTTAAATGAATGTGGATCGGTAGTGACTATCGATTTAAATTCACAAGCTTGTAGCGTACCAATATTTGTCGTTGCAAGGTGCTCATACAGCCCCTCTTCACCAACACGGCGCACATCATTGCCCGCGTTAAGCTCAGCTTCAAATAATAGACCAAAATTGATCCCAGCCTGATGCATCAGTTTGGCAAAAGAACGCGTTACCTTCTGATTGCGTGGGTCAAATGAAGCATAGTCACCAACAAACCAAAGCACATCCACAGGTTCTGTTCTTGCATCTTTAATCTCGAATGGCAAATCTTTAGCCCAAGCAGCTCTCTTACGTTTTGACTCGCCAAAAGAGTTACCTGTTTTATGGATCGTCTGTAACGTTTTCTCTAATATCGGTTCCATCTCGCCAGCTTCAACAAGGTTACGACGCATTTGTACAATAATTGGCACATGCTCCACCGCAACTGGGCAAATTTCCACACAGGCTAAACAAGTTCTACAAGACCACAATGTCTCCATAAATACTTGACCAACACCTTTACCGTGAATATCAAGTTCAGCTTCTTTTGGTATCTCTTTGGAATTTAAGGCATTATTGGCAAATTCACGCAAAGAAAGTATGACATCCCTTGGGGATAAAGGCGCACCAACGGCATTTGCTGGGCAAGCTTCTTGGCAGCGACCGCATTTAGTACACGCATCAAGATGTAGTAGATTTTTCCAAGTTAAATCAGTAATTGATTTGTAACCTGCTGTTTTTTGCTCATCTGGGATACGTGGCAATCTTTTGCCAGCAAGCGGATCTTTAAACATTAAAGAGGACGCTGCAGTGAAAATATGTTTGATTTTAGTATAAGGAATACAAGCTATAAAAGTAAGAGCTAACACGCCATGAAACCACCATAGTACGGGGCGGAAAGAGCTTGCACCGTCTGTTGACATGCCTAATGCCTGCATAATTTGTGCGAGAAAGGCACCAACTGGCGACCAAAATCTATAGTCCCAGACGCTTGGAGTGCCGCTCAACCACACTAAGCGCGTAGCTTCTAGCACATACCCAGTAATACAAATTAGGATGAAAGACCATAAAAATGCCCAGTCTTCTCGACGATATTCACTACGATCAAAATCAGGATCACCTTCTTGCCTATCCACACGTTTGTAATCAAGCTTAGGTAAATGCATCCACTTACGACGATACATCATATAAATAAGGCCAGCTATTACAGCAACGCCTGCTATATCAAGTATCAGTGAAAACACCAAATAAAAGTTACCATACCAAAATTTAACACCAAATAAAGGCTCTAGTATGTCGGCCTCGAGCGTAATGGTTGACGTGCCAATAAATAGTAGAATAAAGCCAAAGAAAATCAAGCCATGCGCGCGCCCTGCACTTTTATCACGGCGTACCAATGTACGATGTGTTGCCATGGTTTTAACCATTTCAACAAAGCGCTGAAATAATTCATTCCAAGAGCCGTCTGGTTGACCTCGACGATACTTTCGTATTTGTACATAAACACCATAAATAAACACAGCAATGGCAAAATAGCCAATAGCATAAAATAGCTTTGTTGCCCATGGGCTGAAGTCTTGGAAAAGTATTCTTGTTACTTCTGTAGGGTTATTCATATATGTAGCGCCTATTATTCAATTTGAATAAATATAATTAGCCATGAGGCATTTTTAATATTTATCTAAAACATAATGTTGCTGATGATGGCGGTAGTAGGTAATCAACTACAACCATCATCAGCTTAACACCAAACTTAAACTTTATACTCTATTTTAAAGTTACCACCTGGCATATGCGGTGTACCCCAAGCGACAGTTTCGCGCTTATATGGTAAAGCATTTTGTGGATTAGCTTCTTCAATTTCTCTTGCAACACGATGGCCTGCAAAAGTAGCATCCGCTATTAGTCGAGGCGCTTCCGCATCACCTACCAAGTAAATACCCTTAATGTCATTTTTAGCCCATTCAGCTTCACGCGCTTTAAGTTCATTCCACAAAGTGCACTCTGAATGACGACCTGTCACCAAAATTAAAGAGTCAAACTCTAACCAGCGATGTGTTGTATTAGCATCGCGAGGAGAAACACCAGGTCCACGATAAGTACGTTTCGAACCATCACCCCAAATGCTATAAACTTCTAAGCGACCTTTTTCAATTCTTGAGCAGAAATGATCACCCATCTCTTCAACATGCAGCTCGTGTAAACGACGCATCATATTGGGGTACTCAAGTGTGAAATGCATATAATTAGCGAAATGCACCCCTGAAACAACCGTAACTTCGTGACCATCAGTTGCCAGTTTTTCAGCCAAACTTGGTGCCATAAAATAGGTATCAGCGTTAAGAATAACAACGCGTTTACCGATTTTTTTCTTACCTTCCATCACTTGCTCTGGTGTGAGTTGGTCTGGTAATGAAGCATCAGCACCAGGAATAGGCTCATGTGTTAAGCAGTTATTACCATCAGCATTCCATGATGCCCCTGTTGCAATAATTACTTTATCAGCACCGTATTTCAGCACATCATCAGCAGTCATCGGTTTTTGACCTAATGCAACTTGGCTTTCTTTGTTTTTCTTAACGAGTTTAGTTATTTGAGTTTCACGGTAGTCACGGTGGTAACTCCACTCACCCAAGCCAGGTAAGGTGGTAACCAAATTCAAATGCCCGCCAATTTTTTCTGCAGTATCTGTCAAATGAACGGTATAGCCACTTTCCATTAATACACGAGCAGCCTCAGAGCCAGATGGGCCTGCACCTACAACCAACACTGAATCTTTAGATTTGGTTTGACGGAATTTTTCTGGATGCCAACCACGACGATATTCTTCGCCAGCCGTAGCATTTTGTGTACAGATCATTGGAGGGCCGCCGATTTCCCAGCGCGAAATACAAACGTTGCATCCGATACAAACACGGATATCATCGTAGCGACCTTGATCAATTTTTTCTGGCAAGAATGGATCCGCAATAGATGGGCGTGCGCAACCAATAATGTCTGCGTAACCTTTAGTCACGATTTCAGTCATTTTTTCTGGGTCTACAAATCGACCAACCCCTAGCACAGGTTTTTTAGACACTTGCTTAACGAACTTAGTCCAAGGCACTTGATGGCCTTGCTGATAGAAGCGTGATGGACCAGCATCTTCACCCCATTCGGCAATATCACCGACATCCACATCCCACAAATCTAACAATGGGTCGGCAAGCTCAACAAACTTCATGCCGTCCACTTCAACTTCAATCTGACCTGGACCATATACGGTATCAACCGCAAAACGCGTTGCAATTGCACACTCATCACCAACGGCACGTTTAACTTGCTCTAAGGTTTCTAACCAAAAACGTGCACGGTTTTCTAATGAACCGCCGTATTTATCTGTACGTTTGTTGTAGTATGGGTTTAGGAATTGGAGTGGCAGATATGAGTGCGCACCGTAAACATAAATAATGTCAAAGCCTGCATCGCGTGAGCGCTTTGCAGCATCTACATAATATTGTTGCACTTGAGCGATGTCGCTTAAGTCCATTTCTTTACAATATGAAAGTGTTTCGAATTCTGATGCGTACTGGCTTGGTCCACGAGACGTTGCACGTGATTCCAAATTTGGTGCGTGTGCACCGCCATACCATAGCTCCACACCAGCTAATGCACCATACTTATGTACCTCGTCAGTCATTGCTTTAAGATTACGTACATCGCCTTCGTCCCAAATACGCGCTGACAAACGCATTGTATCGTCTGATTCTGGGTTGATAGAACAATATTCAGTATTTAATGCTGCCCAACCGCCTTCAGCCTTTACAGAGCGATGTGCTGCTTGAAAACCTGGTTTATCAGAGCCAGCACCAATACAATGTGGCACTTGGTAAAATCGGTTACGTAATGTTTTTGGACCTATTTGAATGGGTTCAAATAGAATGTCATGTTTAGGATTGCGTGCCATAAAATTCCTTGTAGATAAAAAAATAATTTAACAACTAATTTACATTTAACTTACATCTATTTTTACAGTCATTTGAGTAACCAACAATCACCCTTACGGGTTACCCCTTTAGGAGTATCGTTAAGTAAAAGCCCTTATTTTTAGCGCTAAAAAAAGGTGAGCAGATATCTGCTCACCTTTTAGAGAAAACCAGCTGTCTTTACATGTTATAAGTCACTGCTACCACTATAACACCAGCCACTAAAGCCACATAAGGCAATATACCTGCACCGTTTGCAGTAGTATTACCTTCAGCGTCATCCAAGCTCATATCTTCAAGCATGGCATGAGGAAACTGGCCTTTATCTTGAATGTAATGTCTATAGATAAACACTGGAACAATCAATGAAGCGACAAACAAGCCCACTTTCAGCGTACCTGCACCCCAAATATCAGCACCTAAACCCATCATTGCCAAGTTCACATAACCTAGAAGGCCACCTAAAAAGAGCAGTATTGTCGGTGCTTTATAAGGACGATCCCACTTTGGTCTATCCATACGGTGAATCCAACCAGATTGAAGGTTTAAGAAGTTGAATAAGAGATAACCAATGTTGGATGCTGCTAATATGAACACATAATCAGACATTAGAAGCAATATCAGATTAAAGCAAAGGTCAGTCCACATTGCTCTGGTAGGTGCGCCGTGATCGTTCACATGAGATAGATATTTTGGTAACCATCCATCAACCGATGCCTGATAAAGCGTGCGTGATGAGCCCGCCATTGATGTCATTACTGAGAGCAATAAGCCTAAAATCAGCATCACAACCAAGATAGTACCAATCACTTTACCACCACCCAACATACCTGCCATGATGTTGGCAACACCCATGCCACTATATACTTCAGGGGCAAGCATACCATCATAAACAGCAGGGCTAGTTACAGCGCCAGCCGCATCAACTACCGCTGGTGTAACTAAGTGGCCAAGACCCAAATGCCCCTGAAATGCAATAGGAACCAATGTAAACACCGCAATACACAATAGGCCAGAATAAAAAATAGCTTTAAATGTATCTGTTTTTGGGTTTCTAAACTCACGTGTGTAGCATACAGCCGTTTCAAAGCCATAGGTTGACCATGCCGCGATAAATAAACCACCAGCCATTAATTTCCAAGACTCTATATTCCAAACACCATTTATCACATTACCTGCACCATCATAGGCTAAAGGCGCAAGTGGGAATAAATTTGCATGTGGAACATCACCTGTAATAATAGGCACAATCCCGATTAACATCAGTGGGATTAAAGCGCTTAAGGCTAGAATCATGGTGGTTTTTGCAGACCGTAAAATACCACCATGTTGCACAGCGAAAACGGTTAACAACAATGCAACACCCAATACAAAAGTAGCATTGATTCGGAGTACCAGGCCATCTTTAATTGAACCTAAATCCAATAACGTAATTTGCCAAGTATTAATGGCGGCATCAGGCGCAAATAACGCATTTAGGATGTACCCTGCTGCCAACCCAGAACCAATGGCGAGCACGGGTGACCACGCAAACCAGTTACACCAAACTGATACGGGTGCAATCATTTTACTATAACGCACCCAAGCCACTGAACCATAAATCGACGCGCCACCTGATTTGTGCGGGAATAAACCCGCAATTTCAGCATAAGTAAACGCTTGAATAAAACCAAAACTGATGGAGATTATCCATATTAGCCAAGCTGGTTTACCCACCGTGGCCGAAATTGCGCCAATTGAAAACAAGACAAGCGCTGGAACGCCACTTGCCACCCAAAATGCACCCTGCCAACCTATCTTACGATGTAACGTATGTTCCGCTACATCTGGTGATAGATCAGCTGAAATTGCATCAACTGAAGAATTTGTACTCAATTTAACTTCCCCTTATTTTAAGATTTCCGCTGTAAATCATAATGAACCACTAAGTTTCGTTTGATGTCAGATTACTTCCAACAAAACCAATGGACATTTACTAGTGCACGGCAAAAGATTGTAACCCGTACTGTGCGCTATTCTGAATAGAATGCCTATCTCATTACAATTACCATTATGTACTACTCGTAAGGTGGTAGCTTCTTAACGGGGTAAATTGCCCAACAGGTAGTCTAGTATGAATGTTAAAATTTTTCATTCAATTCACAATTTTGAGGTTATTGTTGAATATATAAATGAATGGAGGCCATATTAAAAGTACTGACGACCAGTAAAATGAATGAGTATATTAAGATAATACTATTAATTTTCTGTAAATTTCTAACTTGCGCAACACTATACCCCATAAGTAGTAACCACTAGTAATAATAGACTAAGAATCTGATATGCATAAACTTGACCCTTAAGTTGCTTGTAATCTAGTTTTTATCATTAATAACCAATCTAAGAAGGGAATGGCAATGGCAAGAGATCCAAGATTTGATATTCTATTTACGCCTATTAAAATAGGCTCAAAAACTATACGGAATCGTTTTTATCAGGTACCTCACTGTAACGGTGCGGGAACTAATAGTCCTGGTATGAATATGGCACATAGAGGCATCAAGGCTGAAGGCGGTTGGGGTGCGGTTAACACTGAACAGTGTTCCATCCATCCTGAGTGCGATGATACCTTGCGTATTACCGCGCGTATATGGGATCAAGGCGATATGCGCAACTTGGGTGCAATGGTTGATCATGTACACAGCCACGGTTCACTTGCTGGATGTGAGCTGTTTTACGCAGGCGCTCATGCACCAGGTTTAGAATCACGTACCATCTCTCGTGGCCCTAGCCAGTACAACTCAGACTTTGCTACTGTTCCAAACTGCCCAGGCTTCACCTATAACCATGAAGCAGATATAGACGAACTTCTACGACTACAACAACAATATGTGGACGCTGCGCTACGTGCTAGAGATGTAGGCTTCGATCTTGTGAACGTTTACGGTGCTCATGCTTATGGCCCTATGCAATGGCTTAACCCGTACTACAATCGCCGCACTGATGAATATGGTGGAAGTTTTGCAAATCGTGCCCGATTCTGGGTTGAAACACTTGAAAAAATTCGCAAAGCTACAGGTGACGACATTGGTCTAGTAACGCGCTGTGCAGTTGACACCTTATACGGTGGCAAAGGTGTGGAAATTGGCGAAGATGGTTTGAAGTTTATTGAATTAGCTTCTCCGTACCTAGATTTGTGGGATGTTAATATTGGTGACATTACAGAATGGGGTGAGGATGCAGGTCCTTCTCGTTTCTATCAAGTTGGTCACGAAAACGATTGGATTCGTCACATCAAACAAGCCACAAATAAACCAGTAGTGGGTGTTGGTAGATATTATGATCCAGAAAAAATGTTACAAGTTGTTAACTCAGGTATCATTGATATTATTGGCGCTGCGCGCCCGTCTATTGCTGACCCATGGTTACCACGTAAGATTGATGAAGGTCGCGTTGATGACATTCGTACCTGTATCGGCTGTAATGTTTGCATCTCACGTTGGGAAATGGGTGGCGTACCGTTCATCTGTACTCAAAATGCAACCGCTGGTGAAGAGTATCGTCGTGGCTGGCATCCTGAAAAATTTGAGCCAGCAAAATCAGATAAAGATGTGCTAGTTGTAGGTGCTGGCCCAGCTGGTTCTGAATGTGCACGTGTGCTGATGGAACGTGGCTACACTGTGCATTTGGTAGACTCAAGCGAAAAAATTGGCGGCTACGTGAATCAGGTGGCAACATTACCTGGTCTTGGTGAGTGGAGTTATCACCGCGACTACCGTGAAACACAACTTAACAAGCTTGTTAAGAAAAATAAAAGTAGTCAAATCGCACTCGGCGGTAAACCTATGACAGCAGATGACATTCTGAATTATGGTGCATCACGTGTTGTTATTGCTACTGGCGCAAAATGGAGCCCTACTGGTGTTAACCATCGTACACATGAGCCAATTCCAGGTGCAGATGCAAGCTTGCCACATATTTTGACGCCAGAACAAGTGTTTGAAGGTAAAAAAGCTGTAGGCAAACGTGTCATGATCATCAATTATGATGCTTATTACACAGCGCCAAGCTTGGCAGAAAAGTTTGCGCGTGCTGGCCATGATGTCACTGTAGCGACCGTTTGCCCATTGGGTGCTTATATGGACTTCACCCTTGAAGGCGCTAACATGCAACGTTTGATTCATGAACTTGGCATAAAGGTGATTGGTGAAACTGGTTGCTCAAAAATTGAAAAAGGTCGTGTTGAACTTTTCCACATTTGGGGCGATGGTTATAAACGTGAATTTAATGGTACAGGTAAATTACCACGTAAAGAGAACACATCACATGCGTGGCACGAGTGTGATACAGTGATTTTAGTGACTTCAAGAAAATCTGAAGACAAACTATACCGTGAGTTAAAAGCACGTAAATCTGAGTGGGAAAAGAATGGCATTTCAGATGTTTTTGTTATCGGCGACGCGGAAGCACCAAGGATTATTGCTGATGCAACATTCGATGGTCATAGACTTGCACGTGAGATTGAGGATGCTGATCCACAACATCAAAAACCATACAAACGCGAGCAAAAAGTTTGGGGTATTGCGTATAATCCAAACGAAAATCCAGATTTGGAATGGAGATTGTAAGTCAGTTTAGTAGTTAGTTCTAAATAACAATGGGGGACAACCGAATTTAGTTGTCCCCCATTTTTTATTCAAAAATCAGTTAGTTTGCCCAATTTTTTTTAGGCTTACAAAAGTAATTCTCAAAGTAATTCTATATTTACGAAACGCCCTAATTACCTAATTTTATACCTATAAAAAAAGAAATAATTTTACATATGCAACAAAACACTACTCATCGTTCTAACCTAGCACAAGCTATACACAACCATATTGCACGTAACCAGCGCTGGGGTTTTGCTTGGGCATTATGGACGGCTGTTCTTTGGGGTGCTTGGTATGTGCCAGGCACCGCGCTCTGGTATGAGCATCCATACGTTGATATCCCTGCTGACCAGCAATCCATGCGGCTGGCAGCCACTGCCGTTATGACTTGGGTGCATGCCATTGCGGTGTTTATATTTCTTTTAATATGGAATGCTACGCTTGGAAAAGTCAAAGATTTTGGCCGCACGATAGTGCGATTTAGAAAAATTTCTAAATGGTATGCACTGGCCTCATTATGCGGTGGGCCTCTGGCAATTTTTGGGTCTTATATGGCGATGGGGTTTGTTGGGCCAGTATTTGCAGCCGTCACCTCTCTCTTCTACCCGATAGTAGGTGCTGCAATTGCAAAGCTCTGGTATAAAGAAAAAATTTCTAGACGTGCCGCCATTGGCATGACAATTATTATTTTTGGTGGCATGGTCATTTATGGCCCAGGCTTATTTGGCGAAATGGATATTACCAACAATAACGCATGGCTGGGTTATTTAGGTGGCATCATGTCAGCCATTGGCTGGGGCTCAGAAGGTGCTGTAGCCGCACGCGCCATGGATGTGACAGACCCCGATGTAGGTATTCAGTGTCGGTTCAGTTTTGAGATATTGTTTTGGGGTTTAATTATCTTACCTATACTTTTCATCTCTACAGACTTGCCTATCATGACACTGATTAGCGATACCATCACTAACCCAAAAGCCATGCTTTGGATTTTGCTTGCATCCGCATGTCACGCTTATTGCTATACCTCTTGGTACAAAAGCTTCAGCTTAATTGGTGTGGGACGTGGTGAAGCGATTGGCAACCTTTATGCAGTCTTCGCGCTAATTTTTATTGCAGCTTTCACATTACAGCTACCTCAATGGTATTTTATCGTTGGCTTGATACTCACAGTGACGGGGAGTTTTGTTATGTTTAGCGAACCAGCGGAGTCAGTTGCACAGCTGCGTGATACTGATTAAAAAGTAGATAAACAATGATAAAAGTACACCAAAAAGGATTTTTGTTAATTGAGCTAAGCAAGGTCACAAGCATGTGGGATGACGACCTCATTGACAAAACGCTGTTAGAATATAACTTAATTGGCGACTATTGGAAAAAAAATCTACGTGTCGCGCTTGACGAGCTATCCGCTGCTGGCGTTATTACCCGCATTGACGAAAAGCTAGTAGACATCAATGGAAAATCAAGGCTATTTTTCTGCTACAAACTATCTGCTTTTGGCAGATTGAGATTAATAGACACGGGTCTAATAGACACTAGATTAATTATTGAAGGAGTTAAAAATGACTGAATTTTGGGGTTACCCAGGAGCAGAATTACTGGCCATTTTAGTCATTAGCGGCGCTAGTTTAGCCTGCCTAATCTGTGCACGAATTTTTGTCAGTCAATATGGGGAGTAAACAACTTATAAAACTGTGAAGATTAAAACCACTTTAACTTAACATGTTTGAGTTGTCGAACTACATTTTAATATAATTAACGGTTAATCTGATGATAAAACGCATAATAAATTTATGCTAAAAAATACTTTTAGAAACCTCAACCGTTATAATCTAGCCTTTAAAAAATCACAAAAAATTATTTATGTCGCAGACATCACTGCCTATTCATAAACCCGCATTACGCATTCCAAAATTAGGCGTGGTTAACCGCGAAACACTGGCAAATCATGGTGAAGATGCGGCAGCCTTGGCTGATTTAGCCATTCAAACCAAAGCGAATAAACCAAGCCAAGCGCTAGTTATTATTACTGCTAATGCGTTTGATGCACAGCGTTTGCTTGAAGAGATCCCTTACTTTGCGCCTACCCTAATCGTGCATTTGTTGCCCGATTGGGAAACATTGCCATACGACCAATTTTCGCCGCATCCTGATTTAATTTCAGAGCGACTCACTACGCTTTATCACATCGCACAAATGGTGTGCGATGTGATCATCGTACCACTTTCTACTGCCCTCATCCGCCTAAGCCCTAAAGCCTATTTAAATGCTAACACCTTTATGCTCAAAAAAGGGCAAAAGCTTGATATTGAAGCGCTACGTTTGCAATGTGCAGAGGCAGGCTATCGCCACGTAACGCAAGTAATTTCGCATGGTGAGTTTAGCGTGCGTGGTGGCTTGGTGGATTTATTTCCCATGGGTTCTGCCCTGCCTTACCGCATAGACATGTTTGATGATGAAATTGAAACCATTCGTACGTTTGATGTGGATACCCAACGTAGCCTATACCCTGTGCCAGAAATTAGGCTATTGCCAGCACGGGAGTTTCCGCTTGATGAAGCGGGTATTGCATTATTTCGCAGCCAATTTCGCGAGGCCTTTGAAGGTGACCCGCAACGCGCCAAAATTTATAAAGATGTGAGTAAGGGCATTGCCACAAGCGGTATTGAATGGTATTTGCCGCTATTTTTTGAGCATACCGCCACTATATTAGATTACCTACCCACAAACGCACTTCTTTGCCTACATGGTGATTTAGACCAAAGCGCACAACAGTTTTGGCGTGAGGCACAATCACGCTACCGTACTTTAGCGCATGATGCTGAGCGCCCTATTTTATCGCCAGAAGCATTGCTGATTAAAACTGAAGCTTTTTTTAGTGGCACGCAACCCTTTGCACGTGTTGCACTCACCCTAACAAAAAACAACAATGGTTTGCCAGCATTAGAAATTGAACGTCGTGCAGAAAAACCGTTGCATAAATTAGCTGATTTTATCAGCCAGTTTAGCGGCCGCACCTTAATTGTGGCTGAAAGTTTAGGTCGGCGTGAAACCATGCAACAGCTATTTACAGAGCATGGCTTAAATGTGGGTATTTGCGAAACCTGGGCAGATTTTGAACAATCAAAAGAAAATGTCATGTTAGGCGTTGCGCCTTTGCATGCAGGTTTTGTGCTCAGTCATAAAGCTAAAAAAACCATCGCTATTATCACGGAAGCTGAGCTCTACGCAGCAACCGTGCGCCAACAACGCCGCCGCGAAAAAGAAAAAGCTCGTAGCACCGAAGGCATGCTTAAAGATTTATCTGAGCTACGCATTAACGACCCCGTAGTGCATGAGCAGCATGGCGTTGGGCGTTATAAAGGCTTGGTCAATATTGATTTTGGTGAAGGTGAAACCGAACTATTACTATTAGAATATTTTGGTGATGACAAGCTTTATGTGCCAGTTTCACAACTTTTTCTCATTTCACGCTATTCGGGTGGGCCACCTGAAAGCGCCCCACTACACCGTTTAGGCAGTGGCCACTGGGAGAAAGCCAAGAAAAAAGCACTGAAACAAATCCGCGATACAGCGGCAGAATTACTCAATTTATATGCCCAGCGCGCCGCGCGCCATGGCCATGCTTTTACCCTCAGTTTGCAAGATTACGAAGCGTTTTGCGAAGGATTTCCGTTTGAAGAAACACCAGATCAGTTGGAAGCGATTGAAAATGTGATTAAAGACATGCAATCGGGCCGTCCGATGGATAGGCTTGTGTGTGGCGATGTCGGCTTTGGTAAAACTGAAGTTGCCCTGCGTGCGGCTTTTGTGGCGGTGATGGGCGGTAGGCAAGTGGCTATACTCGTGCCCACCACTTTATTAGCCGAGCAACATTTCAATAACTTTACAGATAGATTTGCCGAATGGCCGATTAAAATTGCTGAAATTTCGCGCTTTAGAACAGCAAAAGAACAGGTCGAGGCCTTGCGTGGCCTTGCTGCGGGTGAAATTGACATTATTATCGGGACACATCGCTTAATTCAAAAAGATGTTAAATTTAAAAACTTAGGCTTGGTGATTTTAGATGAAGAACACCGCTTTGGTGTACGCCAAAAAGAGCAGTTAAAGGCTTTGCGTGCAGAAGTTGATGTGCTTACACTGACAGCCACGCCCATTCCGCGCACGCTCAGCATGGCGATGGAAGGTCTGCGAGAATTTAGCGTGATTGCTACGCCACCACAAAAACGTCTAAGTATTAAAACTTTTCATACCGAATATTCTGAAGGTATTATCCGTGAAGCCGCCACACGTGAATTTAAACGTGGTGGCCAAGTGTACTTTTTGCATAATGAAGTAGATACCATTCATTCGATGCGCGAAAAACTTGAGCGTATGCTGCCTGATGCCAAAATTGCAGTTGCTCATGGCCAATTGCGTGAGCGTGAGCTAGAAAGTGTCATGCGAGATTTTTATCATCAACGGTATAACTTGCTCTTGTGTACTACCATTATTGAAACTGGCATTGATGTGCCCACCGCTAACACCATTATTATGAATAAGGCCGATATGTTTGGCCTTGCACAAATGCACCAGTTACGCGGCCGCGTGGGGCGTAGCCATCATCAAGCTTACGCCTACTTGCTCACTGAAGCTGGCCGTAAAATCACCCCACAAGCGCAAAAACGCTTAGACGCGATTCAACTCATGGAAGATCTTGGTGCGGGTTTTCACCTTGCCATGCATGATTTAGAAATTCGTGGCGCGGGCGAGTTATTGGGTGATTCACAAAGTGGCGAAATGCAAGAAATTGGTTTTCATTTATATGCTGATATGCTTAACCACGCCGTGAAGCATCTTAAAGCTGGCAAAGAGCCAGATTTAGACGCACCTTTAGGTGTGACCACAGAAATTAACTTGCATATTCCAGCGTTATTACCAAACAAATATTGCGCCGATGTGCATGAACGCTTAGTGATTTATAAGCGCCTCGCCAATTGCATTGATGAAGACGCGCTTGAGGCTCTGCATGAGGAACTCATCGACCGCTTTGGCTTATTGCCAGCACAAGGTGAAGCGCTCGTGGCTAGCCATGAATTGCGTATTGCCGCCAAAAATATTGGCGTGATTAAAATTGATGCGAGTGACACGGCAATTCAACTTCAATTTAATGTTAAAGCCGATATTGACCCGATGAAACTCATCAATTTATTGCAACGCGACAAACGCTGCCGCATGAATGGGCCAGATAAATTGCGTATCACAGTCGCTTTAGCTGAGTTACAATCACGCACCGATTTTGTAAAAATGATTTTGAAAGGATTTAAATAAATGCTAGAAAACTTAATGGTAATGGTGGCTACTTGGATTAAAGAAATTATTTCAAGTATGGGCTATGGCGGTGTTGTGTTGCTTATGGCGATTGAGTCTGCTTGCATTCCCCTGCCTTCTGAAATCATCATGCCATTTGCAGGTTTTTTAGTCTATGAAGGAAAAATGACCTTGCTCGGCATTGCCCTTGCTGGCGCTATCGGCTGCGTAGTGGGATCGATTCCTGCTTATTATGTAGGCATGTTTGGCGGCAGAAAATTAGTCGAAAAATATGGTAAATACGTGCTGATTAGCAAAAAAGACTTAGATTGGGCCGACAATGCCTTTGCTAAGCATGGCGAAATCATCATTTTTATTGGCCGCATGTTGCCAGCGGTGCGTACTTTTATCGCATTTCCCGCTGGTGTGGCAAGAATGAACATGACCAAATTTTGTGTTTATACGTTTATTGGGTCATTTATTTGGTGCTATATTTTGGGTTATGCGGGCATGAAGATGGGCGAACATTGGGAAGATCTCAAAGTATATTTTCACGAATTTCATTACGTGATCATTGTCGCAGGCATTGTATTTTTAATATGGTATGTACGTCGCCATTTTAAAAATGCTGACTAATCCAAAGTGTACCTCACGAATACTTATCGGGCTGACATTGCCCTTGCTAGCGCTATGGGTGAATGCGGCTGAGATTTTTCCAGCTGAATTTGACCCCACGCCTGTGGCACACTTTAACCTAACTAAAACACCTGCTTATGCACAGATGTTAGACCCGATAAAAGCACTGGTCTTTTTTGAAAAAAAAAAGCATCTTGTTAACCATTTTTGTATCGTTGGCTACACATGGGCTAATCAGCGCAATACAGCATGGGTGCACTGGACTGAAGAAAAACGTCTCATTTTATGGGAGCCAAGTGAAGATAAAGACTTTAATGAAGCGAGCTTAATGCATAGTAGGCGTGATTTATCATTCAAAAAAGATACCGTCAAAACAGCCAAAGCCATTCAAGGCAGCACTTATTTAGTGACTCGCGCTTGGTGGCAGGCCGTGGCAGTTGATTGTGCAAACCATGGCCAAAAAATCAAGGTTAAAGCTTATCAATAGTTACTTGAAAAAGTTACTTTAAAAACTCCATCATTTTGTAAGCTCAATACCTATTTCACCACCGTGCATTACTCCACTCACAGTACACTTCAACAGTGTTGTAAAACCACTAGCCTCTAAACTTAATTGGTATAATGCGCGCTTTCATATTGTAAGCGTCATTTTTAACAAGCGCTTGCCTACTCAATTGCAGAGAATACATGCCCTACATTACCCTTGATAATACCTCGCTTGCTTTTGGTCACCATGCATTACTTGATAAAGCCTCTTTTCAACTCGATGCGGGTGAACGCGTTGGTTTAATTGGGCGTAATGGCGCAGGTAAATCTAGTTTGCTCAAAGCCATTGCTGGCACCATTAAGTTAGATGATGGGGTTATATGGCGTGCGCCAAATACCCGCATCGTTTATGTGCCGCAAGAGCCAGAGCTTAATACCGAACACACTGTTTTTGAAGCGGTGGCTGAAGGCTTAGGCTCACTTCAACAAACCATTATAGACTATCATCAAGTCACTCATGACATGGGGATGCCAGATGCTGACTTAGACGCACTGATGACCAACATGCAGCATTTACAGCATGAAATGGATGTGCAAAATGGCTGGGCAGCCCAATCACGCGTGGAGTCGGTATTAAGCCGTTTAAAACTAGATGCTGACGCGCTCATTAGCACGCTTTCTGGCGGTTGGCGCAAACGTGTGGCTTTGGGGCGCGCGTTGGTGGCAGAGCCTGAAGTGTTACTACTTGACGAACCCACCAACCACCTAGATTTAGAAGCTATTGAATGGTTAGAAAACTTGCTATTAGGTTTTCAAGGGAGCGTGCTTTTCATTACCCATGACCGCCGATTTTTAGATAGCCTCGCTACTCGCATTACCGAGTTGGATCGTGGCAAGCTCACCGACTTTATTGGTAACTTTACGCAGTATCAAGTTAAAAAAGAAGAGCTCCTTGCGGTGGAAGAAACCCACGCTGCTAAGTTTGACAAAGTGCTCGCGCAAGAAGAGGTTTGGATACGCCAAGGCATCAAAGCGCGTCGTACCCGTAATGAAGGACGAGTTCGTAGGTTAGAATCATTGCGCCTAGAACGCGCCGCCCGTCGTGAGCGCCAAGGCAATGTTAAACTTAATATTGACGCAGGCGAACGTAGTGGAAAACTGGTGGCTGAGCTTGATCATGTTGTTAAAAATTATGGGGATAGAACGCTAATTAACGGCTTTAGCACACGCATTTTACGGGGCGACAAAATTGGCTTACTTGGCGCTAATGGTATAGGCAAAACCACCCTACTCAAGTTAATTTTAGGGGAGATTGAACCAGACGGCGGCAAAGTTGAGCGTGGCACAAAAATTAACGTCGCCTACTTTGACCAAATGCGGGAGCAGCTCGATGAAGAAGCTACGCTGGCTGACACCATTAGCCCAGGCTCAGATTTTGTAGAAATCGGCAATGAACGCAAACACGTTATCAGTTACTTAGAAGACTTTTTATTTCCACCACAACGTTCACGCTCACCCGTTAAGTCCCTTTCAGGTGGTGAGCGTAACCGCCTATTGTTGGCGCGTTTATTTGCCCGCCCTGCTAACGTATTGGTGCTAGATGAACCCACTAACGACCTAGATATTGACACTTTAGAGCTATTAGAAAGCTTATTGCAAGATTTTACGGGCACGCTATTTTTAGTGAGCCATGACCGTGCCTTTTTAGAAAATACCGTCACGCAAGTGATTGCTTTTGAAGGTAATGCTGCACTTACAGAGTTTGGCGGAGGCTACGATGATTGGCAACGCTTTACTCAACAACGCGCTGCCAGCACCTCACAAGCCGCAAAAGTAACGGCTAAACAAAATGTCAATACCCCGACAAAAATCGTAGAAAAAGTGGCGACTAAACTTAGTTTTAAAGAGCAAATTGAGCTGGATGAAATTCCTAAGCAAATTGAGCAACTTGAAGCAGAACAAGTCACGATTAACCATCAACTAGCTGACAGTGAATTGTATAAAACGCAAGCAGAGCTTGTTAAAAAATTACATACGCGTTTAACTGAGATCGACCAAAAACTTGAAAAACTACTCGTGCGCTGGGGAGCGTTGGACGCTAAAAATGGTCAGCCATAAATGACAAAATAGGCATAGAGTCCACCGAGAGATTTTTATGCCTCTGGAAGCCCTATTCTAGGCCGCTTAGCGAAGCGCTATAATAATTAACCTCTATTTAACTGCGAAAACACCCATAAAATACGGCGGCAGCCGTGGTAGATAATAAGCTCACAAGGCGTTAATAACTCTAGCATTTGCACAGCTTATCGCCTGTGTTTTGTATCGCTAAACTAAATATATTGATTAAAAAAATTAATTTCCCCAGCACGTATCGAACTTGTGGCATTTTCCTTAGAAGGGGGTAAATACATATTGTGTACTTCTTCCAGCACAGCTTCGGTGATTTTTGAGATGAAGGTGTGTAAGATTTTTCCACCGTACAATTCTTTAAATAAAATGGTAATTTTACGCTTGCACACGCCGCGGTTGTAAAGACTTAAGATTTGAAAAGCAAAGGCGGTGAATCGGGTTATTCTTTGCCCGCTAGCGGGGGTACAGAGGTTGCTCATTTTGATTGAACAAGATTCACTGAATTATAAGTGTAAAGTTTACTGATTAAAAAAACTGGCGCAGTCAATTTATGCAGCCTTTGGCAACGGTAATCCCCCCAGAAAAAAATTGTATTTATAAGTAGAATTTTCTTATGATGAATAAAGGAATTTTTACATGAAGATATCAAGGTTTACCGACAGTCAGATTATGCAGATTTTAAAACAAGCAGAATCT
>JBATAW010000016.1:0-5523 GCA_049662045.1 Methylophilaceae bacterium | reverse complement strand
CTAAAGAATCTTTCCCACTATTCCTAAAGGAATGTGAGTTTAGATTTAATTACGGAAGCCCTAAACAACAACTGTTAATATTGAAGGAGTGGGCTGGTATTTAGTGCTAATCTACTTCAGCCCCTTGGAAAAACTTACATCAGAGTTTGAAAGTTCGCTCAAATTTACTGGTCTAATATACTCACTATTATTTCTAAGGTAATAATATTGGCCGCGCTCAGCAAAAAGATAACTTTCAAAATGTGAATAAGTTACTGGATAAATTCCATACCAGTTGTCGCGTTCAATTTCCAGAAGTGGTTGCTCTGCAGATAGTATCGTTTCTGCTGCATTATGAAAGTTTATATTGTTAGCACTTGCATAACCTGAAAACCCAAGCAATATCGAGCTTATCATCATTTTTGTTACTAGTTGTTTCATTTAAATTCCTCCTCAGAAATTATTTTTAGGGCTGTAATAAGTAGCATCAATATTACGCGCTCTTCTACAGCCGCTTTTTTTAGTCGTTCTAAAATTATACTGTAAGCTTAGTTTCTTACCCAACCCCCCAAACACTTTTTTCAATAAACTGCTGGCTTGCCCCATGGGGTCTTGGCGAATCGCTGCTTCTTCTTTGGCGATCATCAAATACACGCCATCTAAGGCTTTTTTGGTGACATATTGGTTGATGTTGGCATCTTCTTTTTTCACTAAGCCTAGTTTGCTGCCTTGCGCGGCGTATTTATTGTAGCTGTCTGCCAGTTGTACGTTGGCGGTGGCTTTTTCAACAATCGGTAAAAATTTAGCCGCCATTTGGGTGGAGGTGGTTTTTTTAAAGTATTGCGTGGCGGCATCTTGTGGGCCCGTTAATATCCCTTTGGCGTCGGCAACGCTCATTTTTTTGATGGAATCGACCAATAAAGTTTTGGCTTCTGGCACGGCGGCTTCGGCAGCGCGGTTCATTTTTAAAATAAGCTCATCTGATTGTTTGCCCATGCCCATCATCTTCATCATTTTTTGCGCTTTTTGCAGTGAGCCTGGCAGCGGAATTTTCACTTCACTATTGCCCATAAAGCCATCGGTGGCCCCTAGCGAGCTGACGGCTTTGCCTACGCCTTGGGTGAGGGCTTCTTTTAAGCCGCCGCTGGCTTCGGTGTTGGTGAGGTCGCTAATGCCCAAAGCGTTTGCTTGTGTTGAGGCGAGCGCGGCGAGTAAACCAAAAGTAATTAAGCTATATTTTGTAAAAAAAGCACGCATTTTTTATCTCCAATTGAAATGAATGGCAGTCACTAGCATAACCCTAATTGTTAGCTTTTGCATGCACCTAACTATAATTTACGATTGATTTTTTGCAGCTTACATTAGCAACGCAACATTGTATAAAAATTACCTAAAAAAGAACCGAGTAAGTGCAAGGGTGATGCCCATAGAATATATGCAATATAGTGCCTTATTCATACGACAAAAAAACAATGCCCTGCAAGCCAGTATCTATGCGGCTTGCAGGGCAGGGTGAGTAAAGATGGTTGATTTTAGTAGAAAACTATACTTTTATATTCCAAATATTTTTCGCATAATCGCCAATCGCACGGTCACTTGAAAACTTCGCCATATTAGCAACGTTTAATATGGCTTTGCTCACCCACGCATCTTGGTTTTGATAAAGCGCAGAAACTTTATCTTGACACTCAATATAGCTGGCGTAATCCGCCAGTAGCAGGTAATTGTCGTTATTCAGCAAGGTATCCACAATGGCTTGGTAGCGGTTGGGTTCTTCTACTGAGAAAAAGCCATTGCCTATCATATTAATCACTTCATTTAGCACGGGGTTGCTATTGTAGTAATCGCGCGGCTTGTAGCCGTTAGCTTTAACTTCAGCCACTTGTGGGGTGGTGAGGCCAAAAATAAAGATATTATCCATACCAACTTCTTCAGCAATTTCTACGTTAGCGCCATCTAGTGTGCCGATGGTGAGCGCACCGTTAAGCGCCATTTTCATATTGCCTGTGCCGCTCGCTTCAGTGCCTGCGGTAGAAATTTGCTCAGATAAATCACTGCCAGGGAATAAAATTTCTGCCGCTGATACTTCATAATTGGGGTAAAACACCACTTTAAGTTGGTCACCCACGTGCGGGTCGTCATTCACAATTTCTGCAACATCGTTAATCAGGCGAATAATTTGCTTGGCCATCCAATAACCAGGTGCGGCTTTACCACCAAAAATGATGGTGCGTGGAGTGATGTTTTTTTCACCTCTGCGAATGCGGTTATATAAAGTGATCACGTGCAGCACATTGAGTAATTGGCGTTTGTATTCATGAATACGCTTAATTTGCACATCAAATAGACTATTAACATTGACTTTAATACCTGTTTTTTGCTCAATTTTTGCAGCTAAGCGCACTTTGTTGGCTTGTTTTACGGCGGCAAACGCTTTTTTAAAGTCTTTATCATTGGCTAGCGGTGCAATTTTTTTGATTTTGGTTAAATCTTTTTTAAATTCACTGCCTATGGCTTTTTCAATTAAGCTAGTCAGCGCTGGGTTGGCTTGATTAAGCCAGCGACGTGGGGTAATACCGTTGGTCACATTGGTGAATTTATTGGGGTAAATGCGGGCAAAATCGGCAAATAAAAACTGTTGTAATAACTCGCTATGTAAAGCAGCCACACCGTTAACCGTGCTTGAACCCACTACCGCTAAATGCGCCATGCGCACGCGTCGGCCATGGGTTTCATCAATAATCGAAACACGGTTAAGTAAGTCAACATCACCTGGAAAATGATGGTTCACCATGTGTAAAAACTCATGGTTGATTTTGTAAATAATTTCTAAATGGCGCGGTAGCAGGTTGCCAAATAATTCGACTGACCAAGTTTCTAAGGCTTCTGGCATTAAGGTGTGGTTGGTGTAAGCAAAAATTTTGACAGTTAATTTCCAAGCAAGATCCCAAGCTAAACCATGCACATCAACCAATTGATACATCATTTCTGCCACACCAATAGAGGGGTGTGTGTCATTCAGCTGAATGACAATTTTTTCAGGGAGTAATTTCCAATCAGCTGGTTTTTTCATTTCATTTTGGCTCAAAAAGCGGCGTAAAATGTCTTGAATAGAAGCTGAAACAAAGAAATATTGTTGTTTTAAACGTAGCTCTTTGCCCAATACTGAGGTGTCGTTCGGGTAAAGCACTTTTGATATATTTTCAGTTGCGGTACGCTCAGAAACGGCTTTTGCATAATCACCATCATTAAAGTGGCTTAAATCAAACTCACGCGAGGCTTTGGCTGACCATAAACGTAAGCTATTGACCGTTTCGGTGCCGTAACCAGGCACTGGTACATCATAAGGCATGGCGACAACATGCTCACCACATACCCAACGTTGCACTTCACCAGCATCGGTTGCAAACTTCACTACATGCCCATAAAAGTGAACATGGTGTGCAGCTTCTGGGCGTTGAAACTCCCAAATATTGCCGTAACGTAGCCAGTTATCCAGATTTTCGATTTGCTGGCCATTTTCAATACCTTGTTTAAACATACCGTATTCGTAGCGAATACCGTAGCCAGTGGCAGGAATATCCATGGTAGCCATCGAATCGACAAAACAAGCGGCTAGGCGACCTAAGCCACCATTGCCAAGCGCTGCGTCAATTTCCAACTCTTGCGTGACTTCTAAATCTCGACCTAAACTGGCTAGACCTGTCTTTAATTCGTCATTAATGCCCAAATTGAGCGCAGCATTACTCAGCATGCGCCCCATTAAAAACTCTAATGAAAGGTAATAAACACGTTTTGGATCTTTTTTATAATACGAATCTGCGGTTTTAATCAAACGCTCTACTAGGTGGTCGCGTACCGTATGGCTGGTTGCTTCATACCAATCACGCGGGGTTGCAGCATCGGCGGTTTTAAAGCTAGAAAAGATTAAATGGTTTTGAAGCGCTTGTTTAATGGGGGTCAGTTTAGGCATCATGGTTGATTCGGTCAGCTTATTTTTTTTAGGGCTGGGTGTTTTAGGTTTGGCTTTTGTTTTAGCTTTGTTTGGTTCAGTAGTGTTCATATGATTAGCTCAAGTTAACGGTTAGAATTTGAATAGTTTATCAGTGATATTCTAGCAAAAAACGTGCCTGCATAATGTAGGTATTAGCAATAGTTACAAAGTTTTAACAATTAGGCTCACTTTATTCGGGATAAAAATAGTCAGTGGCGGCCAGTTACTAGTAAAATACTGCCACCATCCCTAGCCTTAAGATTTATTAATTTTCAAAGTTTTATTGAATGAGCCGTCAGTGAAATTAACCATCGATTTAGTGTTAAGCCCGTCATTAGCCAACATGCCTAGCAGCAGTGCTTTGTCAAAATTGCTAGCTAAAGGTCAGTTGACCTATATTGATTTACCACTCGAGGCTTATACCAGTAGCCAATTTGGGCTTACTGCAACACCAGATTTTTCTATTGCCGCTATTGCAGCTGCGGCAGATGGCTTAACCGTGGGCGTTGAATACTGGCTGCGTGCTGACCCTGTTCATTTAATGATGCAGCGTGATAGCGTAAGCTTAAGTGCGCCAGTGCCTTTGCCAATTTCAACGCCGCAAGCCACGGCGTTATTAGCGAGCTTGAATGCACATTTTCAGCAAGATGGATTAAACTTTTTAATGGGTAACTCTGGTGCGTGGTACTGCCGTTTGGCGCATGCGCCACAGATGAAAACCATTTTACCGAGCGAGGCGATCGATAAAAATATGTTTAATTTTTTACCGCAAGGTCAAGATGCATCCAGGTGGTTGGCTATTATGAACGAAGTACAAATGTTGTTGTTTTCACACCCAATCAATGCTGAACGTGAAGCGCAACAGCAAAATGTGGTGAATAGTGTTTGGTTTTCAGGTGGGGGTGTTTTGCCAGCTGGCAAAGCCGTGCAGTCTGGGCTAAATTTAGGGATAAGTTTAATGGTGGGTAGTAACCCACTATATCAAGGGCTGGCGTATTGGACAGGCATTCCCTATCAAGCAGTGGTTAGTCAGTTAGATGCCATATTACAACTTCAAGAAAATCACGTTTGGATGCAACACTCTGCGCTAGATGACGCTTGGTTTGATGCCTTAATATTAGCGTTAAAGGCAAAGAAAATCAAACAATTATGTTTAAATATTGGCTATTTTGAAAAAACATTAGCGCTTACGTTGCAACCAATCAAACTCTATCAATTTTGGCGAAAACCAAAGGCAGTTGTGGAATATTTTAATGACTAAAGTTGCACATCGAGCGCGAAATTCACAAGCAGAACAGCATTTGCAAGCGGCAGGTGTTTCTGTGCTGCTCGCACGTTTGTTGGCTGCACGCGGTGTAACAGAGCCAGCGCAATTAAGTATTAATCTAGGCCAGTTATTGCCACCAGACACTTTAACCAATAACGCGACCATGGCAAAGCTGCTGGCAGATGCTATTTTGGGCAATAAAAAATTATTAGTCATCGGCGATTATGATGCCGATGGTGCAACGGCAACAGCCGTCGCGGTAAAGGGTTTGCAAGCGTTTATC
>JBATAW010000015.1:0-24772 GCA_049662045.1 Methylophilaceae bacterium | reverse complement strand
GGACGATGCCGCTACGGGATTGGAAGGCTGCGCTGAATCGCTTTAGTATTGAATTGGGTGACAGAGTGCCACCCTTAAATTAATGCACTCAAAACCGCATTTACACAGAATTATTTACAGGCTCTTTATATGCAACCCTACTTTCGTCTAGTTTTAAGTTCCAGTTTAGTTCTAAGTTCCAGCTTAGTAATCATCATGCTGTTTGGCTGCAGTACTGAGCTCTATCAGGCAAAACCACTTACTCCACAAGCCTCACTCAATACCATTAAGGATCGCGACCCAAACAGTTCTGCATTTAAGGCCTATTTACTTAAACAGGGGTTTAAAAATGCAGATTTACCAATCACTGCTTGGGGTTTACGTGAACTCACTTTATGTGCTCTTTTTTATCATTCAAAATTAAACCTTGCTAAAGCACAACTTGGGTTAGCGCAAACTGCACTCAGCACGGCAGGACTCAAACAATCGCCTACCATTGGCGGACACCTATCAAACAGTAACCAAAAAAATGGCGATAGTAGCCCATGGGCTTATGGTTTGCAGGTAGAGATTCCCGTTGAAACTGGCCATAAACGTGCGCTTAAAATTGAAGAAGCGCAATATTTAGCTGAAGTAGCCCGCATGGACATTGCCGAGACTGCTTGGCAACTAAGATTGGCCATTGCCGCAGATTTACTTGCTCTACATGAAAATAATGCGATGATTTTACAACTCGAAAACGAATCTGAGACACACCAAAAGCTTATTAGCATGTTGCAAAAACGTGTGAATCAAGGTTTAAATTCAAATATTGAATTACATACTGCCCAATTAGCGCAACAACAACAGTTGTTTACATTAACGACCGTCCAAGCCAAAACAGCTGAAATACATGCCGCGCTAGCCGCTGATTGTGGCTTAGCTGTTGAAAAATTTAATCAATTGCAATTAAAGCCTTTTGATTTAAACACTACTATTAAGCAACAAAATATTGCCTTCAGCCAGACAGTCACGTCAAAAGAACTGCAAGAAAAAGCCCTACTTAACCGCATCGACATTCGACGTGGCCTCGCCAAATATGCAGCGGCTGAAAGTAAAATTAAGCTTGAAATTGCCAAGCAAACACCTGATGTTGTTCTGAGTCCAAGCCTGGCTTTTGAGTTTGGCGACACCATCTGGTCACTCGGGATTAATACTTTGCTCAATCTTGCTAATAAAAACCAAACGATGATTGCCGAAACCAAACAATTACGAGCAGTTGAAGCGGCGCAGTTTGAGGCTTTGCAAGCACAAACTTTGGCTAACTTATCGCAAGCCCAAGCACAATATCAATCGGCCATCGTAGTAATGGCAAATCAATTACAACTTTACGCAGCGCAACAACAGCAACAACAAAAACAACAAGCACAATTCAATACAGGTTTGATAGATCGTTTGGTGCTAACACAAAGCGCTTTAAGCCAACACCAAGCATTGCAGCAGTTACAAACCACGCAATTTTCTGTTTTGCAAGCGGCTCTTAAGTTACAAGATGCCATGCAGACCCCTATTGAGCGTGAATCAATCTTACCAAGCGAGTTGATGCAATGAGTAAAAAAACTGTCATCATCGTTTTGTTACAAGCGCTAATTATTATAATTTTATTCTGGATGCTGATGTTTTATGGTAAAGATGAGTACGCAAATTATCAGCAAGCACGTAAAGATGACATTGAAAGCCTCAACCGTGTCACAGAAAAAGAAGGCATCAACATTGTCACTTTATCGCAAGCGACTCAAGATAATAGCGGCATTAAAACAAGTGCTATTAAACCCTTTAGCTTTGAAGGTGAAATTAAAAGCTATGGCAATGTAGTCAGCATTGATGGGCTTTTAGAGGCAAAATCTCAATATTTAAACTTAGTTTCAGCATTAAACTTGCTTCAGGCTAATCAAGCGCAAAACAATGCGCAATATGAGCGCCTAAAAACCTTAAATGCGGATGATAAAAACATCTCGGACCGCGCCGTGCAAGAGGCTTTAGCGATGGTCAATAGCGAGAATACAAAACGTAGTGCTATTGCACAACAAATCGAACAACTTAAAGAGACGACCCAACACAAATGGGGCGATGCACTGGCACAATTGGTGTTTACAAACAAATTACCAGCCAATTTGCAGCAACTAATAGACCAAAAAAACGTACTGATTCAAGTGGGACTGCCGCTTAGCATCAGCGCACCTAAATTGGGTTCTAGTATTAAAATCACCCCACTTAATGCGAGCAACCAAGTAATTAAAGCCAGTTACGTCTCCCCAGCTACACTCAGTGACCAAAGTAGCTTTGGTAAAACCTATTACTACACAGCAGCAGCTGATTTATTACGCATTGGCATGCGTGTGAATGCCGAAGTTGACTCGAATGTAAATGACGCAAAACAAGGCGTGGTGATTCCCAACAGCGCCTTAGTATGGTATGCCGGCACGGCATGGGCATATTTTAAACAAGATTCGTCGCATTTTGTGCGTAAACCAATTACAACAGATACAGAGATAGAGGAAGGCTGGTTTAGCCAAGTCATTACTCCAAATAGCTTGGTAGTGACCAGTGGCGCGCAGTTGCTGCTATCTGAAGAGTTTAAAAGTCAAATTAATAATGAAAATGAAGATTAAACTATTCAAAGTAATCTTCATTTCAGTGCAAGCTTATGCCGAAAGGCTACGTCATGTTGGCACTAAAATGAAATCAACACTGGCATGATGTCAGCCCTCGTCCGCTTTGCTATTCGTTATTATGGCGTAATGGTTGGCATCGCTTGCCTAGTGATACTTTATGGTGGCTACAGCTTAACGCGAAGCAATCTGGATGTGTTTCCCGAATTTTCACCCACGCAAATCATCATTCAAACGGAATCCCCAGGTTTATCGGCAGAGCTTGTTGAGCGTTTAGTGACTCAACCCATAGAAACTGCTATTGCTGGGAGCGTGGGTGTGGCTAACATCCGCTCGCAGTCTATACCCAGCCTATCGGTTGTTACCGTTGTTTTTGATGAGCACACCGACATTTACCGAAATCGGCAAATTATTGCCGAGCGTTTGAGCACACTCACTAACCAAATCCCAAAAGCTATTACGCCCAACATTACACCACTTACCTCCTCTGCAAGTACAGTGTTAGGTTTTGGCTTAACTTCAAAATACCGCAACTTAATGGAGCTACGCACCTTAGTCGATTGGACTATCCTCCCGCATTTATTGGCGATACCTGGTGTGGCAGATGTGAATGTTTTTGGTGGTGATGTACGGCAATTTCAAGTGCAAATTGACCCTAATAAGTTAGTGCAATATCAGCTTAATATTAACGACGTGTTGCAGGCTACCCAACAAGCCACTGGTGTGAGTGGCTCGGGTTATATTGAAAACAATAATCAACGCATCATCATTAACACAGAAGGTCAAGCTTCCACACCCGAGCTTTTAGCCAAATCCACTATCGTACACCGCAATGGGCACACCATTACACTTGGCGATATTGGTCGTGTCGTTGAAGGCAAGGCGCCTTCAATTAGTGCAGCCGCAATTAATGGCGAAACTGGCATTTATTTATCGGTACAGGGTCAGTTAGGTGCTAACACGCATGCGGTTACTCAAGCCATAGAAATTGCATTACAAGAACTTAAACCTACGCTTGCCAATGAAAAAGTGACCTTGCACGAAGGCTTATTTAGACCCGCCAACTTTATTGAAACCGCTATTAGCAGTGTGCGAGCCGATATTTTGATTGGCTCAGCCTTAGTCATCAGTATACTTTTTTTATTCTTATTTAATGTACGTACAGCCTTTATTTCTGCCACAGCAATACCACTTTCTTTACTATCAACCATTATTGTACTGGGCTATTTCAATATCGGTCTCAACATCATGGTGTTAGGTGGTTTAGCCATAGCGCTTGGCGAGGTAGTCGATGATGCCATTATTGACACTGAAAACATCTTTCGCAGATTACGTGAAAATCGCTTTTTAACACATCCTTTACCAACCCATCAAGTTGTCTTTGCGGCTTCTATGGAGGTGCGTAGTTCTGTAGTCTATGCCACCATTATAGTCGCGCTGGTCTTTATGCCACTACTGACCTTAAGTGGTGTCGCTGGCAAACTATTTGCACCGTTAGGTTATGCCTATATTGCGGCCATTATTGCTTCTTTAGTCGTCGCGCTAACCATCACGCCAGCCTTATGTTATTTATTGCTAGGTAAAGCAAAACTAGCCGCTGAAGACGCGCCTTTTATCAAAGCCATTAAGTATCATTATGTGCGCTTACTACATGGCATTGAAAAACACTACAAAGCTGTCATTATCATGAGTTTTACATTGATTGCTTTGGGGTTTGGCATTTTGCCTTTATTCAAAAGTCAATTTATTCCAGCGTTACACGAAGGACATTTTATTATGCACATGACGTCCGTGCCTGGCACCTCTGAGCAAGAGTCACTAAGGCTTGGACAGCACGTAGCCAAAGTCATTAGTGATATTAAAGGTGTTAAAACAGTGACGCAGTGGGTGGGTCGTGCGCAAAATGGCGCAGATACCTTTGGCACGCATTACAGCGAATTTGAAATTGAAATTGGTACACTTTCGGGTGAAGATCAAAGCCGTATTTTAGAAGATATTCGTGAAGAGCTTTCTGGTGAAGTGAAAGATCAAGATGGTGATGGCGTGGCAGAAATCGGCTTTGTTGGCGTCAACTTTGCCATTAACACCTTTTTAACTGAACGTATTGAAGAAACTATCTCAGGTTATGCCGCCTCTACAGTCATTAATATTTACGGTAATGATTTAGACGCGCTAGACCGTGATGCACAAAAAGTAGCCGCAATAATAGCCAGCACTGCTGGTGCACAAGACGTATTAGTGCAATCCCCCGCGGGTACGCCGCAAGTGATGATTCGACTACGCCCAGATCAGCTCAACACCTGGGGTTTGCAGCCTATGGGGATTTTAAATACAATAAGAGCCGCTTATGAAAGCTTGCCTGTGGCACAAGTGTATATAGGTAGCCATGCGGTGGGCGTGAGTATTGCATTAGATAAAAAATCACGCGATGACATTGGGGATATTGGCAATATCCCCCTATTTAATGCTGATGGGAAGCTTTTACACCTGAAAGATATTGCTTGGGTTACCCAAGAAAATAGCCGCTCAAAAATATTGCATTCTGGCGCTAAACGTATTCAAACTATCACAGCCAATGTTGCTGGGCGTGATGCTGAAGGCTTTACCGATGAGCTCAAAAAGCGCGTTCAAAAAGAAGTACGATTAAGCAATGGCAACTATCTGCACTTTACTGGTGAAGCCGAAGCCAATGCGCAATCACGTGAAGATTTAATCATTCACTCTCTTCTCGCTGGCGTAGCTATTTTTCTGATGTTGTATATCGCATTTGGTCAATTACGAAATTTACTGCTTACCTTTGCTAACTTGCCCTTCGCACTCATTGGCGGCGTATTAGCTGCCATGTTGACAGGTGGTTGGATTTCGCTGGGCTCCTTGGTTGGCTTTGTGACTCTCTTTGGTATTACCTTGCGCAACTCCATTATGATGGTGTCACATTTTCAGCACTTAGTGGATGAAGAACACTGTGTTTGGAATTTAGAAACCTGCATTCGCGGTGCCTCTGAGCGCTTACCTTCAGTACTCATGACTGCGTTGGTCACGGCACTTGGCCTGTTGCCACTGGCAGCTGGAAGCGGACAACCTGGACGTGAAATTGAAGGCCCGATGGCGACGATTATTGTGGGCGGCTTAATCACTTCTACCATTTTAAACTTACTTATTTTACCCACCATTATGTTGCACTATGGCCGTTTTAAATCAAGGGCTGTTATATAATTAAAGCAGCATTATCTAGGTGGCCCACCATGTAAGTCGTGCCCATCCGCAGTGTAGATCTCCACTTCGACAAAATCTCCTGGTGTTAAACCTTCTGCATCTTCTAAGTACACTACCCCGTCAATTTCAGGCGCATCGGCTTTTGTGCGACCAATCGCTTCAATATTACCCTCAGCATCTTGCACAAGTTCGTCAATCAGCACGGTTTGCATGGTGCCAATTTTGCTATGTAACTTTACCGCGCTAATATGCCCTTGCACGGCCATAAAGCGGCTTAAACGCTCTTGCTTTAGCTCTTCTGGCACATGATTAGGTAAATCATTAGCTTTTGCACCATCCACCGCAGAATAGGCAAAGCACCCCACTCTATCTAACTGCGCCTCTTCTAAAAAGTCGAGGAGCATTTGAAAGTCCTCTTCTGTTTCACCTGGAAAACCCGCAATAAAAGTGCTACGCACGGTAATATCTGGGCAAATTTCGCGCCAAGCTTTAATGCGTGCTAGATTATTTTCCGCATGCGCTGGGCGTTTCATGGCTTTTAAAATTCGTGGGCTGGCATGCTGAAATGGAACATCTAAATAAGGTAAAATCAAACCGTCTGCCATGAGTGGAATCACTTCATCAACATGTGGATATGGGTAGACATAATGTAAGCGTGTCCATATACCAAGCTCACTCAAACTCTGACACAGCTCTGTCATGCGCGTTTTTACAGGGCGGCCATTCCAAAATCCACTTCTGTATTTAACATCTACGCCATAGGCAGACGTATCTTGTGAAATGACTAAAATCTCGCTAACACCCGCGTTAACTAAATTTTCGGCCTCATTCAACACCTCGCCAATTGGTCGGCTGACTAAATCGCCACGCATACTGGGGATAATGCAAAAGCTACAGCGGTGATTACACCCTTCTGAAATTTTTAAATATGCATAGTGGCTCGGTGTTAAGCGTACGCCCTGTGGTGGCACTAAATCAACAAAAGGCTCGTGTAATTTTGGCAAATTCGCATGTACATGCATCATTACCTCTTCAAGCGCATGTGGCCCAGTGACAGCCAAAACGCTTGAATGTGCAGCTTCAACTACGCCTTTTTTCGCACCTAAACAGCCCGTCACAATCACTTTGCCGTTTTTATGGATGGCCTCACCAATGGCATCTAGCGACTCTTGCACCGCGCTATCAATAAAACCACAAGTATTGACCACCACCAAATCTGAATCCTCAAAACTTGGCGAAATTTCATAACCTTCTGCACGTAGTTGTGTAAGAATACGTTCAGCGTCTGAGCCTGCCTTAGGGCAACCAAGTGAGACAAAACCTACTTTAGGGGTGGATGTTTTCATATGCTCTCGTCAATTACTCTAAAAAATAACCCGTTAACCAAATTGACCCGACACCGCAGGCAATGAGAACTAGTTGTGAAATCGTTGCACGTAACTCGGTACGCTTATGCAAACTAGGAATTAAATCTGCCACGGCCACATACAACATGCTTGCTGCTGCAATACTTAAAATATAAGGAATCCAATTCTGGACATATTGCAGTGCAAAGTAAGCGGCAGTGCCACCCACCACCGTGGCAAAGCTTGAAACTAAGTTGAAAGTAAATGCTTGTTTTTTGCTATATCCAGAATGCAGCAGTATTAGAAAATCCCCAATTTCTTGTGGTATTTCATGCGCGATAATAGCCACTGCCGTCACGATACCTACCTTTACATCCACCATAAACGCAGATGCAATCAAAATACCATCTACAAAATTATGAAAAGTGTCACCTATCATCACCATCATGCCGCTTCTGCCACTATCGTGAGCATGGCTATGTGAGGGCGTTTCTTTGAGCATACGGGTGTTTTTAGCGCTGCTGGCTGCTTTATATTTAGCCTTTTGACCAACTGTACCTGTATTATTTTGTTGATGACTTGATTGAAGATCAGGACAATTTTCCTCAGAATGCAGCGCGTGTACCTCGCAATGATCCCCGTGGCAATGCCGCCAAATCACTAGTTTTTCTAGTGTAAAAAACAACAAAATGCCTAGCAATACCGTTGCTGTCATGTGTTGAGGGTTGGTCGCCACTTTAATAGCTTCGGGCAAAATTTCTAAAAAAACCGCACCTAACATGGCCCCAATGGCGTAACTTATCAACATAGGTACAGCGGATGATCTTGCATTCAATGCGACCAACCCAGCACCAGCCACACTTAAAGCACCACCAACTAGACTAAAAAGAATAATCCAAGTGAGTACAGAAAGTTGCGCCATATTTGCAGAAATATTTAACATAAGCCTTTAAAGAGTTGCATCTAACAGTCCAAACAAGGTAATTCAGCATTATAAACGAGCTAGCGTTTTGTTTGCCCTGCAATTCGAATTATTGATGGTATAAGATGGCGGTTTTAATGCGAAATTTGATTGAGCTAGTTTAAAAATTCGCAACTCGATTAATTCGTGATTTTTCTACTCCAGCCAAATCATCGTTGCCATTCGGCCAGTATCGCCGTCGCGACGAAATGAAAAGAAATGCACTTGATCGGTATAAGTGCATAGACCACCACCATAAATCTGCGACACGCCTAAGTGGCTTAATCGCTGTCTTGCAATCGTGTAAATATTTGCTAACCATTTTTCGCCATGCGGCATAAAAGCCACTTGTGATGGTTTATCTGCTGCAATAAACTGCGCCCTCACCTCACTACCCACTTCAAACGCCTGTGGGCCAATGGCTGGGCCAAGCCATGCCATTAAATCAGATGGCTGAATACCCATTTTTTCAACCGTTGCCTCTATTACACCATCACACAAACTACGCCAACCCGCATGAATACTTGCCACAATTGTACCTTGTTGATTACAAAGCAATACTGGCAAGCAATCCGCCGTCATAGTAATACACACTACATTTTTTTTAATGGTGAAACTTGCATCCGCCTCAGGTACACAGTTTGCCGTAGATGCATCCAGCACATTAACCCCATGCACCTGATTAAGCCAAACTGGCTCACTGGGTAAAAATTGGCTGAGTAATTGTCGATTACGGGCGACATGTAAAGGGTTATCTTTAACGTGCATGCCAAAGTTTAGGCTATCGTAAGGGGTCATGCTTACGCCGCCTAAGCGCGTGGTTTGAATGCTTTTGACATTATTGGGTGCTGGCCAATTGGGAATAATAAACTTACTAGATTCCATCGTCTTCTTCATCTTCGAAATCATTTTCGAAAACATCGTCTTCTATATCATCGTCGTCAATATCATCGTCGCCACCCAAATATAAGCCATCTTCATCCACATCAAAATCAAATGGCTCAATCGCTTCTTCAGGCGCATCTTCATGTCGCATCGCGTCTAGCAAGACACGCATATCATCGGCCAACTCAATTTGCCACTCCATCGGCAAATTAGATCTAGGGTGAATTAAGCCTAACTTTACCGCATGTAAGGCCTGGCGCTGAAATCCCGCCACAGCATCGCGCAAAGTTTGAGTCATATGTTTATGTGGAATAATATTACCGATACCGTACACCGTATCACCTAGCATCGGCGCTTTAAGATATTGCATATGCACGCGAATTTGATGTGTGCGGCCTGTTTCTAAATTACACCGCAAATAGGTGTGTACACCAAAGCGCTCTAAAATTTCATAGTGTGTAATGGCAGGCTTGCCCGTGCGTGAAACCGCCATTTTAGTGCGCGCATGGCTATGTCGGCCAATGGGCTGATTCACCGAACCATTACGCCATAATTGCCCCCATACTATTGCACGGTACTCACGTTTTACTGTGCGAGCTTGTAGTTGCCGCACTAAGCTTGTTTGTGCTGCTAATGTTTTTGCCACCACCAGTAAACCACTGGTATTTTTATCAAGTCGATGCACGATGCCGCAACGCGGAATGTCTACCAGTTGTGGCAAATAAAACAGCAACGCATTTAATAATGTGCCTGACCAATTTCCAGCCGCTGGATGCACGACCAAACCAGCAGGCTTATTAATGACTAACAAATCATCATCTTCATAAACAATTTCTAGGGGAATATTTTCTGGCTTAAATGCATTTTCATGTAAATTTTTTGGCGGGGTAATGTCAACAAGTTCGCCTCCCCACACTTTAGTTTTTGCGGTTACGCTGACATTATCTAACTTTATTAAGTCTTCTTTTATCCACAACTGCAAACGGCTGCGAGAGTGCTCAGGTAACATTTGCTGCAATGCAACATCTAAACGTAAGCCGCCTAAATCATGAGGAATAGTTAATGCAAGAGTTTGTTGAGGTCTGTCTATCATCGGGTATAATTAGCAATCCAATTTAATTTAGGTTTTGGCATGAAGTATATCTCAATTTTAGTCGTTGCCCTGTTACTAAATGGCTGTGCAATTTTTGGCGCGCCCACTGAGCTAGACGACACCCAAGGCATGACGGCAGAACGTATTTATCAAGCTGCGGACGAAAAAATGCGCGATAAAGACTATGACAAAGCCATTACTTATTTTGGCAAACTAGAATCACGCTACCCCAACGGACGCTATGCAGCCCAAGCCCAGCTTGAAACAGCTTATGCACAGTATAAAAAAGGTGAACCCATTGCTGCTGTAGCCGCTGCCGACCGCTTTATTAAACTGCATCCTAATCATCCAAATGTGGACTATGCTTACTACGTTAAAGGCTTAGCTGTTTTTAATGAGCGTGGTGTAATAGACAAACTGACTAAACAGCAGATTAGTGACCGCGACCCACGCTCATTACGTGATTCTTTTATGACATTTAAAGAGCTTGTTACACGTTACCCAAACAGTCGCTATGCAAAAGATGCAACTCAACGCATGATTTACTTGTCAAACAGTTTGGCTGATCATGAATTAGATGTATCGCGCTACTATATGAAGCGCCAAGCTTATTTAGCGGCAGTCAATCGTTGCAAATATGTGATTGAATATTACCCGCAATCACCAGCAGTAGAGCAAGCATTAGTGACTATGGTAAGTGCTTATGATTTACTGGCGCTAGAGGATTTGAAACAAGATACGTTACGTATTTTACAAACTAACTATCCACAAAATCCGATGATTACAGGTCAAATTAAGCAAGATAAAAAAGTTTGGTGGAAATTTTGGGAAGCATTTTAACAATCAAAGACCATGCATTACTTAAATAAATTGCCAGGATATAAATCAGCAGATGCAAGTGCTGAATGGAAATTATTTAAAAAACTACCCTTAGTTTTCTTGGTAGGTACCGCAATACCAGCCTCACAAATTTTGTATATAAACTTCGCCAATGCTGTTTTAAGTGCTACACAACAAAAAACTATTTTTATCTGTTTAGGTTTTATTTTTAGTTATTGGTTTTTTGTCGGTGTCGTCTTTTTTTTGTGTATTCTAATGATGCTCATGAAAGGGCCAGCTTACGTGGCTGATCCTTATGATTTACCACAAGAAGATAAAAAATTTGAGCAGTTTCCAAACTTATAAATTTGGTTTTTTATTGCGCACATTATTTTGATGTTCTGTAAGCGGCTTAGAATGCGGCTCACAGAGGTGATAAAATTTCTCGTGCATAAAAGGCTTAATTTTTACAAATTTAAGCCTTTTTTAAAGCACTGTAATATTAATTTGCGCTTCTTTCATATTCTTTTCCACCACATTCTGAATAACTGTACATGCAAGTGTTCAGTGTTCAGTGGCAGTTCTTATTATTTAATGCCTACATCAAACTGAAACGTTGCTACGGTTGCTGCTGAGCTAGAGGTTGCACATGCAAAAGCCCCTTGAGCCGCAATGCGGATGTTCGTCACGGCTGCATCAAAGCCATTAGCATCCGCCACTGGCGTATAAGTGTAAGTTGCGCCGCCATTATTTGAAAAACTAAGGCTATCTGACGCGTTAGCTAAGCTGACAAAGCTGTAGCTAATCGTGCTACTCGGGCTGCCTTGTGTAAATAGCACTGGGCCACTACCAGCTCCAGCTAAGTCTCCTACATATAGTTTTGTATTCGCTGGAATCGCATCCGTCACGACAACGCTATTGCTATCTGTAACCCCGCCTCGATTACTGACCTTCATCGTATATCTCGCACGCGCACCAGGGATATATTTTGGGTTAGTTGTGTTATTAAATGGGTCTGAATAAGCTGCTACGGTTTTGTCAAAACTAAAGTTACTAGCAGTTGCTGAATTAATGGTAATGTTAACATTGGGAACTGAGCATTGTGGCGCCCTTAAAGTGAGATTCGATGTTGCCCAAGCCGTATAAGACCCCGATGGAGTTTTGAACTGCATTGCTCCTGCACCATCACAACAACCTTCATTGCCAAAAACACGTAGCATATGATAACCCGTTGTGCTGATAGGTACGGCTGCATTATCCAGCGTTTGTGCGGTGTTGGTAAAACTGCCATTCCACCACATATCCACATTCCAATCCTCTTCTACAATTGAATCATCAACGTACATACCGCCACCATATCCAAAATCAGGCCCTAGGCGAAAACCCCAATTACCTGTCACAGGCGCGCTAAAGGCACTCACGAGTTGAAAGCCAATGTTAGCATTTGAACCAGATGCAAATTGGTTTTGATTTGAAATAGTCGTGTAATCAGTGACAATTTTACAGCCGTATCCCACCGTGTCTGTTGCCGTCGCAAAAGCAGATTCAGAGCTCGATCGACTGGTTGCATCAACAGTAACGTTTCTCGTCCAGAGTCGAACGCCCACTTGACTAAAGGTATTTACTGCATCACTGACGTTAGTAGCACCAGTTTTAGCATAATAAATATAAATAGTTTTGCTAGCACCTGCGGCTAAACTTGGTATTTTCACCCATGCAGTAGCACTTGTGGCTGCTAGTTTTCTTGGTTCAACAAAAATTGATAGCGGCGTGATGTCATCTGAGTCGATGGCTCTAAAATCATTATCAGCATTTGCAAATACATAACCTGGGAAACTGGTCGTATTGATTGTTAACTGTATCTCATAATTACTAAGTACGACCGCTGACCCATTACTAATAGTCACTGGTACGCGATTAGGCCAAGTACAGTCCCACCACGCACTTGCAACATTCGTATAAAAGCCAAGCATGAACATTAACAGTAGTTTTTTTAGCATTAAATTCATACTAGCCTGCGCCTTGCGAATAAATTATCTTAACGTATCAGTATAGGTTGCCATTGCTATTTCGCAAGCGTCAGCAATACTACAAGTAACGTATCAGGTTATATCGAAGTCAAAAAATTGTTGGAGGATGTTCTATAACAAAAAAGTGTGTCACGAAAAGCATATTTTCAGATTACCTTAATGCTTTTTTGCTTTTCTATCGTTATCTTCAGTGTCTTTTTTGGCTTTTAATTCTGCGCGTTGAGCGGTTTTACGACGCCGCATACTCACAATACCCTCGCCAGATTTGCGTTTATCTTCATCTTCAGCAAATGGGTTATTACCTTGCTTATATTGCACGCGCAATGGCGTGCCAGAAAGCTGAAAAGTTCTGCGAAAAGTCTTTTCTAAAAAACGTGTATACGCATCTTTAACGCCGTCTATATGGCTACCATGAATCACCACAATAGGCGGGTTACTGCCGCCTTGGTGTGCATAGCGTAGCTTAGGGCGTATGCCTTTGCTAATCGGTGGTTGATGCTGTTGTAACGCATCTATTAGCACGCGCGTGAGTTGCGGCGTAGAAAGTTTAGCGAACGCCGCTTTAAAGGCTATATCGACCGATTTAAACAACTCGGGCAAGCCTTTTTTGCGTAAAGCAGAAATATAGTGAAACTCAGCGAAATCCAAAAACATCAGTTTGCGGTCGATTTCGCGTTTAATCCAATCTCGCTCTTCTTCTTTCAAACCATCCCATTTATTAATGGCCACTACTAATGCACGTCCTGCTTCTAAAATATAAGCGGCCACATGCGCATCTTGTTCGGTAATACCCTCTTGCGCATCTACCACTAAGATTACTACATTGGCTTCTTCAATCGATTGAATTGTTTTAATCACAGAAAATTTTTCAATGGCCTCTAACACGCGACCACGTTTACGAACGCCAGCAGTATCAATTAAGGTGTAATGCTTGCCATTTTTTTCTAAATCAATGCTAATTGAATCACGCGTAGTCCCAGGTTCATCAAAGGCAATCACCCGTTCTTCGCCCAATAACGCGTTCACCAATGTTGATTTACCAACATTCGGACGGCCTACAATGGCAACTTTAGGCACTTTTACTTGGTTATTGTCTGTTTCTTGCTCTTCTGTTTCGACATTAAAATGTTCAAGCGCTAAGTCAACTATATCTTTAACACCCTCACCATGTGCAGAAGAAATTGATAACGGATCACCTAAACCTAGCTCGTGAAATTCTGCACTCACCACTGCCTTATTCATACCCTCTGTTTTATTTACCGCTAATAACACTGGGCATTTACTTCTGCGTAAACGATTAGCAATTTCCATATCTTGTGGCGTTGCACCTTGGCGACCATCAACGAGAAAAATAATCGCATCGGCTTCATCAATAGCCTGCAAAGTCTGCTTAGCCATTGCTTTTAAAATACCACTATCGGTATTAGGCTCGAAACCGCCCGTATCCACCACCAAATAAGGTTGGCTTGCACCAAGCCCACGCCCGTAATGGCGGTCGCGCGTTAAACCTGGCAAATCAGCCACTAAAGCATCACGGCTTTTGGTGAGACGATTGAATAAGGTAGACTTGCCGACATTGGGTCGACCTACCAAGACAATGGTAGGTAGCATTATTTAACCTGAACTGCGTAAAGGCCGCCATCACGCGTTTGCGCTAATACGGTATTGCTATTGATTAACATCATTTGTGGCATGACCGCACTATTGCCAATTTTAATGCGTGAAATAAAAGCCCCATCATCACGGCTTAAAAAGTGCAGGTAACCTTCTACATCGCCAACAGCAATGTAACTACCCATAGGCACAGGCGCCGTTAGTTGCCGATTTTTTAAGCCTGCCTGTTGCCAAAAAATTTTGCCTGTAGTGTAGTCTAGTGCATAAACCGAACCATTAGCATGCGAGACAAAAATGCGACCATCTTCCACATTTAAACCAGTCAAACTTGAAACATCTTGATTCCAAACCACACGTCCGCTAACGCGATCAATGGCCGCTACACGGCCTTGATAAGCCGCCGCATAGACCAATGGGCCGTCGACTGCTGGCAAACTGGTGATGTCTGCGATGCGTTCAATCTCGGTGACACCTTTGGGCTGTGCAACAGATGCCTCCCATAACAACTTACCGTTGTCGGCACGCACAGCCACCATTTTTCCACCGCCAAAGCCAGCATAAACCGCGCCGCCATCGACGATTACCCCTGCACTACTACGTAAAGTTAACGCTGGGTTAGCGCGCTCATAAACCCATTTGCGACTACCATCATCAGCATTAATGCCATAAATACGGCTATCGCCTGTACGCACAATAACCGTGCCGTCAAAATATTTAGGAGCGCTTAACACTTCACTACTAAGTTTAGATTTCCACAGCAACTTGCCTGAAGTATCAAAAGCATAAACACCTCCATTTTGTGTGCCAACCATCACCAAACTACCGCCAGCACCAACGCCCCCAGAGATTTTTTCACCCGTTTTAGTGCGCCAGACTTGCTTACCATCAAGCACATCTATTTTAATTAACTCGCCATTAGCGCCTGCTGCATAGACAAAGCCCGCTTCTACCGCTGGAGAAAATTCAAAGTCTTCTGCCGTGCCCACTTTAGCTTGCCATATCATTTTACTACTGGCTGTTTCATTGATTGCAGCAAGTGGTTCTGGTGCTTCCACTGGCTCTCGGCCAAAAATTTTCTCAGAAACGTCTGTTTTTAAATCTGAGAATGTACCACATGCCGTCAGCGACAATAAGCAGATGACCAGCATAGCGGTTATAGTTTTTTTATAAAGACTATTCAGCATAACACTCCAAGCTAGCAGATATCATTGTTTAACCTAATAATTCAAGTTTACGTTGCGTAATCACACGGTACCGACCTTGAGAATCTAATTTACTTAACGCTAGCGTATAAGCCGCTTTTGCATCGGCCGTTTTACCTTGCGTAACAAGTACATCTCCTTTTAAATCGGCAAATAAGCCTTCAAACCCAGCATCATGCGGCGCATTGAGCACTTTTAAAGCGCCATCAAAGTCTTTTTCTTCAAACAAAATATTCGCCATTTGTAAGCTTGCCAATGCGCTAGATGCGGTTTCTTTCGCGTTTTTAATAGCCCAGTCTAATTGAGCTTTAGCCGTTTTATTATCTTTTGCATCATAGTTTACTTTTGCTGCAAACAATGCTGCGCGGGCTGCGTAAGGCGTACCACTATATTTATCCATCACCTCGGCGGATTTAGCTTGAATGGCTTTCAAATCTTTAGCATCCGTGGTCATCAATGCTTGATATTGAGTTGACGCTTCTACTGCCTGTTTATTTTGCGTGTAATGCCAAATTTGGTAGGAAGCATATAAAACAATACCGCCAATGACTAGCGCGCTCCCCATTTTTCCGTATTGTTTCCACCACGCTTTAAACTCATCAATTTGTTCCTGCTCTTCTAAATCGTATGCCATGACACTTTTCCTATTATCTTGTTCAATTATATGATCAAACCAAACTTATTTAATCGCACTACTTTAAGTCATCGCTGCTTTTCTACCAGGAATGGCGGCTAATAAGCTACGTGTATAAGTTTGTTGAGGTGCATTATAAATATCCGTCACACTGCCTTGCTCTACCACTTTGCCTTGATGCATGACCACAACATCATCTGCAATATGGCGTACCACGCGTAAATCGTGCGTGATAAATAAGTAACTTAAGCCCATTTCCTGCTGCAGCTCTTTAAGCAATAACAGTATTTGTGCTTGAATCGAAACATCCAACGCTGACACTGGCTCATCGCACACGACCACCTTTGGCTGCAACACCAATGCACGTGCTATTCCTACCCGCTGACGCTGCCCACCTGAAAATTCGTGTGGATATTTTTGCATATCCGCCTCGGTTAAGCCAACACGTTTAAGCATCGCAACTACCTTTTGCTGCTGCACTGCTTTGTTACCTAATGCATGAATCACCAACCCCTCCCCCACAATTTCACCCACTTTCATGCGTGGGTTGAGGGAAGCAAACGGATCTTGAAATACCATTTGCAAGTGTTTTCGTACCTCTCTTAAAGCTTGGCGATCTAATAGTGCTAAATTTTGCCCTTGAAAAAGGACTTCACCCGCATCAAACGGATGCAATTGTAACAGACAACGCGCCAAAGTAGACTTTCCGCTACCTGATTCACCAACAACCGCTAGTGTTTTACCTGCGTATAAATTGATACTGACATCATCTAGGGCTTTTACAAGTGTGGATCCAAAGCCAAATTTTCCACTACGTTGTGCATAGGTTTTGACCAAATGCTTGGCTTGCAATATAGGGGTACTCATGTCACTACATCCGCTTTTAACCAAGCATAATCAATGGGTTGTAAAGTTTTTTTACCTTCTGCATCGGGAACACAGGCTAACAAAGCTTTGGTATAAGGGTGCTGTGGATTTTCTAATACTGCGTCTTTTGACCCTGCTTCAACAATTTCACCACGAAACATCACAACGACTTGGTCGGCAATATCCGCGACTACGCCAAAATCATGGGTAATAAATAACATGCCCATATTCATGCGGGTTTTCAAGTCATCGAGTAGTTTAAGAATTTGTGCCTGTACGGTCACATCTAGCGCTGTGGTTGGCTCATCTGCAATGAGCAGTTGTGGCTCACAAGCAATGCTTATGGCAATCATGACACGTTGACGCTGTCCGCCTGACAATTCGTCAGGGTAACTGCCTGCGCGCATAGCAGGAATGCCGACCATTTCTAACAAACTTGCTATTTTACTTTGTAAGATAGTGTCTTTTAAACCCAAATGAGCAGTCAGTGACTCGCCTATTTGATAGCCTACAGTTAACACTGGGTTAAGTGATGTCATGGGTTCTTGAAAAATCATGGCAATTTTTGCACCACGAATACTTTGCAATGCCTTATTATCAAGCTTAGTGAGTTCTTGACCTTGAAATACCACGCGACCAGACAGTTGCAATTGATTCGATAGCAAGCCCATAATCGTCAGTGCTGTTAAACTTTTGCCACTGCCAGACTCGCCGACAATGCAGGTAGTTTTACCCGCAGATAATTTAAACGAAGCATTTTTTATCAAAAAACGTGTTGGCGTTTTTTTTGGTACCACATTTAAATTTTCAATACTTAAAATTTCCATTATTCAATATTGTAAACAATCGTCACCACAACGCGTGCAATCTTATCGATGGTAGATTTATCATATACACCACCGTAGCTATTATCTGTGTCGCCACTGTCTCCTCCCACTGGAAGTATATAAAATGCGCCTTGGCTAGCTGATTTCATCACCCCAACTTTGACGCCATCCTGCTTTACAAATTCCGTGGCACGGCTACGTGCATTTTTAGTGGCATCGGTAATTAGAGACATTTTCACTTCTTCTAAATTGCTCACTAGATAATTTGGCGGATGTGCTGTGACAGGGTGATTATCGACCTTTAATTGCAAAAATGCTTTATTGGCATCGGTAATTTTTGCTAAATCTTTAGAACTTACTCGGACACTTTGATGGGCATCAAAACCATTTTGCACTTGGCGCGGCAACTCTTTAACATAGACTTCATCATAGTGTGGGTTGATTGTCTCTACATTTGCAGACCTTCCTTCTGTTAAGCCTTGCTTATCCAGAAACGCTTCAACCACCTTGCGCTCAGTGTCTAATGTGTCTAATGCGGCGCCTTGTGTGGGTTGAGTTACCCCAATTTCAATCACCCACTCTGCGCTATCTGCTTTGATAGGTTTTTCAGCTAAACCTTTAACAGTAATACTTTGTTGTCCTGAAACCGCTCGTTTAGCTTGCACACCCAAAATAAAAGCGGCACTAGCCATGCCGATGGCGAGCAATAAGCCTAAAAGTATCATGGATTGCAAAAAACTTTTGTTCTCAGTCATGCTTTAACTCCAATATTATCTACAACTTCATCTAGTGCACATCTAATCTGCTCGCCTGCTTGCAACAAGGGCTTAAGCGCAATAACATGGGCTTTCACTTCATCATCACCCAATATCGCCGCAAATCGCGCGCCACTTCTGTCAGCTTTTTTCATTTGTGATTTAAAACTTCCACCACCTGCGTGTAATACTACGTTTAAACCTGCGTTACGTAGCTGTTCAGCTGTTGCAAAAGCTTGATTTTCAGCTAATTCCCCCACGTTCACTAAATATATATCTGGTGAATATTCGGCTAACACACCGTATCCTTGCATCAATAAAAGCACGCGCTCTAAGCCTATTCCAAAGCCACATGCTGGCGTTGCGCTGCCACCTAAGCGCTCTACCAGGCTATCGTAACGTCCGCCACCTGCTATTGTTCCTTGTGCGCCAAGTTTAGTGGTCACCCATTCAAATACGGTGCGGTTATAGTAATCTAGCCCTCGTACTAAACGCGCGTTGATGGTGAAAGCAATCCCTGCCTCGCGTAGCAATTGGCATAGGCTATCAAAATGAGCTCTGGTTTCACTTCCCAAACAATCCATTAATTTTGGTGCCGCTTCGCAAATCGCTTGCATACGTGGGTTTTTACTATCTAAAATCCGCAAAGGATTTGTATGTAAACGACGTTTAGCATCTTCATCTAACACATCTGCGTGCTGCTCAAAGTAAGTAATTAAAGTATCGCGATACTCAGCACGTTCAGGCGCATCACCAATACTATTAATCTGCAATTGAACATCTGTAATCCCTAACTCGCGCCATAATCTTGCTAGCAACACAATTTGTTCAGCATCAACTTCTGCTGTGGCAAAGCCAAAAGCCTCTACCCCAATTTGGTGAAATTGGCGTTGACGACCTTTTTGTACATTTTCATGCCTAAACATGGCACCGCTATACCAAAGCCGTATAGGCCCGTTGTAAGTCAGGTTGTTTTCTACAATAGCACGCACACATCCAGCCGTTCCCTCTGGGCGCAATGTCAACTTGTCACCGTTGAGCGCATCCGTCCAAGCATACATTTCTTTTTCAACAATATCAGTGTGTTCGCCCACAGAGCGCACAAATAAATCTGCACTCTCGACCAAAGGCATCCGAATATTGCTATAGCCATACTGCGCTAATACTCGGCGCGCGGTATCTTCTAACTTAAACCATAAAGGCGTAGCCTCGGGCAAAATATCATAGAAGCCCTTGATGCTTTGAAATTTTTGATTCATTAATATTTTTGATTAAATAGGTTTAATTGAAATAGTTTTGGGCGCAACTGCAAGTCTAAGTTTGCCACCCTCAACATAATTTTTCTGCACGTAGTTTTCAACAATTGCTTGAAACTCTTGGGCAATATGATCACCTTTAAGCGTCACCGTCTTTTCACCGTCCACAAATACAGGCGCAACTGGTGTTTCACCTGTGCCTGGCAAGCTTATGCCGATATTAGCCAACTTAGATTCACCAGGTCCATTCACCACGCAACCCATCACGGCGACATTCATGTTTTCTACCCCTGCATACAAATCACGCCAAACAGGCATTTGGTTGCGTAAATAACTCTGAATTTGCATGGCAAGCTCTTGAAAATAAGTACTGGTGGTGCGTCCACACCCTGGGCAAGCCGTGACGAGTGGCGTAAATGAGCGTATCCCCATTGTTTGCAAAATTTCTTGCGCCACGGTCACCTCTTTAGTTCTGGATTCATTTGGCTCAGGCGTTAAACTCACACGGATGGTATTACCAATTCCTTGTTGCAATAGCAGTGCAAGCGCTGCTGTTGATGCAACAATACCTTTAGAACCCATTCCCGCTTCGGTTAAACCTAAATGTAGAGGGTAATCACTACGGCCTGAAAGTTCAGAATATACTTTAACTAAGTCTTGTACATTACTGACTTTACAAGAAATAATAATTTTATTTTTTGATAATCCTATTTTTACAGCTTGCTCAGCACTCTCTAAAGCAGATTGAATTAACGCTTCACGCATCAGTGCATCTGATGCTAATGGGTTGGCTAATTTGGCATTATCATCCATCATTTGCGCCATTTTCGCTTGATCCAAACTACCCCAATTCACGCCAATACGCACAGATTTGTTATATTGAATGGCTGCTTCTATCATAGCGGCAAACTGCTCATCCCGCTTACTACCCTTACCCACATTGCCAGGATTGATACGATATTTTGCAAGCGCCTCCGCACATTCTGGGTAAGCAGCAAGCAATTTATGGCCGTTATAATGAAAATCGCCCACTAGGGGAACATTGCAACCAAGTGCATCTAAACCCCTACGTATATTGCCCACTTGCGCTGCGGATTCTGGTGAATTAACCGTGATGCGAACCACCTCACTGCCCGCCTGCCAAAGCTCAAACACTTGATTAATCGTTGCCTGTGCATCAGCTGTGTCAGTGTTAGTCATACTTTGCACTACTACTGGGCTATTGACTGTACCAAGCATGCCACCACCGACAGGTACATGGCCAATCATCACTTGCAGGGTGTGACGAGAAAGTTGTTGATTTGCTAAAGTCAAGCGCTCTCCAAAAGCTTAAGGTAATTTAACACGAGCAACATTGCCTTTGGTTGAAACGCTAAGATCAACTGGTTGCCCCAAGTATTGTAATTGCGTCGCTTTAGCGTTGCCGATAATTACTGTTATTGGTGGTTCAGCATCAAAACCACCAGCTTCTCCAGCAGAAAATGTTCTGTTAAAAATCACTTTTCCAGCTGAGTTTCTTGCACTTACCCAAGTTTGTTCAGTAAAAATCATGCTCACCTTATTGTTTGGAGTCAGTGTATTTACCTCAGGTTTAGTCGCTTCAGTATTTTTTACAACTGCACTCGCATCTGCAAGTGTGCTTTGTTGTGGCAGTGCTGGCAAAGCAGATGTTAATGGCACTGGCAAAGGGTTCGTTTGAGTGTTAGTTGCAATTCCAGTACTAACGTCGGTTTGTGGTGTGGTTGGCGAATTGCTTACAATTGGCGCGACCTCTGTTGTGGTTTGACGTTCAGCTGCAGGTAAAGCTACTTCAGGTAAATCAGAGACTACTGCTGTTTCACTTCCCACTTTTGGTGTTTTATGCGCATAATTCGTATAGAAAATCCATGCCATGAGCATGAGTAGCGCAAATAAACTACCTAAAATATACTTTACCCAGCGTCTGTTTACTTCGCGTGCTGCAACTTGTCTAGTAGTGGTTTTAACGTGCAAACTAGCTGGTTCGTTTTCAGGTACTCGCATCCGATGGCTTGCAATTAGAGGCTCAGCATCTACCCCTAATAATCGCGCATAATTTCGTATAAATCCACGTGTAATCGCAGATTCTGGTAGCAGTTCAAAAGCATTTTTTTCTATAGCTTCAATTTGTTTAATACTAATTCTCAATTTATTTGAAACATCATTTTGAGAGATTTTCTTTGCTTTTCTTGCCGTCAACAAAACCTCACCTAAAGGCGCAAAGTGACTTTCTAATGTTGAAGTACTAACTTCAGCTTCATCTACCATGGCTATTTTCCATTTAGCATTAATTTAGCTTGTTCTGAATCTGGGTACTGTTTACGTAATTGCTGCGCGTAATCCGCTTCTTCATCTTGACTACCCAATTTACGCTCAATTTGTACAGCTAACCATAAAATTTCTGGTCCTGGTTGTGTTAACAACACATTTTGAAGTGTTTTTTTAGCCTTTATAAAATCTTTGCGCTTAAATTGGCTGTTTGCCATTTGGTAGGTAGCAGCATGGGATAACGGATCAGCCTGCAAAGCTTTTTTAAAGTAATCTTCCGATTTCACTATATCATTTTTTCTTGCGGCACAAACACCTGCATTTGTATAAGCGATAGCTGGTGTGGAATATAACGGATTTTTTACGGCCTCTAAAAATTGCGTTATTGACTCATCAATACGATTTCTAGCACATAAAAAAGCCCCATAATTATTGTGAGACTCTGAGTTATTTGGATCTAATTGAATAGCTTTTTTAAAGTAGGCATCTGCCTCATTAGTTTTACCCAGATCTGCATAGACCAAACCCAGCCCGTTATAAGCCAAAGCAAATTTTGGGTCAACTTTAACCGCTAAGTTAAACTCTTCTAAGGCAACTTCATATTGTTTTTGTTGATAATAAACGGCACCTAATTCAGTATGCGCGCGGGCACGTGCTATTAGGCTATCGTTATACTTTTCTTGAGTCTCTGTACCTGCACAACCTGCTCCAAGAATTGCCGCAGATACGATTAATACTTGGCCAACTAAAAAAATATTTTTTAACTTCATGATGATGTCACCACCTCAACTGGAATTCGATTCGCTGTACGTCTAGTTTTATCCAACACTTTGCCCGCTAACTGTCCACAGGCCGCATCGATATCTTCACCGCGCGTTTTTCGTACCGTTGTCACATAGCCCGCTTGCATTAAAATATCACGGAACACCTTAATCTGGCTAGATTTTGATGTGTTATAACCACTGTTTTGGAACGGATTAAAGGGAATTAAATTAAATTTGCATGGCGTATTTTTAACTAATTGCAACAACTCATTTGCATGTTCAATTTTATCGTTTACACCATCTAACATCACATATTCAAAGGTGACAAAATCACGCGGCGCTTTTTCTAAATATCGATTGCAAGCTGCCATTAAGTCTTTAAGAGGATATTTTTTGTTAATTGGCACAATTTCATCTCGTAGTATATCGTTTGTTGCATGTAAGCTAACCGCTAACGCCACAGGACAATCTTCTTTTAACCGATCCATTGCAGGGACAACTCCGCTGGTAGATAGCGTCACACGACGGCGGCTTAAGCCATAAGCACTGTCATCCAACATGATTTGCATGGCGGTGACTACATTGTCATAGTTTGTTAATGGCTCGCCCATGCCCATCATAACCACATTTGAGATAATGCGATCGTTGACTGACAATAAATCATAACCACTTTCTAATCGAAGCGATTTATTAGCAATCGCTAGTTGGCCAATAATCTCAGCCACACTCAAATTGCGATTAAACCCTTGTGCCCCAGTACTACAAAAAGTACAAGCCAAGGCACAGCCTATTTGGCTAGAGATGCATAAGGTGCCACGATCATCTTCAGGAATAAACACCGTCTCAATACTATTAGCCACATCAGTGCCGATTAGCCACTTACGCGTGCCATCGTTCGATACTTGCTCCAATTGCACTTTTGATAAAGAAATTTGCGCTTCCATTTGCAATTTTTCACGCAAACTTTTGGCAATATCCGTCATTTGGTTAAAATCATGCACACCAAAATGGTGCATCCAACGCATCAATTGCTTGGCACGAAATGGCTTCTCGCCGATACTTGCAAAGTATTCGACGAGTTGTTTTTGACTATAATTTAGTAGATTAATCAATTTTTTATTTAGTAAACTTAAAGTAATTAGTTAACTTTTATAATTCACTTAACCATCATTACTTAACCAAAAAAATACTTAATTTCAATCGCTGCATTTTCTGCAGAATCAGAACCATGTACTGCATTTGCATCAATACTTTCAGCAAAATCTGCACGAATAGTGCCAGCAGCCGCTTCTTTAGGGTTGGTTGCACCCATTAAATCACGATTTACTTGCACGGCATTTTCACCTTCAAGTGCTTGAATCATCACTGGACCAGAAATCATAAATTTAACTAAATCATTAAAAAATGGGCGTTCTTTATGCACTGCGTAAAAACCTTCCGCTTCTGCTTTAGATAATTGCGCCATTTTTGCAAAAACCACTTTCAAGCCTGCATTTTCAAAACGTGTATAAATTTTACCAATGAAATTTTTTGCTACTGCGTCTGGTTTGATGATAGAAAGCGTACGTTGAACAGCCATAATTACCC
>JBATAW010000014.1:0-73716 GCA_049662045.1 Methylophilaceae bacterium | reverse complement strand
CTTTTTTATTTTTATCATGAGCTAACTTTTTTTGATGGATGCTTTCTTAGGCGCGGCTTTTTTGGCGGGCGCCTTTTTTGTTGCAACTTTTTTAACGCTTTCTTTCTTAGGGCTTACTTTCTTAACGCTAACTTTTTTGGTTGGCGTACCTTTAGCTGCTTTTTCAGTAAGTAAGGCAAGTGCTTCCTCTAATGTTAAAGCTTCTGGTTCGATGCCTTTAGGTAAGGTTGCGCGGATTTTTGCATGTTGCACGTATGACCCATATCGGCCAGCAAAAACTTCAATACGGCCTTCACCAGAAGGATGCGCACCTAAATCTGCAAGTGGCGCTGGGCCAGTGTGTGCTTGGGCTAATAGAGCTACTGCGCCGTTTAAATCAATTTCAAACACACTTTCAGTTTTTGGAATTGATTTAAATTTGCCATCGTGGTTTACATACGGACCAAATCGACCAATATTAGCAACAATTTTTTTGCCAGTTTCTGGGTGAAGACCCAAATCACGTGGAAGTGATAACACCATTTTGGCTGTTTCTAAGCTCATATCAGCCAAGGAGATTTCTTTCGGTACGCTTACCCTCTTAGGCTTTTTCTTTTCACCCTCAACTGCTACACCCAATTGTAAATAGGGACCATAAGGCCCGTTCATAAGCATAATTTCTTTGCTTGTTTCATCATCTGTGCCGATCATGATGGGGTCGCTACCTACTCGCGCTGCGCCATCAATGCTGCGCTTATAGTCACATTTTGGGGTGTCGTTATAGCCTATGCAACCAATAAAACTACCATAGCGGCTGAGTTGTTTTTGCAATGGCTTGCCACATTTTGGGCAATCTTCATTAATCAGTTCATTACCTGGGCGGTCAACGTCTGCTTTGCTGATTAGCTGTTGATTAAAGCCTTGCCAAAATTCACTCATTAAAGGAATCCACTCACGGTTTCCTTCTGCGATTTCATCCAACTCATTTTCGAGGTTGGCGGTAAAGTCATAATCAACGTATTTAGTAAAATGTTCAGTTAAAAATTTATTGACCACACGACCTACATCAGTAGGCGTAAAGCGTTTTTTATCTAGCACTACATATTCACGATCTTGCAATGTGCTGATAATGGAGGCGTAAGTTGAAGGTCGGCCAATACCGTATTCTTCTAAAATTTTAACTAAACTTGCTTCACCATAACGCGGAGGAGGTTCAGTAAAATGTTGGTCACCATAGATTTTTTCTACCGTGAGGATTTCGCCAGTTTCAAGATGCGGTAGTTTGCTTTCACCTTCTTCCTCTTCATCATCTGTGCCTTCCATATACACGGCAATAAAGCCTGGAAACACCAAGGTTTGCCCACTCGCGCGGAATAAATTAGCTTCACTGCCGACACTTAAATCGACACTCACTGCATCAAATTTTGCAGGTGTCATTTGGCAAGCCACAGCGCGTTTCCAAATCATTTCGTAGAGCTTAAATTGTTCATCGGTTAAAAACTGACGCACATTCGTTGGGCTACGGCTAGTGTCGGTTGGTCGAATTGCTTCGTGAGCTTCTTGGGCGCTTTTTGATTTGGTTTTGTATTGATTGGCGGTTTTAGGCAAATAACCTGCTTCAAAATTTTTCTTAATGTAATCACGAATTTGCGTAACCGCTTCAGCTGCTAAGCTAAATGAGTCGGTACGCATGTAGGTAATTAAACCAACAGTACCACCACCTACATCTACACCTTCGTATAATTGTTGGGCAACACGCATGGCGCGGCTGGTAGTGAATCCTAACTTACGTACCGCTTCTTGTTGCAAAGTTGAAGTGGTAAATGGCGCAGCAGGATTGCGGCTACGTTGTTTTTTCTCTACGCGTGAAACGGTTGTTTTGCCTGCGCTGGCAAGCAATAGCTTGCCAACTACATCGGTCTGCTGATCATGATTAATGACACTAAATTGCTCTATTTTTTGATGATCTAGTTGTATTAATTTAGCCGTAAAGCCGTGACTATGTTTAAGTGCATCTAGATGAATTGACCAATATTCTTGGCTTTTAAAAGCTTCTATTTCTAGCTCACGCTCTACAATTAAGCGTAAAGCTGGGCTTTGAACACGCCCAGCTGAAAGGCCACGGCGAATTTTTTTCCAAAGCAGTGGTGATAAATTAAATCCTACTAAATAATCTAATGCGCGACGTGCTTGCTGTGCGTTAACCATTGGCATTGAAATGTCACGTGGTTCATCAATGGCATGCTGTACTGCACTTTTGGTGATTTCATGAAACACAACGCGTTTCATTAATTTATTTTTTAGTAGATTTTTAGCTTTTAAAATTTCTGCAATATGCCAAGAAATAGCCTCACCTTCACGGTCTGGGTCGGTTGCTAGGTAAATGCTATCTGCATTCTTAACCGCTTTTGCAATCGCATCCACATGTTTGCTGTTGCGCTCAATAATATCGTACTTCATAGCAAAATCGTGCTCAGTATCCACCGCCCCATTTTTTGGAATTAAATCGCGCACGTGTCCAAACGAAGCTAATACTTCAAAATCGTTACCAAGGTATTTTTTGAGCGTTTTGGCTTTAGAGGGGGATTCAACAATAAGTAGTTTGGACATGAATGCCTAAGAAAATTACAAAATTTAAATATTACTTAGATAATAGCAAGGTAAATGACTTTAAGACAATCTGTTAGCGCATCTACTTGGTTATTTTTGCGCAAGTTAGACTTTTTTAACAAATTCGATGCGTGTATCGCTGATATTGCCAATATTTAGCGCATTTTCTGTTTTAGCCATACCATCAAATTTTTGATGGTCAAACATAGAGTCTTCATCTTCTACTTTTGCTTGGCTTAAACTTTTGAAGTCATATAAATCAAAATCTGCTAAGTGAGACGGTTCCACATTACCTATAGCGCGAAAAATATTATTGATGCGGCCAGGTTGTTCGAGCTCCCACGCATTTAGCATGCCTTTAACTTTTTGGCGTTGCAGATTTTCTTGGCTACCGCATAAATTACATGGAATAATAGGGAATTCCATTTGGCGCGCATAGCTGGCAATGTCTTTTTCAGCACAATAAGCCAATGGGCGAATGACCATATGTTCACCACGATTGGTACTGAGCTTTGGCGGCATGGCTTTCATTTTTGCCCCAAAAAACATATTCAAAAATAACGTTTGCACAATATCATCGCGGTGATGACCCAAGGCGATTTTATTCGCGCCTAACTGCTTAGCTGTGGTGTAAATAATGCCACGCCTTAAACGTGAACATAATGAGCAAGTCGTTTTTCCCTCTGGGATTTTTTCTTTAACAATAGAATAGGTATCCGCTTCAACAATTCGGTAATCAACACCTAGTTTTTTGAAATAGGCAGGCAAAATATCCGCAGGGAAACCTGGCTGCTTTTGGTCTAAATTCATGGCAATCAGCTTAAAATTAATGGGCGCGCGCTCTTGTAAGGCGAGCAATATCATTAACATTGCGTGAGAATCTTTACCCCCACTCATGCACACCAATACGGTATCACCCTCTTCTATCATGTTGTAATCGCCAATGGCTTTACCTGTGGCGCTGATTAAGCTATTGCGTAGCTTAATAAAGTTATTGGAATGGCTGTCGGGTAAATGTTTAATCATAAATGTAAGCACCTGCCACCATCTACTGCTAGCACGTGTCCTGTTATAAATGGTGCGTCATATATTAAAAACTTCACGGCTTTAGCAATATCTTCGGCTTCGCCTACACGCTTTAGCAGTGTTTGGTTAATGACGCGCTGACGATAAATTTCATCAAATTGAGGATTATTTTCTGGCCACTGCACTGGACCTGGTGCGACCGCATTGACGCGTACTTCAGGGCTTAGCTCGTGCGCTAGTGATTTGGTCAACGCGACTAGTCCTGCTTTAGCTATGCTATAGATGATGTAACCTTTTTTAGGTCGATCAACGTGCATATCGGTAATGTTAATAATGCAGCCGTGATTTTTCTTTAACTCAACTGCTGCGGCTTGTGATAAAAATAAGGGTGCTTTTAAATTGCTACCCATTAAATCATGCCATTTAGACTCATCAATATGTCCAATTTCACTAGGATAATAGCTTGAGGCATTATTGATAAGTGCATCTAATCGGCCAAATTGGCGAATCGTTTCACTCACCAAATTTGGAATGTTACTAACATTTAATAAATCCGCTTGAACTGTTGCTGCAGAGTTGCTTCGTAATAAATTCAGCTCTGCCTGCAGGGCTTTTGCCTCGGCAGTTGAACTGCGGTAATGAATCATCAGGGATGCACCCTCAGCATGTAATTGACGGCATATAGTCGCACCTACACGCTTTGCACCACCTGTAATGAGTATTACTTTATTATTAAGGATTTGTTGCACGTTTTAGTCCAAATTTTTGTTTGATTGAAAAAACCAGTTCGCTATTATAATCTAAGTCTATGACAACATTACCCAAGCCTTCAGCTGAAGCTCAAATACAAAGCCAAGCATTAACCTTACTAATTCAAAAACATATCGCTGAAGCAGGTGGTTGGATAAGTTTTGCAGAGTTTATGCAGCGGGTACTTTATACACCTTGCCTAGGATATTACACTGGCGGCGCAAAAAAGTTCGGTTTAAGTGGCGATTTTGTAACTGCACCAGAAATTTCGCCATTATTTGCTAAAACTTTAGCTAAACAAGTAGCTGAGGTGTTGGCGAATACACAAATAGATGACTTAAGTGCTGACGTGCTAGAGCTAGGTGCTGGCACGGGTAAACTGGCTTCTGATTTACTCATGGAGTTAGAAACGTTAAACCAATTGCCCAATCGGTATTATATACTTGAAGTAAGTGACTACTTACGGCAAGTTCAGCGAGAAACTTTACAAAAAACACTTCCAGCGCAACTTTTGTTCCTAGTGGAATGGTTGACTACTTTACCACAAGCTTTTATAGGTGTTATGCTCGGAAATGAAGTTTTAGATGCAATACCAGTGCATATTATCCATACCCAAATAGCTGGGCTGCACGAACGTGGCGTTGCAGTGGCGGATGAAAGACTCATCTGGCAAGATTGCCAAATGCTTGAAAGTGAGTCATTACAAAGCCAGCATCTGATTGAGGTTGTTACTCAATTAAACTTACCAAATGATTATGTGACGGAAGTTAATTTGGCAGCAGTGGGTTTAATCACAAGTTTGGCAAAGTCACTACAGCAAGGAGTGATTTTGATGATAGATTATGGTTTTTCTGCGCAGGAGTATTATCATCCGCAGCGAAATCTCGGTACGTTAATGTGCCATTATCAGCATTACGCGCACACTGACCCACTGATTTACCTCGGTTTGCAAGATGTTACCGCGCACGTAGATTTTACGAGCATTGCTCAGGCAGGCGTGAATGCGGGCTTAAATTTAAGCGGTTTTTGTAGCCAAGCGCAATTTCTAATCAATTGTGGATTATTAGATTTGCTTTCGCAGGTGTCGCCGCAAGATATGGCGCGCTATGCGCCGCTTGCCGCAGCCGCACAAAAGTTACTTTCACCCGCTGAAATGGGTGATTTGTTTAAAGTAATCTGCATGAGTAAAAATATAGAATGGTCATGGTTGGGCTTTGTTCGTGGGGATAAATCTTATACTTTGTAAGGCGCAATATAACGTTACGGTATAATACTGGTCATGACAGAAACTAACTTACCAGACCAAACGCAAGACCAAGCATTGCACCACCGCCGCATCCGCAGCTATGTACTGCGTCAAGGGCGTGTTACAAAAGCACAAACCCAAGCATTAGAAAAAGGGATGCCAAAGTCCGGTGTCACTTATGCACCTAATTTACTGAACTTGAATCAATTATTTAACCGTGAAAAATCGCTTAAAATTTTAGAGATAGGTTTTGGTATGGGTGAAACCACGGCTAAAATTGCACAAACATTACCTAATTGTGACTTTTTAGCGGTTGAAGTGCACACGCCTGGCGTTGGAGCCTTGCTTAAGTTAATTGATGACCAAAACCTAGATAATATACGTATCATTCAGCACGATGTGGTTGAGGTTCTGCAAAATATGTTAGCTGATGCTAGTTTAGACGGCGTACACATTTTCTTTCCTGATCCGTGGCATAAAAAACGCCATCACAAACGCAGGCTGATACAAGCGGAGTTTATTAAATTGCTGTGCAGTAAGCTAAAGGCAGGCGCTTATCTGCATGTGGCAACCGATTGGCAAGATTATGCGCAATGGGTATTGGAGGTATTGAATGCAGAGCCGCAGCTTAAAAATACTGTAACTGATTATGTGGAAAAACCAAGCTATCGTCCGCTCACCAAATTTGAAAATCGTGGAATAAAATTAGGCCACGGTGTTTGGGATTTGGTATTTTTAAAACATACGCTTTAAAAAAAAAGCTCAGCGCGCGCCGCTTGGCTAATCGCCAGCACCGCAGGATGGCTAATTTTACGTTCAACAGAGATAGCATAATAACGTTTAATTAAGTCTTTAGCTTCACCTAGTGCAATCACTTTAAACTGCTCGCAAACTTGCTGTGCTATAGGCGTTGGTGCTACGAAAACCCCTGCGCTGGCTTGGCCAAAAGCTTTCATCAGCGCGCCATCATCAAACTCCCCTTTAATATTAGCTTGTATTTTTTTATCTTCAAACCATCGCATTAACATTGGGCGAATAGCATCTTCAATGCCAGGCAACAACATCGGTGCATTGTTTAGGCATTGTGGAAAATGACTGGCATCTTGCCATTGAATTTGATCGGCTATTTTTTTTGTGGCAAAAAAAGTTAAGCTGCACTCGCCAAGCAAATGATTAAATGCACGTACATTGACTGAAAGCGGCATGGGGCTATCTGCAATGACAATATCAAGCCGGTGCACAGCAAGTTCACCTAGCAGACTAGTGACATTGCCTTCGCGGCAAATAATACGTAATGGCTCTTTCGAGCGCATTGCAGGTTCAATTAATCTATACGCAATAGTTTTAGGCACTGAATCGCACACCCCCACTCTAAATTGTATAGGGCGATCATTAATCGGTTGCTTCAGCACCTCTTCTAGCTCTTTACCTAATGAAAATATCTCATCAGCATAACTTAATACTACTTTACCTTTTTCAGTGAGTTCAAGTCGCTTACCAACTCGATTAAATAAGGGCTCGCCTAATACGCTTTCAAATAGCGTTAGCTGACCACTAATGGTTTGAGGTGTAACAAAAAGACGTTGACTGGCAAGCGTAATGCTACCCGCTTTCGCCACAGCCCAAAAGTAATGCAGATGTTTGTAGTTAATGCCTGACATATATCTATGTTCGAATAATTCGAATATTAAGTCAATTATATTCGAATTTTATTGCATTTAAGTTGAGCGTATATTGAACTTGTTTTCATTTAATTCAAAAGGAGATAGGTGATGCAAACAATTATTCAGTCTCGTGGTTTTGTGTTAACACAAGCTTTGCAAGCATATACGCATAAACGCCTGAGCTACGCCATTAGTTTTGCTGGTGAGTATATACAGCGCGTAACAGTACGCTTATCTGATATTAATGGCCCTAGGGGAGGTGAAGATAAACGTTGCCAGCTGATTCTTAAAATGCAGGGCATGCCTAGCGTGGTAATAGTAGATATTGAAAGTGATCTGTATATCGCCATCGATAGAGCTGTCGAGCGTGCAAGCAGAACATTGACAAGAGCCTTAAAGCGTAAAAATAGGTATCAAATGCCTGATATTGACTATAGTTAAAGGCATGCTATTTAGTTTGAAATGTACGAATAACATTATTTAAGAAAGCATATCAATGAAGCGTATTGTTTTATTTTTAGTCACCAATATTGCGATTATGCTGATGTTGTCGATCACTTTGAGCCTACTAGGTGTGAGGTCTTATATGAGTGAAGCAGGCATCAATTATCAATCATTGTTAATATTTACTGCGGTGATGGGTATGGGTGGTTCGTTTATATCGCTCGCTATTTCTAAATGGACTGCCAAACGAATGGTTGGAGCAGCGGTTATAAAAGAACCGACTACATTAGAGGAAAAATGGTTGTTAGAAACAGTACACGCACAGGCGAAATCTGCTGGCATAGGGATGCCAGAAGTCGCCATATACAACTCACCTGATGTGAACGCTTTTGCCACAGGGATGAATAAAAATAATGCACTAGTGGCGGTTTCTAATGGCTTATTAAAGGCAATGAGCCGTGATGAAGCTGAGGCTGTGCTTGCGCATGAGGTAACACATATTGCCAATGGTGACATGGTGACTTTAGCCCTAATTCAAGGGGTGGTGAATACTTTTGTGATGTTTTTATCGCGTGTGATTGGCTACACCGTTGATAAAGTCGTTTTTAAAACTGAGCGTGGACAAGGCACTGCTTTTTATATCACAATGATTATTGCTGAGTTATTGCTAGGCATTTTAGCGAGCATTATTGTGATGTGGTTCTCACGTCAAAGAGAGTTTCGCGCTGATCTAGGCGGTGCTAGTTTGGCTGGCCGTCAAAAAATGATCGCAGCGCTTGAAAAACTAAAACTAGGGCAAGCCAACATGCAAACGGAGGCGCAATTACCAACAAAAATAGCGACTTTTGGTATCTCAGGTGCCCAAAAAATGGGTTTAAGACGACTTTTTATGACGCACCCACCACTTGAAGAGCGCATCACCATGCTTAAACAAACAGCTTAAAAATGAGTCATTTCGTATTGCATAGTATAGGATAATAAGATGAATAGTGTAGGTGAGCCGTGGATGTGGGTAGTGTTTATTGCTTTTGTTATTGTGATGCTTTCGCTCGATTTATTTGTATTTGGTGGGCGTAAAGCGCATAAAGTGAGCGCAAAAGAAGCTGCAATATGGACTGCAGCTTGGGTTGCCTTAGCGATGTTATTTAATGCTGGATTATGGTGGTATTTAAACCGTACTGCAGGCGTAGATATTGCTAGCCAAAAATCTATGGAGTTTCTAACGGGATATGTGATTGAAAAGTCATTATCTGTTGATAACGTATTTGTATTTTTAATGATATTTAGTGCGTTTCATGTGGCACCAGAACATCAGCGCAGGGTGTTGCTCTATGGTGTGCTTGGGGCGATTGTTTTACGTGCAGTCATGATTTTAGCGGGTGCATGGGTAGTACGTGAGTTTCACTGGGTACTGTATTTATTTGGCGCATTTTTGATTATTACTGGCATTCGTATGCTCACAATGGCTGAGAAAGAACCAGATTTAGAGAAAAACCTTGTCTTGAAATTAGTACGAAAGCATCTGCGTATTACGGATGGATATAGAGGTGAGAAATTTACCGTGGTGGAAAATGGATTGCGTTATTTCACGCCATTGTTTCTTGTACTTTTAATGATAGAAATTTCTGACGTTATTTTCGCAGTAGATTCTATCCCCGCTATTTTTGCGATTACTACGGATCCATTTATTGTGTTTACTTCAAATATTTTTGCCATACTTGGTTTAAGAGCGCTGTATTTCTTACTCGCCGACATGGCAGATCGCTTTCACTTATTAAAAGTGGGTTTAGCGTTTTTGCTCGTATTCATCGGTGGAAAAATGCTTGCAGTGCAGTGGGTGGAAATACCTACGAAAGTCTCATTATTAGTCATTGCAGTCATTTTGTGTTCCGCTATTGTGGCAAGTTTAATGATTAAAAAACCTGTAAAAAGCTCTAAATAACAATGCAAGAATTCACCACGCATCCAGCCGTTAGGCTTGCACTACTCACCCTGTTTATTGCTGCTTTAGCCGTGGGTGCTTGGCTAATATTACAACCTTTTGTTGTTCCAGCTTTATGGGCAACTATTATTGCCTACGCAAGTTGGCCATTGTATAAAAAATTACTAGGGATAATCAATGGCAGAGAGAATATTGCAGCTTTTGTCATGACTATCACCATGGCGGCAATTGTTATATTGCCTTTATTGTGGCTTTTCATGACGCTAAAAGTTGAATTTACACATGCTAGTGACGCTATTCAAAAAACACTATCAACTGGCGGGTTTGTTGTACCGAAATTTATTGTAGATTTACCAATATTTGGACAAGAAATTAATCACTGGTTTAATCAAGTTATCGCTCAACCCATTCAGATCAAGTCTGAAATACAGCGACTACTGGCAAGTGCAGATAAAGCAAACTTTGAAATTTTAGGCGGTATAGGTCGCAATATTGCCAAAATGGGCTTGGCGCTATTGACATTATTTTTTGTGTATAGAGATGGCGTTAGTCTTTTAGCGCAAATACAAAGTGTCATGCAATCCATGTTAGGCACAAGGGTAAAAACTTATATAGAAGCTGCGGGTGGCGCGACGCGAGGTGTTGTCTATGGCATATTGTTGACAGCCTTAATACAGGGTATTGTAGCTGGTTTAGGTTACTGGGTAGCGGGCTTAAGCTCTCCTGCTATGCTCGCAGCTATTACCGTATTATTCGCACTTATTCCATTTGGCACACCACTGGTTTGGGGAAGCATGGGCATTTGGTTGATTTTTACTGGGCAGACGCTTGAAGGTGTTGGTTTGTTGCTGTGGGGCGCTTTAGTAGTCTCATGGGTTGATAACATTGTAAGACCTTTAGTGGTCGCACAAAGTGTAAAAATACCTTTTATTCTCGCCTTTTTTGGCGTGCTGGGTGGTTTGGCTGCATTCGGCTTAGTTGGCTTATTTTTAGGACCAGTGATATTGGCAGTAGCCTTTGCAGTGTGGCAAGAATGGCTAGAAGCACATCCAATTAACATAAGCGCCCCAACCAATACTTAAGCTTTGCGCTTATGCATCTGTTGCTTTATCTGGTTTGCTAAGAAGCGCTGTATCTCCAAACAACCAGCTGCCGATGATTTTTTCTGCTTCTTCAACCCCTTGTTTTTTCAAGCTAGAAAAAAGTTGCACGCTACAGGCATTGCCCCAAGTTTCAACTAACTCTTTACGTATACGGGTTAAGGTTAAACTGGCCTCACCACGCGAGAGCTTGTCAGATTTAGTGAGTAATACATGCACAGGATTACCGCTTGGGCAAAACCAATCCAGCATTTGGCGATCTAGTGGCGTTAAAGGGTGGCGGCTATCCATCACTAACACTAATCCACCTAAGCTAGAGCGTTCACCTAAATAGCGCGCCAGCACGTTTTGCCAGTGTGCGCGCATACTTTCAGGTACTTTCGCGTAGCCATAACCTGGCAAGTCGACTAAATGCCTATCGCTACCAAGCGTGAAAAAATTAATGAGTTGCGTGCGGCCAGGTTGTTTGCTGACAAAGGCCAGTCGATTATGGTTAGCTAAAGTGTTTAACGCGCTTGATTTGCCAGCATTTGAGCGGCCAGCAAACGCCACTTCAATGCCAGAGGCAGGCGGTAAATCACGTAAATGATGCGCCGAAATAAAAAAAGTGGCATTTTGAAAAAGCGGCATGGCGGTATTATTTGATATTTTAGGTTGACTATGCTATCACGGAGCAGGGTTTTTTGATAATATGCTCAGATAATTAAATAATTAAATAATTAAATTGTAAATATGGAGTACTTATGCGTATTAATGTTGCTCAAGTGTTGTTATTAAGTTTGCTTGCAGGCTCTGCCGTAGCGGGTGAAAAATCTGCTGCTGAAACAAAGGTAGAAACCGTTTGTGCTGCCTGCCATACGGCAGATGGCAATAGTACGATTTCAGCCAATCCAAAATTAGCGGCTCAGCATCCTGACTATTTGGTCAAGCAACTGACAGAATTTAAGTCTGGCAAGCGTGCAAATGCGGTGATGAGCGGCATGGCAAGCGGATTAAGTGAAGATGATATGAAGGGACTTGCCGCTTATTTTGCTAAGCAAAATTTAAAGCTTGATCAGGCTAAAACCAATGGTAAAGGCTCACTAGGTGAAAAAATTTACCGTGGCGGCATTCTGGCAACCAATGTTCCAGCGTGCGCATCTTGTCATGGCGCTACTGGTGCTGGTTTGCCTAAACAGTTTCCACGTTTGAATGGTCAGCATTCAGATTACACGCTAGCGCAATTGAGAACTTTCCGCACCGGTGAGCGTGCAAATGCGCCGATGATGATGACGATTGCTGCAAAGATGACAGATGCTGAAATGGCGGCGGTCGCTGATTATATTCAAGGCTTGCGTTAATCGAGTGTAAATTTTTAATTCGTTAAAAAAGATAAGGGCAACTGTGAAGTTGCCCTTATCTTTTAGTCGCTAATTTAACAGTCTTTATTATCATCGGTCTGCAAGCTAGTCTACATGCGGCTTCCAGAGCATCAAAAAACGCTCGGGGGTTTTAAGCTAGGTTGAGGTACATTTTTTAAGCAGTTTCATCCGCTAGTTTTTCTAATCTAAATCGTACTTCTCCATCGCGATTATTGATTAAGCTCAACTCATAACCCGCTTGCTTGGCTTGCTGTGCCGCGTGGTAAAGCCCTACACCCAAACCATTATTTGAACTAACATGGGATTTAAATAGCAGTGCTTCGGTCTCGGCTGGCACGGCTGAGCCTGTATCAGCAACTTCAATGCAAAAGTGCGGTGTTGGTAATAGCGTCACTTTGATTAGCACATCCGTTTCTAACTTGGCTTTCTCTAGCGCGTTTTGTACCAAGTTATCAACAACGCTATCCAGCACATCTGGGTCGATATCATCCTTGGGCAGCTCGGCGGGAGACTCAAAATGTACTTGTTGATGTTGGTTGAGTTGCCTGAAATTTTTCCACCAGTTGGCTACTTTTGCTTGGCTTTTTTTCTCAAGGCTGGGTTTTTCTAGCTTAGTCAGTGTGGCCGCTAAGCGTTGATTTAAACGGGGTAGCTGGCGTTTAATCAGCTCAATTAATCTGGCATCACTTTCAGCATCGGTGGTTTGCTCAGCCGCAGAAGTCAGCGTGCCAAGAGATTGTAAAATATTTTTAATGTCATGTGTTAAGCGCGAGCCTGTTTCATAAAACGTTTGCATGTATGTGTTTTGACTGATAGTTTCTTCGCGTCGTTTAGCTTCATAAAACTCGCTTAAAATTTGAGTTAGTAGCTGAACATGTAAATACATAGCGGGTGAAAGTTGCCAGCGTGAGTAAAGCGTTAAATGTAGCCGCTCAAAGCTAAAGGTCGAAATATGCGCAGAAGTATCACCTACTTGATGTTTCCCGCTATCGACTTCCCACAGCAAACCGCTCACCCACGGCAAAGCCGCAAGATCGCGCATAGATTCATGTAAAAAGTCACCTGCTTTAGGCTCAATATCAGCATGCAACGCAATTTTTCTTAGCCAAGTTTCAAAAGGTAAGCCTATGCTAAGTAAGTAACGAGACATTAAAAGCTCTAGACCAGAAAAAGTCTCGCTCGGGTTCCACAGCCAACTCAGCGATATTAAAGTGATCGCCAAACCCAAGACGACATATATCAGCAGTTTTACATAGTGAACTTGCCATGTGACACCAATCGCAAAGCTACCTAAAATAACAATAATCGTGAGTAAGAAAATAATTAAAGTGTAAAAAAAGTCAATATTTTGGCTAGTCGCGGCAGATTTAACTTTAGACGAAAAAAATAAAATTGAAAGCGGCACTAATGGCAGAATATATTTAAGCAAAAATGTAGCGGCTTCTAAGTCTGCCTTGGTATGCAATAATTTAGGCACCACCCAAAGTAGCAGAACAGCGAGCAAATAGGTGGCCGCAAGTAGATTGGGTAATTTCGATTGCGAAGCATCGCTTGAAAGTACACGTCCACCTACTAATGCAAATAAACCTGCAATCCAAATGGCGGTTGCCCACCAATTAATGAAAAAAAACGTAAAAGCCGCACCTGCTACTACCGTTAAAATCGTTGGCCAAGTGAGCTTTTTCCCTTGGTGCAACACGGGCTGCCATAATAAAAAAAATCCATAATGGCATAAAAATAATGCGCTATATAAATTATTAGCCTCGCCCCAAACTAGCAAAGCGTGCAAGGTTAATAGCATCAACGCCATTAAGCGATTGGTGTCAGTAAACAGGCGACTAAAAAAATGAATATGTACAGGCATTGTTAAATGAGCTCGTGAATGTTTTATTAAATAAAATTTGCATGTTATTGTAATGGCAATTTGTGCCAGCTAGGTAAAATACAGTAGCTTACAGAAAGTGTTGAAATAGTGACACAGTTGACAGTTTTTCGACAGTTTGTTAATAAACCTTAGGTAGAATCAGCAGGTTATTACTAAAATATAGCCTATTAAAGCTTAAGTGAGGGTTGGCATAAAGATTGCATTTGAAAAACTAATTAGTAAAAAAATAATTTTACTTTAACTATAATGTTTAAGTTTGGAATATTTAGAATGAAAAAACAACAGTCAGGTTTTACGTTAATTGAGTTGGCGATTGTGCTGGTGATTATCGGCTTGCTCCTTGGCGGCGTGCTAAAAGGTCAAGAGCTGATTAATAGTGCTAAAGTTAAGAACTTAGCAAATGATTTCAGGACAATTCCAGTTTTTATCTATGGCTACCAAGATAAATTTAAATCGTTACCAGGTGATGATAAAAATGCAGTTGCTCATGTTGGTGCAGCTAAACCTGGTAATGGCGATGGTGCATTGAACGGCAAATGGTATGACGTAAAAACTGATGATACTGAAACATATAATTTTTGGCAGCATGTTCGCCTTGCTAATTTAGCCCCTGGCGTAACAGATGTTGCAAATGCAGATTGGCGCCCAACAAATGCAGATGGAAATCCGATTGGAATTATGGGTGGTACAAACGTTGCAGCAAATGCCGCGATGAAAGATTCTTCAGGTAATGCAATTAAAGGATCTTACATTATTTGCTCTAAAGGTATTTTAGGTAAATACGTTACGCAGATAGATGTGACCATGGATGATGGTGTTTCAAATACTGGCTCGATGATGGCAACTCTAAGTTCAGCAGACACTCTCGGTTCTACAGCAGCAACTACTATAGATCCTGCGGCCTCATATACGGTTTGTTATGGCATATAAAATATAAGGCAATATTTAAAAAGCCCGCATTCGCGGGTTTTTTTGTTACATTTTTCTTGAAGCTTTTAATGACCACTTAATATAAGCGCTTGCTTACTCATCAAATTGTTTTAGAATGATGGCTTCTTCAAAGTTAAACAATAAACAAAAGAGCTCCTCTACGCGCTATGGCTGACAATATCGTCGAAATTGATCATCTCTCCTTTGGTTACAGAGGCCGTTTGTTGCATAAAAACATCAATATGGTGTTTGCACGCGGTAAAGTCGTGGCGATTATGGGCGGCAGCGGTAGTGGTAAAACCACTTTGTTGCGCTTAATAGGTGGCCAATTAAAGCCAGTTAAGGGTGAAGTGCGCGTGAGTGGCGAGGTGGTTCACCAGCAAGACCGCGATGGTATTTTTAAATTACGCCGTCAAATGGGCATGTTGTTTCAACAAGGGGCATTATTTACCGATCTAAGCGTATTTGATAACGTGGCTTTTCCCATGCGCGAATTAACTGATTTGCCTGAGTCGATGATACGAGATTTAGTGCTAATGAAGCTAAATGCCGTTGGCTTACGTGGCGCACATGCTTTAACCCCGCCTGAGCTTTCAGGGGGTATGGCGCGTCGCGTGGCGCTGGCGCGTGCCATTGCAATAGACCCGAATATCATTATGTATGACGAGCCCTTTGCTGGTTTAGACCCTATCTCGATGGGGGTGATTTGTAATTTGATTCGTAGCTTAAACGATGCATTAGGAGCGACTTCTATTATTGTTTCACATGATGTGAAAGAGACTTTTTCAATTGCAGATTATGTGTACTTTCTTGCTAATGGCCAGGTGGCGGCTGAAGGCACGCCGCATGATTTAATGCAATCTACAGAGCCGTTTGTCCATCAATTTGTGCATGGTGAAAAAGATGGACCCGTGCCATTTCATTACCATGCGCCTGACTACCAGCAGGATCTGATGCAACATGGCTAATATTTTGACTAGCTTTGTGAATGTTTTTCGCTCAATTGGGCATCGCGTTGTTGAGCAAATTTGGCGTTTAGGCGCAGGCGCACGCTTATTCTTTTTAACATTGAGATATTCTGGAGAAAGTTTTCGTCGCCCATATTTAATCATACGAGAAATGTATTTTACGGGCGTAATGTCGCTGATTATTATTTTAGTGTCGGCTTTTTTTGTAGGCATGGTGCTAGCTTTGCAGGGCTACAATACCCTACAAAGATATGGTTCATCTGAATCTATTGGGGTATTAGTGGCACTTTCATTAATTCGTGAACTGGGGCCAGTCGTTGCTGCATTGTTATTTGCAGGACGAGCCGGTACGGCCATTACTGCTGAGATTGGCCTAATGAAAGCCACTGAGCAGTTGTCTGCGATGGAAATGATGGCGGTTAACCCGATTTCTCGTGTGATTGCACCACGTTTTTGGGCGGGTGTTTTTTCTATGCCCTTATTAGTTTGTCTGTTTACTATGGTGGGGATTTTAGGTGGTCACTTAGTCGCAGTGGCGCAAATTGGCGTGGATGTGGGGGCTTTTTGGTCACAAATGCAGGCAAATGTTGAGTTTTCAGATGTTATCAATATGCTGATTAAGAGCGTGGTATTTGGGGTGGCTTGTACAATTATTGCCTTGTTTGAAGGCTATGATGCACCGCCAACCGCAGAGGGCGTTAGTCATGCTACTACCCGCACGGTGGTGACGTCATCTTTAGCGGTGCTAGGCTTAGATTTTATTTTAACGTCATTTATGCTGATTACTTAAAGATAATATTGAGTTAAAAAATACTACAAAATCTAGCAGGAGAAAATTATGGCGGGAGTAAACAATGGTAGGAGACAGCAATGGATAGAACAACAATAGATTTGTGGGTAGGGGTGTTGGTGGCGCTCGGAGTGGCAGCTTTTTTTGGGCTCGCCATGAAAGTTGGCAACTTAACGACTAGTAATTTAGGGGAAACTTATACGGTTTCTGCTGCATTTGAGAACGTGGGCGGTTTAAAGGCACGCGCGCCAGTTAAAAGTGCTGGGGTGGTAGTGGGCCGTGTTGATAGCATTGCGTTTGATAGTAAAGATTACACCGCGCGCGTTACACTTAAAATTGATGAGAGATATCCATTTCCAACAGATACTTTCGCTAACATTTACACCGCTGGGTTATTGGGAGAGCAATACATTGGACTTGAAGCGGGTGGCGATGATACCGTGCTGAAAAATGGAGATAAAATAGCTAAAACGCAAGATGCGATTGTGTTAGAAAAAATGATTAGTAAGTTCTTGTTTAGTAAAGCTTCTGAAGAAACACCAGCAAAAGAAACTGCGCCTACAGCAGTTAATGCTAAGTCAACCGAAATAGGTGACCCAGCGTTTTAAATATTTGTAAAATGGTCATTGCTTTACGGATGCTCTGTAATATATATAGTGGCGTATAATCTAGTACTTCAATATTGAATGAAAAAGGATTCAAATGAAAACGATTTTTAAATTTTTAGTTGGCGCAAGTTTTATGCTAAGCTTATTTGGTGCGAACATTGTAGCTGCAGAAGTTGCGCCTGACGCACTGGTTAAGCAAACTGCGGATGATGTGTTGGCCATTGTTAAAACTGATAAAGATATTCAAGCAGGTAATAAACAAAAAATTTATGCATTAGCCGAAGAAAAAGTATTACCAAATTTCGATTTTGACCGCGTTAGCCGTATGGTATTAGGTAAAAGCTGGAAAGCAGCGACACCAGAGCAGCAAGCCGCATTTCAAAAAGAGTTTCGCGCTTTATTGCTTCGTACCTATTCTGTAGCACTGAGCAAATATAAAGATCAAACTATCGAATACAAGCCCCTAAAAGCTGAGCCAGATGCTAAAAATGTGACCGTAAAAACACAAATTATACAATCGGTTGGCCAGCCAGTAGAGGTAGATTACAGCTTAGTAAAAAACCAAAATGGCTGGAAAGTCTATGACATCGTGATTGAAAGTGTGAGTTTGGTCACTAACTACCGTAGCCAGTTTAGTGATGAAATTCGTCAAAATGGTATTGATAGTTTGAATAAAAAATTGGCCGATAAAAACAAAGCGGCTGGTGCTTAATAGCTAAATTTATGCAAAATGCTCAAGCTACAATAATGCAAGAACCAAACGGGTGGGTCGTTTCAGGGTCCATTTTGGTAGAAAATGCGAATAAAATTTTACTTAAGAGCAACACGTTAAACATTGAAAATAAAACGCATGAAGTTAACTTTTCTAAAGTTACTGAGGTTGATACTTCAGCCATTAGTTTGATGTTGGAATGGCAACGACGAGCTGCGGCATCAAATAGTAAGGTAACTTTTTCTCATTTGCCCACTAACTTAACAAGCTTGATGATGCTTTATGGCGTAACAGAATTTATTCCGTTAAGTTAGTTTTGTATTAGCAATTTTTCTATTTTTAGTTGTCTATAACGGCTTGTTAACGTACAAGCCGTTATTTATTTAAAACAAGTTAATTATGTCCAATGCTATTCAAATCAGTCGAATTCATAAGCACTACGGAGCGCTCAACGCGCTTAATGGAATTGATTTAACCATTCCGCAAGGTGAGTTTTTTGGTTTACTTGGCCCAAATGGCGCAGGCAAATCTACGCTAATTAGCATATTAGCTGGCTTACTTAAGCCTACTTCAGGTAGCGCTAGCATTATGGGGCACGATGTTGTGCGTGATTATCAAGCTGCACGCATGGCCTTAGGCGTGGTGCCGCAAGAGTTGGTTTTTGACCCATTTTTTAATGTACGAGAAATGCTACGTTTTCAGGCAGGTTATTTTGGGCGTGGGCGCGAAAATGATGCTTGGGTAGATGAGATTTTAGAAGGGTTAGGTTTAACCGATAAAGCGCATACAAACATGCGTAAGCTCTCTGGCGGAATGAAGCGTCGCGCTTTAATAGCGCAAGCTTTGGCACATAAACCACCTGTGATTGTATTAGATGAGCCAACGGCGGGGGTGGATGTTGAGTTACGGCAAATGTTGTGGGAGTTCATTAAAAAACTCAACAGAGAAGGCCATACAATTATTCTCACTACGCATTATTTAGAAGAGGCTGAAATGCTCTGCTCGCGCGTAGCGATGATGAAACAGGGTGAAATTGTGGCGCTGGATAGCACAGCGAATTTGCTGAATAAGTTTGCAGGCAAAAATTTACGCTTAACATTGGGAAGTTCTCCTTTACCACCACCGTTGTTATCCATGCTAAAAAGCGGTGAAAACGGCGTGTATATGCTAGCATTGACTGAGTTAAGCCAAATAGAATTTGCTTTGAGTGAGTTACGTAAAGCTAATGTAGCGATTGAAGATATGCAATTGATAGAACCAGATTTAGAGGATGTATTCTTATCTCTTGTGGGCGCTAATAGCCAAACTAGCGGGGTAAAAGTATGATTAAGCAAGAATGGCTAGGCACTTATACCTTGTTTAAAAAAGAAGTGTTACGCTTTTGGCGCGTGGCTTTTCAAACGGTTGCTTCACCTGTGTTGACCGCATTGCTATATTTACTGATTTTTTCACATGTACTTGAAGGCAAAGTGCAGGTGTATAACAGCGTGCCTTACACGGCTTTTTTAATCCCTGGTTTAATGATGATGTCGCTATTGCAAAATGCATTTGCCAATAGTTCATCTAGCCTTATACAGTCTAAAGTCATGGGCAATATCGTGTTTATATTGCTCACGCCGCTTAGCTATTTGCAAGTGTATATGGCACTAATAGCGGCATCAATGATACGCGGTTTGTTTGTCGGTTTAGCCATATATCTAGTTTCCTTATTCTTTGTGCATCTACCTATCGTACACTTGGGCTGGATTGTTACCTTTGCTGTCTTAGGTAGCGCGTTGCTAGGCACCTTTGGTATCATTGCTGGCATTTGGGCTGACAAATTTGACCAAATGGCTGCGTTTCAAAATTTTGTGATTATGCCGCTCACGTTTTTATCGGGTGTGTTTTACTCAATCCATTCATTACCCCCATTTTGGCAGACAGTGTCTAAATTCAACCCATTTTTTTACATGATAGATGGGTTCAGATACGGATTTTTTGGTAAGGGGGACGTATCCCCTTGGATAAGTGTCATGGTAGTGATAGGATTTTTAATCGCATTAGCAATGGTGTGCTTAAAAATGTTAAAATCTGGCTATAAACTAAGAGGCTAATCAAGCATGTTAAGCGCAGCACAATTAGAGTTGTATATTACGCAAAGTTTAGCGTGTGAATTTATCAAAGTGATGGGCGATGATGGTACGCACTTTGAGGCGGTCATTGTAAGCGCAGCTTTTGATGGTAAAAGCATGGTGCAACAACATCAACTAGTCTATGGTGCACTTGGTGACCGTATGCGAGCCGAAATTCATGCGCTATCAATGAAAACATACACGCCATTACAGTGGCAAACATCGAATTTTAAATAGAGAAAATTGGAGATATAAATGGACGCTCAAGCAAAAATTAAAGAAACCGTTACTAGTAATGCTGTAGTGCTATATATGAAAGGTTCGCCAAAATTTCCACAATGTGGTTTTTCAAATATGGCGACGCAAATTTTAGATGCTTGCCAAGTACAATATGTGGCTGTTGACGTATTGCAAGACCAAGCGGTTCGCGAAGGTATTAAGCAGTTCGCTAACTGGCCGACAATTCCTCAGTTATATGTTAAGGGTGAATTTGTCGGTGGTTCAGATATTATGCGTTCCATGTATGAAAGTGGTGAGCTTCAAACTATGTTGAATGCGGCTAAGTAATTGGATAAGCTAATCATACAAGGTGGAAATCGCCTTAGTGGTGAAGTGACTATTTCTGGCGCAAAAAACGCGGCTTTACCTATTTTATGCGCCGCTTTATTGGCAGAAACACCGCTCAATTTAAGCAGTGTTGCCGCACTAAAAGATATTGATACCACACTTAAACTGCTTGGCATGATGGGCGTAAAAATTTCGCGCAATGCTGATAAAGTAACCTTAGATGCAAGCGATGTCACTTCATTTGAAGCGACTTATGAAATGGTCAAAACCATGCGTGCTTCAATTTTGGTATTGGGTCCGTTACTAGCACGATTTGGCACAGCACGGGTTTCATTACCAGGTGGATGTGCCATTGGCTCACGCCCTGTAGATTTGCATATCAAAGGTTTGCAAGCAATGGGTGCGGCCATTCATATTACGCACGGTTATATTCAGGCGAGCACTTTGCACTTACCTAATCGCCGCCTGCAAGGTGCACGTTATTATATGGATGTAGTGACGGTGACGGGTACTGAAAATCTGATGATGGCGGCAGCGTTGGCCGAAGGCACTATCGTGCTAGAAAATGCAGCAAAAGAACCTGAGGTGGTGGATTTAGCTGAAATGCTCAGCAAAATGGGCGCTAAGATTACTGGTGCAGGGACCGATCTGATTACCATCATAGGTGTAGAAAAGCTCAATGGCACAACACACAATGTGGTGTGTGACCGTATTGAAGCGGGTACTTACATGGTGGCTGCGGCAATGACTGGCGGCGAAGTTAAATTACTAAATGCTCGGGCTGATTTACTTGATGCGGTGATTGAAAAGTTACGTGAAGCAGGTGCTACGGTGACGAGCGATGCGAATAGTATTACAGTAAAAAGTGATGGCAAGTTAAAAGCTGTCAATATTCGCACCGCACCGCACCCCGCTTTTCCAACCGATATGCAAGCGCAATTTATGGCGTTAAATGCGATGTCTGAAGGCGTGGCAAAGGTCACAGAAACCATTTTTGAAAACCGTTTTATGCACGTGCAAGAAATGCAACGCTTGGGTGCAGACATTAGTATTGACGGCAATACCGCCTTGGTTAAAGGCGTGGAGTATTTAGATGGCGCAACCGTCATGGCCACTGATTTACGTGCTTCAGCAAGCCTAGTGCTAGCGGGTTTGGTTGCGCGTGGTGAAACGGTGATTGAACGTATTTATCATCTAGACCGTGGCTATGAGCATTTGGAAGCTAAATTTAATGCACTGGGTGCTAATGTTAAACGAGTTTAAAGCATGATTACCATCGCACTTTCAAAAGGCCGCATTTTTGAAGAAACCACGCCATTGTTGGCCGCGGCAGGCATTCACGCCACTGAAGACCCTGAAACATCACGTAAGCTGATTATAGGCACCAATCGTGAAGATGTGCGCCTGATTATTGTGCGCGCTACCGATGTGCCAACCTATGTGCAATATGGCGCAGCTGATTTAGGAATTGCAGGTAAAGATGTGCTAGATGAGCATGGTGGTGAAGGTTTGTATCAACCGCTCGATTTACAAATTGCCAAATGCAAAATGATGGTGGCGGTGCGCAATGATTTTGATTATGAAGCCAGCATTCGTCAAGGTGCGCGTTTAAAAGTGGTGACAAAATATGTGAAAACAGCGCGTGAGCACTTTGCCGCTAAAGGCATGCATGTTGATTTAATTAAGTTGTACGGCTCAATGGAGCTGGGTCCATTGGTTGGACTCGCTGATGTCATCGTAGATTTGGTTAGTACGGGTAGCACCCTGCGTGCCAATAATTTAAAAGCGGTGGAAGAAGTGGGCGAAGTTAGCTCGCGTTTAGTGGTCAACCAAGCTTCTTTCAAATTAAATCGTGCCAAATTACAACCCATTATGGCGGCTTTTCAAGCCGTCGTAGAAAAGAAATAATAAAGAAAACAAATACTATGAAGATAAGAAAATTATCCACTAGAGATGCCAATTTTAATGCTGATTTAAAAGCATTACTTGCTTTTGAAACTGCGCAAGACGATAGTGTAGATGAGGTGGTCGCCAATATTTTAAAAGATGTAAAAACGCGTGGTGATGCAGCCGTGCTGGAATACACTAATCGTTTTGATAAAACGACCGCAAAAGAAATGGCCGAGCTTGAAATTAGCCAAACTGAATTGCAAGCGGCGTTAAATGGCTTACCTGCTGATCAGCGTAAAGCTTTGCAAACCGCGGCAAACCGGGTTCGCAGCTACCATGAAAAGCAATTGATGCAATCTTGGAGCTATACCGAAGCTGATGGCACTTTATTAGGCCAGCAAGTTACCTCGTTAGACCGTGTGGGCTTATATGTGCCAGGCGGTAAAGCGGCATACCCTTCTAGTGTGCTGATGAATACAATCCCTGCCAAAGTGGCTGGCGTGTCTGAGCTTGTTATGGTGGTACCCACACCCAATGGTGAAAAAAATCAGTTAGTTTTAGCCGCAGCGGCTATTTGTGAGGTTGACCGTGTGTTTTGCATTGGTGGCGCGCAAGCTGTGGGTGCATTAGCTTATGGTACGCAAACAGTGCCACAAGTCGATAAAGTGGTCGGTCCTGGAAATGCCTACGTTGCCGCCGCTAAACGCCGCGTATTTGGCGTAGTTGGCATTGATATGGTGGCAGGCCCGTCTGAAATTTTAGTCATCTGTGATGGCAAAACTAACCCTGATTGGGTGGCAATGGATTTATTTAGCCAAGCTGAGCATGATGAGTTAGCACAAGCGATTTTGCTGTGTCCAGATGCAGAGTTTTTGGAAAAAGTAAGCGCTAGCATCCTCAGGTTGGTAGAAGACATGCCACGTAAAGATATTATTCGTACGTCTTTAACTGATCGAGGCGCATTGATTCAAGTACGCGATTTAGATGAAGCGGCAGAAATTTGTAATTACATTGCCCCCGAACATTTAGAGTTATCCATGGATGAACCATTGGCGTTTAGTAAAAAAATCAAACATGCAGGTGCAATTTTTATGGGTAGAAATACTTGTGAAGCACTGGGGGATTATTGCGCTGGCCCAAACCATGTGTTGCCCACCTCACGCACTGCGCGTTTTAGCTCACCTTTGGGGGTTTATGATTTTCAAAAACGCTCAAGCTTGATTATGGTTTCAGAAGCTGGCGCGCAAGTACTGGGAAAAGTAGCCGCTACGTTAGCTTATGGTGAGGGCTTGCAAGCCCATGCGCGCTCCGCTGAGTATAGACTTAAAAAATAATTGATGCTGAGCTGGTTTTTCATTAGCTAAACAACACCTCTGCAAGCCGCATTTTAGGCTGCTCACAGCGCGGTGATTAAACTAATGAATGCGCGTGTACGAGAGATGCGAAATCTTAACGATATTGGTAGAATAAATAAATGAGTCAATTTTGGAGTGATATTGTTCATCAACTGACCCCTTATGTGCCGGGCGAACAACCTAAGTTAGCCAGCTTAACTAAGCTGAATACCAACGAAAACCCTTATCCACCTAGCCCTAAAGTGCTTGAAGCTTTAAAAGCTCAAGCGGCAGAAACGCTACGTTTGTATCCAGACCCCAATTCAGAACAGTTAAAGACGGCGATTGCGCAATATCATCATTTGCAAGCCAATCAAGTGTTTGTGGGCAATGGCTCAGATGAAGTGTTAGCGCATGTTTTTCAGGCCTTATTAAAACATGATGAACCGCTTTTATTTCCTGATATTACTTATAGCTTCTACCCCGTGTACTGCGGTCTTTATCAAATTAACTTTACAACCATTGCGCTTAACGCGCAGTTTGAAATTGATTTAAATGATTATGCACAACCCAATGGCGGCATTATTTTCCCTAACCCGAATGCGCCAACAGGGATTCCATTGGCGTTAGCCAAAATTGAACAATTGTTAAAAACCAATACGCAATCGGTTGTGGTGGTAGATGAAGCTTATGTGGACTTTGGCACAGAATCCGCTGTGAAATTAATCAAGCAATATCCTAATTTATTGGTGGTTCATACCTTATCAAAATCACGCGCATTGGCAGGCTTGCGTGTCGGCTATGCGTTAGGAAATGCAGATTTAATAGAAGCACTTATCCGCGTAAAAGATAGTTTTAATTCATATCCAATTGACCGTTTTGCAGAAGCTGGAGCAGTGGCAGCCATGCAAGATAGTGCAAATTTTGAAGCAACAAGAAAAAAGGTTATTTCCACACGAGAGCAGATGGTTATTGCCTTACAAGGTTTGGGTTTTGATGTATTGCCATCAGGCGCTAATTTTGTTTTTGCTAAACATCAAAGCCGTTCAGGTGCGGAATTATCATTAGGATTGCGCGAGCAAGGCATAATTGTGCGGCAGTTTAAATCGCCCAGCCGAATTGCAAATTATTTAAGAATAACAGTAGGAACTGATGCTCAGACTGCAACATTGCTGAGTTGCCTAGCTGAGTTATTAAAATAAGCGCCTTAGGAAGTTAAAGTAATTTTAACCTCCTTAATTACCCTAAATTTTATTTTATTTTATTTTAGTATCCAAGCTACCCATTGACTTTGGATAAGTCACAATACCCCAAGGCATATTTTTAATTTCCACTTGTTTGTTGGTAGGCGTTAAGGTTTGCGCATCGATTAACACTAAGGCATCAGATTTTCCACAAGCCATCATAATTTGCTTGTCATCTGGGGTAAAGCTAAAGTGCCAGCAACGGTTACCTGTGGGGATTGCTTTTATTTTTTCATACGTTTTCGCATCAAACACTTCTAGTAGTTTTGCTTTATTTTCAGCGATATAAATATTTTTGCCAGCCGCATCAAAGCTAATGCCATAAGGCGTTTCACCTGTATCAACTGTACGTAAAACTTTAAAATTTTTGTCCATTACCATAAACTTATTGCCGTATTCAAGCGTGGCAACATAAGTTTTGCCATCGGGGGATACTTTAATACCACGCGGACGATCGCCATAAGCATGCGTATTAATGGTTTTTAACCGTTTGCCTGTTTTAATGTTATGCACGGTAATGGTTTTATCAGCCTCATTGGTAATGATGAGCTGCTTGCCATCTTTACTAAATTCAATACCTTCAGTTTCAGGGCCGCCCGTAATTTCACGTACCTTTTTGCCTAGTTTTAAGTCAACAATACCAATGCGTGCGGGCTCTTTATCATCATCATCCTCTTTTGCGGCAGCTGCGGCCTCAGCCGAGCCTGGTGCAGGTGGTGGGCCGCCCTTTGCACTGGGTTCATAAGAAACAAACGCAAAGTTACCTTTAACCCGCACAAACTCAGGGTTTTGACCCACCTTAATTTGCTTAACGACTTCATTCGTGGCGGTATCTACTATTGAAATGCTGCCGTTTTCGCGTGTTGCAACAATTAAAAATTTGCCATCATCAGTGACGGCTAATCCGCGTGGGCCTTCGCCTTTTACATCAATAGTACCCGTTACGACCATGCTTTCTAAATCAACAATGCTTACGCCGCCATCTTGGCTGGTCACATAGGCTTTGCCTGTGTCTGCAAAGGCATTGCTTGCGGCTAATAAGCTAATAGCGGTAACGATTAAGTGTTTTTTAAATTGCATGAAATGGCTCTCCAAAGGATGTGTCTGAATTTTGGCATCTATATTAAAATTAGGTTCAACTTTTTTATATTAGCAAAAACTGTACTAGAAATAAACCTTATAAATTCTCAATGTGAAACAAACAGTTAGCTTTATAGCCGCTTGTTTAGCAGTAAGTCACACACCAAAAACTGGCTACATATAACCATGTTGGCTGTATATAGCCAATTTGGTTAACCTAAAAATAATTGATAAGCGGGGTTTTTGGTTTCATCCCAATACTGATAGCCTAAGTTTTTTAAAAATTCCACATACTCAATTTGCTCTTCTGGGGGTACTTGCATGCCCACTAGCACACGACCAAAGTCTGCACCGTGATTACGGTAGTGAAATAAGCTGATGTTCCAATCGTGCCCCATTGTGTCTAAAAAATTCATTAGCGCACCAGGTTTTTCAGGAAACTCAAAGCGGTATAACACTTCATGTTTAGCTTGCGGCGCATGTCCCCCTACCAAGTGGCGCAAATGTAATTTAGCGACTTCGTTATCGGTTAAATCTAGCGCGGGTAAACCCTGAGACTGTAAGTCAGAAACCAGTTTAGTCACTTCAAGCGGATCATGCACGGCTACGCCAACAAAAATATGGGCTTTCTTGGGGTCTGAATACCGGTAGTTAAATTCTGTGATATTTCGGTTGCCCAGCAGGCGGCAAAAGGATTTAAATGCACCAGGTTTTTCAGGAATAGTGACTGCTAACACCGCTTCGCGTTTTTCGCCAGTTTCTGCACGCTCTGCCACAAAGCGTAGGCGATCAAAATTCATATTGGCGCCTGAAGCAATACCAATGAGTGTTTTATCATGACAGTTTTCGCGCGCAACATATGCTTTCAAACCAGCCACTGCAAGTGCGCCAGCGGGCTCTAAAATGCTACGCGTATCTTCAAACACATCTTTAATAGCGGCACAAATCGCATCGTTATCTACAATAATCATTTCATCTACATATTGCTGGCACAATTTAAACGTATGCTCGCCCACTTGTTTAACTGCTGCGCCATCTGCAAATAACCCCACTTGGTCTAGCATGACGCGCTCACCTTTTTTGAGTGACTCTGTCATGGCCTCAGCGTCTTTAGCTTCAACGCCAATCACTTTTATTTCTGGGCGAATGGCTTTAATGTAGGTGGCAATGCCAGCAAGCAATCCGCCGCCGCCTACACAGCAAAAAATCGCTTCGATGGGTTCTTTACATTGTGCCAAAATTTCTAAAGCAATGGTGCCTTGCCCAGCAATCACGTCTGGGTCGTCATACGGGTGCACAAAAGTGAGTTGCTCTGATTTTTCAAGCTCGAGTGCACGCACCAGCGAATCAGAATAGCTGTCACCAAACAGCACCACTTCAGCACCACGGCTTTTTACTGCATCTACTTTAATGGCTGGCGTAGTCGTAGGCATCACAATCACAGCGCGGCAGCCGAGTTTTTTTGCACTTAAGGCCACCCCTTGCGCATGGTTGCCTGCACTGGCGCAAATCACGCCCTTAGCCAAAATCTCTTTTGGCAAGTTGGCCATTTTGTTATACGCGCCGCGAATTTTAAATGAAAATACAGGCTGCATGTCTTCGCGTTTGAGCAACACGCGATTGCCAATACGGGCGGATAAATTAGGCTGAAGCTCAAGTGGCGTTTTTTTTGCCACGTCGTAAACGCGAGAATTTTCTATTTTTTGTATATAGTTTATGGTCATGCAAATATCTTAATGTAAGTTTCTTAAAAAAGGCCTGTGCGGTGTATAGTTATACTTTGGTACACATTATAAAGAATTTGTAGAGGATTTAGGAAAATGGCATACACCCAAGACGAATTAAAACAGCAAGTGGCCAAAGCCGCAGTTGAATATGTAAAAGAAGGCATCATTGGCGTGGGCACTGGCTCAACCGCTAATTTTTTTATTGAAGAGTTAGCCAAAGTAAAACACAAAATTGACGGTGCTGTGGCCAGTAGTGAAGCCACAGCGCAGCGCCTACGTGCCCACGGTATAGAGGTGTTTGATTTAAATAATGTGAGCGGTATGGATATTTATGTGGATGGTGCCGATGAAATTACCGAGCATCTCCACATGATAAAAGGCGGCGGCGGTGCTTTAACGCGTGAAAAAATTGTAGCCGCCTGCGCTAAAACCTTTATTTGTATTTGCGATGAAAGCAAATACGTCCCTGTGTTAGGTAAGTTTCCACTCCCCGTTGAAGTGCTGCCAATGGCACGTAGTTATGTAGCGCGGGAACTTGTCAAGCTAGGCGGTCAGCCACAACTACGTGACTTCACCACCGATAATGGCAACGTGATTTTAGATGTGTATGGCTTAACGATTAGCGACCCTGTAGCGATAGAAGCTAAAATTAATCAAATTGTCGGCGTGGTAACAAATGGTTTATTTGCTGCGCGCCCAGCCAATGTGTTGCTATTAGCGACGGCAGATGGTGTAAAAACGTATAAAAAATAAGCGCTAAAACTCGTAAAAAAGTAAATCGTGCAAGGTAAAAATTGCACGCTTTTTTTATTGTATTCCAAATCAAAAATATCACCTGAGTAGCCATAAAGGCCATGCCCGTAGAATCTATGTGCTATAGCGCATTATCTATACGACAAGTTTTTATGCCTCTGTGAGCCGCATTCTAGGCCGCTTGCAGAGGCGCTTGGTTGATATGTGCTTTAAAAGAGTGATTTTGGCGTGATTTTTGCACGCTGTTTTTCTGCTAACCACATGACCAATGTACCTAAGGTTACGCCAACCGTATCTGCTAAAAAGTCACTCAGCTCTGCAAAACGATAGCCCGTAAGGTATTGCATAAACTCAATACCAATGCCAAACATAAGCAAACCAAAAATCACTCGGCGCGGAGATGTTGGATAAGCAAAAAGCCCTAAGCAACATAGCACCAAGAATGCAGAAGCGTGCTGCGCTTTATCCCACCAATCAAAAATAGGTGCAGTGAGCATTTCAATTGGGCTGAGCGATAGCGTGGTGATGGCCAAGCAAGCTAGCCAAAAACTTGCTTTGGTCATTACTGAGGCTTTTAATGTGTAAAGTATATTCAAATGACTTTCATGCCTTTAAGTGCTTCAAGTATTTCATTTTTATCATAGCCATGAACAACTAAGCCTCTTACGTCAATAACGGGGACGCCTTTTCCATTGAGTTGTTCATACTGCTTAAGACCAGCTGCAGATTTTTCAATGTCGAACTCAGTATATTTAACCTGATTTTCTTTTAATAAAGTCCGCGTTTTTTTGCAGTAAGCACACCAAGAAGTTGCATACAAAATAACTTGATGATGCTTAGCCGCTATAATAACCAGAGGTTGTTTCGGCTTATAAAACGCGGTGTAAAGCACAAGTCCCGCCAAAGCGGCTATGAAAATTTTTTTCATAATTAAGCTTAATTATGTATTTGGCGGCACATACCCACTTGCTGTATCGGCACCTTCGCCAAAAAAGTATTTCTCAGTTTGTTCCGTTAAGTATTTTCGCGCAGCTGGGTCAGCTAGGCTTAAGCGATTTTCATTGACTAGCATGGTTTGTTGCTTTAGCCAGCCCGCCCAAGCCTCTTTTGAAACATTCTCAAAAATACGTTTGCCCAGTGGGCCTGGATAAGGCAGAAAATCCATGCCGTCTAAATCTTTACCTAATTTAACACAGTGAACAGTACGTGCCATTTGTCAGAACCTTTAAAAATCTAAAACGCTATAATAGCGTATGTTAATATTTACGTATTAAAAAATTTACAAAGGCGTGTGATGGAAAGTCCCTTTAAAGGTAAAACAGGTCTTAGCCGATTGATTAATGCATTTGGTTACTCTATTGATGGTTTTAAGGCAGCCTATGAACATGAAGATGCTTTTAGGCAAGAGGTGTTATTAGCCATTGTGTTGATTCCGCTAGGCATTTATTTAGGTAAAACAGGCGTTGAAAAAGCCTTATTGCTCGCAGTAGTGCTGTTAGTGCTTATCGTGGAGCTGTTTAACTCTGCCATTGAAGCGGCGATTGATCATACTTCTTTGGAGCATCATCCCTTAGCTAAGCGCGCTAAAGATATAGGTAGTGCAGCGGTGTTTGTTGCGCTTGCGATAGCCGCCAGTGTTTGGGGTCTGGTACTATTCGCGTAATCTATGGGTGGCATGAGTTAATTGTGACATTAGACGGCTAAAGTTTTTGCTAGCTCATCACCATAATTATAAAAATAATAAATGAGCAATAAAAATGGCGGTAAGGTAAGTAGGCGAAAAAACTTGACTGACTTTATAGATAATTTATTGAGGTAATAGGCCGATAACACAATGGCCGTATTCAGAGTAAACATGCTGGTATAAAAAGGTGCAATCCCTAAAAAATATTGCCAAAGTCCGCAGTTTTTATCAATTTCTAGTCGGCAAGGTGGGGGATGCGTACCCATAATGAGTAAAGTGGTGACTAACAGCGCCATATAAATAATTAGGAGAATGACGATAAAATATTTCTCAGTGTTAGTTAGCGCTTCGTATTGCTGTGCCATGAATGACCTTTAACAATTTGTGATGATTTATTATTATTTGAGAGATATAAAAAAGGCTAACTTGTGAGCAAGCTAGCCTTTAATCTAAAGCGAATTTAAGAATTAAGCGGCGAAATTAGCTGCGGCAAAATCCCAGTTAGCTAAAGAAGCTAAAAACACTTCTACAAATTTAGCACGTGCATTGCGATAATCAATGTAATAAGCGTGCTCCCACACATCAATTGTTAATAATGCTTTGTCACCCGTTGTTAATGGTGTGCCAGCAGGACCCATGTTAACAATATCTACTGAGCCATCCGCTTTTTTAACTAACCAAGTCCAGCCAGAGCCAAAATTGCCTACCGCTGAAGTTTGAAAGGCTTTTTTGAAATCATCAAATGAACCCCATTTTTTGTTAATAGCATCTGCTAAAGCACCTGTAGGCGCACCACCACCGTTTGGTTTCATGCTGCTCCAAAAAAATGTGTGGTTCCAGACTTGAGCCGAATTATTATAAATGCCAGCCGAAGATTTTTTAATAATGTCTACTAAGCTTGCATTTTCAAACTCAGTGCCTTTAATGAGGTTGTTTAAATTGGTGACATAAGCTTGGTGATGTTTGCCGTAGTGGTATTCAAATGTTTCTTCTGAAATATGAGGCACTAATGCATTTTTTGCATAAGGTAGGGCAGGTAAAGTATGTTCCATTTTATTTCCTTTTGGATGAAAAAATTCCGAATGACTATTTTGCCATAATAACGGGGTAAATTAGTAGGGTATTGTTATTTCTTTTTGGCGCGTGGATGAGAGTTATCGTATATTTTAGCTAAATGTTGAAAGTCTAAATGTGTATAAACCTGCGTAGTGCTGATGTTTGCATGACCTAACATTTCTTGTACGGCACGCAAATCACCGCTAGATTGCAGTACGTGTGTAGCAAAACTGTGACGCAATAAATGCGGATGCATATTGGTGTTGATGCCTTGTTTGATAGACCATTCTTTTACACGATATTGCACCGCTCGTGGTGAAATGCGCTTGCCTTGCTGCGTCACAAAAAGTGCATTAGGGTTGGTGGCGGAAATTTTAATCATGGCGCGTTGTGCTAGCCAAGCTTGAATAGCGCGTATCGCATGGCTACCCACTGGCACAATCCGCGTTTTATTGCCTTTACCCGTCACAATCACCGTGCCTTCATAAAAATCAAGCTGGTCTATATCTAAATTGACCAGCTCAAATAGGCGCAAGCCAGAGGAATAAAATAACTCTAAAATTGCATGGTCGCGCATTTCAAGAACACCATCACCTTTTATATTTACAAACTGTACAGCTTGATCAGTAGAAATTGCTTGTGGTAAAGTTTTAGCGGCTTTTGGCGCGCGCAGCCCAAGTGCGGGATTTTGCGTAAAACCATGGTGATGAATAAGGTAATCAAAAAAACCACGCCAAGCAGAAAGCGTGCGGGCAATGGTTTTGCTACTAAGCTCGCGGCTATGCAAAGTAGCAATAAACCGTCGAATTTGGTTAGGCTGAATGGTATTTAATGCATTATCTTCAGCCAGTGAAGCTAATAGCTGAATATCTCGCGCATAGTTTTGGCAAGTTAATCCACTTAGGCCACGTTCAAAAGTGAGGTGTTGAAGGTAGCTGTTTAGGTGCTGCATTACCTAAATAAGTAACAATAATGCGGCGCTGACTAGCTCGCCGATGCGTTCAAGGTACATCACGCCCATGTCTGGTTTAAAGTGTTGCGCATCAACTGAACCTAAAATAAGTATGCCAAAAGTTTGTTTATGCGCAATATTTTCTTGAGATGTACTTTCGTGAGGTGTACTTTCATCGGGTGTATCTTTATAAAGTGGAATAAAAGCAAAAGAGTGCAAGTTGTCATCGAGCAAACCTTTTGTAATGTCAGTTTTTTCACCACAATAAGGTTTTTTGAGTTCATTCACCCATGTAATAAACGCTTTATTTTCTGGCGTGAACTCTGTGGTTTCTGCTTCAGTTTCGTTTGGGTTGACCCACAGGCGGATAGCTGATTCTGTTACTAAAAAGTCCTGTTGCATAGATTGAATAATCGCAGCTTGTAATAGTTCAAAGCTGCTACTTTTTAGTAAGTTAACACTTAAGTCATGCACCTTTTTGCTAGTTTTATCATTTTCTTCTGCAAAGCTGATGAGGTTATGTAGCTTAGTTTCAAGGGCTTGAATTTTATCGCGCTGGGCTAATTGCTGGCGCTCAGCCAACGAAATTGCCCCTTTTCCATGTGGGCTAGGTAGATAAATTTCAGTCAGTAAGCTGGCGTGCTGCTCAAAAAAATTCGGGAAACTACGTAAGTAACTACTTACTTGCTCCGCAGAGATGATGGTGTTAGTTTGTTGATTTTCTTGCTGCATGTTAATCCTTTTTATGTCCTTATTACTATATTGTAACTGACCCAGTAAAAACTGTCACAGCAGGACCTGTCATGAGTACAGGTGAGACCCCACCTTGCCAGGTAATAGCTAAATCCCCGCCTCTAGCACTAACTTTAACTGGGGATTGTAATAAACCTAACTGAATACCTGCAACCGCCGCCGCACAAGCCCCTGTACCGCAGGCAAGTGTTTCGCCGCTCCCGCGTTCAAACACGCGCAATTTAATGTGGTGTGCGTTAATTATTTGCATAAAACCCGCATTTACACGCTTTGGAAATCGTGGATGTATTTCAATTTGGCTGCCAAGGCTCACTACTGGGGCATTGTCGACATCTTCTACCACATGCACAGCGTGTGGGTTACCCATCGAAACAACAGAAATCTTGAGTAATTGATTGTCAACATCAAGTGTATAGCGATTCGCTTGCGCATCAGCGATAAATGGGATGTCCGCAGGCAAAAACCTAGGCGCGCCCATGTTAACCGTAACTAAGTCGTTGGCCTCTAATTTAGGGGTAATAATGCCGCTAGCAGTTTCAACACTGATTTCACGCTTTTGTGTTAAGCCATTATCCACCACAAAGCGCACAAAGCATCTTGCGCCATTGCCGCATTGTGAAACTTCACTACCATCTGCATTAAAAATGCGATACTTAAAGTCCGCGATGGTGGATGATTCAACAAGCAATAACTGGTCAAAGCCAATGCCAAACTGGCGGTGCGCTAGCTTTTTAATTTGTTGAGGGCTAAGCGACACGGATTGGCAAATGCCATCAATCACTACAAAATCATTGCCTGCTCCCTGCATTTTGGTGAACTTTAAATTCATAGGCGTATTCATGCGTACATTATAAATGTTTGGCAAACTGAGTTGCATTTTAATTACAAAATAATATGTAGCTTTTTGAATAACTTAGGTAGAATACACAGTTACATATTGACCTGATTGGTATCCTTTAGCCTTTAGTGATATCAGTCTTTTCATTTTTTATAATGCTCAAACTTTTAAGTTTGATTTTTTTCAAGGCGCACAAATGAACGATTATCTTTTTACTTCAGAATCTGTTTCTGAAGGTCACCCAGACAAACTCGCAGACCAAGTTTCAGATAGCATTTTAGATGCCATTTTAGAGCAAGACCCAACGGCACGTGTAGCGGCAGAAACGCTGGCGAATACAGGCTTAGTGGTCTTAGCGGGTGAAATTACCACCACCGCGAATGTTGACTACATTAAAGTTGCACGTGAAGCGATTAAGCGCATTGGCTACGACAATACCGAATACGGTATTGATTACAAAGGCTGCGCTGTATTGGTGGCTTACGACAAACAATCACCAGACATTGCCCAAGGTGTGGACAATGCCCATGATGACCCATTAGACCAAGGCGCGGGCGATCAAGGCTTGATGTTTGGTTTTGCAGTGAATGAAACACCACAGCAGATGCCATTACCCATTTGGTTGAGCCATCGCTTAATGGAGCGCCAAGCGCAATTGCGTAAAGACGGTCGTTTGCCATGGTTACGTCCTGATGCGAAGTCACAAGTGACGGTTCAATATGTGGATGGAAAGCCATACAAAATTGATACAGTATTGGTTTCAACGCAACACGCGCCAGAAATGACCTTGGAAGCCGTTCGTGAAGCAACGATTGAAGAAATTATTAAACCCATGTTGCCTAAAGAGCTGATTAAGGATGAAATTAAATATTTGGTCAACCCAACGGGGCGTTTTGTTGTGGGTGGCCCACAAGGTGATTGCGGCTTAACTGGCCGTAAAATTATTGTGGATACTTACGGTGGTGCGGCGCCACACGGTGGCGGTGCATTTTCGGGTAAGGACCCTTCAAAAGTAGACCGTTCAGCGGCCTATGCTGGGCGTTACGTTGCTAAAAACATTGTGGCTGCTGGTTTGGCAGATAAATGCATGGTGCAAATAAGCTATGCCATTGGTGTGGCGCAACCAACCTCTATCATGGTTGAAACGTATGGCACTGGTAAAGTTTCAGATGAGTTGTTAACGCAATTAGTACGTGAACATTTTGATTTGCGTCCAAAAGGCATTGTGAAAATGCTTGATTTGTTGCGCCCGATTTATGCAAAAACGGCAGCTTATGGTCACTTTGGCCGTGATGAACCAGAGTTTACTTGGGAAGCAACAGACAAAGCGGCAACCTTACGTGCAGCGGCTGGTCTATGAGTTCAGTCAAGAAGTTAAGTCAAAATATAGGTGATTTAGGCTAAACTAAGCTAAATTAAGCAAGCTTAAATCGCCCGAGCAAAAAACACTGCCCTGCAAGCCGCATACAGACAGGCTTGCAGGGCAGTGTCATTAAAGAAGGGGTAAAAGCCATCTTTTTATGGTATTGCCTAATTTGAATTATTTACTTTATAATAACGACATTAAACCGAGGAGCGCTGCGAGGTTATCTTAATCCCAGGCTCGGTTTGCAAGGTAAAAATCTTGTTAACGGCGTTCACCTAACCGTGCCAGACATGGGATGCAGGTGGATACTGAAAATTTATTTCTAACGACACTCCCGCTGGTCACCTTATTTCATCATTTTTAAGGAATTATCGTGGCGCAATTTACCGATTACATCGTAGCAGATATTAATTTAGCAACCTTTGGCCGTAAAGAAATTGCCATTGCTGAAACAGAAATGCCAGGTTTAATGGCGATTCGCCAAGAATATGCAAAAGCACAGCCACTGAAAGGTGCACGTATTACTGGCTCGCTACATATGACCATTCAAACTGCTGTATTGATTGAAACATTGAAAGATTTAGGTGCAGAAGTGCGTTGGGCATCATGCAATATTTACTCAACGCAAGATCATGCTGCTGCGGCAATCGCTAAAGGTGGCACGCCAGTGTTTGCCATTAAAGGTGAAACGCTAATAGAATATTGGGATTACACCCACCGTATTTTTGAGTGGGCTGATGGTGAAGATGGTCAACAAAAGTTTAGCAACATGATTTTAGATGATGGCGGTGATGCAACCTTGTTATTGCATATCGGCACACGTGCTGAAAAAGATTTGTCAGTGATCTCAAAACCAAGCAGTGAAGAAGAGATTTGCTTGTTTGATGCGATTAAAGCCAAACTTAAAGCAGACCCAACTTGGTACTCAACCCGTTTAGCTAAAATTATCGGCGTGACGGAAGAAACCACCACAGGCGTGCATCGTTTGTATCAAATGCATAAAGAAGGCAAGCTGGCTTTCCCTGCCATTAACGTGAATGACTCAGTGACAAAATCAAAGTTTGATAATTTATACGGTTGCCGCGAAAGCTTAGTAGATGCGATTAAACGTGCAACGGATGTGATGATTGCAGGCAAGATTGCTGTGGTGGCTGGTTATGGTGACGTAGGTAAGGGTTCTGCACAAGCGTTACGTGCATTATCAGCACAAGTTTGGGTGACAGAAATTGACCCAATCTGCGCATTACAAGCGGCCATGGAAGGTTATCGTGTGGTAACGATGGATTACGCCGCTGCACATGGTGATATTTTTGTGACTGCAACAGGTAACTACCATGTGATTGCACATGACCACATGGCGAAAATGAAAGACCAAGCGATTGTTTGTAATATTGGTCATTTTGATAATGAAATTGACGTAGCTAGCTTAGAAAAATACGAATGGGATGAAATTAAACCGCAAGTTGACCACGTAATTTTCCCTGATGGTAAAAGAATCATCTTGTTGGCAAAAGGGCGTTTGGTGAATTTGGGCTGTGGTACTGGCCATCCAAGCTATGTGATGAGCTCTAGCTTTGCGAATCAAACCATTGCACAAATTGAATTGTTTACGCAAACTGCTAATTATCCAGTCGGCGTTTATACGTTGCCTAAACACTTGGATGAGAAAGTGGCGGTTTTGCAGTTGAATAAACTCAATGCGCAATTAACTACATTATCTGATGAGCAAGCAGCTTATATTGGCGTATCTAAAAAAGGCCCATATAAACCAGATACTTATCGTTATTAAAACACTTGCTGGATTTGCCAGCTTTAGTGTTTGTGATCAGTTTTCTGATTAACTATTACTGAGGATAACCACATGAAATTACTGATTGCTTGGATATTAAATGCGGTGGCGTTATTGCTGGTGGCTACATTTGTACCAGGCATTCATGTGGCCAATTATTTTGCGGCAATGATAGCGGCCGCAGTGATTGGCTTAGCAAACGTTACCATAGGGCCGATTTTAAAGTTTTTTACTTTCCCGATCACCATATTAACGTTGGGCTTGTTTATTTTTGTGATAAACGGTTTGTTGTTTTACGGCGTGGGTCACCTTCTACAAGGATTTGAAGTCACCACATTGACAGCGGGTATTATTGGTGCGGTGGCCTATAGCGTTATTTCATGGCTATTTAGCGCGATTGTGATTGATAAAGACAAAGATGACTAAAAATATTCCCTACAGTTTTGAATTTTTCCCACCAAAAACCGAAGACGGTATTAATAAGCTACGTGAAACACGTAGGAAGTTAGCGCAGTTTAATCCCGAATTTTTTTCTGTGACATTTGGTGCAGGCGGCTCAACGCGTGATAGAACCATGGAAACCGTGCTTGAAATACAGCAAGATGGCTTTACCGCTGCGCCCCATATTTCTTGCATATCATCTAGTAAGGCAGAAGTTCGCCAGCTACTGCAAGAGTACCAACAACACGGCATAAAACGCTTAGTCACTTTACGAGGCGATATCCCCTCAGGTGAAGTCAGCGCGGGTGATTTTCGCTATGCTGTTGAATTGGTTGAATTTATTCGTGCAGAAACGGGTAACCATTTTCATATTGAAGTGGCGGCTTATCCAGAGTTTCACCCTGAAGCAAAAACACCTGCAGCTGATTTGCTCAATTTAAAACGTAAAGTTAACGTGGGTGCTAACTCGGCCATTACACAATACTTTTATAACGCAGATGCCTATTTTAGGTTTATTGAGCAATGCGCTACGGCTAATATAAATGTGCCGATTGTGCCAGGTATTATGCCAATTTATAACATCACGCAGCTGGCGCGTTTTTCTAGTGCTTGTGGCGCTGAGATTCCTCGCTGGCTGAAATTGCGTTTAGAAGCGTATGGTGATGACATGGCATCATTACGCGCTTTTGGTATTGATGTCGTTAGTGATATGTGCGAGCGCTTGCAAAAAAGTGGCGTGCCAAGCTTGCATTTTTACACACTAAATCAAGCTGGGACGATAACAAGTATCATCGAAAATATCAGACAATAGAAAATATCAGACAATAAAGATACGAGAAAAATTAATGGCCTTGTAAGCCAGTATGGATGCGGCTTGCAGAGCATCGAAATAAGATGCCATTAAAAAAGGGGTTTTAAAATCACTTTAGTGTTGAAATTTTCAAGGGACTACAGACAAATTATTCGTTAATTTGTACGTTAATGCAACGTCGGTTTTTGTTTGCTCATCAGCACATCTTCTAACAGCATATAATCTTTTGCATGATGCGCATGCGCTTGACTTGACCCCCAAGTCGTCATCAGTACCACCCATCTAAATTCATCGTGGCTAACGGTGTGTTGTGGTAGTTTTAGCGCTAACTCTAATATTAACTCTCGCTGAGTGGTGTTGATAATATTGGCTTGCACCAAAAATATTATAAAATCAAGGCTCTCTAAAGAGAATTTTTTATACTCTTCAGCGGTAATAATGCGGCTACTGGTGTGTTTAGGCGCACTAAAATTATTCGATTGACTGGTTTTGCGCTCTAATTGGTTAAACCAAAGAAAGGCGTGACTGATGTCTTTTTCGTCAAAACCAGCAGCGGCGAGCTGCTGAGAAAGCGTGTTTTCATCTGGTCTAAATTGGCTATCAATGAAATTTTCAAACATATAAACTAAAACATCAAACATCAATTTTTACCTTAAAATTTTAAGTGAAAGGTCATTAGATGTATAAAAATAACAATCTTAAAAGTTATACAATTTTTTGATAAAGACCACCTGCCAGACAAGCGACTTTACCCTCTAATTCCAGTAGCATAAGGATGGCGGAAACTTTGCTAACCGTCAAGTCACTCAAATGGACTATTGCCTCGAGCGAAATTGGCTCAAAACCCATTAAATTCAGCAGATTGTTTTCAGAAGTAGGCTCAATATCTAATGCATTTTTCTTGCTTTGTGACTGGATTTTTTCTAGCCCTAACTCATCAATAATATCTCGTAAATCATCTACTAGTTTTGCGCCCTGTTTAATGAGTTGATGACAGCCTTTCGCCGTCGGCGAATGAATAGAACCAGGAATAGCAAATACTTCGCGTCCTTGCTCACCTGCGAGGCGTGCTGTTATTTGTGAGCCACTTTGTAAATTAGCTTCTACCACTAAGCAACCCAAACTTAAACCGCTGATGATGCGGTTGCGTTTAGGAAAGTTTTGCGGTTTGGAGGGCGTGCCTAAGGCAAATTCAGAAATTATTAAACCATGCGCGACAATTTGGTGCGCTAAATCGCGATGTTTAGCTGGGTAGACAATGTCTAGCCCAGTACCAACCACGGCAATGGTCGCACCATTAGCTTTTAAAGCGCCGCGATGCGCAGCCCCATCTATACCAAGCGCCATGCCGCTGACTACACACAAGCCGTACTCGCACAAACCTTGCGCAAAAGCCTCAGCGTTTTTCTCACCTTGTACTGAAGCATTTCGACTGCCAACAATGGCGATGCTGGGTTGGTTTAGTAAAGTAAGATTACCCTTAGCATATAAAAAAGGCGGTGGGTCGTTGATTTCAAGTAAGGCTTTTGGATAATGCGTGTCTGCTAGTGTGACAAGGTGATTGCCATCTTGCGATAACCATTTTGATGCTTCAACAATTGCCGCTTCATTTACCCCTTTACCAATAGCTAAGGCAATTTTTTCTGAAACAATTTCGCTGAGTTGCTTATAGCTAGCTGCGTAAACCTTGGCTGGGTCGCCAAAGGCTTTGAGTAGCTGGCAAAAAGTTTGGGGGCCAATGCCTTCAATGCTACTTAGGCTAATCCACAGCGTTTTTTCAGCTAGCGTGTCGCTGTGGATGGCTTGCATAAAATGATGAGTTTATGGCGTATTGACAGAGTCTAATGCATAAACAGGTTGAGATGCTTGCATGACTAAAGCGTAAGATACACGGTCAAATACGCGGAACACCATTAACAAACCAATACGTTCATCGGGTAGCTTTACCATGCCAGGCTCTAATACAATCTTACCATCAGCATCCGCTTCTTTTGGCTTGCTGTTGTCAGTCGGTTTTTGATACTCATTATCTTTCACAATGCGACCGTAGCGATTTATTGCTAATACATGTCCTACTTCCATGCCATTTTTTGCACCGAGGTTAAGTGTCACAATGCTTTCAGGGCCACCTTCAGCCACGCCGCCATAAATCTTGATGATACGGCCATCAATTTTGGTTTCAGGCGCATGTGGTACAAAGTTGTTTGTCAACTCTTCGCCCATGGCGACTAATCTATCTTTAACAAAAATCTCTTCTTTTGCCTTTATGATGTCTGCACTTGCAGGATCGCCATACTTAACCAATCTTGCATCACCCAAATAATTGGCTTCAACCCCTAATATTTCTTTTGTCACTGGGTCAACTAAATTTTCACCTGAGCGATAAATATGCCAATTGAGCGCGTCTCCCTCTTTAATACCTTTGATATAAATGCGTGTATCAGGGCTTAGCACCACGCGATTATCTTGCGCGGCCAGTATGCGTGGCGATGTGGCTAGTTGATCTTTTTCAATCACCAAGGGTTGATGTAAAAATGGGCTAATAACACTGAGTGGTATCGTTGAAATGGCTGCTTTATCAATAGGCTCTTCAACGGAATGTGGGTTAAGCGTCACGGTTTCATGCAATAAACGCAGTCTTGGGTTTTTGCCGCTATAGTCTAATATAACCACATCACCTGGATAAATTAAGTGTGGATTTTTAATTTCTTGGCGATTTAAGTTCCAAATTTTTGGCCATTTCCAAGGGTCTTTAAGAAACTTACCAGAAATTCCCCATAGCGTGTCACCTTTAACCACAACATAGCGTTCTGGGTGGTTTTTATTGAGTTCAATTTCTTGCGCATAAAGCGGTAAGCTGATGCTACAAATCATGAGGAGCGTTATAATAGGGCGAAACATACTGATGACCTCAGTCTAATGGCCTTTAAAAGGCGGTTAAAAATCAACAAACTAACTGCGAAACTACGTTAAATTTATCACGTAATTCATTCAACAATCAAGCTTTTTTATAAAAAGCATAGTTTTTTTAAAATAAAATCACATTTTTTATCAAAATAAAGACACTTTATGGCCATTTTAGAAATTTTGAATTATCCAGACCCAAGGCTACATACGGTTGCTAAGCCTGTAAAAGCGGTTGATGCAAAAATACGTAAGCTGATTGATGATATGGTCGAGACCATGTACGCTGCGCCAGGGATAGGTTTGGCGGCCACGCAGGTGAATCAACACATACAATTGCTGATTATTGATACCAGTGAAGATAAAAGCCAGCTAAAGGTATTTATCAACCCTAAGATTGTGGAAAAAGCGGGTGAGCGAGAGTTTGAAGAGGGTTGTTTATCCGTTCCAGGTGTTTATGAAGCAGTGACCCGCGCCGCGCAAATTAAGGTTGAAGCCTTAGATAAAAATGGACAATTATTTACCCTAGAGGCTGAAGGTTTGTTAGCGGTGTGTATTCAACATGAAATTGACCACTTATTGGGTAAAGTGTTCGTGGAATATTTGTCGCTGTTAAAACGCAGCCGTATTAAAAATAAAATGCTTAAATTACGGCGGGCTATGTAATGCGCATTATTTTTGCGGGAACGCCAACGTTTGCCGTGCCAGCCTTAGCAGCACTGATTAATGCTGGGCATGACATTGTGATGGTGCTCACTCAGCCAGATAGGCCAGCAGGACGAGGTATGAAGTTGCAAGCTAGCCCCATTAAACAATTGGCTTTGCAGCACAGTTTAAACGTATTTCAGCCTGAAAAATTAAAGCCAATTGAAACACAAGCGGAGATTGCCGAAGTGCAAGCGGATGTCATGATTGTGGCGGCATATGGTTTAATTATTCCAACTACAGTACTCAATATGCCAAAGTTAGGTTGCTATAACATTCACGCGTCATTATTGCCACGCTGGCGTGGTGCCGCGCCCATTCACCGGGCAATATTAGCGGGGGACACTGAAACTGGGGTGACCATTATGGAGGTGGTGCCAGCTTTGGATGCAGGGGCGATGGTCAGTAAAGGTACTGTACCGATTACCGAGCAAGAAACTACACAAACTTTGCATGATGCCTTAGCAAAAATCGGCGCAGATTTAATGGTGCAAGCCATGCAAATCTTGGCGAAAACGGGCAGCTTGCCAAGTACACCGCAGGATGAAAGCTTGGTCACTTATGCGCATAAATTAGAAAAAAGTGAGTCAAAGATTGATTGGCAAAAAAGTGCGGCAGAAATTTCACGCCAAGTACGTGCGTTTAATCCGTTTCCAGTGGCAAGCGCGCAATTTAGGGGTGAAACTTGCCGAATTTGGTTTGCAACTGAGGCTAAAAATAGCTTAAGAAATATCTCTGAAGCGGACCGAGGGAAAATCATCGACCTGGAAGCTAGTCTCTATGCGGCTTGCGGGCAGGGTGTGCTAAAGATAGATGAATTGCAGATGCCAGGCGGTAAGCGCCAAAGTGCTCAGCAGTTTATTCAAGGTCAACATGTAAAATTAGGTGAAATGTTTAGTTAGTACTATGCCACAAATGTAATGACTTGAATTTTCAATAAAAAGCCGCATCTTCATCACAGCATTTATTAGGAGACAACCATGCTAGGCAACTGGATTAAAACATTTGTATTAATGGCAGGCATTACGGCTTTATTTGGTGCGGTAGGTGTTGCACTGGGTGGGCAAAGCGGCATGTTGCTTGCACTATTATTTGCCGCTGGCATGAATATTTATGCTTATTGGTTCTCTGATAAAGCGGTACTCAAAATGTATGGTGCGCAAGAAATTAACGCAGAAAATAATTATGGCGACGGAAAATTTCGAAGCTATTACGATATGGTTAAAGAGCTGGCTGAAAATGCGCAATTACCCATGCCAAAAGTTTATGTGATGAATGAGCAACAACCGAATGCATTTGCGACAGGCCGTAACCCTGAACATGCAGCGGTGGCAGCAACTGTGGGCATCATACAAACATTAACTGAGCGCGAACTGCGTGGCGTGATGGCGCACGAATTAGCGCATGTTAAACACCGTGACACCTTAATTTCAACTATTTCAGCTACCGTGGCAGGTGCCATTGCTTCTATTGCGCAATTCGGTATGTTTTTTGGCGGAGGCCGTAATGGTGACGGCGAGCGTAGCGTGAGCCCCATTGTGAGCATGCTGATGATGTTTTTAGCGCCTTTGGCCGCTAGTCTGATACAAATGGCAATTTCACGTAGCCGCGAGTTTGAGGCTGATAGAGGAGGTGCTGAAATTAGCAAAGACCCACAGTCTTTAGCCAGTGCCTTAGAAAAAATCCACAACTATGCACATCAAATCCCCAATAATACGGCTGAAATGCACCCAGAAACTGGGCAGATGATGATTATTAATCCATTATCGGGGGTGTCGTTTGATAGTTTGTTTAGTACGCATCCTAAGACGGAGGAGCGCGTGGCGAAGCTGCGGGCGATGGTGGTTTAATTTAAGATTAAGTATGGAGAAGAAGCCGCTTTATAGGAAAGTTAATACCCTAGCTAGAAATGTTCACCATCACTTTGGTGGTGACTTTCGGCATGAGCACAATCGAAAATCTGAAACGGATTTTGAGGTGAATCGTAAATCAATGCATGGGCGTCAGCGTCGTGGATTGGATTACACGCCCTTGTTCAAATTTCTATTATCAAAAATTGGTTCTAAATGGGATGTAGTGTATAGCGAAGCCTTGTCTAGAATAGATAAAAAAGAGCCTATCTTTTGGATGGTAGCTTTATACGAAACGGATAAGCAAGATATTGTCCGATGTGGAGATAATAGCTACTATAGTGGTTTATATGTTGACGATAACGGCTTTCTTCAGATGGTAAATTCGAAATTTTCAGCGCGAGAAATGACTTTTAGCTGCATTTGTTGCACTCATACATTTAATGGTGAACGCTATGGTAAAGCTTATGTTTAATCTTTATTTTGGTGTTCGAGCTTTAGGTGCTAAATAATGTTAGGATTTTTTCGCTTAAGGGGAGTTTAAACTGAAAGCCTAGTATGATTAGGTGGCTTTCTCACCCAAAATTAATGCGGTCATTCCCGTGAAAACGGGAATCTATTTTTGCGGGTTAAAACTGCGATTTTTACACTCATCTTATTTCGATGCTCTGTAAGCAGCCTACCATAAGGCTTCCAAAGGCATAAAATTCCCTCGTAGCAAAATCAGTACATTTTTAGCGATAAATTGACATTCAAAAAAGCCAAATAAAAAGGGTATATCGAGCTTTTTTATATCACTAAAATTAGTATCTTGCACCTCTTACATTGCATACTGCAATGGCTGGATTTTCTGTGGTCATTAAATCTGCTTCTGTTACTTTTGTGATGCTGGCGTTGCGGAATTAACGGCGCAATCTTTACATTGACCTTTTACCGTATTAAAACCTCTAGTTGTATATAGGCCAATCACATCTTTAAATGTAGCATCATCCACTTCAGCATCGGTTAAATTCGCTCCTGTGAGGTCAGCGCCTGTTAAATCCGCGTGAATTAAGTCAGCGCGATATAAATTGGTGTTGCGTAAATTTGCACCACGTAAATCACCAAATCTAAATGAAGCTACACCTAAGTCAGCGCCTTCAAAGTTAGCACCCGCAAAATTACCACCGACAGAATCAAACTTCATTTGCCCCATCGGTTGATTACCAAAATCTAAGCCAAATTTACCTTTTTTGACAATGGCTTGGCGCATGTTTACTTTGCCTAACGTGCCTATCATACGAGCATTGGTGAGATTCGCCTCAGAAAAATTGGTTTTATCAAAAATGGCTTGAAAAATAATAGCATCGGTTAAGTTGGCTTTGCTGAAATCAGCATGGTCAAGTCTCGCCAAGTTTAAGTAAGCGCCCTGCAAATTAGCGCCAACTAATTTTGATTCTTTTAACTCTGCACCAAAAAAGCTGACGTTTTGCATATTGCAATGGCTTAAATCTAAACCGTTAAAAATTAGATTGCTTGCGTCTTTGTTGCTTAAGTTACAAGTTTTGCTGTTAATTTCTTTTAAGGCATCGGCTTGGCTAATTTTTTCGCGTGCAATATCAACATTGCTATTAGCTTTATTTTCCTTTGGTTTGTTTGCATTGGCAGCATAGAACACTTCTGCTTTATTAATCATCTCTTGTGGGTCAAACAAGAACGAGTCACGCGCACCTTCAGAGCTAAAGCAGTAGGTTTTGCTATTATATATTTCGTTAATTTCACAATTTGTTTTATGAAAACTATGCTTTGATAAGCCATTAGTGCAGTTGTTATCAAACTCCCCCGCATTAACATAACTTGAAAAAATTAAGCCTAAAACGAGCAGTATTTTTTTGATATTGAACATGGGGTTTCTCCAAAACTGAGCGCAGACCGCTGAGTAAACAATTGCATTATTCTCTTTTATTTTCAATTGCTTTGTAACTCTCATCACATAAGAGTAAATAAATAGTGTGTGATAAATAACGTGTAATGAAAATCATTAGTTACAAAATTGAAACAATTATGCGTAATCTAAACGAATTTAGCCGCGTTGTATGCTCATCTGCACAATAAAATGCAGAAGTTGAGTGAAAAATAAATTTTAAATTCAACTAATCGCGCTGTAATTTAAGCGTAACTGTTATTAATTTAACGAAAGTTCTAGTCATTAAGAAACTAGAAAAAAGGAGAAACAAAATGCAAGTAATAAAATATTTAAAACCCCAAACATTAGTGCCAGCGTTGATTGCTGCGGTGTTGGCTATACCAGCAATGGCAACGGATCAATACAATGACATGGCGCGTGTGATTTCAGCCACACCACAAACTGAGCGTGTAAATGTGCCACGTCAAGAGTGCCGCACTGAATACCAACAACAAAGCTATAACTATGGGGGTAATAATAACGTGGCTGGGGCAATTATTGGCGGTGTTGCTGGTGGTTTACTCGGTAACACCATTGGTAAAGGTCACGGCCGCACCGCCGCAGCGGCAGTTGGTGCAGGTGTAGGTGCTTTAGTCGGTAACAATATTGCTAATAACAATTACCGTCAGGGCTCACGTAGTGTGCCAGTAGAAAATTGCTACCAAGTCAATAATTGGCAAACGGTGAACACAGGCTATTTAGTGACCTATGAGTATAACGGTAGAACTTATAACACGGTAACAACCGAGCGCCCTGGTCGCTATATTGATGTTAATGTGGCTGTGGCACCGCAAAGGCAAGCAGTAACGCAAATTAATTATAGCCAGCAGTATAATGGTGGCTCACGTTGGGATGATGGCGACAATCATCGCGGACGCCATGAGCGTCAACACCGCCGCGATTGGGATCGTCAAGACGACGGGCGTGGTTACTATTAGTTTCCTGCCTAATTTATAGTCAGCAAATAATAACTTAAAAAAATTAACCCTCTTTTTAAACCCTGTTACGCTAAGCGTAGCGGGGTTTTTATTTTTGGTTACATCATAAAGTGTTAATTTTTACTAGCAACGTGCATCACTAGCCTAGGGCGGTTAGAATGCATGCTTGGTTGTTTTATGAAAGTTACTCTTGTATATTGCTCAACAAATTGCCGCAGATGCGGTAGTGGACGTGTTGGCGGGTCGAAATCTTACGCTGGCATTGCCGCAAGCATTAGCAGCATTTGCTGAAGCAACTCCCCAGCAGCGTGGTGCTGCGGCAGATTTAAGCTATGGCACATTACGTCATTATGGTGAGGTGCATTACTACCTCTCGCAACTGCTTGTAAAGCCGCTGAGCAATGCGCATATCACAGCATTATTACTTGTGGCAATTTATCAGCTAATGCATGATCAAGCGGATGATTTTACTGTCGTAAATCAAGCGGTAAAAGCAGCTAGCTATGCTAAACCACGTTGGGCAAAAAGTTTGGTGAATGGCGTTCTGCGTAATTTTTTGCGAAAAAAAGACGCTTTGACAGACCAAATAAAAACCAATGAAGTTGCGCAGTACTCATACCCACAATGGTGGATTAACCGACTAAAAAGCCAATATCCTCATCAATGGCAAGCCATACTGATGGCTGGCAATCAGCATCCACCCATGATATTGCGTGTTAATTTGCAAAAAACAAGTGCCGATGAATATATAAAGCTGTTGGCAAGCCAAGCTGTTGAGGCGACTTATCTAGGTGGCCAAGCCTTAGTGTTAACCAAGCCCGTGCCTATTGAAAAAGTTGTGGGCTTTAGTGAAGGCCTCGTTTCAGTGCAAGATTACGGTGCCCAGCTAGCAGGCTATTTGCTAGATGTCAGCCCGCAAATGCGCGTGCTTGATGCTTGTTGCGCGCCAGGGGGTAAAACGGGGCATATTTTAGAGTTGTCAAATGTTAAAATGACAGCCTTGGATACCGATGAAAGCCGTCTTCAGCGCGTTATGAGTAATTTAGATCGGCTAAGTTTAACCGCTGATATATTGCAAGGGGATGCTAGCACCAATGATTGGTGGGATGGACTGCCATATGACAGAATATTAGCGGACGTTCCTTGCACGGCTTCAGGCATTGTGCGCAGACATGTGGATATTAAATGGCTACGGCGTGAGGCAGATATTGGTTTTTTTGCAACGCAGCAGGCCAAGATCTTGGCAAGTTTATGGCAGATGCTGGCAAAGGGTGGTAAATTGCTTTATGTAACCTGTTCAGTCTTTAATGAAGAAAATCAACTACAAGTGGCCAATTTTCTTAAAAATCATGCAGATGCAAAGCAATTGCCCTTTGCTATACCGATTAATCATGCTTTAAATAGCATTAGCAGGCTAGATGGGCAGCTTATCCCCTCTAACGCACATGATGGTTTTTTCTATGCACTTTTACAAAAAAATTAATCATTTTTTTTTCTATTGCTTGTTAGTTTTTTTTGCGCAAATCACATTTGCGGGCAGCAATAGCATACAAATACGGTCGGCAGATCTAGTGCCTGCTGACGATTATTATGCATTAAACGCCGATATTGATATGAAATTTAGCCCAAAAGTAGAAGCAGCGATTAGCAAAGGCTTTGTTTTAAACTTTATCATTGAATTTCAGCTCACTCGGCCAAGAAAATATTGGTTTGATGATGAGGTGGTGACCACTTCATATGGCGTTGCGCTGAGTTACCATGCCCTTTCACGCCAATTTTTAGTGACGCGCGGTGATCAACAAAAAGCATTTTTACGCTTAGATGAAGCGCTAGATGATATGACTTATATTTCTGGCTTAAACGTGATTAAAAAATCTGAGGTTGACGCTGAACCAGGCCTCAAAGCAGCCTTGCTGATGCGGCTTAACACAAAAAAATTACCACAAGCGCTACAAGCTGACGAAGAATGGAATATGAGCAGCCAACGATTTGAATGGACTCCAAAGTTTGTGGTTAACTCTGCAAAATTAGCGACAAAGCCTGACATTAAACTCGACTCTACGAAATGAAATACGTTGCCTTTATTAGTACAGTTTTAGGCTTTTTCTTACTGTATTTGCTATCAAACGCCAGTGCTAGCACAGCGGCTTCAGGCCAGTACTATGCATTGCTAGTAACGCTCAATATTGCACTAGCTGGTTGTCTTGTTTTACTTATCAGCTACCAAATATGGCGTTTAGTCAGGCAAATTCGTAAGCAGGTGATGGGTAGCCGTTTTACCTTACGCTTATTAGGAAGTTTTGCCATGATGGCGCTTATTCCAGGGCTGGTCGTTTATTTGGTGTCAGTTAATTTTTTAACTCGTTCTATAGAATCTTGGTTTAATTTAAAAGTGGAGGCTGCGCTTGAGGGCGGCTTAAATTTAGGCCGTACCGCGCTAGATGTAATGCTAGTCGATATAAAAGCAAAAGGCGAAAGCATGGCAATAAGTCTTGCCTATCAACCTGCAGATTCACGCTCCATTTTAAATGATTTACGCGAAAAAAGTGGCATTAAAGATTTAACCTTGCTGACAGTGCAAGGTCGAATTTTAGAGATTTCAAGTAGTGATTCGACCACTTTTTTACCAGAATTACCAAATGCTTCGCAGCTTAGGCAGGCACAAAATCGCACAATAGGTAGCATTGAACCGCTTGCTAAAAAAGGCCTATATTTGCGGGTATTAACTCCTGTCAACGCGCAAACAATTGAAGGCGAAATTCGTATTTTGCAATTGCTGCAACCCGTCCCAAAACAGCTCGCTACTACCGCTGAGGGGGTGCAAGATGTTTATCAAGATTACCAGCAACTCTCATATAGCCGAAACGCATTAAAACAAGCTTTTGCACTAACTTTAACACTGGTCATGCTGCTGGCCATGATAGGTGCCGTGGCCATTGCTTTTGTATTAAGCCGCCGCTTGTCAGCACCACTCACTGTGTTGGCAGAGGGTACTAAAGCGATTGCTAGCGGTGATTACAACACTGTGTTACCCGCACATGGTAAAGATGAGCTGGGGATATTGGTGCAATCATTTAACAGTATGACGCAACAATTGAACGATGCCACAAATGCGGCAGAAAGTAACCGTGCGCGCGTGGAATCTGCAAGGGGATACTTAGAAACCATATTGGCGTATTTGTCTTCAGGGGTGATGGCCTTTAATCAATATGGGGAGTTGCGAACTTTTAATTCAGCAGCGAAACAAATTTTAAGTGCGCCGCTAGATAAGTATATTGGCCTTACCTCTGACAAAATCATTGAAAAACAAATGTGGCTTGAAGGTTTCTTTCAAGCCATCAGGCAGGATTTTCCACATGCACTTGAAGAAAACATGCCGCGCGTAGAAGAAAATCAAAGTAATACTAAAGAAGATGTTCAAACACAAATAGAGCTGATGAACACGCAAGGTAAGCAAATTATTACCTTGCGCGGAACACGCTTGCCCGATGGCGGTTATGTGGCGGTGTTTGATGACGCAACAAATATGGTGCAAGCACAGCGAGACGCCGCTTGGGGTGAGGTGGCACGACGCCTAGCGCATGAAATTAAAAATCCGCTCACGCCAATTCAACTTTCAGCCGAGCGTATAGCACATAAGTTACACGATAAGCTGCCAGAAGCTGATGCAAAAATGCTTAAACGCTCGACTGAGACCATTGTAAATCAGGTGGATGCCATGAAAAAAATGGTGAATGAATTTAGTGAATATGCCCGTGCGCCAGCCCCAAAAATGCAAGCACTTGATTTGAATCAATTGATTGAAGAGGTGGTTTCATTTTATGATATACCCACCGTTAAAATTAACTTGTTACTAGAAAAGCAAGCCTGTGACATTGGCGGAGATAGCACCATGTTGCGCCAAGTCATACATAATTTATTAAAAAACGCGCAAGATGCACTAAGTCAGCAGCCCAATGCTACTATTAACATTGAAACTAAAGTAAGTGGTGCTATGCTAGTTTTAACAGTGCAAGACAATGGAACGGGTTTTCAAGCAGAAATGCTTCAACATGCTTTTGAACCCTATATGACCTCTAAATCAAATGGTACGGGTTTGGGTTTGGCTATTGTTAAAAAAATTATTGAAGAAAACAAAGGCAGTATTAAAATTGAAAATATAGGGAAGGAAGACGGTCAGCCTGCAAGTGCAAAATCTGTAGGTGCAGTAGTAACGATCAGTCTGCCGCTTTTTAGTAACATTAAGCAAACATTATCAAAATAGAATAGTGAATTAACATGGCTTCAAAACATATATTAGTTGTTGACGATGAAATAGGCATACGCGAGCTTTTGCAAGATATTTTGCAAGATGAAGGATATCATGTGAAGTTAGCAGAAAATGCTGCTGCAGCACGCGCTATACGCCTGCATGAGCGCCCAGACGCGGTACTGTTAGATATTTGGATGCCTGATTGCGATGGTATTACCTTGTTAAAAGAGTGGGCGAGTAATAATTTATTAACGATGCCAGTGGTTATGATGTCTGGTCATGGCACCATAGACACGGCGGTTGAAGCTACGCGCATTGGTGCCTTCGATTTTTTAGAAAAACCCATTGCTTTACAAAAGTTATTGAAAACGGTAGAAAGCGCAATAAAACATGGTGAGCAACTACCTAAATCTGGTATGAGTTTGGCTGGTTTTGGTAAAAGCCCGATTGTTGCCGCGCTTAAGGAACGGCTAGATAAAGCTTCTAACCATTTAAATCCCATTCTATTGATTGGCAATAAAGGTTGTGGTGCTGAGTTATGCGCGCGTTACCTGCGGCATGGCAATGGTCCTTGGTTGCAACTAACAGAAGATAGCCAATTAGCGCATGCACCTTTAGATATTTTAGAAGCAACACGTGATGGCGTGATTTACATTGCCGAAGTGGCTGAGTTAAGCAAATTAGCGCAAAAAGGCTTACTACTGTTAGCCACTAAAGCTGAAAAATATAATGTAAGACTCGTTTGTAATACGAGTGAAAACTTACCAAAACTACAGGCTGAAGGCTTATTCGATCATAATTTACTTCAATTACTTTCAGCTATTTCATTGCAAGTGCCCGCTTTAAACGAGCATAAAGAGGATATTCCAGATTTAGTCATATCCATTGCGAATATGCAACAGGAATCAATCAATGCAAGTTATAGAGAGTTTGATGTAGCAACATTGAACGCTTTGCGTAACGCTGATTGGCCAGGTGATATTGCGCAACTAGATGCAGTGATTAGTAATTTATTGCAAACCAGCTTAGGTGAAAAAATTACTTTAGTGGATGCCAAACGCGTGTTGTCTCAATTTGAAAATGCGTCAATATCAGCGAGTGGTGAAGTCCGCGTGGATAAGTACCCATCGCAAAATTCAGCGACTGATGGCATAGTTAAACCTGAATCTCAATTTGTGTTTAATGGTGAAAAATTTGCTGTTAATTTAGATCAACCCCTACGTGTAGCACGTGATGATTTTGAGCGCTTGTATTTTCAGTATCAAATGAAAAACATCACTAATAACATGAGTAAATTAGCGGAAGTGGCTGGCTTAGAGCGCACACATTTGTACCGTAAATTAAAACAATTGGGCATTAAAATAAAAGGCTAATTTCACTATTTAATCGTAACCTTTTAAATTGATGCTCTGTAAGCCAGTATTTATGCGGCTTACAGAGCATAGTTTACCTCTCGGACGTTTTTAAAGCCGAAAATGAAGCTTAACTAAAAGACGGCGCAAGCATTAAAATTGATGAGAGATGCATATGAAAAATTTAGGTGCTCAAGTTGATGGTATTAAAGGCAAAAATGATTTTATTTTTTTCATGTCTTTGCTAATTAATGATTTAAAAGAAAATCCTCATGAGTGGGAAAATAAAAGTCTCGAAGATTATCTTGATGCAATAGAACGGTGGGTCGAGAGTATTGAGCAGTATTACAAAAATAATAATATTGATGACGTTGATTTAGGTAGCGTAAATTGGCGCGTATTCGCAGATGTATTGCTTGCTGCGAAGTATTACGAATAATGTCGAATTCATCACAAGTACATGATATTTCAACAAACAATTTTGAAATATTTAAATTTTCTTAAAGCAAAGTAAATTAAGCCAGCTCTAAAATCACAGGTGTATGGTCAGATGGGCGCTCTAATTTGCGTGGGGCTTTGTCAATATACGCAGCTTTGCATAAGGGTTTTAACGCTTCGCTCACTAAAATATGGTCAATGCGCATGCCAAAATTACGTCTAAAACCCATCATGCGGTAGTCCCACCAACTAAAACTTTTTTCAGCTTGTTCAAATAGCCTAAAACTATCATGCAGGCCAAGAGAGAGTAGCTGCTGAAACGCTAGCCGTTCAGGCGCACTGACCAATACTTGACCGATCCAAGCCGCAGGATCGTGGCAGTCACGATCTTCAGGGGCAATATTATAATCACCCAAAACCGCTAGCTTGGCATGTTTTTTTAACTCATCGTTTAGCCATGTCTGCAATGCTGCTAACCAGTTAAGCTTATATTGGTATTTGTCAGAATCCACCGCTTGCCCATTCACCACGTAAGCACACACAATCCGCACCCCTTGAATGGTGGCCGCGATGATGCGTTTTTGATGGTCTGCAAAATTGGGTATGTCAAAGCAAACATCCTCAATAGCATGTGGGCTTAAAATAGCAACGCCATTGTAAGTTTTTTGGCCATTATGCACCGCGTTGTAACCAGCTTCTTTGAGTGCTTCGTATGGAAATTTGTTATCTTCTTGCTTGGTTTCTTGCAAACAAAGTACATCCATCGGGTTTTCTTTTAACCAAGCGAGTACGTGTGGCAAGCGAACATTTAATGAGTTTACATTCCAAGTAGCAAGTTTCAATATGGATTATCCAAACAATGATTGATGACATGAATTTTAACATGTAGATTTGCTTAGCTATCAGCAAGGCTTAAAGTATAATGCACGCCTTTAAAGCAAAGCTCACTTAAGAATGACACAGTAGGTAACTAATGGTTAAAGCAGCAATTTTTGATATGGATGGCTTATTGATTGATTCAGAGCGCATCATTATGCAAGGCTGTATAGCAGCTGCGCAGCAAATTGGCATCACCTACACGCAGGCTGAGTACGTTGAGCTCATTGGGCGGGTGTGGTCTGACTCAACCAAAATCATGACGCAGCAACTTGGCAGTGAAGATAATTTTAATCAAGTGATACTAGGCTTAAATGCTCGCTTAGATAAAATTGACCATATATTTCCACTGAAGCAAGGCGCACATGCACTTTTGCAACATTACCAAGCCAACGGTGTTATCTGTAGCGTGGCTTCTTCTTCGCCCATGCAACACATTACACATCGGCTATCAAACACTGGCGTGCTTGATTATTTTAGCCACCTCACTAGTGGGCAAGAAGTTACACGCGGTAAACCTAACCCTGATATTTACTTACGTGCCGTAGAAAAATTAGGCTTAAATGTCAGTGACTGCATTGCGTTTGAAGATAGTGAACAGGGCGCGCAATCCGCCATTGCAGCAGGCTTAAAAGTCGTTGTGGTGCCAGATTTGAAACAGCCAAGTGATTTTGTAAGAAATAATAGCCATGCCGTGGTAGAAAGCTTGCAGCATTGGTTAATGAGCCTTTAAGCGTTTAATGGATTATTTTCCATAAAGCTTGCAAATACACGTCATTGCCACTTTTGCAACAATGACGCATTAGGAGTTCTTAGCGAAATAAGTTGCGTGGTGCTAGTTGCCAAACTTGCTCAAATGCCGCTACCGTACCTTTTAAACCACCCGCAAGCTCGGCACTTGCTAGTAAATTAACCGCATAATTTTGCGCATAATGCAAACGCACTTCATCAGCATTCACACAAAACGGCGGGCCATCTAAAAGCGCTTGCTGGTAATCAAAGCACACCAACAACTGCCGTGCATGTTGTGTAATGGCAGTGATATGCGTGGTATAACGCTCACGCATCTCTAAAGGCAGCGCCACCAATGCTGCCCTATCGTACACCGCATCTACCTTGCCTAATAATGCTTGGTTAAGCTCAAAAATATCGCCATTCCACATGGTGATATTAGGCGCGCTATATTGTGTCAAGTGACCAGTTTTAGTGATGCTGGGCGTCAAGTTTAAATCGTTAAACAAAGCCTCAACCGCAATGGCGCTTAATTCCGCCCCCGCCACTTGGTAGCCCTGTGCTAACAACCAATGAATATCTAAAGTTTTACCACACAACGGTAAAAAAACGCGGCTATCAGGGTTTAATTGAAGCGCAGAAAAATGCTTAACCAGCAGCGGATTGGCTTCAGGCAGGTGAAAGCCAATCTCATTTTTTTGCCATTTATTGTGCCAAAAATCGTGTTTCATCAATTGCCGCGCTTAAATAAAACACCTATTGTATAGATACCCCTATGGCTTACCAACCTAAAACGGTATTTTTTGGATGACTTAAGTTTGCCAGTAAATCATTCTGGTACTAATTGTGTGTGTTAAAACTTTTATTTTGAGAGAGTTTTTTATGTTAAAACCTTGTAAAAAATTTATATAACTAAAAGTTATTAAACATTAAATTATCTCCGAGAGAAAAAATATGGCTTGTAAGCCACACTCTAGGCGGCTTTCAGAGGCATGAAATAATGTGAGGCTTAAAAAGAAGGTTTTTTTGAATAAATAAAGCTGAAAACGGGTTTGATATTTGATAGGGGTGGTAGCAAGTTACCCACCCATTTGGCTTACTCTTTTGGCTTTTTGTCTATCAACACATCTTGCTGCCATTTGCTGGGTTTTTTGTCAGTACGATGTATGCAGCCTACCCAGCAGCATGGGCGTTTTTTACCTTCGAGAAGCTCTTCTATCGTTCGATTAATCCGTTTTAGGCGTGTTTTTTCTTGTTTTGCATCTTCAACCCAACAAATAAATTCATTGCGGGCAATCGGCGTCAGATTTTCCCAGAGACTAGTAATTTCTTTTGTTTCAGTCAGCGCATTGACTAAGTCAGCGGGTAATTCGTGTACAAGACCACCTGAAATTATCTTTTGCATATATATTCAATCTATCAAATATGGGACACCAATTCCGACAAATATCTAGGCTTTAATTTTCCAAGAAAAAAGTTGGAAAATGTGGAAGACTTTTTTTAATGGCATTAACTCCTATCTCTTGTTAACTTTGCTATTGCGTATTTTATAGCCTCTTTTCTTGACAGGCCATTTTTGATTTTCTGTTCGTAGTCTATCAATCTTATGGCTTTTGCTTTGTCTCCTAAACAAGCAGTTATAAGCTTACTTAAATCATCTCCATTATTTTTAACTTTTCTCTTTTTATTTTTATCTTTTATCAGCCAATTGTGTAACAACATTGCTATGTAAATACTTGCTATTGCATATAAAATTATTTTATAGATTGGCATATCAATTCTTTTTTCAATAGTATCAATTAATTTATAGACAAAATATATTTTTCACTATTTTAATCAATAGGTTCTGCCTGTCAATTGTCTGTCTATATATCCAAACAAAGCACATCAACTCGCCATACCATTATGCCGCAACAACGCATCCATACTCGGCTCTCTGCCTCTAAATGCAATAAAGGATTCCATCGCTGGGCGGCTACCGCCTTTTGCTAGCACTTCGTCTTTGAACAGTTTGCCTGCGTGCTCAGAAAGCACGCCTAGCTCTTCAAACAAGCTATAAGCATCGGCGGATAACACTTCTGCCCATTTGTAGCTGTAATAACCTGCGGCGTAGCCGCCTGCGAAAATATGGCTAAAGCTGTTGGGGAAGCGGTTCCATTTGGGGGGGCGTACTACAGCCACTTCATCACGAATTTGTTCAATTAAGTCTAGTGCGGTTTGGGGGCCACTTGGGTTTGGATTTAAAGCATCAAACTCACCATGCAGGCGCATATCAAACAGTGAAAATTCAATTTGGCGCATGGTTTGCATACCTGCTTGAAAGTTTTTAGCAGCGACCATTTTATCGAACAATTCACGTGGCAGTTGTGTGCCAGTCTCTACGTGTTGCGTTATGTGGCGTAGCACATCCCACTCCCAGCAAAAGTTTTCCATAAACTGGCTGGGCAGTTCAACAGCATCCCACTCCACACCTTTAATGCCTGAAACACCGTATTCATCCACTTGGGTGAGCATGTGGTGCAAGCCGTGACCAAATTCGTGAAACATGGTGATGACTTCATCATGCGTAAATAATGCAGCTTTACCGCCAACTGGTGCGGAGAAGTTGCATGTGAGATAAGCCACAGGTAGTTCAACCACGCCGTCTTTTTTACGTCGCGTGATACATTCATCCATCCACGCGCCACCACGCTTGTGGTTACGGGCATAGAGATCTAAATAAAAATAGGCGATGGGCTTATTTTGTTTGTCGCTAATTTCATAAAAGCTAGCATCTTTGTGCCATAGAGGGGCGTCAATCTGACGAACTTGCACGCCAAAAATGGTTTCTGTCACTTTAAATAGGCCTGCCAATACTTTATCTTCAGGAAAGTATTGTTTAACCTCTTGGTCTGAAAAAGCGTATTTTTCTTGGCGTAATTTTTCGCTCACATAGGCAATATCCCATGCCTGCATATCCGCTATGCCAAGATTTTTTGCATATTCTGTGAGCTCTTGCATATCACGCACTGCATAAGGTTTGGCACGCTTTGCCAACACATCTAAAAAGTCGGTGACTTGTTTAGGGCTATCGGCCATTTTGGTGGCCAGTGAGGCTTCAGCATAATTGCGAAAGCCCAGCAATAAGGCCTCTTCTTTTTTAAGCGAGAGAATTTCTTTAATTAAATGCGTATTATCCCATTCAGGCTTGCTGAGCTCAGATGCACGCGTGGCATAAGCACGGTATAGCGTCTCACGCAGCGCGCGGTTATCTGCATATTGCAATGCGGGAAAATAGGAAGGGAATTGCAAGGTGAATAAGTAGCTTGCTTTTGCAGCGCTTATATCACCAGCTAACGCTTGAGCAGCTTCTCGTGCAGCTTCAATGGCATCTTCAGGCATGCCAGCTAAGTCAGCGACGTTTTCAACAATATGCTTAAAGTCATTGGTGTTATCTAAAATATTTTCTTCAAACTTGCTGCCAAGTTTAGATAAAGCCTCGCTGATTTCTTTAAAGCGCGCCTTTTCTTTAGGTGGCAGTTCTGCGCCTCCTAATTTAAAGTCACGTACTTCATTGTTAATAATTTTTTGTTGTGTCGCGGTCAGTTGCGCAAAGTCACTACCCGTTTGAATGAGTTTGTATTTAGCGTAAAGCCGCTCATCTTGTGACACATCACTACCATAATCCGTGAGTTTGGCTAAATTGTCATTATAAGCTTCACGCAGTTCAGGACTGTTGACCACCGCATTCATGTGGCCAACTTGGCTCCAAGCACGGTTCAGCTTCTCACTATGGTCTTCAAGCTTAAGTGCAAAGTTGGGCCATGTGGGTTTATCTGCGCTTATCGCTAGCTGCTCAATCAATGCACGGCCTTCTACAATTAAGCTGTCAATCGCTGGGCTAACATGCTCTGGCCTTATTTCATTGAATTTAGGTAAGCTAGAAAAATTTAGTAATGGGTTAGTCAAGAAATGTCCTTAAAGCTGTGTAAGAATATTGTAAGTAGTCGTTAGTTAATCAGTCTTAAGCAAAGTGGGTACCGATAAGTTTTACCTTTGCTAGCGGCAACAGCGGCGATAATGCAGAAAACTACATTAACCACCCATAGAATTGGATACAGTAAAAAGCCAATTAAAATCCATGCAAGTATGCTGGCGATTAAATAGCCAATGAGCATGGTGATTTGAAAGTTAAGTGCTTCTTTTGCTTGGTCAGCAATATAAGCGCTTTCTTCTTTTTTAATCATCCAGACAGCTAGGGCTGGAATAAAAGAAAACACTGTTCCAGCTAAATGCGTCACCGTTGCGATGTTTTTTTCATCGCTGTTGGGTGCTAGTATTTCTAAGTCGTTTGCCATGGTAATCCTTTCAAAAAATTAATGCCTAGGCATCAGCCGCATATCGGCGGAGGTGTAAAATTTAGCGACTAACGGTTCAATTTTAGCAATGTCGGTAAGCGCTAACACCTTTTTAGTGCTAGTTTTTAGCTTGCTGAGTTGACTGTGTAATATTTGTTGCTTCACACTTAAAATATGTGATGGGTGCATTGAAAATTGGCATAATCCCATGCCTAACAGCAGTTTAGTGAGCTTCGCCTCACCAGCCATTTCACCACAAACAGAAACTGATTTGCCAAATTTCTTACCTGCTTTAATGGTCATGTCTATGAGTTTTAATACCGATGGATGCAATGGATTATACAAATGCGCGACAGCATCGTCCGTGCGGTCAATTGCTAGTGCGTACTGAATAAGATCATTTGTGCCAATGGATAAAAAATCTAACTCATCAGCAAAGGCTTCTGCATTTAGTGCCGCAGCAGGTATTTCAATCATGCCACCTATCTCTATATTTTCGTTGAAGGCAATATTTTGAGTTCGCAAACTTAACTTTGCACGTTCAAGCAATACCTTAGTTTGCCGCAATTCAGAAAGGGTTGAAAGCATGGGGATTAAAATTTTAATGTTACCAAAGTGCGATGCACGTAATAATGCTCTTAACTGAATATGAAATATTTGTGGCTCTGCCAAGCAATAGCGTATCGCGCGTAAACCAAGTGCGGGGTTGGCACATTCCACAACTGTGTCAGGATTCATTTGTTTATCTGCCCCTAAGTCTAGGGTACGAATAACCACGGGCGCGCCATCCAACGCTTCGGCAACGGATTGATATGCTATAAACTGTTCCTCTTCATCGGGCATTTCACGCCGATTCATAAACAAAAATTCACTGCGGTATAGCCCAATACCCGTTGCACCTGATGCTTTAGCAGCAACCACATCTTCAGGCACTTCAATGTTGGCAAATAAATCAATGCTAGTGCCATCTAAAGTGACGGCTTTGGTTGATTTAATGCGTTGTAATTTTTGTTGCTCAAGCTCCCATTGGTCTTGGCGTAATTTGTATTCAGTTAAAATACTTTTATCAGGGTTAACAATCACCACCCCTTGCTTGCCGTCAACAATAATAAGCTCGCCATCGCGAATTAAATCACGTGCCTTTTGTAGCGCAACAATAGAGGGGATATTTAAGCTACGCGCTAAAATAGCGGTATGAGATGTGGCGCCTCCTACATCGGTAATAAAAGCAGCAAATTCGTGTTGTTTAAACTGTATGGCATCGGCGGGGGATATGTCATGCGCCACTAAAATGAGTTTATGCTCTTGCTGTAATGCATTCGCTTGCTGCTCGCTACCAAGGCTCGGGTGGCCAAGTAATACTTTAATAACGCGCTCTACAACTTGAATAACATCTTGTTTGCGTTCACGTAAGTATTCATCTTCAATATGCTCAAATTGCTCAACAATCTCATCCATTTGCAATTTAATGGCCCATTCGGCATTGCAAGACTCTTTTCTGATGATGTCTTTTGGCACTTCTGAGAGAGATTTATCGCTTAGCATCATTAAATGTGTGCCGATAAATGCACTTATTTCAGCGGGCGCATTTTTACGCAAGCCACTATTGATGAGTTCTAAATCATATTTAACGGTGTCAATGGCATCGCTAAAACGCTTAATTTCATCGTTGATTAAATGCTTAGGTAGCTGATAATGCATCACCTCTAGCAAGGCATTAGAAACTAAATGCGCATGCCCAATCGCAATGCCGCTTGAAACACCAACGCCGTGTATGCTAAAACTAGTCATTTATTGAAGTGCTCCAAAAAGGCATTATTCACCTTCACCAAAGTAATTGGTAATGAGTACGGTCAGTGCGTCTATTGCGGCTTGTTCATCTACACCATTTGCTTCTAGGGTAACGAAGCTTCCTTTTGCTGCGGCCAACATCATCACTCCCATAATGCTTTTGGCGTTTACGCGGCGGCCATTTCGTGTAATCCAAATATCGCTCGTAAATTGGCTGGCTGTTTGTGTAAGCTTCGTTGAGGCGCGTGCATGTAAGCCTAGTTTATTGATGATTTCTACTTCTTTATTAGTCATTTTTCTACCTTGTTTTTATTTTTGTTTGACGTTGTTGAGTGTGACACTATGCTCATCAAAGCGATCACAGCTATTGCTATTAAAATGAACGACGCCTTCACGCCCACCACTAATGGCTTTTTCTACTAATGCGTGCAGTGGCTCATGACGATAAGTCATCGTGCGCACTATCATCGGCATATTCACCCCAGCCACGCCTTCAACAACGCCAGGCACTAAAAGTTTAGCCACAACATTACAAGGAGTTGCACCATACATGTCTGATAGTACTAATACGCCCTCACCTGTGTTTAGCGCACTCACAAGTGTTTGTGCTTTAGGCAGTAGTTCAGTCGGTTTATCTTTCGTCGTTACCCCTAAGTAGGCCAACTGTCTAGGTTCGTTGCCGATCACGTGCTTTGCGCACTCCATTAGGCTTTCGCCAAGGCTACCATGTGCAATAATTAAAATACCAATCATTTATTTTAGCTCTCTATGTCGAGTTAATATCTTTTGATCTGTCTTAAAATAAGCGCTTAATTGCTCTACAATATACACAGAGCGGTGCTGCCCTCCCGTGCATCCAATGGCTACCGTTAGATAGCTACGGTTATCAGCAATAAAGCATGGCAACCATTTTTCAACATAAGTTTTAATGTCGTTAACCATATCAGCGACTACCGTTTCAGCCTCTAAAAATGCTTGTACTGGCGCATCGCAACCTGTTAAATCGCGTAAGTTTAAATCGTAATGCGGGTTAGGCAAACAGCGCACATCAAACACAAAATCTGCATCTAGCGGAACGCCATGTTTAAAACCAAATGAGGTGAATAGTAATGTGAGGCCAGTGTGCTCAATTGCAACCACTTCTTTTACCCAAGCTCTTAAGGTATTGGCGCTGAGATAACTGGTATCAATCAAATGCCCTAGTGCACCCAGCTCACTTAATAACTCACGTTCAGTATCAATGCTTTCAGCTAATGTCGTTGATGCTTTGCTAAGCGGATGTTTACGCCGCGTTTCGCTAAATCGTTTCACTAAAGTTTCTACATTAGACGCTAAAAATAATACTTGTGGATCTATATGCTGCGCCTTTAATTGCGCAATATGCATAGGCAAAGTTTCGATGCCAGCGCTACGGCTATCAATACTAATCGCAACGAGGTCGTGATTAGCGCCTTTAAGGTGCTCGGCCACTTGAGGCAGCATGGTGGCTGGTAAGTTGTCTATGCAATAATAGCCGCTGTCTTCAAGCGCACGTAGCGCAATACTTTTACCTGAGCCTGAAAGACCCGTAACAATAATAAGTTGTTTCATATTGCTTGCACTAAACTTTAGTTAGATTTTTTCATTTCACGTTGTTGGCGTTGTGTAAATTGCTTAGTTGCATTGATACCACGCAATAATAACATGTGGTTGCGAATTGCAACTTCTACAAGCACCGCAATATTGCGTCCTGCAGCGATGGGAATATGCACTTTTGTAATTTTAACGCCTAAAATTTCTTCTTGTCGCGTTTTAATGTTAAGTCTGTCGAGTAATTGTGGTGATAATTTTTCAGCCATTTCGAGTTGAATAATTAAATCTAATGGCTTGGTTGGTTTGACGGAGTTATCGCCAAATAATGCACGAATATTTAAAATTCCCAAACCACGGACTTCTAAAAAATCTTGCAGCATCGATGGGCAGCGACCCTCAATACGTTCAGGTGAAACGCGAAAAAAATCTACAACATCATCGGCAATGAGCCGATGTCCGCGTGATATGAGTTCTAAAGCTAATTCACTTTTACCAATAGCGGCATCGCCTTTAATGAGCGCACCAAAGCCTTGCACTTCCATAAAAACACCATGTGTACTGATGGATTCTGCTATTGCTTGTGCTAAAAAGTGGCTTAACGTATCCATTAGCAACAGGCTTTGCAGGGGTGAGGTGAAAAGCGGCGTATTGTGTTCATTAGCGGCGCTAATCAAGTTTTCTGGCGCTTTATTGGCATTTGCAACAATCACTGCAGCCAATTCAGTTGAAAATAAACTGCTAATGGATTGATTAGCTTGCTCTTCACTTTGTTTACGTAAATAATCTATTTCTGCACACCCTAATACTTGCACATGATTAGGGTGTACAAAATTAAGGTGGCCAATTAAAGTCAAAGATGGTTTGGAAACTGTGCCGCTGGTCAGTGTTTTAAATCCGCCGTTAAGCCCAGCTAACCAACTTAATTTGAGCTTACGACGGGTTTGCTTGTATAGCTCACTAACGCTAATTTGAGCCATTTTTTGAAATGTTAATCAACGGTTTGGTGTTTTACTGCACCATTAGATTTGTGGTGATCTGTTTGTTTTTCTTTGTGCTTAAGTACTTGGCGGTCTAGTTTGTCTGCCAACATATCAATTGCACTATACATATTGTCATTTGTACAAGTGACGTGTAAATCATTGCCAGGAACGTGCAGGGTAGCCTCTACCTTTTGGATAAGTTTCTCTACACTCATGGTCACTTTGACATCAATAACGTGATCAAAATGGTTGCCAATACGTGTTAATTTGTTGGTAACATATTCACGTAATGCTGGGGTTACTTCTAAATGCAGACCAGTTAATTGTAAATTCATGACTTGCTCCTTATTAAAATATTCTCAAAGTTTGAACTTGCAACATTTGAAACTAAAATGGCCAACTGATGAAAACTCAAACCCATCGAACAGTTTCAGTTTACTACTTTAATTTACTTCTGTGCTACAGAACATCAACATTATTATGGGCTTGTTTGATTAAAAACAATTGTCTATTGGTTCAAACACATGTTCGAAACTACAGGGTTTTTCTTAAACTTGCTGGTTCTATACCTAGTGATTCACGGTATTTTGCGATGGTACGACGTGCGACCACAATGCCTTGTTTGGAAAGTAACTCAGTAATTTGATTATCAGAATAAGGTTTTTTCGGATTTTCTTGTTCAACCAATTGTTTAATGAGTGCGCGAATGGCTGTTGCAGAAGCTGTACCACCAGAGTCAGTTGAAACTGAACTACCAAAAAAATATTTCAGTTCAAAAATACCGCGCGGGGTAAGCATATATTTATTAGTGGTGACCCGTGAAATGGTTGACTCATGCAGCTCTAATTCTTCAGCAATTTCACGCAAAATGAGCGGTTTCATGGCCACTTCACCATACTCTAAAAAATTGCGTTGTCTATCTACAATGGCTTGAGAGACGCGCAATATTGTTACGAAGCGTTGCTGGATATTTTTAATCATCCATTTTGCTTCTTGCATTTGGCTTTGTAAGTACTGGCTATTACTATCCCGGCTGCGTTTTAAAATACCAGCATAGAGTTGGTTAATTTTAAGCTTTGGTATAGCAGCATCGTTCAAACTAGCCACCCAAATACCCTTTACTTTCTTTACCGTGACTTCATGTTGAATATAATGTTCTGAGCCAATTTGACTAAATTGGCTGCCAGGGCGAGGGTTTAGGCTCGTAATCATCAGCTGTACGCTTTTAAGCGTTTCATCATCGCAACCAAGATATTTTCGTAATTTTGTAAAGTCGCGAGAACCTAGGTCTTGTAAATAATGCTTAGCAAGCAATTTAGCCAAGGGTAAATTTGGTGTGGATTCTGGTATGGCATTGAGCTGTAAAAGCAGGCACTCACTTAAGTCTCTAGCCCCAACACCAATGGGGTCTAGATTTTGAATATGCCGTAAAGCAATTTGTAAATCTAACGCTTCGATTTCAAGCTCAAGTGGCATTTCATCAACAATTTCTGCTAATGATGCCTCTAAGTAGCCATCTTCATTGATGCTATCAACAAGCAGTAAAGCAAGTCTTTGGTCACGCTCTGAAAGTTGCATAAGCTTTAGCTGAGAAAGCAAATGTTCTCGTAAGCTTAACTCTACGGTTTCTTGTTTTCTAAAGTCACTATCATCATCATCTGGTGAATGATTTTCATCCCATAAGCTACCATTGGAAAACTCTCCAAACTCATCATTAAATTCATCAGAAAAATCTGACGGAGTTTGTTCAAGCTCTGAAACTTCAGTAGGCGCAGATTCTGTCTGCGAGGCTTCATATAAACTATCAGAAGCTTCAGTATTCGCTTGGCTCGTTTCAACTTCTTTAATTGCACTCAAGCTTTCACTATCAAAGTCATCAGGTTCATTACCGTACTCATCTTCACCTTCTTCACCGCGTTCTAATAATGGGTTGGTTTGCATGAGCAGATCAATTTCTTGATTAAGCTCTAGCGTTGAAAGTTGTAGTAGTTTAATCGCTTGCTGTAACTGTGGAGTCAGCGATAAATTTTGTGAAAATTTGAGTTGTAAACCTTGCTTCATAGGCGAAAGTCTTTACCTAGATACACTTCACGTACGCTTTGATTTTCGATAATTTCACTTGGGAGGCCAGAGGCAAAAACGCGACCTTGATTAACAATGTATGCGCGGTCACAAATACCCAACGTTTCTCGTACATTGTGGTCGGTAATTAGCACGCCAATATTGCGTGCAGTGAGCAAGTGAATGATTTTTTGAATATCAATGACTGCAATCGGATCAATGCCAGCAAATGGTTCATCAAGTAAAATAAAATCAGGATTAGTTGCTAAACAACGCGCGATTTCTACACGGCGACGCTCACCGCCTGACAAGCTAATCGCCGCATTTTCTCTAATATGGGTAATGTGTAACTCTTCCAGAAGAGAATCAAGTTTTAGCTGCATTTCAATATTTGATAAATCTTGTAGTTCCAGCACCGACAATATGTTTTCTTCAACTGTGAGCTTTCTAAAAATAGAAGCTTCTTGTGGTAAATAAGATAAGCCTAATCTAGCACGCTTATGAATAGGTAAGTGACTTAACTCTTTGCCATCTAAGGTAATTTTTCCAGCATCTACATCAATTAAACCTACAACCATATAAAAGCAAGTGGTTTTTCCTGCGCCATTAGGGCCGAGTAAACCAACCACCTCACCACTTTTAATACGCAGAGAAATATCATATACGACAGTGCGAGACTTATATGATTTACGCAGATTTTCTACAACCAATTCACTCATGTTTTTGTTCTTTACGGTTGATCATCGATAGCTTTATCAGCAGCTGGAGTATTGGTGCCAGATGATTTTTTAATTTTCGGTTGAATAATGGCATGTACACGTCCCTCAGCGGTTTTGCCATCGGCAGTTTTTGCACCGCCTTGCACTTCTGCGTACTCTGCGTTAGCGTCGTAGCTAATGTACTCGCCACGGACAATATCTTCACCACGCTTTACCCAAGCCTTGCCATACAGTTGTACTTTATCCATGCGGCCGTCATACTCAATGCGCTGCGCACTGCCTTCCATGTATTCATTTTTACCCTCACGTTTTTGTTTAAATGTTGTGGGGTTACCAGTAGAGGTGCTGTGTTGAAAACCTGCACTGTCCTCACGCACAATCAGTCTATCAGCACGGATAACGAGCGTGCCTTGCTTTAGAATAACTTTGCCATTGTAAGTACTGGTTTGTTTGGCGTCATCCACTTTTACGGTATCTGCTTCTAAGTCTATAGGCTTTTCACGGTCAGCTTTTTCTGCAAATGCGATACTAGAAATGCCTAGTAAAGCGACCAAGCTCAATAAGCTTAAGTGGTAAGAAAGTGAATGTTGGTTGATGTTATATTGACTCATAGCGTCTCCGAATGCGCATATTTTAAAATTATTCTAACGATGTAGCGCAGGACTTTCATAATGCGCACGTACCTTATGTAGCAATGTTACCGTGTTTTTATCTTTTTCGTAAATCATGCCTGTGGCGTAAATGACCGTTTTTGGCGCTTGCTTTATCACCACAGGGAGATCGGTCTTGATCAAGTCTTGATCAGGTAAAATGTCTAAATATTCAGTTTCCATCGTCATTTCTCCTTTTTCGGCAAATGCTTGACGTGTAAGTTTAACTTGTTTTGATAGTTGTATGCGCTCACCCTTGTTTGAAACCAGCCCTTGCAAACCTTCCACTCTAGAGTAGGGTTTTCCGATAGTATATTGGGTATATCGTGGACTAACTAAGTCAGTTTCATCATTATCAGGAAAATGCCTCATTTCTGTTGCAGCAAGTTTGAATCGCAAATTACCGTTAACATCGGTTTGCGAGGTGACAAAATTGCTCATAATATAATCAGGGTCATGGCGGCTACTGCCGTCTAATTTCGGGCTAGTTGGCTGCACGTTATAGTTAATCCAAGCGGTGATGATTGCCAAAAATGACAATAATACGATTGGGAAAATAATTGCAGAACGTTTGCTGAAGCTCATTGTGCTTTAGTTTTATGTCAATTTGATAGATTGGCTTGGATTAGAAATTTCGCCATGAGCCTGTCATAAGTCTCTTGTGCTTGCATAATTAGCTCGCACACTTCACGAACGGCCCCATGACCGCCAGATTTTTTGGTGACATAGTGCGCGTGTTTAAGCACTAAATCTAGAGAATGTGGAACGGCCAGAGCCAAGCCACATTGAAGCATCGGGGGTAAATCCACTACGTCATCACCCATAAATGCACATTGATCTGCGGTAAAGCCACTTTTAAGCATTAAATCATTAAATGCAACTAATTTATCTTCGACACCTTGATAAAAGTGTGAAACGCCTGTATTTGCAGCACGCTGCTTGACCACATTTGAGGTGCGCCCAGTAATAATCGCGAGTTCGACGCCAGTGGATTTTAACAACTTCATGCCCAAACCATCATGTGAATGAAAAGTTTTATATTCTTGACCATCGTCACCAATGGTTAAGCCGCCATCTGTCATGACACCATCAACATCTAGCACTAATAATTTGATGTTTTTGAAGCGTGCTTGTAGCGCTGGTGTTAAGGTTTTAATATGCATTAATTAAACTACTTTCGCTAATAAAAGATCGTGCATATTCAGCGCACCAGCCAGTTCACCTGCATCATTAATGACTAATAAGGCATTGACTTTACGTTGCTCCATCATTTCAACCGCCTCAACGGCCAGTTGATTTTGGTTAATGGTCAATGGGTTTGCATGCATCACGTCTTGGATACTTGAAGTGGCGACATTAACATTGCGCTCAAAAGCGCGGCGCAAGTCACCATCCGTAAAAATGCCAATGGGCTTGTTGTTTGCATCTACAATGGCGGTTAACCCCAACCCTTTTTGTGACATTTCAATCAGCCCTGCTGACAGTGTCGTATTAATAACTACTTTCGGAATACCGTCACCTGTGCGCATTAAGTCATTTACATGCACTAGTAAACGTCGCCCAAGGCTGCCGCCAGGATGAGATCGGGCGAAATCTTCAGCAGTAAAATCGCGCTGATCGAGCACACACAACGCCAGCGCATCGCCTAATGCTAAGGCAACAGTGGTGCTAGACGTAGGTGCAAGCCCAAGTGGACAAGCCTCTCTGCTCACGCTGGCGCTTAAGTGAATGTCAGCAGCTTTAGCTAAAGTTGAGTGGTCATTGCCTGTAATGGCGATAATACTTGCGCCTAGCCTTTTTAGCGGCGTAATAATGGCTAAAATTTCATCGCTTTCACCAGAGTTTGAAAGCGCAATCACTACATCGCCTTTAGTAATCATGCCTAAATCACCGTGGCTAGCCTCAGCAGGGTGCATAAAAAAAGCGGGTGTACCCGTACTCGCAAATGTGGAGGCTATTTTGCCACCAATATGGCCTGATTTTCCCATTCCGCTCACCACAACACGACCTGTGCAATTTAAAATTAGGCTGACAGCTTGTAAAAAGTGGCTGTCTAGACGATGCGCCAACGCGTTGATTTCACTTGCTTCAAGCAACAAAATATCGCGCGCTAACGATAGCGTAGCTTGCTTGTTTGTTTCAGTTAGTGATTGATTGCTTTTAGATAGCATTGGGGTTTAAGTAATTTCTGATGACAGACACGATTAGCGATTAGTATAAAAGGGAAAGTTCTATATTTAAAGCCTAAACCAACGATAAACGTGACTATTATAGTAAAATTAAGTAAATATTGTAGTTTTAGGCACAAATTTTGCTAAGCAGGCTTTTTTCAGGTATTAAAACTAGCTTTATGAGAATATAAACACTTTTAAGAGTTCACTAAAATAGATTCAATGTTCGATACCTTACCTCAAATTTTATTGCTATTAATCAGTGCAGTGATAGCGGTGGCGATATTTCGCGCGTTACGCTTACCCGCTATGCTGGCTTATTTTTTAGTAGGCGTGTTATTAGGCCCACATACTTTTCAATTACTGCCAGATACCGAAGGTACGCGTGAATTTGCGGAGTTTGGTATTGTATTTTTAATGTTTAGTATTGGTTTAGAATTTAGCTTGCCGCAACTTTATGCGATGCGTAAAAAGGTGCTCGGCTTGGGCGGGGCGCAAGTGCTTTTTACGCTGACCATTGTGATGGGCATTGCTAAGTTAGCGGGCGTTAATTGGTCATCAGCCTTTGTAATTGGGGCCGCATTGTCTATGTCATCTACAGCCATTGTTTCAAAAATATTAGCTGAACGATTAGACTTAAACTCGCGACATGGGCGTTTGAGCTTTGGCGTTTTGCTTTTTCAAGATATTGCGGTTGTCCCTATACTGGTCCTTATTCCTGCATTAGGCTTGGCTGAAAGCGATTTAGCTCATGTTTTAGCGATAGCAATGCTAAAAGCGGCTGCAATGCTGCTATTTTTATTTACTGTAGGTAAATGGCTCATTAACCCGTGGTTTAAATTGGTGGCTAGCCAGCGTTCACATGAACTGTTTGTCATGAATGTGTTGATGATTACGCTATTACTAGCGTATGCCACTAAGCTTGCAGGCTTATCTTATGCTTTGGGCGCCTTTATTGCGGGCATGCTGATTTCAGAAACTAAATATCGTTATCAAGTGGAATCTGACATATTGCCATTTCGAGACATTTTGCTTGGTTTATTTTTTATTAGCATTGGTATGCTACTAGATATTACGCAAATAGCACCAAATATAGGCTGGGTGTTGCTGGTTTTGTTTGCATTTGTCTTGCTAAAAGCCGTGGTTGTTACGCTGGTGGTGAGATTTGTAAAGTATGAGGCAGGCGTTGCTATTCGTACGGGTTTGATTTTGGCGCAGGCCGGCGAGTTTAGCTTTGTGATATTGGCGTTGGGTGTTGAGCAAAAACTCATTGGTGGACAAGCCTTGCAAGTGATTCTTGCGGCATCGCTACTTTCAATGATTATTGCGCCATTTTTAATTCAGTACAATGGCCGTATCGCTAGAAAAATGGTGAGTAGCTATAACCGCAACAGCGACCAAGTGGTACAACACATTGAAGATGTTGGTAAGCACTTACATAATCATGTTATTATCTGCGGTTATGGTCGTAGTGGGCAGTATTTAGGGCGTTTTTTGCGTGAAGAAAATATCCCTTACATTGCGCTGGATATAGACCCAACCAGAGTTTTAGAGGCCGCAGCGGCAGGTGAAAATGTTATGTTTGGTGATGCTGCACGACGTGTTGTGCTTGAGGCCGCGGGTGGTGGTCGTGCCAAGTCGTTGGTCATCAGTTACTCTGACAATGGTGCTGCCATGAAAATTTTACATATTGTGCAAGAAAATTATCCACATTTGCCTGTGATTGTGCGTACAGTGGATGATAGCCACATGGAAGCCTTGCAAGAAGCTGGCGCTGCTGAAGTTGTGCCAGAGATTTTAGAAGGCAGTTTAATGTTGGCTTCACATACTTTAATGCTGATGGGCGTGCCTCTTAATCGCGTGGTAAAGCGTATACGATTATTTCGTGAAGAACGCTATAAGCTATTTCAAGGCTACTTTCATGGTATGTCAGATGTTGAAGAGGATGCCCTAGAAAATCAACAAGAGCGTTTACATTCTGTAGTGATTGCTGCGGGTGATTATGCGATAGGTAAACGCTTAAAAGATATGAAATTAGAGCACTTTAATGTCAAAGTTAGAACCATCCGCAGGCCAAACTCAAATGGAAATGTACCAACAGAAGAAAGTCTATTAGCAGAAGGCGATGTGGTGGTGCTATTGGGGACGCCAACAGGTTTGGTCGGTGCGCAAAATGCATTACTCATCGGGCGTTTGGCCATTAAATGAAACAGCATGTGATGATAATAGGAGGTGGCATCGCTGGTTGTATGACGGCGATGGAATTGATTAATCGTGGTTATCAAGTGACCATTGTTGAGCGCAACCAAATTGCCGCACAAACATCAGGTGAGTCATCATGGGCGGGTGCTGGTATTGTTTTCCCCCTTTTGCCGTGGATGTACCGCGATGAAGTTAACCAACTAGCACTTGCAGGCGCAAGCCTTTACCCTAACGTTTGCGAGCTGTTGCATCGCGAAACAGGCATTGACCCTGAGTTTATGCAAAGTGGCATGTTGATTAAGCCGCCTTATGATTTAGCCTTAGCTCAAAAATGGTGTGAAAAAAATCAATTTGAATATCAGCAATTAGGGGACGATTTGCTACTGCCGCATGTTGCACAAGTGCGCAACCCACGATTGCTACAATCGCTCAAGCAATGGCTGGTTTTGCACAAAGTTACGCTCATTGAGCATACGCAGCTTGCCCCAATAAGGGAAAGTAGCGCCCTAGAAACCTGGCAAACCACGGCAGGTGAAGTGTTGCAGGCGGATATATTTGTAGTGACATCAGGCGCGTGGAGCTTTGAGCTATTAAAAGAAACCGCAGCGAATATTCAAATTAAACCCATGCGAGGGCAAATTTTACTTTATCAGTTACCTGCACAAACCTTGCAAAATATTGTGTATCAAAATGGCTTTTATTTGTTGCAAAGGCGTGATGGCTTTTTGTTAGCAGGTAGCACTTTAGAGGATGTGGGCTTTGATACTAACGTGACTGAAGCCGCGAAACAAGAAATGCAAGACAAGGCAGAAAATTTAATGCCAGCGCTAAAGCATGCGGTCATTCACAAGCATTGGAGCGGTCTTCGCCCAGGCGCGCCAGAAAATATCCCCACCATTGGCAGGCACCCCACCATTAAAAACCTTTATCTTAATACAGGGCATTTTAGATACGGTATCACCATGGCGCCCGCAAGCGCAAAAATCTTGGCAGATTTGCTGTAGAAATTGGTTAACTTGAGGCACTAATATTTGACATATATTTGCGTTAACAGCGTCATTGCCTTGCTACGATTTGTTTGAACGGTACTTTCAAGGCCAACTTTGAGGTTACTTCTCTTAAGCTCATCATCATAAGATAAAGAATTTACCTGATTTTTATTTAAATAACGGAATTCGTTAGTTGCATCCACCCTATTTTCATGAGAGCTTTGCAGGTTATTCATATCCATTTTTAACTCTCTTATTCTTAACGTTTTATCATACTCCGTCATTAAGTTATTTTGTTCACGGTTGCTTTCAGTAGAGTTTTTAATAGATACCAAATTTTCACGTGACTTTTGTATGGCAATTTGTTTTCTTTGGCCAGAGTTATCAATGATATTGGGCTCTATGTTAACCTCTTTACCTTTTGTGCCAGAAGTGCACGGAAATTCTGAGTAGGTCGTTTTTCCTTGTGTATTTTTACATTTATAAATTTGTGAAAGTGCTATCTGAGGTAATACGGCCATCATGGTAGCCAAAAGTACTTTTAAAAACATTCATTGTCTTATTTTTAATCAATAATTAGTTTACTACTGTTGCGCTTCAGTAGGCGCATCTATATTTTCCATCGCTTTCATGTTTTGATCAGCAATGGCTTGCGCTTTGTTAATATCTTCAGTGGCCTTATCCAGTATTTGTTTAGGTACAGCGCCAACTTCAGCAGAGGCTTGCTTTTGCTTTTCGCAAGCGGCTAGGCATGCGATCGATAAAAAGCAAATTAACCAATATTTAATCATTTGTAATCCTTTAAAACCATTCGATCAAAGTTGTTATCTCGTAATCCGCATTCTAGCTTACTTGCAGGGTAGTTGCTTTGAGATTATGTACTATTAACAAAAGCATGTTATTAAATTTTTAAAGCAGTAAGCCGTATGAGTTATAAAATAATGAGCGATATTGCTTGAGAACTACCAGCATTATCGCCATATTACTTTAGTAGCTTGATGATGATTATCAACCCTGACCATATTCAATGGCCTTGCTTATGACAGACATTTGAAGAAACTTGTAATATGGCGGAGATATTGGAGAGCTAGTTAGTATCAACAATAACTCAAGTGGTTTATATTTATTATCAAATTGATTAAGGCTAAAAATGTCTAACGAAGTTGCAGAATCTAAGGTAACCACTAAAGTGGTAGAGGCGTTACAAGGCTTTTTAGGGGATGTTCCACCAACCAGTGAACCAACATCTCATTATCCTGAACAGCGCGCTAGAGAAATTGCCGCCGCCGCTTCAGTGCAAGCTGCGGTCGTTTCTGGAACGTTAGCTATGCCACCAGGCCCATTAGGCTTACTCACCATCATTCCTGATTTAGTTGCTGTATGGAAAATTCAGGCGCAAATGGTGTCAGATATTGCAGGCGCTTATGGAAAAACAGGCAATCTGTCTAAAGAGCAAATGCTGTATTGTTTGTTTAAACATATACTTGCACAATCAATGCGTGACATCGTGGTGCGCTTTGGTGAGCGCTTAATCGTTAAAAGCACAACATTACAAGTGTTTCAAAAAGCGTTGCAAAAAATTGGTGTTAAGCTTACGCAGAGGCTAGTCGGTAAAGGTGTTGCGCGCTGGGTGCCGATAGTGGGCGCTTTAGGGGTGGCTGCTTACGCGTATTATGATACTGGCGTAGTGTCGAAAAATGCAATTGAGTTTTTTTCGAGCCTGTAAATAATTCTGTGTAAATGCGGTTTTGAGTGCATTAATTTAAGGGTGGCACTCTGTCACCCAATTCAATACTAAAGCGATTCAGCGCAGCCTTCCAATCCCGTAGCGGCATCGTCCA
>JBATAW010000013.1:0-59354 GCA_049662045.1 Methylophilaceae bacterium | reverse complement strand
AAAAAAATTTGCTGAACAAAGTGGGTCAAAAAGATAGTGCTTAACAAAAACTTAAACAATAAAAAAAGCCGCTCAGCGGCGGCTTTTTAATAAAATATTTGGCGGAAGAGGTGAGATTCGAACTCACGGTGGGCTCGCACCCACGACAGTTTTCAAGACTGTAGCATTAAACCGCTCTGCCACTCTTCCTAATCACCCGCTGACTATAATCTTACTAGCCAGTAAAGTTAAGCTGGCATTATAGCAAAGAACTAGCGCTTTGAATGTTTTGCATGGTAAATATTTTGATACTTACGTTATAAAAAAGCCATGGCTTATTGACAACCATGGTTTTTATACAAAGACTTAAGAAGTAGGATTAATTAATTTACTGTGGCCTTTTTAACACCTTTAACTTCAACGGTGACTCTACGGTTTGGTTGTAAGCATTTAGTTAAGGCATTTGTTGCTTTAATAGAAGTACCACATTCAGCAACTTGGTTAGCTTCGCCCATGCCAACAGCTTCAATATCAGTAGCAATACCTTTACCTTTTAGATAAGCTTTTACTGTTTGCGCGCGACGTTTTGATAACGCTTGATTATAATGTTCGCTACCCAAACGGTCTGTATAACCAGTTAACTTAATTTGCTCAATGGTTACGTAACTACTGTTAATTTTTTCAGCTAAGTCATCGAGTGTTTTTTTACCAGCTGGTAATAAATCATCACTCGTAGACTTATTAAATTTAAATAAAGCATCTGCTGCTAAATCAAAATGCTCTACAAGCGGTTCTGGTGCTACAACAGATTTTGCGTCAACAGGTGGCAAACAACTATCACCCGTTGCTTCAGCTTCAGCAATTAAATCTTCAGCAATTTGTATATAAGGCTTTGCATGACGCCAGCCTTGTTGCTTATTTTCATTACCTGCGTGCACTAGCTCAACTTCAGCGCACGCCACTTTTTGTGCATAGCAACTCTTGCCAGGTGCTTGCATTAAGCTATTTGTTTTTGCCCATAAATCTTCACGCAATTTGTCTGCATTATTCACTAAAGGTGTTTGTTCTGCTGGGTTAGGTGTGCGCTTTGCTTCTAAGGCTGATAAAATCCCTGCCGCTTGGTTCAACGCTTCTTGCGGAAAAGCTGAGCGGTCATTACGCGTGTATTCATGCAACGACACATCTAACCAACATTGTGCTTTTGATAGCGCATAATCTTTAACTGGGATACCTGTATCATTTAAGGCTTTAATACGCGCTTGTGTGGTGGTATAGGTGGCTTGGTCTGCCCTAATGGCTTGATCTGTAATGCGATCATTAGGTGCATTTAATGCAGGTTCAGCCACAGCAACCGTTTCTTCAGCTTGTGTTAACCCACTTAAAAATAAAGTGCTCATTAGCAAAGCAATGGTTGTGACCGTGTTCAAACCAGCGCGTGTTGTATATTTTGTTTTCATAATTGCCTCTAGCTCTGTATATGAGTGTTGTTTTTAAGGTTAGTTTTTAATTTCAGGTGCAGTATCTGTACGTTCAAGTGTACGATTAATTTGTTCATTTTTGCCTGAGAACAAGTTCTCATCAAACTTAAAGCGTAATCGAACATACATGCCTTGTGCTGTGTAATCTGAGCCACTTAAATCTCTATCGGTAAAACCAGACCAGTTAAAGCCCACTGAAGCCCACAAGTTTGTTTGCAATTGATAGCCCGCTTCTAAACCTGCCGCCCACTGTTTTGAACTCCCTTGAGGACTATATAAAACGCTACTTAATGCGCCTATATCCCATTTTTCAGTAATGTCGTAAACCACACGACCACTTAAGAGATAGGCACTGTAGGTGCTATCAGAAGGTAAAGTGTTATCGGTGGTACGTTTAGCAGCCACTCGCCCTGTCATCCACCAAGGACGACTAGGATGGTAATCCATGTGTGCAGAAACTAAATGCGTACGATAATTCTCACCAATATTGCCCGTTAGTGGGTCACTAGCGATAGATTTATCACGCACTGTTTTGTATTCATAACGCGCTAAACCATTCACAAGACTATTATCCACTGGCCGCCAAGCTGCACCAATTTGAAAGCGATCTTGCAAAGTATTGCCACGTGCCACACCACTAGCATCATCATTATTTTCTGTATAAAGCAAATAATTGCGTGTGAGCAAAGTCCAATCGCGGTCTAGTTTACGTGCAAAAGACACCGTATTGAGCCATTGGCTAGTTGCTTGGTTACCTGCTAGCGTATCGTTATCAAACAAACGTCTGTATTCAATACGCCCAGATGCTTTCCATAATGGATTAACGGTGTAGTCCAATCCAGCCGTTAAAGCTAAAGCATTTTGTTGCTCGCCTTTAAATATTTTAAGGTACTCAATACCTGTATTGGCAACAACACCCTCACTAATGTTCCAGGTATTACGCGCCCCATTAGCGAGTTGCATATCTGTAATATTGGCTTGTTGCTCAGACAATGCATCACGTAAGCGTAACTCACTGAACAAACTACCGCCTTTCATGTAGGTGGTATCTACACCAGCCGTAAAACTCGTGCTTCTATCTGACGCATCCAGTGAGTAGCTTGAAGCTAAGCCTGTTTGTGTTTCAGCACGGGCATACAAACGTGTACGCTCAGCCACTTGGTATTGCGTACCTAGTACAATCCGTTTTTGATTTTCGCCACCCCGTTCAAGTAAGGCAGCTAAATTAAGTTTTTTTGTCGCTTGGTATTGTGCGTTTAAACCCACAGTGGTTGCATTTAAATTACTCGTTGTGGTAGTAGCTGTGCCAGTGGTACCAATAGAAGCAAAACCATTATTGTCGTTACCTAGCCCATAAAAGCCACCAGTATTATTATTGACACCGCCTAGTGGCGCACCTGTACCGCCAATGACATCACCTAAGGGTGTACTGCTACCATATTGCAAAGTAGTTGGTTGCACATTACCGTCTTCACTGATATGGCGAACAAAACCACCTAAAGTTAGCTTGTCAGAAACCTTAGCTGTTACCCCTAGTTTTTCACCTGTACGCACTGCGTCTGCCAATTGGCGGTCTTCGCTACGAATAGCCTCACCATAGGCACTAAACATTTGTGTGAGTTGAATTTTAGCGCGTACGCCAGCCTCACCTTTTCCCTGCGTATAGCCAGTGGCAGTATTGTAAAAATCAGCATCTGATCTCGCCCACCATGCTTTTGCATCCCAAGGTTTAAGAGATTCCACTCCACTTCTGCTAGCAAACTCTAAACGGTATGCGTTACCACTATTTCTATCCCCAACAGTTGCAGTATTGGTTGGTGTTGCATACAAATTACCAGTGCTATCTTGGTATTGAGTAGAGTCTGAACGAGCAACTTCACCCACTAACATGGTGTTTTCGCCCAATTTGATGCCCGTATTGATACTTTGCAAGCGGTAAGGTGAAACTGGATTACGGTCTTCAACCCAAGCTCCACCTACTTCTATTTTATCGGTTATTTTGATTTGGCCATCAATACCCCCTACCCAAAATTGATCTCCACCTTGATCAACTTCATAAGTGATGCGTAATGTTTGCCTATCACCATTTGGTGTTAATGCCATGAGGGGTGTTTTAAGCAGAATGCGGCCACTAAATGGCTCAAAGACATAATCTTCAAAGCGTGCTAGCGGAATCACTTCCTTAATCACATTCAGCTGGTCTTTATCACGAATAACAATTTCTACATTTTCAGAGTTTTCTAATGCACTGTTGTTTCTGACGGCAAAAGGACCTGAAGTACCATTTCCAGGATACTCTTCAATGACTTGTTTCAAAGAATCTCTGACTACAAACGCGTTACCTAAGGCACTGCCCTGCTCATAATGCCCACGAAAACCCGTTGCTGTTCGGTTATATTGGCCTAAATTGCGTAATTGCAAACTAGCCACATCGCCATTACCTCTTATTTGGCTAAATCCACTACCCGTAGTAAAGTCACCATACAAGGCATAATTTTTGTTTTTGTCTACTCGTACATATAGGCGTTCGCTAGAGCGCGCATCAAAACCATGGATAGAACTATCACCATAAACTGGATAAAACTCGTCAGGACGAATATCACGCAATAATCGTGCGCGTGTTTCTTTATCCGAATCAAATGCAGCGGTTAACAACACATCGCCTTTTATTTTGCCTTTAATAAAAAATGCTGTACGCACGGCAGAATTAGCTTTTCCGTTTTGAAATTGCGAACTCCAACGCTGAATTTGCTGCTCAAAGCCATCGTTTAATCTTGTAGGAGAAAGTGAGCCAGCAGAAATATTGCTTTTACTGATGATCCCTTCAATCAAACCTGCAGCGACCATTTCACGCAACTCAGGTAGAAAACTAACAGTGCCAGCAGCGGTTACCCCGCCTGATGTAATGCGTATATTCACATCTTGCGGATCAGCTGGGGCGAGCAGTTTAAATGTTGCCTGACCGTTTTCAACCTTAATTTGTGTGCCTGGCGTTACTTTATCTAAGTCACCACCTTCTGGACCAAGCACATCTGTACTTTGTCCAGGCAATAAGACACGTCCCCCACTCACTTCAACTGTAATATAGGCTGTATTGGTTAACGTTTGCGCATTTAAGTCACTCAATTTCACGGTCACTTCAACTGCGCTTTGCCCATCTGCTGGCAAACCATCCTTATCAATTTCTACCGCTATTTTACCAACATTGGCATTAACACTGTAATTGACAACCCCATTTTTACTTGCGCCCGAATACGTACCTACTGGCAGTTGAACATCTGGATCTGTCACTGGTGTTTCGGAATTCATTGAATGCGAAACTTCTCCAGATGCCGTACTGCCTGCAACGCCATCAAAGCGAACATCATTCGTTTCTGGTACTTGGGACTTGGCAACTGCCTTAGGCTCAAGATTTGGCAGATCATCAGCATAAACAAGTGAAGCATTTGCACTTAACACACCCGCAATAGCAACAACTATCGAACGTAGATGCATTTTATGCAACATGTTGTTATTACTCATTTTTAAATTATGTTGTTTCATCACATTATCCTGCCGTTGAGCCACTGTAAAAAGGTTGAGCGCTCTCATTTTGCACCTCCTTTTTGGTCACGCAGATTACTGCCGCGTGTATTACCGCTTGAGTCTGGCAGAGGTTGTACAGGGTTATCATTTACTGTTTCAGAAACAGGTGCGTCGCCCGCTCCTCCTCGCGGTTTTACTAGCCTTTGATTTGCGCTATCAGTCCCTTGCTGTGGATAAGTTGGTGATTTACCTTCAAACTTAATTGCTGGCCCACCTTTTTTCTCAGTTTCTGGTGCGCGCACCTCGCCTTGCGTGCGGCGTGCTTTAACTTGCTCTAACACGGTGTTAGAACAGCTGCCTTCTGCAAAGTCGCCACGAATCAACTCACCATTCTTAGTATCTAAGAACAAGCTATTCGCATCCCCAACATTACGGTTGCTGGTGGTGGTTAAGCGACTGCCGCGTGGGAGCGTGATGTTATCCACTTTAAGCACGTGTGTTTTTGGGCTAATACCGCAGTAACTGTATTTACCTTCTACATCGGTGATAAAGTAAGTGCCATCTTCCATATACAGACGTACCCCTGGAATACCCAACTCTTCAGCATCTTGTATGTGGTTATTGTTGCAATCCACAAACACTTTACCTGCTACGCAAGCGTCATTAGTAAATACACCACCTGTGACCTTAACTTTGAATTGCGCAGTGTTAGATGCTAAGCCGCCAGGACCTTTACCTTGCACGCGATTAATGCCATCGCCTTGCATGGCACCTACGCCTACACGCACTTTGTAAGTCACAATGACTGGTTTAGTGCTGTTAAATGCGCCAATTTGGAAGGTAAGTTGCGGACCTTTTGTGCCAGCAGGCAATGGATCAGCCAAAGCGCCATCTACAACACTTGTGCTACCTTTAATCGTGGCCGTACCTAGAATATATCTGAAGCCTGCTGGCAAGTTATCCACTAATTGTGCGCTAGCTAATGAGCCTTTGGTTAACTTGGCTTGTACTGTGTACATCACGGTATCGCCAATTTCTGCAATCGCCTTATTACCCGTTTTGCTAACAAAGAAGGTGTTACCTGCTAAGCGGTCAAGCGGAATGTGATTATTGACAATTCCTTTGCCACCCACCACATCAAACAAGAAATTAAAGTAGTAAATAGTGCCTGCGCCATTTACGCCTATACCTGGTGCGGTTTCTAGTGTTTGAATAGCTTCAACACCTACACCTGCTGCTGGAGTATAAAGTGCACCTGGCGCAGATACTCCACCTTGCGATGCGTTAGGTGCCAAGAAGCCGCTAGGCTCAACCACTTTAATAGTGTAGTTAACGCCTCCAGCTACCCCGTTACTTGGGCAGCCTGCAGGCGCTGGGTTAATGAGTTGATAAAAATATGCGCCCGTATTATCTGTGGTTTGCGCATTAATACCCGCCACTAAGCAATTATCTGGCACAACTACGCCGCCAGGGCCAAGTAAACTGACTATCGCACCTGCAATTGGGTCACGAGACTCTGAGTCATACACCACGCCGGATGGGTCAAACGGTAATGATTGATTGGCTAAGTTTTTACCTGCCACCAATTTTACTAAGAGTTTTTCACGCGTAGGATTAATTTCAGAAGTTGCACCATTGGCATCTGTTTGTACCGTTCCGGGTTGCGTATTTGCAATTTGGTCATTATAAGTAGGGTTACCTAAAATAATGCCCGAAGCAGTACGGAAACGCACACTGTATGGCACGCCAGGCGTCAGGTTAGTCACGCTATAAAGACCTGTTGCATCCGTTGTCGCAAAGCCAATTACAGTACCAGCGGCATTGAGCACCTCAGCCGTCACACCAGCCACTGGCGTCTCGCCAGAGCCAAATGCACGGTCATGATTTTTATCGTGCCATACATAGCCTGAGAGACTTGCTGTTTGTGCAATACCAAAATTCACATTGGTAACATTTGTCGCACCAACCACAATGGTTTGCTTACTGTTTGGTGTATTTGGCGCTTCAATAACGCCATTTAGATTTTCACCAGTGGTGACGTAGTCTGTTGGCAACTTAACATCTATAGAAGCCGGGGTTGAGCCCTCAGCATAAGTATTTGTTGTAATAGTCACCACATAAGTTGTACCAGGCACCACATTAGCAGTGTAATTACCAGCCGCATCTACAGGAGCTACAGCAACTACTTTTCCAGTAGCATCAGTTAACACTGCATTTAGGCCTGCTGATACAGCTGCCGTTTCAGTCGCATCTTTAATTTTGCTACCATCGGTGTCTAAAAAGACATTACCTGTTAGCGTCAATGTAGCCAATGTAACTGGTGTTGGTACACCTGCAGGTGCATCTCCACCAGATGTAGTTGGTAAAGTTGGTTTTGCAGGCGGCGTTCCTGGCGCACCTGTAGTTGGCGGCGCTGTTACAGAAACATCTGTTGTTGAGGCCACTACAGGTGCAGTTGGCACACCACTATCAGGCACAATGTAACCAGGATTCGGTGTAATAGCACTGCCAACGCCACTGGCGTATACCGTATTGTTTTGTGCTACTGAAGGAATAGGGCTAGCGCCAAAGTCCACTGCTATCTTAAAGGTGATAACGCAGCTTTGCCCACTGGTTAAGCTATTTGTGCCACTTAACATTGCACTTGCTGATACCGTGCCTGCAAAAGCAGGGGTTGCTACAGCACAGGTTGGTAATGAACTACCAGATGAAGCTGTCACAGCCGCTGTTACCGCATAATTACTTACAGTAATGGTGCTTGCGGTTGGATAAGTACGTTTAAGATTATCGTTGGCTTGCACGTTATAAACCGTTGGGCCTAAGTCAGCATTGCCTACCACTACGTTGTAATCAATCTCAAACGTTTTGGCACCAGTTTGTTTAGGCATGCCGGCGGCTTTCACAACATCTATTTTACCGGGGTTATTAAAGGGTAACGTTACTGTGCCTGCAGCAGACTCTTTTCCTGCGGCATCAATGGCAACGTAAGTAATAATAGCATTCACAGGACCATCTAAAGGGTCAATCGTCATGCCAGCTAGCTGCGTTAGTGTGACTGTCACGCCTGTCGCTGGGAATGCAGTAAACCCAGTACCATAAGTGATGCCATTAATGGTAATAGACGTTGCACCCGTTGGCAAAGCTGTGATTTTAATACCTGTTACCGCAGTAGCATCCGTTGCATTTGTGCTGCCTGCATTAACATTTCCTAACGCAGTGCCCACCGTTGGCAATGTGCCTGTAAATGCACCTGCATCCACAGGTACTGTAACTGTATTACCTGGGTTAGGTTGATTTTGGTAAACAACTGCACCCGCCACAGGCGGCTGCTCAATACCAAAGTTACGATCAATAACGTTCACACCTGTGACATCAAAGACAGGAGAAATACCATCTGCAATGAATGTGGCTGTTTCAGTATTAGCTACTGTACTATTACCATTAACTTCACCTGTACTGGACCAACCAGTAGGCAAGCTTGATGCTGCAAGTGCTGTGCCATTTGCAAGCCCCGCAGTGTTACTCAAAATCACTTTATAGCCTGTAGCTGGCGGTACATTTGTGAAACTGAATGCACCCACTGCTGAAACATCGCTACTATCAACAATATTACCTGCAGAATTCACTAAATAAGCGGTAAGCAATGAGGTAGGCACACCTGTCACTGGCGCTTCAGAGCCTGTACCATTGACAAATGTATCGGTTAAACCATTGGTGTCGTTAAAAACATTACCGCTTACAGTAGCACCTGTTTCACCAAAGTTATAATCGGTAGCAGTTTGTCCTGTTACCAAGGTCACGCCATTAAATGCATCTGGCCCAGCAGACGTCCCACCAGCTGTACCAGGGATGTTTGCACCAGCACTTACTAGGTCAGTTGGCTGTGTTTCCCTTATAAAGTAAGTACCTGGATTAAGATCGTTGAATGTATAAGCCCCTGTAGCGTCCGTTATTTTGGTTTGCACAATGTTAGCCGCTGGGCAAGGGATAGGTGCTGCAACATTACACAACACAACCGTCACCCCTGCTATTGGTGGCTCAGCACCATCTAATGAGGCGTTTGCATTGCTATCTACATACACCTTACCACTAATCTGCGCTTGTTTAACTGTAGCAACAACATCATTAGAAAACAATGGACCAAACCCAACGGCAGCCATTGCAAATCGGTTGGTATATTTGTTGCCATCTAAGTTGCCAGCTGTACCCATTGGCGCATTTAGCTGCACACTACTGTTACCTGCAATGGCAGGCACTTGCACACGAAAACCAGTGACCGCAGCGAAGTTAGCTGGGCATCCTGCTGTACCAAATTCAGACTGTAAACACCACCCATTTGCAGTGGCAAACGGAATAGCAAAATCAGCTGCTACCACCGTACCAACAGCACCACCTAGCGTTGAATTAAGTGCCGTTGGCGCAGCCCCCACTGCCGCATTGGTATAACGAACAGTGATCGCTGGGCCCGTGACTGGGCCTGTCAAAAATCTCGTCCCTGAAAATGCACTAGTTGGCGTGCGTGGGTCACCTACACGTGGCAACACATCGATTACATCAATATTACTTTCAGTAGAGCTTTTTAAGTTGGCAATTTCTAATGTATTAAAATACGTTCCATTTTTTGGGATAAGCGGCACACTGATTTTTTTAGTCACAAAGAAGCCAGCCACATTATCAACCGTTAACGCTTTTGTTGCGCTACGTTCGGCATCAGTAGACAGATCGACCGCTGGTGCAGCAACTGTGACGGTATTAGTCAATACCGTACCACTCACCGTTGTTAAAGGAGTTTCAACATCTACACAAATAGGGGTAACCGCTGAGTTTAAAGCGACATTCGGCAATGTCCATTTAAGCACTTGTTTGCCACTGCCATCAAGAGTAATAGCACTTGGTTCAAAAGGGGTGCCTGTGATTGGCCCTGCGGGTAGCGGTGCTGGACATAAACGGGCGGTCCCCACAATGTAAGTTAAATTTAGCGGCAAGGTATCAGTCACATCAATATTAGCGTTAGGCGCAGATACTCCTGGAGCGGCCGTGTAGCTTGGCGATAATCTGAATGTTACCGATTTACCTGCACCAATAGTGCTAGTGGCACCACCTAACACATTGTTATAAGCCTCTTTTGTTGCACGTACGATGCCTTTAACAACTTGAAAACGCTCACCTACGTAAACGCCTACATTGGTTGCTGGGTCAAAGGTACTAATATTAAAACTGCCCAACGTACCACCAAAACTTTCTTGGTCAGCCCTTATCATCATTTGGTTGCCAATATAACCAGCCGTTGGCGCAGTTGCAGGTACGGTAAAGTTAAATACTGGGCTAATATAGTCTGAAGAACCCGCTGTAAAACCATTATTAACGGTTGGCAACTTGATGCGAACTAAGTTGTAATTAGTATAATCCGTCACCGTGTTAGCATCCACCCAAGCAGCATCCCCATCACCGCACTGCTGTGAATTTGAAGGGTACCCTGGCGTGCCAGTAGAAGCCACTTCAACCGTATAACCGCCTGGTATGGTTGGTTGCGCAATGCCTACATACATACCAACAATGGTATCTCCTGGCATATTGGTTGGAAATAAGTGTGAAGCTGCACCTGCCTTGCGCGGGTAGCGCGTGAGCACCATGCCCCGGTTATCAAATTTATCGCAAATAATGGTATTCGTCCAAGGCGCTGGACTTTTATTGTAAGCATGTATCATTGCCTGCACTGATCTACCAGGATATTGCTTACACACGCCTGATACACACCAATAGTCACCACTCGACTCACCTGGCATACGCACTACTGTTCCATTCAGATCAGAACCTGCTGGCCGTTGCGTGCCGTTATCATAGGTAAATTCATCTGTGTATTTGGCAAAAGTACCTGGCCCTGTCTTCACAACGGTTATAGGCACACTATTATTGGAAATTGGCTCTGAAAATGTACCAACACCACTGGCTGGCGGGGTAAGCACGGGCGCCTGAGCAGTTGATCCATTTGAGTTAATAAAGCCAGTAAAGTTAATTTGACCACCTAAGGCAGGAAAATCAGTTAGTGGCACAAAAGTACGGACACTATGCAACGTTAACCGTGCTGGCTCTCCGACTGGATTATAGGCACATGCGCCACCTGGTACCAAAAATTCAAACGTACATGCTGGCGTTTCAGACGCTAAACTTATGGGTATAGTGCCGCCACTAGGTATAAGGGTGTCAGCGGGCGCGGTTGTGGTCAAATTAGTTGTGTTTGTCCAATAATCAAATATTGATACAAATTTCACCCCAGAAGTTGGCACATTACTAGACACTCCAAAATTAAAGTTAAGAGGATTTTGTACAGCCTCACCACCCACTAGTGACTGGTTGAGTGCGTCAACATAAACCAAATAATCTACATAGAATCCTGGCTCTCCCTTATAAATCGTAGGATATGTACCATTAGTCGTTGTCTTAATGTCAATTTTTGGACGTGCAGAAATTTTAAGTGCTTGAGAACTTGCCGCCGGCTGAACGGCACAAACGCCGTTAGTCCCGCCAGTAGAAGATTCTGTAGATTTTAAAGAGAAAGTTTCGTTGTTAAGTGCACGCGGCGACACCTTAAATGAAGCAGGCACCGCAACAGTAATTTGGCCACCAGTGGCGTCAATAGTACCAAGGTTACAAGTTAGCTTATGTCCGTTATCTGTAATTGCAGAGCCTGGCTCACTACAAACCGAAGGTAGACCAGACCAAGTGGCAATATCTAGGCCAGTACTACGAGTAGAAGTCGCCCCTGCATCGCCAGTACGTGGCATATCCACAACGATGGTGTAATTATTATGAACAACCCCAACATTAAACGTATATTTGAGTGTTGCAACGCCGCTATCATTCGTACGGATGACATAATCGCCCGTTGAAGCTCCCGTAGTGTTGCCTGAGCAATAGTCATCACCAGCTGGTGCAGTAGATGAGCCTGCCACACAAGAGCCTGCATCTGGCGGTGCAATGCCTGTTTTTGCACCATAATCAAAATCGTAGCCTACTTGAAGGTTTACACCTGAGCAGGCAGCAGATGCCGTGGCTGAATGCAATAGCATAGCCGTTGCAGCAAGGCCAGCGACTAATAATGGATTGAGTTTTTTTATGTCAATTTTTTGATTAAGACTTATTTGATTAAAACTTAGGTTTTTTGACTGAGTTGGATACTCAAGTGAAGTTGCATGTGTGATTGTTGAAAGTAGTTTAGTCGTCTGACCGCTTTTTCTAATAGGGGGTAACTTTTTAGTTAGCTTAAGTTTGGCAACCTCACACCATTTACTAAATTGAACAACTAATTTTGAATCATTAACTAACATGCTTTGTATCCCCCGAGTCATCACTTTATTTGCGCTTCATATATAACTTTTGCTTACACTTTTAACTTAAAACTGCACTTTTAATTTCTACTCACACGTCTAAAATTCTAATTACATTTTTATCTTCTATTTTAAATTCAAATTACAGTCATTTTGTTAACATGCTACTTTAATTTTATTATTAAAATACCAGTAGTTACATAACAAATTGAATGCAATTTCTGCAACACTACAATTTTTTTTTATTTAATACAACAGTCGTTTAGGTATTAGTTCCTTTAAATTTACAAATTTATACAAATTTTTACAAATGTAGCAATATCAGGATGTTTTATGTTGTACATTTACAACTAGTCATCTTGAATATCTTGATTTGGAAATAACACTCTTGTGTAGCCAAAGTTTCTAAAATCCTGAATACGCATCGGGTACAAAATACCCTCAAGGTGGTCGCACTCATGCTGTACAACGCGCGCGTGAAAACCACTCACCAGCCGATCAATACTATGACCAAATTGATCAACCCCCGTATAGTGAACACGAGTGTGCCGCGGCACAATGCCACGTAGTCCTGGTACAGATAAGCATCCCTCCCAGCCATCTTCAAGCTCGTCACCTAGGGGGGTAATCGTGGGGTTGATCAATACTGTATAAGGCACTGCGTCTGCCTCTGGGTAACGTGGGTTTTTAGCTGCTTCATCTGGTGAACCCTCTTCTAATGGCGCAGGCTTTTGACCAAAAATAACCACGCGTAAACCAACTCCTATTTGTGGGGCTGCAATGCCAGCACCATTCATAAAACTCATCGTGTCTTCTAAATCTTGTATGAGTTGATGTAACTCGGGCACATCAAACTGCTCTACTTGTTGCGATTTTTGTAATAAAAATGACTCACCCATACGCAATATTGCTCTCACAGCCATACTAGCTCCCCTTCAGTTTATTAGTATTACTAAAACCGTTTTGCTTAACCAATGCGGCAATCATATTGTTCACCCGCAACATCGTTGCATTTAAATGGTTAACTACACCCTCGTATTCAATACCATTAACACTATCACCCCGCCCAGCCGCATAATTGGCCACTGGGCATATCGCAGCGTAACTAATGTCTAACTCGCGGGCTAATGCAGCTTCAGGCATCCCCGTCATACCAACAATGGTGGCACCATCATTGGCTAGACGGTTAACTTCTGCCGCAGTTTCTAAGCGCGGCCCTTGGGTTGCGGCATAAACACCTTCTACAACTAATGGTTCGTTAATGCTTTTTGCTGCCGCTAACCAATTAGCACGCATACTGGCGCAATATGGATTGGTAAAATCGATATGTTTAACAGGTAAGTCTACCCCATCAAAAAAGCTATTTTTTCGGCCATTGGTATAATCAATAATTTGATGCGGCATCACGATATTGCAGGGTTTAAGATCCGCATGAATGCCGCCCACAGTGGCTACTGCGGCAATTTTTGTCACTCCTTGCAAATGCAGGGCATAAATATTGGCACGATAATTAACGGCGTGCGGTGGAATGGTATGCCCACTGCCGTGACGCGCCAAAAAAACCACCTCTCTGCCTTCTATTTGCCCAAAAATCAACGGTTGAGATGGTTCACCATAAGGTGTGCGCACAATTAAGCGCCGCGTAATTTCTAGGTTATCTAACTGGGTAAGGCCCGTGCCACCGATAATTGCTAACATAAAACACTTTCATAAAATGATTTCGTGCCATTTTAACCTAGAAAAGCCCCGATTAAACCGTTCAATTTTGTGGCATACTCTCGGCATGAGGACAAAAGAATCTACTCAAACCATCATTTCAGAAAGTTTAAATAACGCCAAGCAGCACTACGAGAATTTTCCCGTGGCCTCTATTTTTTTACCTAAAAATCTGCGTGCACCTGTAGGCTTAATTTATCATTTTGCTAGACAAGCCGATGATTTTGCAGATGAAGGCGATTTAACTATTGCACAACGTTTAGTAGCGCTTAACACCTTCCGTGATGAGTTAGAATTATTACAAGCTTACATCAAACCTAAAACAGCATTTTTTAAGACATTAGGTGAGATGATTGATGCAACTAATTGTTCATACTCAAATTTTTTTAATTTACTTGACGCCTTTAGCCAAGATGTTACTCAAACCCGTTATGCCAATTATGCCCAAGTGCTGGATTATTGCGCACGCTCTGCAAATCCTATTGGCCGATTAATGTTGCAGCTTTATAAACAATCTAGTGCACAAAATATTCAATATTCAGACAAAATATGCACCGCTTTACAAATCATTAATTTTCTACAAGACATTGCCATTGACTTTAATAAGAATGACGGCAAACAGCGCATTTATATGTGCCAAGATGAGTTAGCTGATTTTGGTATTAGCGAGCAAACCATCAGCAACTTTGTAACAAAATCAAAAACAATCAATGCCGATTGGCAGCGTTTTATGCAATTTAATTTAACACGCGTAAGTGCATTATTAAATACAGGAAAGCCGCTAGGCCGTGTGTTGAAGGGGCGCATAGGCTTTGAAATGCGCATGATTATTGCTGGCGGGGAGCAAATTATTCATAAAATAAATAAAGTAAACGGTGATATATTTAAACATCGCCCCACGTTAAACTTCATCGACTGGCTTATAATTTTCACTAAAGCCCTATTTAAACGATAACCGCATGACACCCCAACAATATTGCCAAGAAAAAACTGCCAAAAGCGGCTCAAGCTTTACCAGTAGCTTTATCTTTTTATCTAAGCCAAAAAGAGCGGCCATGACCGCTTTATATGCTTTTTGCCGCGAGGTAGATGATGTTGTCGATGAAACGGCGGATTCAGCTGTAGCCCAACTTAAGCTCAATTGGTGGCGTAGCGAAATTGACAATTTATTTCAAGATAAACCACAACACCCTGTCACTAAAGCGTTGTTACAGCCCGTTAAAAACCATCAGCTGGATGCTGAGCATTTTCACGAAATCATTGATGGCATGGAAATGGATTTAAAATTTAACCGCTATGAAGACTTTAAACAATTACAGCTTTATTGTTATCGGGTAGCCAGTGTTGTGGGCTTACTTTCTGCGCAAATTTTTGGTTTTACTAACCGAAAAACATTAAAGTATGCCCATGACTTAGGCATCGCCTTTCAGCTAACGAATATCAGCCGCGATGTGGGTGAAGATGCACGTCGAAACCGAATTTACATCCCGTTAGATGAGCTCGCTAAATTTAATGTGTCTGAAGATGATATTTTACACAGCCGTGAATCTGAAGCCGTTAAACAGCTATTAGAGTTTCAAATTGATCGCGCTGAAAGCTATTACGATCGCGCGCTCCGTGAGCTGCCGCCAGAAGACCAAAAAAGCCAACGTGTAGGCTTAATGATGGCGGCTATTTATCGCACATTATTGCGTGAAATTAAGGCCGATGGCGCACAAAAGGTGTTGAACTCTCGCACTTCATTGGGGGCGTTTCGCAAAATAATATTAGCGGCTCAGGTTTGGTTAAATCAGCGCTCAATAAATAAAGCAGAAAGTTAATGCGCAATGAAAGAACCTAATATCGCCATTATCGGCGGCGGTTGCGCTGGTTTAAGTGCCGCCGTTACTTTAATTGACCAAGGCCACTCCGTTACGCTATTTGAAGCAGCCCTCCATTTAGGTGGGCGCGCGCGGACCGTGCTGGTGGAACACAATCAATCAAAGCATGTGTTAGATAACGGCCAACATATTTTACTTGGGGCTTATCAAGAAACGCTGGGTTTATTGCATAAAATGGGCATAGCTGAAAACAATGCATTTTTACGCTTACCGTTACAAATTAGAATGCAATCTCAACATGAAAAACCAGCATTTTTATTAAAACCAGCGCACCAACTCCCTACCCCATTCAACTTATTGTTTGGTTTTTTTTACTGTGAAGGGTTAAATTTTAGCGAACGTTTAACGGTGATTAAATTTGTTTCACAGTTAAAGTTAAGTGGCTATAAAATTACGGAAGATATTGTATTAGAAGCGTTTTTAAAAAATAATAAACAAAATACTAAGCTCATCGAAATGCTGTGGGAGCCGCTTTGCCTAGCCGCGCTAAATACTCCGATCACCTTAGCTAGCACACAAATATTTTTAAATGTATTGCGTGATACCTTTACTGGCAGTAAAGAAAATAGTGACTTTTTATTACCGATAGTAGATTTATCTAGCATATTAGCTAACCCGCTTGCCCGTTATTTTCAATCTAAAGGCGGGCAAATTCATCTCAATAGTCAAGTGCGTAAGTTATTGGTGGTCGGTGATGGTTTTAATGTGGTGACCAAAGAAAAAATTGAAGCCTTTAGCCATGTGATTGTAGCAACCCCAGCGTCACAGATTAACAAACTGTTAAATGCGATACCACCCTTGCAACAAACTTGTCAACAGCTAGAAGCTTATAGCTACCAGCCCATTTATACCATTTATATTCAATTCCCTAGTGATACCCAATTACCGAACGTGATGACAGGCTTGAGTAAAAAAATCAGCCAGTGGGCGTTTGATAAAGGGCAACTTTGCGGGCAAAAAGGGTTAATAGCAGTGGTGATTAGTGGCAGTGGCATGCATCAAGAAATGAGCCAAGACGAACTGGCCGAAAAAATCATTCATGAGCTACAGAAAACTTTTCCCCATTTAACTAAGCCTTTATGGCACCAAGTGATTGCCGAAAAACGGGCTACTTTTTCATGCACACCAAATTTAGCAAGGCCTGCCAATCATACGACTCAACCTAATTTATTTTTGGCGGGTGATTACACTTATGCGGATTATCCAGCGACCATAGAAGGTGCGATTAGGAGTGGTATTGCCTGTGCCAATTTGGTTAATATGACCAGCTAAATTTCTACTATTACGTTTTAAAAAGCGTATTTTTTAAACGTAATAGTAGTCTGGTAAACGCTATTTTTAACTACAAGCGAAAATCATGCCTCTGTAAGCCGCATGCAGACTGGCTTGCAGGGCAGGTGAAATAAAGACAATCAAAAAACGCGAAAAATCTAAGCATTTCGTATGTGACTGAGTGCCTGCTCTAAACGCTCCACACCAATCACTTGTAAGCCTTCGATTTTTTGCTTAGGCACATTATTTTTTGGCACAATAGCGCTAGTAAAACCAAGCTTAGCAGCCTCTTTCAAACGCACTAATCCACCTTGCACTGGGCGCACTTCGCCCGCTAGCCCGACTTCACCAAACACCACTAACTTGCTTTCTAGCGGTTTACTTTTTAGCGATGACACAATCGACAACAACACGGCTAAATCTACCGCTGGCTCGCTGATTTTTACGCCACCCACGGCGTTGATAAACACATCTTGGTCAAAGCATGGAATGCCCGCATGGCGATTAAGCACAGCCAGTAGCATCGCCAAGCGGTTTTGTTCAAGCCCCGTCGCTAGTCGTTTAGCATTTGGTGCATGGCTTTCATCTACCAGCGCTTGAATTTCAATCAGTAGCGGGCGCGTCCCTTCCATGGTGACCGTAATACAACTACCCGCCACTTGGTTTTCATGGTGTGATAAAAATAAGGCAGATGGATTTGATACTTCGCGCAAGCCTTTTTCGGTCATGGCAAATACGCCTAGCTCATTGACTGCGCCAAAACGGTTTTTAAAGGCACGAATTAGCCTAAAAGCAGAATTTTGATCGCCTTCAAAATACAACACGGTATCTACAATATGCTCTAACACGCGTGGGCCTGCCAATGTGCCTTCTTTGGTGACATGCCCCACCAATATCACGGTAATGCCTAATTGCTTGGCTAAACGCGTTAACTGCGCTGAACATTCACGCACTTGCGCGACAGAGCCAGGCGCAGATTGTAACGCTTCAGAATAAACCGTTTGAATAGAATCAATCACCGCGATATTCGGTTTGTGTGTTTGCAATGTCGCCAATATTTTTTCTAAATTGATTTCAGCCAGTAACTGCACTTCACTTGCATCTAAACCTAAACGTTTAGCACGCATGGCAATTTGCTGTGGCGATTCTTCACCGCTCACATAAATCGCAGGGCTCACCTTGCCCAAGTGGCAAAGCACTTGCAGTAACAATGTTGACTTTCCAATACCAGGGTCACCACCAATCAAAATCACGCCGCCATCAACTAAGCCGCCACCTAATACCCGATCAAATTCGCTAATGCCTGTCGGTTGACGCGCAATATCAGCCGCTTTAATGCTACTGATTCTTTGCAATTGCCCAGTACTGGCTAAACCCTCAAATTTATTCGCATAGCGGTTGCTTGAAGTTGTACTTTCTTCCACGCTTTCAACTAGCGAATTCCAAGCCATGCAACTTGGGCATTGCCCTTGCCACTTGGGCTCAGACGCACCGCATTCATTACAAGTGTAAATAGTTTTTGCTTTTGCCACGATTACTCCACTGCTTTAACTGGCACGCGTAGCGCAACCGCACATAGTAATTCATAACCAATGGTGCCACAGGCTTGTGCAACATCATCAACAGCAATTTGCTTGCCCCATAGCTCCACAGGTGCGCCAATATTAGCTTCTGGAATATCGGTAATATCGGCAAATAACATATCCATCGACACGCGTCCAAGTGTTTGCGTTAGCTGGCCAGCCACGGCAATTGGTACGCCATATAATTGAGCACTTCCAGAAAATTGTCCAGCATGGCGTGGATAACCATCGGCATAGCCACAAGCCACCACACCTACACGAGTAGCTTTTGTCGCGGTAAAGCGATTGCCATAGCCGAGTTTTTCGCCCGCTTGTAAGGTTTGTACGCTAATAATTTCACTGGTGAATTGCATAACAGGTTTTAAGCCAAATGCGGCTGCTTTTGTGTCGGTCGCAGGCGTTGCGCCATACAACATAATACCAGGTCGTACCCAGTCGGTATGAGTGTGCGGCTGGCGTAAAATAGCAGCAGAGTTGGCTAAGCTACTTGGATAAGACAAGCCTTGTGTCACTTGCTTAAACGTAGATAACGCAGCTTCTACCCCGCCCTTTTCATCAGCAGTGGCAAAATGTGTCATCAAGGTGATTTTTGAGGTGATTTTTTCTATGCGCTTTAAGGCTGGTAAAAATTCGCTTGGCATAAAGCCTAAGCGGTTCATGCCGGAATTCATTTTTAAAAACACATCCCATGGTTTGTTAAACGGGGCTTTTTCAAGCATTTCAATTTGGGCGAAATTGTGCACAACTTGGCTTAAATGATAAGCTTTTACAATCGCCAATTCTCTCGGTGCAAAAATACCTTCAAGCAATAAAATGGGTTGGTCTATGCCCATTTCACGTAATGAAACAGCTTCTGCTAAATCTAATACCGCAAAACCATCGGCCTGATTGAGTGCGTGTGCAACATTGATCAAACCATGCCCATAACCATTGGCTTTCAGCGCTGCCATCACTTTTGAATGCGGCGCATGTTGCTTCACTACGGCTAGATTATGCCGCAGCGCGCTTTGTGAAATAGTGGCTAAAATGGGACGCATTGTTTGGCTAATTAATACTCATCTGCCATATAACTGGTCCCAGCAAAATTTTCAAACCGCGTATGCTGGCCAATAAAAGTGAGGCGCACGCGGCCAATGGGGCCGTTACGTTGTTTGCCGATAATAATTTCCGCCGTGCCTTTATCTGGGCTATCGGGGTTATATACTTCATCGCGGTAGATAAATAAAATCACGTCGGCATCTTGCTCAATAGCGCCTGATTCGCGTAAATCACTCATGACAGGGCGTTTATCTGGGCGTTGCTCAACCGAGCGATTAAGTTGTGAAAGAGCCACCACAGGCACATCTAACTCTTTAGCTAAGGCTTTGAGCGAGCGCGAAATTTCAGAAATTTCGGTTGCACGATTTTCACCTTGCCGCCCTGCTGGTGCGCTCATTAACTGCAAGTAGTCAACCACGATTAAGCCTAACTTACCCGTTTGGCGATGCAAACGACGTGACCTAGCACGTACATCAAAGCTACTTAAACCTGCTCCTTCGTCAATAAATATCGGCGCTTCGTTAAGCTTACCTAAAGCAGTCGTTAGCTTTTCCCAGTCTTCATCCTCTAGTCGCCCTGTGCGCATACGGTGCTGATCAAGCCGACCTACTGAGCCTATCATCCGCATAGCAAGTTGAGTAGAAGCCATCTCCATTGAAAAAACTGCCACGGGCAAACCCGTGTCAAGTGCGACATTTTCTGCAATATTAAGTGAAAAAGCTGTTTTTCCCATCGATGGGCGGCCCGCGACAATAATTAAATCTCCTGGTTGAAAACCAGACGTCATCGAATCTAAATCAGAAAAACCTGTCGGCACACCTGTGACATCGCTAGGGTTATCACGCGAAAATAATTGGTCAATACGGTCTGCCACCAGTGGCAAGAGCACTTTAATGTCTTTAAATCCTTCAGCGCTGCGATTTCCCCCTTCAGCAATTTGGAAAATCTTAGCTTCCGCTTCATCCAGTAGCTGCTGTGCATCTCTGCCATTTGGGGCATATGCGCTTTCAGCGATGCCACTGCCCACAGAAACCAATTTACGCATTACCGCGCGTTCGCGGACAATCTCTGCATATCGGCGAATATTAGCCGCCGTTGGCGTATTTTGGGCTAATGCGCCTAAATAGGCGATACCGCCCACGCCAGAAAGCTCAGCTGAATTTTCTAGCGACTCTGCTACCGTTACAATATCTGCAGGACGATTATGCTCAATGAGCTTTGAAATATGCTCAAAAATAAGCTTATGGTCGTAACGATAAAAATCACTGGCATTTAAAACATCGGCAATTTTATCGAGTGCTTCGTTTTCAAGCAACAAGCCGCCGATGACAGATTGCTCTGCTTCTACTGAATGTGGGGGGATTTTTAGTGCATCTAATTGTTCATCAGCCATGGCAAGATTATACCGAACGTTACTCACTTCTGTATCAATTTTTAGGCCGTAAATCCTTTGGTCAATACATCAAAAAGTAAGCTAAATATACTTAAGTGTATTCAATAAAATATAGAAAATTTAACATCATCTTATTTAGATGCTCTGCGAGCCGCAAGCAGGCTGGCTGACAGAGGCATAAAATTTTCTCGGGCGGTTTTTTGATATTTTTAAGTATTTTTTAGCGTGTTTTTAAAGCTGCTGACTGATGCTTTTATAGCGCTTGTAAAGAAGAAATGCTACCACCAGCAAATGTACGAGTGCTGTCATAAAAGCGATATAAAAACTAGCCTCAGCTTGCAGTAAATAACTTAGCGGGTTAAACAAAAGGCTAACCGTACTATTTTTAAATAATGCAGGAATCAAGCCATAAATCAGTAGTAAATAAAATAGGGTAGTGACGGTTGCGCGAGCGGGTTTTTTACTGAGACTAAAATAATACAATAGCCCCACATCTTTTAGCATTAACACAAAAGCCACTGGCAACAATAGTCCAGGTTGTTCTGCCGCTGTTATTGTGGTCAATACAATCGCTGGAATAAGCGTAAAAAATGCAAATACTGCCAAGGCGATAAAATAAGGGGTATCTTGAAGTGCATAGCCTGTTGAACCTGTACGCCAAGATTTGAAAAAACGTCGAATGCTGACCCAATCACGCTTTTCTGAAAATGCGCCAAAATAAACACCGACAATAGCTAAAAGTGGGGTTAAATACATCAAAATAACAGAGGCTGGCATATCATGCTGGGCATTTTCAATAAAGCCCGTTATATAAAATGCGCAAAACAGCACAAAAACCACCATTGCCCACGGTTTAATTCTAATTTGTAGCGCGGCTTGCATGTTGCGATAACATGCCAGCCAAATCCACCCAGTAAACAAAATAAAACTAAATATCATCATTTGCTGCGTTGGCATTTTCAGCCCATACCAAGCTGACTGAGCTGTCATTCTACTTATATCAGCAAGTGGGCCAAATGCCATGAGCGTAAAAAAAAGCAATGCCAATTGCACCGCTTTGGGCGCAACGGCGTTGGCTTTTAAGCCTACGAGTGCCGACAATAAACCCAAACTTTGCATCAGCAACGTGCCAGTCAATAAGGCACTGGCCATGAGCCAAGTATCGCCAAAATGGGAGGAAGTAGCCACATGGCCGCGTGCCATGACAATCACCAATAAACACGGTAAGCCAATATACCAAGCAAAGGCGGTTGCGCCAAATAATTTTCCCCACACCAATTTAAAGGGTGAAAGTGTTGATAGGCGTTGGTTATCCCAGGTGCGATTGCGAATCTCATCACTAACCGAGTCGATGGCTAAAGACGTACCCCAAACCGTGCACGTGAGTAAAAATACAATAAAAGCCGCAGTGACAACCGACTCCCAAGCATTACCATTGATGTCAGTTTGCATCGCAACAACCACCAGCAAAATGGCCAGCAACAATGGTGCCGCAACCAGCCGATGAAAACTAAATTCTAGCCAAAGATTACGCTTAAATTCTGGGTTATTCCACATATTATGTTCTTTCATTCGCTAGCTGATGCGCACCCACCGCTTTAAGGTAATTTTGCTGCATATTTGCTTCAACTAAAGTAAAGTCATTCACCTCTACATGCGCCATCACCAATGCTTTTAGCAGATTGTGGCGTGTTAACTGAAGTTCATCTAGTTGCAGTTGAATGCGCTGTGCATTCACTTCAACATGGCTAACAGCGGGCATCTGCGCTAACAACTGATTTGCCAGCTCTAGCGTGCTTGCGCTTGCCAGCGCCAACGATATGGTGACACCGCTATGCGCCATATTGTGTGATAAAACCACTTGCTGCTGCAGCACTTTACCATTTTTCAGCACCAACATTTCAGTTGAATAGTCTTCTAACTCAGCTAAAATGTGGCTAGAAACAATCAGCGTCATCCCGCTATTTTTAAGCGCAATAAACACTTGGCTTAAATGATAGCGCGCTTCAGGGTCTAAGCCAGAGGCTGGCTCATCTAATAACAACACACTAGGTGAGTGAATAATCGCCTGGCCAATCGCCACCCGTTGGCGTTGCCCACGCGACAAATTACCTGCTGTGTGCGACAATTTATCGGTAAGTTCTAGCTTTTGCGCAACTTCATCCATTACACGCACCACTTCGCCGCTACCCACGCCTTGTGCTAACGCAGCGTAAGTTAAGCATTGCTGCACGGTTAAGGTTTCGTATAAGCCAAAGTTATCAGATAAATAGCCAATCTTTTGATGGCTAGCGCGTGGGTCAAGCATCACATCCATCCCATTTAACAACACTTGACCATTAAGGGGCGTATCTAGCGCGGCGATGCAGCGTAGCAACGTAGATTTACCTGCGCCATTTGGGCCAACTAACGCCGTAATGCTACCCTGCGTTACATTAAAACTCACGTGATCTAATGCACGAGTATTGGGGTATTCAAATGTCAACTCTTGCACTTGAATAAGAGGCTTTTGTGTCATCGTCAATTCTGCTTATTTTCTTATCGCTGGTTTAACTTAATTATTGGCTTAACTTAATCATTAGTTTAACAAAGCATAATATATAGCATGCAATAAAAAAGGCGATATAAAATCGCCTTTTTTATTGCATCACTAGTAATTAAGCGACTTCTGGTATCACAGTCACCGTAATATCCACAATCACATCGTGATGAAGTGAAACTGCCACTGCATGATCACCAATGGTTTTTAATGGTCCGTTTGGTAAACGCACATCGGCTTTAACCACTTCATGACCTGCTGTTTTTAAGCTCTCAGCAATATCGCCATTAGTAACAGAGCCAAACAAACGGCCATCCACACCCGCTTTTTGCGCAATGGTGACCACATAGCCAGCTAATTTTTCGCCACGTGCTTGTGCAGCCACCAAAATAACTGCTTGTTGTTTTTCTAACTCAGCACGGCGAACCGCGATTTCAGCTTTATTGGCTTCAGTCGCACGTTTAGCTTTACCCTGAGGAATCAAAAAGTTACGGCCAAAACCGTCTTTCACTTTAACGATATCGCCCAAATTTCCGAGTTTACCTACTTTTTCTAACAAAATAATTTGCATGGTATTTATCCTTAACCTGGGTGTTTATCAGTATATGGAAGCAATGCCAAGAAACGCGCAAGTTTAACAGCGGTGGTTAATTGACGTTGATAACGAGATTTTGTACCCGTCATACGTGCTGGAATAATTTTATAGTTTTCAGAAATAAAGTCTTTTAATAACTCTACATCTTTGTAATCCACTTCTTTAATGCCTTCTGCTGAAAAACGGCAGTAACGGCGGCGTTTGTACATATCTCTTGCCATGATGTAACTCCTAAATTTTTTATAATGTCAGCTAGTGGCTGGCATGTTAACTATTTCAATTTGGTTAATATGCATCACCAGTTGCGTGCTTTTAAGGCTGCGTTTGGCTAAAAAGCCTTGCGCTTGAATATGTGCGCCTATTTGCAATTTTTTTTTAGCTAAATCGCCCAAAAGTACTGCATGCACTTCACATTCCACCTTACGCTTCATGCCTGCTTCAACTTGCTCAGACACATGATGCAAAACCACACTTAACAACGGGATGCCTGCTGGAGTATAACGAAGCGGTGCAATATTCACCACTTCAGCTAACAACAGCAGTTTATTCACAAATATTCTTAAACCGCTACCACTTCAGCTACTGGTGCCGTTGGCGCTGCTGCTGGTGCAGGTCCTGCGTCTTTGTTCAACACTGATTTTGATTTTTCTTCTTTCATCATCGGTGATGGTGAAGTCACAGCCACTTTTTTAGAAATCAACAAATGGCGTAAAACAGCATCGTTAAATTTAAAGCCGTGCTCTAACTCTGTTAGCACTTCAAGGCTACACTCAATGTTCATTAACACATAATGCGCTTTGTGGATTTTTTTAACTTGGTAAGCCAATTGACGACGACCCCAGTCTTCTAAACGATGCACTGCACCGCCGTCGCTGGTGATGAGTGTGCGATAACGTTCAATCATCGCTGGCACTTGTTCGCTTTGGTCTGGATGAACAATAAACACGAGTTCATAATGACGCATAAATAATACTCCTTATGGGTTAAAGCCACCTGCAAAGCTCAACTAAACTTAACATCAATTTTGTGAGCGACAACCGTGTGTTGCATTGCAGTGTAGCAAGGTTAAATTACTTGGCTAAAGCGTAATGCCAAGCCAAGCGCGCGATTATAGGCAAATTTAGGGTTTGATGCAAGGGATTATTGCAACCTTAAACTGTTTAAATGGACTAATCATCAAAAATCAACAGCAATTGTATTTTGCTAAGTGATGTGCCTTACCTGAGCTTAAACGTATGATTAGATAAATAAATTTCGTGCAAAAAGCAACCCAGACCCACCACCAAACTGAGCATGGTGGCAATAAATAATGGCGGCACTAGCCAAGAGCTATGCCAGTTCATGGCGACGCCTAAAAAAAGTACGGCAATAATCAGCGCTACCAATAATAAGGTTAATGTGCATAATGCAATAGCCTTTTGCACCCAATGCGCACGGGTTGCAAGCAGTTGTAATTCAATTTTATAATTTTTACAGCTAGGGCTCCCAGCTTGCGCTTCGGGAGATTCGCAGTGCTCATTCAACTCTCTAAAGCGATCAACCACACGTCCTAAGCGACCAGTCAACACCCCTAGCAAGGTACTCACACCCATTAACAAAAAGACTGGGGCTACCGATTGTTGAATGGCTTCTGAAGCCGTGCTAACACTATGAATGATTGTTTGCATTTGAGTCCTTAAAATTTTTAGCTTCAGGCATTTTCTTACAGTCAAATAAGATTATGCGTGAATAGCATTTTACCTTAAAACTACCTAGGGTCGTCATTCCCGCGAAAGCAGGATTAACGGGCAAGTGAAATTTTATAAACATCCGTCAATTTTACTATTTTGTGCAAAACCACTAGCGCTTGTAGGAGCGATATTCATATCGCGAATTCGCGGCTTGTTCACAGCTACATTGCTTTCGCGATATAAATATCGCTCCTACAAATGCAGTTTTGAGCATTATGCTGCATAGTCAATCTGAGTTTTACACACTTTCTACCAACAATATTTACATGCCTGCGCCAAAAATTCTAAGTTTCAATTTTTTGAGTTGGTCTCGATATTCTGCTGCTTTTTCAAACTCTAAGTTTTGTGCGGCATCGTGCATGGCTTTTTCTAAGCGCTTTAACTCTTTGCTTAGTTGCTTCTCACTTAGGCTCTCAAAACTTGCTTGTTCTTTCATGACGCTGCGTTCGCGTTGCGCTTCATCTTTATCGTACATGCCTTCGGTCATATCTTTAATGCTTTTGGTCACGCCTTTAGGCACTATGCCGTGCTCTTTGTTAAAAGCCATTTGTACGCCGCGCCTGCGCTCGGTTTCATCCATTGCCAGCTTCATACTGCGGGTAATTTTATTGGCGTAAAAAATCACTTGCCCGTTCAGGTTACGCGCCGCACGGCCTGCGGTTTGTATGAGGCTGCGTTCTGAGCGCAAAAAGCCTTCTTTATCAGCGTCTAACACCGCCACTAAAGATACTTCTGGAATATCCAAGCCCTCGCGCAGCAAGTTAATGCCAACCAATACATCAAACTCCCCCAAACGTAAATCGCGGATAATTTCAATGCGTTCAACCGTATCAATATCGCTATGCAAATAACGCGCTTTAACAGCATGCTCGGTTAAATAATCGGTTAAATCTTCGGCCATGCGTTTGGTTAAGGTGGTTGCTAACACGCGCTCGCCTACATCCACTCGTTTTTTAATTTCACCTAATAAATCATCCACTTGCGTATCGGCAGGCTTAACGATAATTTCAGGGTCAATCAGCCCTGTGGGGCGCGCAATCATCTCTACCACTTGCTGTTGATGATTTTTTTCATACTCAGATGGTGTGGCAGAAACAAACACGCATTGGCGCATTACTTTTTCAAACTCTTCAAATTTCAGCGGCCGGTTATCCATTGCCGAGGGTAAACGCCAGCCATAATCCACCAAATTTTCTTTGCGTGCGCGATCACCTTTGTACATACCACCCACTTGCGGCACGGTGACATGGCTTTCATCAATAATTAACAGGGCATTTTGCGGCAGATAATTCAGTAGCGTGGGTGGTGGATCGCCAGGTTTTGCCCCAGTGAGATGGCGGCTGTAATTTTCGATACCTTTACAAAAGCCAATTTCATTGAGCATTTCTAAGTCAAATCGGGTGCGCTGCTCAATACGTTGCGCCTCCACTAATTTTTGCTCTTTGATGTAAAAACTTACGCGATCGCGTAGCTCTGCTTTAATGGTTTCAATCGCGCGCACCGTCGCCTCACGCGCGGTAACATAATGGCTAGAGGGGAATATTCTAAAATTGTGAATTTTATTAAAAATTTGCCCCGTCAGTGGGTCAAACAGTTGAATACTGTCAATCTCGTCATCAAACAAGCTAATACGCACTGCGGTTTCGCTACTTTCAGATGGAAACACGTCAATGGTGTCACCGCGCACCCTAAATGTGCCACGGCTAAAATCAATGTCATTACGGTCATACTGCATGGCAATTAAACTCGCTACCACATCACGCTGACTCATTTTTTTACCTAAATGAATATGCAATACCATACCGTGGTACTCACCTGGGTCGCCAATCCCATAAATGGCTGAAACCGTTGCTACCACCACGCAATCTTCACGCTCTAATAACGCTTTAGTGGCAGAAAGCCGCATCTGTTCGATGTGCTCATTAATGCTAGAGTCTTTTTCAATAAATAAATCGCGCGAGGGTACATAAGCTTCAGGTTGATAATAATCGTAATAACTGACGAAATATTCCACCGCATTATTGGGGAAAAACGCTTTAAATTCACTATATAACTGGGCTGCCAAGGTTTTATTAGGCGCCATCACAATGGCAGGTTTACCTGTGCGGGCAATCACATTGGCCATGGTGAACGTTTTACCAGAGCCAGTAACGCCCAGTAGAGTTTGAAACTTTAAGCCGTCATTGATCCCTTGCGTGAGCTTATCAATGGCTTGTGGTTGGTCACCAGCAGGGGCAAATGGTTGGTGAAGTTGGTATAAACTGTTTGGAAAGGTGACGAGCATGTTTGTACATAGAGCCTAAAGTTGAAGAATCTAAATTGAATTTTAACAGTAAATCAAAATCTAGCGACTAGCTTTATCTGTTGCAAACGACTTTAAAAATGAAATCACCTAGGTTTTAAATAACATGTAGCTGGTACTTTTGGATATTAATAAACATTACAGATTACATTATAAGTATTTTATATATACATGATTTATATCATATATTTTTAATAATAATGCTTATCCATGTAAAAATTGATTGCGACAAGCACGCAATTAAGCGACAATCCAATTTTGAGTTGTTCAGCCCTCACCTAAAATATGTTAACGATGGTTTAACATAACCAGCACCAGCATCCATTGGCACGCTAAGCAATTTCAGGGCAACTATTTTTCAGGAGTTTTTTATGCAAGAACAAATTGATATTTTTCTAGCCTCAATGAATCAATTTTGGCACGAAGTCGTCGCGTTTTTACCTAAGCTATTCGCTGTCATTATTATTTTATTTTTTGGCTGGGTTATTGCCAAAGTTTCGCAAATTGCCGTTAAACGCTTTTTAAAATGGGTGAAATTTGATAAGTTTTCAGACCGTTCTGGCTTAGAAACTTACTTACAAAGTGATGAATACGATGTTTCATTAAGTGGCATTATTAGTCAAATTATTTTCTGGCTGGTTATTTTGTTGTTTGTCATTACTGGCGCTAATGCACTGGGCTTAAATGAAGTGGCCGATATGCTTAAACAGCTGGCGCATTATTTGCCAAAAATTATCGTTGCCATAGTAGTGTTAATTTTTGGTACATTACTTGGCCGCTTTGTTAACCGCTTAGTGTTCGCTTGGCTACATGGCATCAAGTTTAATGGCGCATTGCAGGTAAGCACCTCGGCAGAGTATTTAGTGCAAATCTTTGCTATTTTTGTCGCTTTGGAGCAATTAGAAATTGGCTCGCAACTTATTACTGCCCTGTTTGTGATTATGTTTGGCTCAATTTTCTTAGCACTTGCCATTGCATTTGGTTTAGGTGGCAAAGAGTGGGCGGCTAAAGTGATTGAAGATAGACAACAACAAAACAAATAAGCATGACTATTCAAACAACAGCCGCTATTTTTACAATAGCGGCTGTTGTTGTTTCAACACTGAAATAATCACTTTAAATTAAAGATTTTCATGACACAAACATACATTGCTGTAAACAAATGACAGCTAATCCACTAAATATCGTCTATGGCTAACTCACCTAGCCACTTAAACTAGGTTTCTTGCCCGTAACTCTGCTTTAATATAAGCATAATAAATAGGCGCTGCTACAATACCAGGCAAGCCAAACACGGCTTCCATCAACAACATGACGATGAGTAGCTCCCAAGCATTAGCGCGAATTTGCCCACCAACAATACGGGCATTTAAAAAGTATTCAAATTTATGGATAATCACTAAGTAAGCCAGTGAAGCCATAGCAACGCCAAGAGATTGACTTAAGCTCACAATCACAATCATGGTGTTAGAAATTAAATTACCCACCACAGGTAGTAACCCAACAATCAACGTAATCGCAATCATGGTTTTAACTAAGGGTAAATGCACGCCCATAAGCGGTAACACCACCATTAAATAAATGGCCGTAAATACTGTGTTAATGGCTGAAATACGTAATTGCGCAAATACAATACGCCTAAAAGCATCGCCAAATAAATCCCCTCGTACAGCCAGCGCACGGGCAAATGGTTTAAGGTTATCTGGCATCACAGCATCTCGCACTGCCAGCAGACCACCTATAATTAAGCCTATCAATATATGTGCCGTTGCACGTCCAGCCTCTGTGCCCACCACTTGCAATTCATCGGCATGTTCACGTAGCCACATTGACGCACTCTCTTTAAAAGTAAAAGCATCCGCAGGAAGATGCTCTAACAGCCACGCGGGTAAAACCTTGCGTGAATCATCAATAATTTGCGCCATTTTTGCCAATAGCATTGTCAAACTGCCTGCATCTGAGCGTAAAAAAGCCACTAAACTTGCACCTGCCAATGAAAGTAAGCCTACAATAACCGCGACTAAAAGACCTACTGCCCATAATTTAGCGCGATTACTCGGCTTTTTAGTTGGAAAATGTTTTGAAATATGCGGTGTTAGAAAATACACCAACTCAAATACAAATAAGCCCGCTATTAAAGCTGCTAGCAAATGAAACTTCAACACAACAAACAACGCGAGAGCGGTTAACAACCAAGCAGCAATATCATAAACGGTGGGTGGGTTAACCTTAAGGGCTTTTATCATGCGTGAACTGACCTATTTAATTACAAATTTGAATCAACGATTAAAGTAGCTTATTGCACTTCCCATCACAACGCTTATCTTACCATGTTACCTAATATTACCGATGTTACCCAGGTGACCTAATTTTCTCGTTTAGCCCGCAATTGTGTTGATAGCTACCGAGCCCTACTCCCTCATCCCCAGCCGCAGAAAGCAATAAGCTGGGCAATTGCACTTTGACAGCATTAACTTTCGCTACAGTGAGCTTAGAAATAAATGGGGTCAATATGAGGTGATAAATTAACTGAACAAAAATTTATTGCGTAAAATAATTAAATGCAAATTAAACTTAACCGCAATAAAAATAAGTCATTTAATTTTATATGCAAATTAGTTATATAGATTTTTAACTCTACGATAGAAAATTATAGCCCTGCGAGCCGCTCTATAGGCGGCTTACAGGGTGGTGAAATAATTAAGTGTGAAAATACGCGGTTTTTAGTGATATTTTTGCGATATTTTGGCTTTATTGCATAACAATGGCGTCTGAGCTCAGTACCATTGATTGTTGCTCAAGCGGCTACCCAACTGTCGGGCTTTAATCTGAAATGAAGCCAGCTTTGTCCAAGCGATTAAGTCGTGCAACTTTTGATGTATATATCCCCCGTTTTTAACACCCCAACCCAACCATGCGCACGCGTTAATGGAAAGGCGTCATACAGTGCTAAGGTGCTAAATTTTGGCTGTGTCAACCACCAGGTTTTAGCTTGTTCTGGTGCGCTATATGGTTGATTAGATGCTACGTTTAACACAAAGGGTTGCAAGTTACTTTGCCACATATCTATCGATGTTGGCGCAACTTTCAATGCGTAATAGTCGCAATAATCCGTTGGACCCATGCCGCCACCTGAACCTAACCTTTGCTGAAATAAATGTGCATCTAGAATACTTGTTGTCAGTTGTGTTTTTTTATCGTCAGCAAAATGTAAAATTTTGACTATTTTTGCAATACGTTCTTGGCTAGACCCTGTTATTTCTGAATACTTGCTGTCATCACTACAACCCACCACGACAAACATAGGCACCAACAACAATAGGATTTTAAACTTAGGCATGATCACTAAGCTTTTGCTTCATCATATTTAATATACTTAAAGCGCGCGTCTTCATTCGGTGTGCCAGTCAACGCTCCACCTTCAGTTGCTGGTTGCCAGCCGATAACTTGCTCTATCTTTTGTGCCAGCTCAAAATCTTTATCCGTAATCCCTTTAGCATCATGCGTGCATAATTTTACGATAACAAATGCATAAGAAACCGTTAAATCTGGGTGATGCCAAGCAGCTTCGGCCAAATGTCCTACTGTGTTAACCACCATGAGCGTGGCTTTCCAGCCGCTGGTTTTGTATTTACGGCGTATCCAGCCATCTTCAAGCACCCAGTGCGGTAACACGTCTTTTAATTTCGTTTCTACTTCTTCCACGTTATACGCTTTGCTTGTCATGTTCATTCACCTCGTTTATTGTTGGGCAGTGCTGACCGCTAAACCTGCTTTAGCTAGCGTTTGCGCATCAAACCCCTGATTAAATAGTACATAATTTACTTTGTTAAGCACCCAAGTTTGGTAGGTTTTTCCAGCAATATATTGGCTAAATTGTGTGTCAATCAACTCATCATCTACCATATGCTGCAAGCGGGTAGGTGCACTCGTTTGATAAGTCAGCAAAGGTTTAGACTTCACTAAAATTAACTGCTCAGCACCCAGTTTATTCGCCAGCCACGCCGCTAAACTATCTGAAGTAACCTGCCAATTTTTTGGAATAGACTCATCAGCCAAGGCCATTTTACTAGGCAACCAAATAATAGCGCGATGTTGCCAACCACGCTCGGCAATTTCCAGCTCTGTGCTAGCTGTCACTAATTGCTGGTTCATGCCAGCAAGCATTAATCCAAACTGGTCCATCGCCAACAAGGCAAGCTGGTGCGCTGTTGCATCATCCATATTTGAAATTTGTTGCGCTTCACGTACTGACCCAGCAAATAAGCCGCCACCAGGCACAATAATCACTTTTCCATCGCTAAATTTCACAATGGTGTCTAGCCATTTTGCCAGCTCTGGAGAGCCAAGCAAACTACCACCTATTTTAATGACCCACATTTAAATTCTCACCGAGTAACATTATTTTGATTGAAAAAATTGCATTAATTTCATCATACTAGAGGCTTTATCCAATGTTTCCACATATTCTTTTTCCATCGTTGAATCTGCTACAATACCGCCACCCGCGTAAAAACTAACTTCACCACCTTCAACTTGAGTATTTGTTTTGGCATGCGTATAAACCGCCGTACGTATCGCAATATTGGTATCCATATTGCCATCAAAACCAATATAACCAATTGCACCACAATATAACCCACGCTGATGCGGCTCAAGCTCTTCAATAATTTGTATCGCTCTTAATTTTGGCGCCCCTGTAATCGACCCGCCTGGAAAGCAACCACGCAATAAATCTAGTGCGGTTTTACCTTGCGCCAGCTTGCCCGTGATAATGCTCACCAAGTGATGCACATTGGCAAAGCTTTGCAGCTGGAACAACTTCTCGGCTTTGACTGAGCCTATTTCACAGTTTTTACTAATATCGTTACGCAGTAAATCCACTATCATGACATTTTCAGCCCGATCTTTCGGGCTATTTTGTAACGCTTTGGCATTTAGCTCATCCTGCTCTGCATCGTTCGATCGTGGTCGCGTACCTTTAATGGGGCGCGTTTCAACATGTTGATTTACTACCTGCAAAAAACGCTCTGGCGACCCAGAAATAACCTCTAGCCCTGGTAAGTGCATATAGGCCATAAACGGTGCGGGGCTAATTTCGCGTAGCTTTTGGTAGGCTTGCCAACCATCCCCAGTTGCACTGGCAGCAAAACGTTGCGCTAAATTCACTTGATAGCAATCCCCCTCAAGTATGTAATTTTTTACGCGATCAAATGCCTCAGCATACTGGCTTTTTTGCATGTTTGAAATCACTTCAGAAGTGACTTTAAACGCACTCTTTGTTTCACCACCGCCAGAAGCCGCACAGAATAAGGCTTGCAGAGCATCAAAATTCTCTCGCGCGTTTTGATGTACATTTTGCGTCACTAAAAAAGCCGTTTTTTCACGATGATCCACCACCACAGCGCAGTCATAAATCCCCACCATTAACTGCGGAATGTTGGCCGCTATTTGCACCTGATCATTCAGTTTTTCAATATGCTGCGCTAAATCGTAACCAAAATAGCCCAACGCGCCCCCCGCAAAAGGTATGTTGCTTGGCAAAGCCGTTGATGTTGCAAAGTGGTTCAAGGCCACTTTAAGTAAATTAAAAGGATCCTCATTTGAATAAGTAATTTGACCATTTTGGTTCATGCAAGTGGTTTTACCTTGCGTGACAAACGTACTGCTGGGCAAACACACTAAAATATCAAAGTGTCCATACTGGCTACCAGGCTGACCTGTGACGGGGTTAATCAACTGCCCACTATCTAACCACATCGCCCAGTCTAAATGAGCAATACGTGCAAATAATAAAGCAGTATCAGTATGGTATGGCAGTGCGTGCGTTAGCATGAAACCGCCTGTTGGGGATTATTGAAGGATATCAACCCCAATTGCGCTAGTGCAAAGGCTGGAAAACATACTGAAGCTAATTTTTGCAACTGCGCATTTTCAGCCATAATTAAACTTGGCGCAGCTTGATATGCACATTCTAGCTGTTGCGCCAATTCAGCCACCAAAAACTCCCCTGCTCCGCAGCCCACCATTTTTAATGCGTGATTATTTTTTAAAAAGCTGAGTTGATGTATAACAGCTTGCTTAATTTGGTTTAACTGCGCCTGCCTAAATGCCTGCGCTAAATCACGCCAAGCTTTGAATGGCGCATCAGCACTATCTAAACCCACCATGCGCGCAATGCGTCTAGCACTGGCTTGTACTGTTTTATCGGCTCCGTCAGCGGTACTTGCCATATTCTCTTCTAGCAATAGCTCAGCGGTGAGCGTATAAACATCTGCCGTTGTGGCAAAATATTCTGCGGCCACATTGACCAATTGTTGATTAAACGTAATTTTTTGTGCTACCGCCATCAGCGGCGTTCGCACCACACCAGTATAAACTAACTCATCCATTTGCAAGCGCGTAGCATCGTTAAAGCCTTTAATCATCGGCACGCCATCAGCAATCAAGGCAATATCGGTAGTTGTGCTTCCAATGTCCACAAAAATGGCCTGTGGCTCCACACTCGCTACATATTGCACGCTAGCAAGCCAATTCATTGAGGCTATCGCTATTGTATTTTCATTAACAAGATCAGCACTAATAAACCCTTTTAGCCCAGCATAAAACAAGCAATTTTCACCCAATTTTTGGCTCGATAATTTTGCAATTTGCTGTACACCCGATGCGCGATTTTCAAAAATATCCGCCAGCTCGCCTGTCATGGTAATCATGTGATGTTTGGCTTTAACTGTGTTTAAAATATAGTCAAATGCCTGCGCTAATTCATGTAAGCCAAGCCATAATGGACAGTAAACTTGCTGCGCCGAAATGACCTTGCCATGTCTGTCTATCTGCACCGCTTTTAGGTGCGCTCCGCCAATATCCCAACCAATGATTGTGTCATCGTTAAAAAGCAGCTGAACATTTAGTACGCTCAAAATTTAACCTCAATGACATTTTTTTGTAAAAGCGGCATTTTAAAATGTGAGTCTAATAAACAATCTAGAATAATTTTAGCAAGATTATGCCCGATGGCTTGCGATAAACCAATATAACTGCTGCTTAACCGTGGATTAATATCAATCACATAAATGTGTTCAGTAGTCGGGTCAATGATAACATCTACCCCAATGTACCCCATTGCATCAGGCAACACTTTGATGAGCTTACGCATGAGGGTTTCAAAGCGTTGCCAATAAGGCAACATGCCGTTTACAATAATCCCCGTTAATTTAAAAGTTTGCCCATCACTCACAATCAACTGTTGATTGGCACATAGTAACCAAGCCTGATTACCCGCACATAAAAAGCTAAAACTGGCTGATAGCCCGCTTTGAAATGGTTGGGCTAAATAATTTAAACATCGTTGATCATGCTTTAGCCAATCTCGTAAATTTAATAATGTATCAAACAAAAAAATACCTTCACATCCAGCACCATCTTCAGGTTTTGCCACCCATTTTTGTACTTTCAATGCGGTTAGTGATTTAAAAAAACTTTCATTCATTAAATCTTCATCTGCATACACGGGCAATGTATGGATATTGGCTTTTTGCAATGCTTCAAATGTCAGGCTTTTACTGGTGCCAATTAAGGTTGCATCGAAGCCGCAACCGATATATGTTGGCATAGTTTCATTTTCTTCATTAGCTAAACAAACTTCAGCCAATGAAATTAATATTCCATCCGTTTCAGGCGCAATGAGCCACACTAAGTCTACATTTTTCAAGGCCTTCTTAAACGTTGACTCAAACTCACCTGCCTGAACCACTAAATGCTGTGCAGCATATGGAGAAGGCATTAAGCGAAAGTCGCACATGACTGTCAACGCATATTGCTTCAGCTCGTTTAAATCACGCAATAGCGCATCGCGCATTAGCATGCCTTCATTTGCTAGTGATTCTGGAAGCGTCTGGTGACTGACCCCTCCTCCAGTGATAAACTCACAAACTAATAATTTTTTTAAAGCGGTCAAATGCAAATAATCCCAGTGATTGATTTACTTAATAGTGTGGTCGTGCAAGCTAAACAAGGCGATAGAAAAAACTACCAGCCTATCCAGTCTCAGCTGACAGATTCACACCAAGCATTAGATATTGTAGCGGCTTTATTAGCGGTTTATCCATTTGAGCAATTGTATATTGCAGACCTAGATGCTATTCAAAAATTAGGTGGCACTTACAAAACTAATTATAACGTGATTAGGTGTATACAAAAGCGCTACCCTAACTTGAAATTATGGGTAGATGCTGGTATTAGCAACAGTACTGAATTGAATTTTTGGGTTAAATCTGGTGTGAAATTAGTGATAGGCAGTGAAAATTTTGCCAGACTAGACAACTATTTGGTCATCAAAAAATCATTACACGATAATTTTATACTATCCCTTGACCTCATGCCGCAAGGCTACCAAGGCCCAATTGAACTATTCGAAAAAGCTATTTACTGGCCTAATGAAGTCATTGTCATGTCTTTGGCTAATGTAGGTGCAAATCTAGGTGTGAATACACCATTAATCAGCGATATTAAGCAACGCTCTGCCAATACCCAGCTCTATGCCGCTGGTGGTGTCAGAAGTGTTGAGGATTTAAATCAGTTAGCACTGATGGGGGTGTCAGGTACACTCGTTGCTTCTGCATTACATCAAAAGCAACTCACAAGTGTCGATTGCGCTATCGCAATAGTGAATTAGTAAGAACGTCTTTTAGGCGTGTAAGTAGCGCCACTAGATTCGATATGTCTAAAAGTAATACGCCCATTATTGATGTCATAAGGAGAAAGCTCTAAAGTAACTTTATCACCAGCAAGAATACGAATATGATTTTTCTTCATTTTTCCGCCAGTATAAGCAATGAGTTTATGCCCATTATCTAATGTGACGCGATAACGTGAGTCTGGCAATATTTCCATTACCACACCATTCATTTCAATTAACTCTTCTTTAGCCAATACATACTCTCCATTATTTAAATTTGATAACAGCACGCGCCGCCATCAGGCGCCATTGAAATATTAAATTACGCGCGCGAATTATAGTGCTAACAAAAAGTTTTAGCAATGAAATTTTAGGCCAAATAGTACGAATCAAACACAATTTAACCGCTTTTATTATATCTAATACATCTGATAGCAAAATAATGCTTGACACAGTTAATATTAACCCGTAAAAAGGAGTTTAGGCGTTTGGATGTTTAATGTGGTTTAAGTTGCAAGACTGAATTATTTGTTAAAACCCAATCTTTCAGGGTGCCTCCCTATTTTAAAGTATGGAAATAAGATATGGCTACAGGTTTAGTTAAATGGTTTAATGATTCTAAAGGTTTTGGTTTCATTACGCCAGATGAAGGCGGCGATGATTTATTCGCACATTTCTCAGCAATTGTTGACTCAGGTTACAAAAGCTTAAAAGAAAATGAGCGCGTTAGTTTTGATGTAACAGAAGGCCCAAAAGGCAAACAAGCTTCTAACATTCAAAAAGTATAGTTGTTTTAGCTTAATGCATAATTAAGCATCCAAAAAAATGACCCTTCATTGGGTCATTTTTCATTTTAGAACAACTATAATCAGAATATCAACCGTTTACAGTTAGGCTGATATTATTTGTTGTTGAAAAAAGCGATATTCATCACCCTATCATTGACTAAAGTCATTTCAGTTTCTTTGTATTTATGCTTTGGGTCGTAGTGTACTAAGTCTTTGTAGTACCACATTTCCACGTTAACACGTTTAGAGTTTTTTTCATCGGCGCCTGCTTTTTCAATAAAAGCTCCAGCCCCTGCTGGTTTAACTGAAGCTTCTTTTCTTGCGGGCTCACCTAGCTTTGCGATAACTTGCGCTTTCATTTTTCCACTAAACGCATCCAAAAATTGGTCTTCGGTGTAAGCTGTTTTTGTTTCCACCTTATTTAAAGATGTTTTTTTTGCGGCATCTGCATATACTGGGTTAAATGATAGCATCAACATGGATGCTGCCACTAAGCCCAAACTCGAACTTAATTTTTTAATATTAAATTGCATTATTATTCTCCAAAATTTTACTATTTTTAGGCTAAGAAAGAAACCAAACCAGTATAACGCGTCAATGAGATGCTGGATGACTAAGCCAACGAAATTTTAAGCCCATCATAACCAACAAACACATTTTCAGGTAATTGCGCACTTAAAGTCGTATATTCTACCTCATGCGTCATGTGTATTAAGTAAGTTGCTTTTGCGTTAATGAGACTCGCATAGTGCAAACTTTGTTCCACATTAATATGCGTAAAATGTGGTGTGTAACGTAAACAATCTAACAATAAGACTTTTAAATCTCTCAAAAGTAGCATAGACACGTCTGGGATGGACGAAACATCCGTTAGATAGGCTATATCTCCAATTCTGTAGCCAAAAATATCGCCATGACCATGCTTAAGTGAAATGGGTGTGACAGATTGCCCAAATAACTCAAAAGGTGCATTAATGACATGTGTTTTTAATACGGGCAAATCCCAATAATTACTAGGTTCACGCAACGTATAGCCAAATTTTTCAGCAATGTGCGTACAGGTTGCGTTGCTACCGTAGAGTGGAATTTGTACGCGCTGTAACTGACAAAAACTGCGCAAATCATCAATACCATGAATGTGATCAGCGTGTGTATGCGTGTACAGCACCGCGTCAACGCGCGTTAACCCTTCTCTTAAGGACTGTAGCCGTAAATCTGGGCCCGTATCAATCAAAATCACCTTGCCATTAGCTAACGTAATGACGCTAGAGCAACGTGTGCGTTTATTGCGTGGGTCAGTTGAAGTGCAAGTTGCACATTGGCAACCAATCATGGGCGTACCAGCGCTAGATCCCACCCCAAGCACAGTGAGTTGCATTAGCAATGCCTAGACATGCTATTGTTTGGCATGTTTAAACAATCGAAAGAAATTTTCTGTGGTAGCAGTCGCCACGGCTTCAAAGCTAATGCCACGCAATATTGCAATTTCTTCTGCCACATATTTTACATAACTCGGTTGATTTGTTTTGCCTCGATGCGGCATGGGGGCAAGATACGGTGAGTCTGTCTCAATTAACATCCGATTTAATGGCACTTGTTTTGCGACATCTTTAATCGTCATTGCATTTTTAAAGGTCACAATCCCTGAAAATGAAATGTAAAAACCAAGCTCAATTGCGCGCATTGCTACATCTAAATTTTCAGTAAAACAGTGCATTACACCGCCCACTTGCTGCGCATTTTCTTCTGACATAATACGCAGAGTGTCTTCTGCGGCATTTCTAGTATGAATGACTAAAGGCTTACCACAGGTGATGGCAGCACGAATATGGGTGCGAAAACGTTCACGCTGCCACTCTAAATCGCCCGTCAATCTAAAATAATCTAAGCCAGTTTCGCCAATGGCTATAACTTTTGCATGATTGGCAAGCTTTATTAACCCAGCTACTGTTGGCTCTTCAATGTTTTCATAATCAGGGTGCACGCCAACAGAAGCATAAAAATGCCTGTTATTTTCGGCCAAGGCTAGTACTTGTGGAAAATCAGGTAAAGTGACAGAAATACACAGCGCATGACTGACTTCATTATCTTGCATAGCCTGTTTAATGACCGCTAAATTGGTTTGTAACTCAGGAAAGTTAAGATGGCAGTGGGAATCGACAAGCATTAGTGTTTAATCAAGCCATTGTAAAAGTTATAAAGTGTGTGTTGGGCGTCCAGATTGCAGTGCGCCAGCTAGCAAGGCTTCAATTTTATTTTTAGCTTCTGTACCACCATCTTTTTCGCTAAACTGCACGCCAACACCTTGCGGCTTGCCCGCTTGTGAAGTTGGCGTCACCCAAACCACATGCCCCATCACCCTTAGCTTCATCGGGTCATCTACCAAGCTGAGTAGCATAAAGATTTCTTCACCAATTTTGAATGGTTTAGCCGTGGGTATGAATAAGCCACCACCCTTAATAAAAGGCATATAAGCTGCGTAAAGGGCGGCTTTTTCTTTTATCGCCAGTGACAATACGCCTTGCTTAGGGGCAGTATTAGTATTTTTAAATTCACTTTGTGTATCTTCAGTCATATTAAATCTCTTTAGATTGCCTATTTATTTGATAATAAACAGTTTTGTGTATTCTACTAGCAAACTCTCCATTTGCAATTCATGGTTGAGCGGGTGTAATGCTAATTGACTAAGCTCGTCTAATTTTTTTTGCAGCTGAAATAATGCACTCAAGTTTACCTTGTCAGCCAACGCTTGCAAAGCACTTACTTGACCTACATGATAGCGAATTTGCTTAGATAGTCGTAACGCAACAATATCATATAGCCATTTTTGTAGTGAAACAATGCCAGCTTCAACCGAATGAACAAGCACCATCGGTGCAAGCGTACTAGCTTGCATCGTAGGCCCTAAGGTAAGCTGTTTCCATACTTCAGCTAACTGCACAAACTGCGTCTGCGCATGTAAAACCTGTATAGGTGAGCCATTTGAATAAGCGAGCTGCTGTTTAGCATTTTTGACTTGCAGTGACTCTAACCAAGCTAACGCTTGCATCTCACTAGGCACTGGCATGTTAATTTTTTGGCATCGACTCGTAATCGTCGCTAACAGGCGTTGAATATGATGCGAAACAAGCACAAAAACAACACCGCCAGCGGGTTCCTCTAACATTTTTAATAGCGCATTTGCCGAAGCAGTATTTAAAGATTCCGCTGGGTGAATCAGCACAACTCGCATACCACCGCTGCGGTGACTTGTTAAACTTAAAAAGCCACTAAGTTCACGAATTTGCGCCACGGAGATTTGCGTTTTCTTTTTAGTTTTTTTTGCTGGTAATCCCTCTTCAGCTGACTCTTCCTCTTGTTCAGGGCTTAATAAACGAAAATCTGGGTGGTTTTCATCATTAAACCAATGGCAGCTTTCACATTTTCCACAAGCATGTCCATCAGTACTTTTATTGACGCACAATAATGATTGGCTAAAATGTCGCGCAAAATCATACTTTCCAACACCCGTGCGGCCATACAATAACAAAGCGTGAGGTAGTCGCGTTAAGTCAACATTGAGCCGCTGCCAAATTTCATTTTGCCAAGGGTATAATTTATTTGAATTTTCTATGATACTCATAGTGTTGAAATTATTTTTTCAACTGATTTCTTAACTTCAATTAGTGGTCTATTTGCATCAATAATACGAAATCTTTGTAGATTTTCATGCGCCCGCTGTAAATAAATTTGGCGAATTTTAGTGAAGAAATCTGCATTTTCACGCTCAAATTTGTCAGGCTCTCGCGCACTCGCAAGGCGTTGCATACTCACCTCAACGGGCACGTCAAACAGTAACGTTAAATCTGGTTGTAAATCGGCCTGCACCCAAGCTTCTAATTGTTGCATTTTAGCTAAGCTCACGCCTTTTGCACCCGCTTGGTAGGCATAAGTGGCATCTGTAAAGCGATCAGACAGCACATAAGCTCCACGCGCTAAAGCAGGCGCAATAACGCGTTCAATATGCTCTCTACGTGCCGCAAACATCAATAATGTTTCAGTTTCCGCGTGCATGGACTCGTGTAATAGTAAGTCGCGCAAACGCTCACCCAACGGTGTACCACCTGGTTCACGTGTTGAAACAACTTCATGCCCACGCGCTTGCAAGCTGGCAATAATATCGGGGATATGCGTACTTTTACCCGCACCATCCACCCCTTCTAAGCTAATAAATTTAGCGGTCATTTTATTTTTTTAGTTGATACTTCACAACAGCACGATTGTGATCTTGCAAGCTATTGGTAAATGCATGCGTGCCATCGCCCTTAGCCACAAAATAGAGGGCTTTAATATTGGCTGGATGCAAGGCTGCTTCAATAGAGGCCAAGCCTGGCATTGCAATGGGTGTCGGTGGCAGGCCATCTCGCGTATAGGTATTGTAAGGCGTATCTGTTAGCAAGTCTTTCTTACGAATATTGCCTTTATAGGCATCACCCATGCCATAAATAACCGTCGGGTCGGTTTGCAAGCGCATGCCAATGCGTAAACGGTTAATAAACACGCCAGCTATCATCGGGCGTTCAGAGGCTTTGCCCGTTTCCTTCTCAACGATAGAGGCCATAATTAAAGCTTCATAGCTGTTTTTATAGGGTAAACCAGCGGCGCGACCTTCCCATGCTTTTGCAAGTTTGCTTTTCATACTATCAAAGCTTCTTTGCAAAATTACCGTATCTGCCGTGCCTCGATCAAAGTAAAACGTATCTGGAAAAAACAAGCCTTCCGCTTTAATCTCTTTAGCACCCATTAATTTCATGATTTCTGCTTCAGATAGATCTTTAACAGTAGTTTTGATGGCTTCATTATGTTGGATTTTTTCACGCATTTGGGCAAAGGTACGTCCTTCAATAAACGTCAAGCTACCTTGTGTTGTTTTGCCATTATTCAGGGAAAGCAATAACTGATAGGGCGAAATATTTTTATTAAGTGTGTAATTACCTGCCTGCAATGTGGGTGCTTTATGCAATAACTTAGCTAACATGATGAAAGCCCACGGATTTTTTAACACCCCCTGATGCTCCAATTGGTTAGCAATACTTGTTAAGCTACTTTTTGGGGCAATGTTAACCTCTTGGCTGCTAGGTGCAAGATTCAGCGGTGTCATGGCGTAATAAGCCAACCATGCCCCAAACAAAACTAGGGCAATGAGCGCAAAAATAAGCAATTTTTTAATTAATCGTATCATCGTTTTAAAGGGACTGTTTCAGCAATAAGTCTCTAAAATTACCCGCTAAAGCTTGTGTTTTCCAAGTTTTATTTTCTATTTCAACTACTTGAAATGCGCCCATTAAACTATTACAAATCAACACTTCATCCGCTATTAATAAGCGTTTTAAAGGCAACGACGTCACTTCTACTTGCAAATTAAGCATAGGTGCAAGACCAATAATACGTTGCCTAGTCACCCCAGCCACACCACACTGGCTTAAATCAGGTGTCATTAGCTTTTGATCAAAACGCGCAAAAATATTACTCATCGTACATTCAATCACGTTGTCTTGATCGTCTAGCAACAACCCATCAAATATTGCATCGTTACTCCACTCCATGCGCGCCAATACATTTTCAAGCCGATTTAAATGCTTAACACCTGCTAACTTAACATTATGCGCTAAGCGTGTTTTACAGACATGCACAGTCACGCCAATTTTCGCAGCTGTGCTGGCATATTGCGGCATCGCTGTTTTCATCACAACTCTAGTGGGCGATATAATGGCTGGCAGTTTATATCCACGCTCACCCTCGCCACGCGTGATGATGATCTTAGCCACACCTTGTCGATGTTCTTCAATATCATCTAGCGTAAATAACTGCTGAAAATCGCTCATCAGCAACTCAGCACTGGGGCAAACGATGCCTATCGCTGCACAATCCGCCACCAACTTTTGATAATGCAGTGGCCATTGTAGAGGCAAACCATTGCGCATCATCATGGTGCGAAATACACCATCACCATAAGCAAAACCACGGTCTAAAGGCGTAATTTGCTGGCTAAAGCTACCATTAATAATGTATTTTGAGGTGCTCAACATGGGGGCATTATAAACGATAGCACCCATGCTTTGTTGCTTAAAGATATATAATAAAATGGCATTTGCAAGCTACTTTAACTGGATAAAATATGTCCGAGAAAAAATAACGCCTCTGTCAGCCGCATAGAATAAGGCTGACAGAGGCGCTAAATAATTCAGGCCTAATTAAAGCAAGAATACTGCACTAAAATACGCCAAAGTCAACGCGCTTACGCCAACAAAAAATCCTTAGTTAGATTTTTTTAAAGACTAAGCTGCCGTTGGTCCCACCAAAACCAAAGTTGTTTTTTAGGGCGTATTCAATTTTTATATCGCGTGCGGTGTTGGCGCAAAAATCTAAATCGCATTCAGGATCTTGGTTGAAAATATTAATGGTAGGTGGTGAAACTTGTTTGTAGATAGAAAGTACGGTAAACACAGACTCTAAGCCCCCTGCGCCCCCCAACAAATGGCCAGTCATGGATTTAGTTGAGTTCACCACTAATTTGTAAGCATGCTCGCCAAATGCGGCTTTAATGGCATTGGTTTCATTCGCGTCGCCCAAAGGCGTTGAAGTACCGTGTGCATTTACAAATTGTACTTCACTTGGGCTGATGCCTGCGTTATTCATGGCATTGCGCATTGAGCGCCTTGGGCCATCCATATTAGGCGCGGTCATGTGGTAAGCGTCGGCACTCATGCCGTAACCCGCAAGCTCCGCATATATTTTTGCTCCACGTTTTTTGGCATGTTCATACTCTTCTAACACCATCACGCCTGCGCCTTCGCCAATCACAAAACCATCACGGTCTTTATCCCAAGGGCGGCTAGCGGTGGCTGGGTCATCATTACGAGTAGATAATGCGCGCGCTGCGGCAAAGCCACCAACGCTTAAGCGTGTAATCGCGGCCTCAGCCCCACCTGCAACCATCACATCGGCATCACCGTATTCAATCATTCGTGCGGCATCTCCAATTGAATGCGTGCCTGTCGTACAAGCCGTGACAATGGCAACGTTTGGCCCTTTTAAACCAAACATGATGCTTAAGTTACCTGAAATCATGTTGATAATGGTGCCAGGAATAAAAAATGGTGAAATTTTTCGTGGACCTGATGCTTGATACAAAATATCGGTATCTTCAATTAATTGCATACCGCCAATGCCAGAGCCAATAGAAACACCAATACGCTCAGCATTTTCTTCAGTCACTTCAATACCAGCATCTTTAAAAGCTTCAATGCCAGCCGCTAGGCCATATTGAATAAAAGTGTCCATACGGCGCGCATCTTTAGCTGAAATATAATCTTCAGGATTAAAGTTTTTCACTTCTCCTGCGACCGTTGAAGCAAAAGCACTTGCATCAAATTTGGTGATTTGTGTAATACCAGATTGACCTGCTACAAGGTTTTCCCAAGCCGTTTTAACACCATTGCCGACTGGCGAAATTACACCAAGACCCGTAACAACCACTCTACGTTTTGAATTATTAGACATGTGATAAGCCTTTGAAAGCTATGCAACAATAAAAAAGGCAATAGACCCCTAATGGGGTTTATTGCCTTACGGAATGCAATTTACTTCAGGTTGGTATTGATGTAATCAACCGCTAATTGTACAGTGGTGATTTTTTCAGCTTCTTCATCTGGAATTTCGCAGTCAAACTCTTCTTCTAGCGCCATGACTAACTCTACGGTGTCGAGTGAATCAGCACCTAAATCATCTACAAAAGATGATGCGTTTTTAACGTCAGCCTCATTTGCACCTAGTTGCTCAGCAACAATTTTTTTAACACGTTGTTCGATGTCAGACATCTAATTACCCCTTCAAAAAGAAAAAAGACTACTCAGCCAGTCAGTATTCTATCAAATAACCAAAAGAATACAAAAAATTAAACATCAATGTGATGAATTTAGTTTAAATAATTATACCATTAACATACCACCGTTCACATGTATGGTCTCTCCAGTAATATACGCTGCACTTGACGATGCTAAAAAGGCAACGGTTGCCGCAATTTCATTCACATTACCCAAGCGCCCAAGTGGTACGCGTTCAAGCATTTTTGTTTTGATATTTTCAGGCAATTCAGCGGTCATATCCGTTTCAATAAAGCCTGGTGCGACACAATTCACCGTAATATTGCGGCTACCCACCTCTTGCGCCAGTGACTTGGTAAAACCTGTCATGCCCGCTTTAGCAGCGGCATAATTAACTTGCCCAGCATTACCCATATGCCCCACGACACTTGAAATACTGATAATACGCCCAACTCGCGCCTTCATCATCGGGCGGAGCACCGCTTGGCTCATTCGATAAACGGAAGTTAAGTTAGTGCTAATGACCGCATTCCAATCTTCATCACGCATGCGCATCAGCAAGGTATCTTTGGTAATGCCAGCATTGTTGATTAAAATAGTCACCTCACCAAAGTCAAGCGCTATTTGCTTAAGCACCGCTTCTATTTGTGCCGCATCGTTCACATCCAGTGCTAAGCCTTTACCTTTTATGCCAGCCGCTTGCAGGCTGGCATCGATATTTTCCGCACCACTCGCACTGGTTGCTGTGCCAATCACTGTAGCACCTTGCTTACCCAGCTCTTGTGCAATGGCCGCCCCAATACCACGGCTAGCCCCTGTCACTAAAGCGATTTGGTTTTGTAATGGTTGATTTTGTGATAATGGCTGACTTTGTGACATCGTATTCTCCGACAATGATGACTAAATAGTGATGACTAATATGACTAATGCGCAAACAAATCTTTTGCCTCAGCTAGCGCCGCAGGGCTAGTCAGCGCAACGCAAGGTAGCTCTGCAACAATGCGTTTAGTAACCCCTGCGAACACGCGGCCTGGGCCACATTCTGCACTCGCTGTAACACCTTGCGCATAGATTGCTTTAACAGTTTCAGCCCAACGAACTGGGTTATATAACTGACGCACTAATGCATCTTTAATTTGATCAGCTTGCACGTAAGCAGCTACATCGGCATTTTGTAATACAGGAATTTTTCCTGTACTGAATAAGACTTCTTGTAGGTAAGTCTTTAATTTATCTGCCGCAGGTTTCATCAATGAGCAATGTGAAGGTACGCTCACTGGCAAGCTCACAGCATGCCTTGCGCCATTAGATTTAGCAATAACCATGGCACGCTCTACCGCAGCCTTGTGCCCAGCCACAACCACTTGACCAGGTGAATTTAAGTTGACGGCTTCAACGACTTGACCTTGCGCGGCCTCAACACAAACGGCGCGCACTTTATCATCATCAAGGCCTAAAATAGCCGCCATTGCCCCCTCACCTTCTGGGACTGCATTTTGCATAACTTCGGCGCGATAGCGCACTAAGGGTAATGCCGCTTTAAAGTCAATCACGCCAGCCGCAACCAATGCCGTATATTCACCAAGACTATGGCCTGCCATCACCATTGGGTTATCGCCACCAATATGCTGCCAAGCTCTCCATGCCGCCATACCAGCTATTAACATCAGTGGTTGTGTATTCGTGGTTTGATGTAAATCTTCATTTGGCTCTGTCGCCATTCGCCAAAAATCAATACCCAAAATATCAGAGCCTTCAGTAAAAGTTTCTCGGATAACGTCCATGTCGGCAAAGTCTTTCTTCATCCCCACCGATTGCGAACCTTGACCTGGAAAGAAAAATGCAAATTTTTTCATAACGCCCAATATCCCCTCAGATTTATTTATTTTATCGTTTGAATTTTTATATATAAATGATTTAAAGATGAATGATTGAAAATATAAAAAAATATTGTACAGAACAATCTCTACTTATGGCTCTACATTTTGAATATAAGTCACAAATTTTATTAATTGGTCAAATCAATACCTGATTAAAGCTGAGCCCCATGTAAAGCCACCGCCAAAGGCTTCCATCAAGACTATTTCACCGCGTTTAATGCGACCATCACGCACGGCTACATCTAATGCTAATGGAATAGAGGCGGCAGAAGTATTGCCATGCTCACTCACGGTCACCACTACGCGATCCATGCTCATATCCAACTTTTTGGCCGTTGCCTGCAAAATACGAATATTGGCTTGATGTGGGACTAACCAATCTATATCAGACTTTTCCATGCCATTGGCACTTAGCGTTTCATCGACAATTTGGTCTAAGGTATTGACTGCCATTTTAAAAACAGCATTACCTTCCATGCTAATGGTATCTTTTCCATCAGCTTTGCGTGGCACATGTAGCATGTTTTCATAGTTGCCATCTGCATGCAAGTGCGTAGAAATAATACCTTGTGCCTCACTCGCCTGCAAAACAACTGCGCCTGCACCATCGCCCCATAAAATACAGTTGCTTCTATCAGAGTAATCGGTAATACGTGAAAAAGTTTCAGCGCCAATCACTAAAGCACATTTGGCAGCGCCCACTTTAATAAAATTATCCGCCGTCGCTAGCGCATAAATAAAACCACTACACACTGCTTGAATATCAAACGCAGGACAGCCAGCAATGCCTAGTTTTCTTTGCAACATGGTGGCAACACTAGGAAATATTTTGTCTGGAGTCGTCGTTGCTACCACAATTAAATCTATATCATTTGCCGAAATTCCTGCACTGGCAATGGCATTTTGCGCGGCTTTAAGTGCTAAATCACTGGTAAACTCCTCTTCAGCGGCAACATGGCGCTGACGAATACCCGTGCGTGTAAAAATCCACTCATCTGTGGTGTCTACCATGTGCTCTAAGTCGGCATTAGTGAGTAACTTTTCAGGCAAATAACTGCCTGTGCCTAGAATTTTAGAATAAGGTTTTTTTGGCTGACTCATTAACTTTCCACGGGTTTCGCTTCAACATTTGCCTGCGGTTGCGATTGTATATGTTCAATTTCTAATTGTTCGGTTATGCGTCGTAAAACGCCACTACGTGCTTCTTCAACTGCAATATGAATAGCATTTTTAAAGGCAATACTATCTGCTCCACCATGGCTTTTAACGACAATACCACGTAGCCCTAAAAAGCTGGCGCCATTATAAAGCCTAGGGTCAAGCCGTTTTTTAAAGGCTTTTAGCACAGGCATCGCCACCAAACCCATAAGCTTAGTTAGCCAATTACGCTTAAACTCTTCTGACAAAAAGCGCCCCATCATTTGCGCTAAGCCTTCTGAGGCTTTAAGGGTCACATTACCAACAAAACCATCACATACGACTAAATCAGTCGTGCCTTTAAATATGTCACTACCCTCTACATTACCATAAAAATTTAATTGACTAGCACGCAATAACTCCGCTGCCTGCTTCACGACTTCATTACCTTTGATATCTTCACTGCCAATGTTAAGCAATCCCACTGTTGGACGCTCTTTTTGCGATACGCATGCCACTAACATACTGCCCATCACGGCAAACTGTAATAACTGCTCAGGCGTACTATCCGCATTTGCACCTAAATCTAAAATATAGGTTTTGCCTTTTTGACTCGGAAACACCCCAGCAATTGCAGGTCGATCAATCCCAGGCAAGGTTTTGAGCACATATCGCGCTGTAGCCATCAGCGCACCTGTATTACCAGCGCTGACACAAGCATTAGCCTCACCGCTTTTAATGAGGTTAATTGCAACGCGCATGGAGGAGTCTTTTTTATTTTTTAAAGCATTTTGTGGTGATTCATCCATGGTGACCACTTCGGTGGCTGGATGAATACGCAAACGCGCATTAGGCGTTGCTTTTTGTGCCTTAAGCTCTGCTTCAATGGCATCAGGCAAACCGACCAACACAACATTGAGCTGATCGTCTTCCTGAATCGCTTTTAGCACAGCAGGGATTGTAACGTGTGGGCCGTGATCGCCGCCCATCGCATCTACTGAGAGAGTAATATCCATTACATTAAGTAGCCCGATTGAAAATGACAGTTGTTAACGTGCTAAAACTTTAAACCTATCACAGATAAATAAACGCCGCACCAAAATAGGAGCGGCGTTTATTGAAAATTGCTTTATAACGATGACCTTTTTAAGAGTATAGCTTTTTAGCTTAAAATAGGCTATTTATAAAGTATTAATCGTTTTTTGTAGCAAGCACCTTGCGACCACGATAGTAGCCATTTGGGCTAATATGGTGACGTAAATGCGTCTCACCTGTGCTTGGCTCAATGGCCAACGCTGGGTTTGTTAAAAAGTCATGTGAACGGTGCATGCCGCGTTTTGACGGTGTTTTTTTGTTTTGCTGAACTGCCATAATGTGTACTCCACTATCTATAAAATCTATCTATTAAAAACTATAAAAATCAACTATTACCATTAAAACTAACTTAAGCTTTATGTGCCGTTACAAAACGTTATAGCCACATACCAAATAATTAATGCATGATTATATTACAAAATTACCGCTACGTCAGCTTTAATTCATCCGCCACTTTAATACTTTTAGGTAAATCAATCCTATCGCAAATTAACACCAGAATAATGATGACAAAAAATTATTAAAAAACCCTCAAAATACTTACGAGAGAAAATTTCGCCTTTGTCAGCCGCATTCTAGGCCGCATGCAGAGCATCAAAATAAGATAACGGTAATTTAATGGCTTTTTAAGGTGCGTGATTTTAGCTGAATCACATTATTTTCACTCATTTTTTTCAGGCTTAATTAACCCTTTCAACACCGCAAATGGGTTAGGTTTTTCACCACTTTGTGTGACTAAACTCGAGCAATTATCTTCATGCGTTGGCGCAATGGGCAGCGCCATAATGAGTTCATCTTCTATTAACGTAACCACATCCATCGCTTGATTAGCTGGTTGAAAATCAACATCATCTTGTGCATCAAAATCTTGCGCATCTAACGCTAATTCACTAAGGGCATGATCCACTTTTGCATCACTAATTAAATATTTAAAGTCTAATACAAGCTTTAACGGCATTTCATTTAAACAGCGCTGACAAATCGTTGTGAGATTCGCCTCAATATGACAAAGTAAATAGTACTGTTTTGCCGCATTACTTTGGCCTGTTAATTTAAACTTAATGCTGTCAGCCATGTTGCTTTTAGCTGTAGCATCTAGCTGAGGGTCTTGCAATCTTGGGCAATCTGCTGGTAACAAATGCCCCGTTAGCGTTTCATGTTTTTTAGCAAAAGCTAAATTGTCGATAATGATTGTTTGGCGCATAAGTATTTTTTATTTAGCATTTAAATTAATGTAAATTATCCTGTAGTGATGAGTTTACTATTTTAGGGAGTAGCTCACCATGTTATAATCGCCACCGTTTGAGTTATATTATTGAAAGCCCTGTCGTGTTGAAAGATCAGTCGTGTTCAAAAAAATTCTAATCGCTAACCGTGGTGAAATTGCAGTGCGCATTGTACGCGCTTGTTCAGAAATGGGCATCAAATCTGTCGCCATTTATGCTGATGCGGACCGCCAAGCCTTGCATGTAAAAAAAGCTGATGAAGCCTATAACATCGGCGCAGATCCTGTAGCGGGTTACTTGAATGCGCATAATATTGTTAATTTAGCCGTAGCCTCTGGTTGTGATGCGCTACATCCTGGTTATGGGTTTTTATCCGAAAACCCAGATTTGGCCGAAATCTGCTCACGTCGAGGCATTAAATTTATTGGTCCAAACGCCTCCGTTATTCGCAAAATGGGCGACAAAATTCAAGCCAGAAATGCCATGACTAAAGCTGGTATTCCCTGTACACCTGGTAGCGATGGTAATTTAAAAAATTTAGAAGAAGCCATCTCGTTAGCCACTAAAATTGGCTACCCCATTATGCTAAAAGCCACCAATGGTGGCGGCGGACGTGGCATTCGTCGCTGTGATAGTGAAAAAGATTTACTCACTAATTACGACCGCGTCATTAGTGAGGCAAGCAAAGCCTTTGGTAAGCCTGAGGTTTTTATTGAAAAATGCGTGGTAGCGCCGCGCCATATTGAAGTTCAGGTAATGGCCGACGCCATGGGCAATGTGATTCATTTATTTGAACGTGATTGTTCTATTCAACGTCGCAATCAAAAACTCATCGAAATTGCGCCATCGCCACAGCTCACCCAAGCGCAGCGGGACTATATTGGCGGCCTAGCGGTTAAAGCGGCTAAGGCGGTTGGCTATGAAAATGCGGGTACGGTTGAGTTTTTACTCGACTCGAACAACACCTTCTACTTTATGGAAATGAACACTCGCTTGCAAGTAGAACACACCGTGACAGAAGGTATTACGGGGATTGATATTGTACAAGAGCAAATCCGCATCGCTTTCGGTCTGCCATTACAATATAGCCAAAAAGAAGTGCAATTTCGCGGTTACGCAATGGAATTTCGCATTAATGCTGAAGATCCAAAAAATGACTTTTTACCCAGCTTTGGTAAAATTACAAGATACTACGCGCCTGGTGGTCCAGGCGTGCGTTTGGATGCTGCAATCTATACTGGCTATGTGATTCCGCCGTACTACGACTCGATGTGTGCCAAACTCACGGTGTGGGCGCTCGATTGGGAGGATGTGATTTCTCGTGGTCGTCGCGCATTGGATGATATGCTGATTTACGGTGTCAAAACTACAATACCGTATTATCAAGAAATATTAAAACACCCCGATTTTAAAAACGCACAATTTAACACCAGCTTTGTTGAAACGCATCCTGAACTGACTAATTATGCCAACGAAATTCCACCTGATATGATTGCAGTGGCTATCGCTGCGGCCATCGCAGCACATGAAGGAATTTAAAATAACGCATTTACCCATTATGAACTTAAAGTGATAGATTAAAAATATGGCAAAAGTATATGTTTCTGAATTGGTTTTACGTGATGGACATCAATCCGTTATCGCAACGCGCATGCGTACTGCTGACATGTTGCCAATTTGCGCCAAGCTGGACGCAATTGGCTTTTGGTCGCTAGAAGCTTGGGGGGGCGCTACTTTTGATGCTTGTGTGCGTTTTCTAAAAGAAGACCCTTGGGAGCGTTTAGTAAAACTGCGTAAAGCATTACCCAATAGCCGTATTCAAATGCTATTACGTGGTCAAAACTTACTTGGCTACCGCCATTATTCGGATGATGTTGTTCAAGCTTTTGTCAAAAAGTCTGCTGACAATGGCGTGGATGTGTTCCGTATTTTTGATGCCATGAATGACATGCGGAACTTAAAAACCTCGATTGATGCCGTTAAAAAATCAGGCAAACATGCAGAAGGCGCAATTAGTTACACCACCAGCCCCGTGCATGATGTTGCCCATTTTGTAGGCTTAGCTAAAGAGCTTGAAGCCTTTGGTTGTGACACCATTGCGATTAAAGATATGGCGGGCCTTTTAACCCCACAAAGCACGCACGACTTAGTCACTGCAATTCGCGCTGCGGTCAGCTTACCTATCCATTTGCACAGCCACGCTACTTCTGGCTTATCTGCTATGTGCTTTTTAAAAGGGGTTGAGGCTGGGGCAACGATGATAGACACTTGCAACTCCTCTTTTGGTGAGGGTGCAAGCCATAGCTCTACTGAAAGCATTGTTGCGGCCTTAAAAGATACCCCTTACGACACTGGCTTAAATTTAGAAGCTTTACAAGAAATTACCGCTTATTTCAGAGATGTGCGTAAAAAATATTGGCAATTTGAAAGTGACTACACTGGCGTTGATACCCGTGTACTAGTTAACCAAGTACCTGGCGGCATGATTTCCAACTTAAGCAATCAACTAAAAGAACAAGCCGCGTTAGACCGCATGGATGAAGTTTTGGCTGAAATTCCACGTGTACGCAAAGATTTAGGTTATCCGCCATTGGTCACCCCCACCTCACAAATAGTTGGCACACAAGCGGTGCTGAATGTGATTACGGGTGGGCGCTATAAATCAATCACCAATGAAGTTAAAAACTACTTATTGGGGCAATATGGCAAACCACCAGCTCCCGTAAATGAAGCAGTTAAAATACAAGCGGTGGGTGATGGTGTTGTCATGACTTGTCGCCCAGCGGACTTGCTCAGCCCTGAGATGGCAAAATTATCGAGTGAAGCCGAGCGATTTGCACAATCTGATGAAGATGTGCTAACTTTTGCCATGTTTCCTGATATTGGTAAAACATTTTTACAAGAGCGCAATGCTGGCTCCCTTGCACCTGAGCCTTTATTGGATAAAACGGCGATTAGCTCAACATCACCACGCTTTGCACCCAACGAATTTAAAATCACGCTACATGGAGAAACTTTTCATATTAACCTCACGGGTAGTGGTCATGCTGGGCAAGAAAAACGTCCATTTTATGTATCTATCGATGGCATTGCGGAAGAAGTTGTAGTTGAAACCTTAAGTGAAATTGAAGTGACTAGTGGCAGTAATAATGGTGGCGGTAAAAAGAAAGCGGTCACCAACAAAATTAACAGTAACGAACGCCCTCGCCCCAGCCACCCAGGCCATGTCACCACCTCTATGCCAGGCGTTATTGTGGCGGTTAAAGCCAAAGTAGGCGATAAAGTAAAAGCAGGTGACGGCGTACTGGTGATTGAAGCCATGAAAATGGAAAATGAAATTCAGGCCTCAACCTCAGGCATTGTGGTTGCTGTGCATGTAAAAAAAGGTGATAACGTGACCCCTGACGAATCTCTACTTGAAATTCAACCAGAATAACTTAATCGCCTCTCTAAGACTTTAAGCCGACATAAAACGATGTCGGCTCTTTACTTAAACGAATATAATGTCGTTATGAAACAAACATTAATATTAGCTTCATCTTCAAAATTTAGGCGCGAGCTGTTACGTAAACTAGAAATCCCTTTTAATAGCATTTCGCCCAAAGTAGATGAAACCCCACTACCTGACGAAAAACCATTTGATACCGCTTTACGTTTATCACAAGTCAAAGCCAGAAAAATTGGCGAAAAACAACCAAATGCACTAATAATAGGTTGTGATCAAGTGGCTACATTAGATGACAAGCCGCTGGGTAAACCCATGAACCATACCAATGCGACCAAACAACTACAAATGATGCGTGGCCGTGAAGTCACATTCCACAGTGCAATTTGCTTGTATAACGCCACAACAGATAGCATGCAGGCAGAAGTGGTACCTTATGTTGTCCGCTTTAGGCTGCTCACAGACGAACAAATTGAAAACTATTTAAATAAAGACCAACCTTATGATTGCGCAGGTAGCGCAAAATCTGAAGGCTTAGGCATTGCGCTTATCGAGCGCATGCTAGGTGAAGACCCTAACGCACTTGTCGGCCTACCGCTCATTAAGCTTGTCACCATGTTGCAAAATGAGGGTGTTTCAGTTTTTTAAAAAAATTATCATTTTTTAACCCCATGTAGCAACCTGCCTCGTTTAAATAGCATTGGCACGCAATACTCTCTTGATAGCGGCCATTACTAAAAATCAATTAATGAAAGATATCAATCATGCAATTTAAACGTAAGCTTATTTTACTCGCCACGCTTTCAACCCTTGCGAATGGAGCATTTGCTGTGGAAAACAACACAACCGAAGCCAAAAGCACGCTAGCTGACCAACAAAATGTTGCCGTGACCATCTACAATGGCAATTTAGCCTTAGTTAAAGACACCCGCAAAGTCAGTCTTAAAACAGGCTTAAACGCGCTGGCGCTGCGTGATGTTAGCGGTCAGATGCGCCCAGAAACCGCTTTGCTACGCAGTATTAACGCACCTGGAAGCCTCACTTTATTAGAGCAAAATTTTGATTTTGACTTACTCACCCCAGAAAAAATGCTACAAAAATATGTGGGCAAAACCGTCAGTATAGTTAAAACACACCCGACAACAGGTGCAGAAACGGTAGAAAAAGCCACCGTATTATCGGCCAATAATGGCGTCGTGCTCAAAATGGGCAACCGCATTGAAACTGGCCTTCCAGGGCGGATTGTCTATGATGATGTGCCAGAAAATCTACGTGACAGCCCAACATTAGTGACACAAATCAACAACAAAGGTAGCAATAACCAAACGGTGGAACTCAGCTATTTAACTGGCGGATTAGGCTGGAAAGCTGATTATGTCGCAGAGCTCAGCCCCAAAGAAGATAGCATTGATTTATCAGGCTGGGTCACGCTCACCAATACCAGTGGTGCTACTTACAAAAATGCTAAATTGCAATTAGTGGCGGGCGATGTTAACCGCGTGCCAGATGACGTACCACAAGCGGCCATGATGCGTGCCAAAGGCGATATGTTAGAATCTGCTTCCCCTGCCCCTATGGCCGAAGAAAGCTTACTTGAATACCATTTATACACACTAGACCGCCCTACCACCATTGCCGAAAGCCAAACTAAACAAGTGGCCTTGCTGTCTGCTAGCAATATTCCAGCACATAAAGAGTTAGTATTAAGGGGTGCAGACTATTATTACACCGCACAATATGGCGATATTGGCACTAAATTAAAAGTGGGCGTTTTTGTTGAGTTTGAAAATAATGTAGCCAGTAAACTTGGCATGCCATTACCCAAAGGCGTGTTACGTGTGTATAAAAAAGATAATGCTGGTAATGCACAGTTTGTGGGTGAAGACCAAATTGACCACACGCCTAAAAATGAAAAAGTACGCTTAAAACTGGGTGAATCTTTTGACGTGACTGCGGATAAAAAACAAACGACCTTTAAACTGCTGCCTAACCCACAAAAAGGCCACAGTGCTTATGAAAGTGCTTTTGAATTTACCCTCAAAAATGCCAAAAAAGAGAAAATGACGGTGCTTGTGCAAGAGCCTATTAGCGGCGATTGGAAAATAATTTCAGAAAATTACCCACATGATAAAGTGAACAGTAACCTCGCGGTTTGGAAGATTGAAATCCCCGCAGAAAGTAAAACAACGCTTAGCTATAAGGTACAAACTAAGTACTAGCATTCAGTACAAAAGACCACGAGCAAATTTAATTGCCCTGCGAGCCTCATAAAATAAGGCTCGCAGGGCATGTGTCTTAATGTGCTGGCAAACTATCGCCAAATTAGTGTTAAATTAACGAAAATATATGAGTGATTAACCCATGAAATTAGGCACGCTGTATTTAATTCCCGTGACTTTAGGTGACGACAATATCAACCGAGTTTTGCCGCCAGAAGTAGTTACCATTGCACAGCAACTTGAAACCTTCATCGTTGAAAATGAAAAAACAGCACGGCATTTTTTAAGCACCATTAAAACAGCAAAACCCGTGCGCGAGCTTAGCTTGCTTACTCTTAACGAACATACCGAAGATAAACAGATTCCTGCCCTACTGGCACCATTGTTAGCAGGCAAAGATGTAGGCTTAATGAGCGAAGCTGGCTGCCCTGGCATTGCTGACCCTGGCGCAAAAATAGCCGCACTTGCCCACCAAAAAAGCATACGTGTAACACCACTCGTGGGGCCAAGCTCAATTTTGCTTAGCCTGATGGCATCAGGCTTTAACGGCCAACGCTTTACCTTTTTAGGCTATTTACCACAAGAAAAATCAGCGCGCATTCAACGCTTAAAAGACATCGAAAAACTATCTTTAAAAAACAATGAAACGCAAATTTTTATTGAAACACCCTATCGCAATCAACATATATTAGAAGATATACTGGCGCAATGCCAAGCACAAACAAAGCTGTGTATCGCCTGTAATATCAGCCTTGCCGATGAGTTTATCGTGAGTAAAACCATTGCACAATGGAAAAAAACCACCCTGCCAGATTTGCATAAAAAACCAACGGTATTTTTGTTATTGGCTTAAGAGAAAATTTTATAGGCGTGTTTGGCTTTGTAAAACTTAATGCGTTATCTAGTTGTGCGTTATATAGGACAGCCCTAAATTTAAATTTCATTTTTTGCACTTATTGTTAACGAAAGACTGAAAAATATAGTCAAAAATTAGGCTCTTTAAGCGATATGCTTTTTAATTATATTAATAATAATTTACACGAGAGAAAATTATAGCCATGACAGCCAGTCAGCAGGCGGCTTACAGAGGTGGTCAAACAAAGATGTACTAAATGAGGTTTAAATAAGGACTATTTTTGGCTAAAATCAAGCGCGCCGATTATGACTTTTCATAATTGTGCTTTGTTCACGTTTCCAGTCTTTCTCTTTTTCTACGTCGCGCTTATCGTGTTGCTTTTTGCCTTTTGCTAGGCCAATTTGCACTTTAATGCGCCCTTTTGAAAAATGCATATCGAGTGGCACAATGGTGTAGCCCGCGCGCTCAACTTTTGCAATAAGTTTGATGATTTCTTCATTATGTAACAATAGCTTACGGGTACGAATTGCATCTGGGCGCACATGCGTTGAAGCCGCGCCTAGCGGGGTAACGTGGCAACCAATGAGGTAAATTTCACCGTGCATAATCACCACATAGGCTTCTTTAAGATTAATGTGATTTTCGCGGATGGCTTTGACCTCCCAGCCTTCAAGCACGATGCCCGCTTCAAATTTATCTTCAATAAAGTAATCAAAAAATGCTTTTTTATTTTGGGCGATGCTCATAACGCTTATTATTTCTTGCAGAATGTCTTAAAATGACATTTTACTCTATTTATACAACTTCATCCGCTAACGGCTAAACGAGTTTAATTTTTAATAGGAAAGCATGGCGCAAGTTCACAAAACGGTATTGATTCAACATTCTGCTAGCCGCATGTTTGCGTTGGTGGATGATGTAACTAAGTATCCTGAATTTTTACCTTGGTGCAGTGGCGTAGATTTAATTCAGCAAGATGAAAAAACCACGACGGCCACATTACATATTGCCTATCACGGCCTACGTCAAAAATTTACCACCAAAAATCAAAAAACGCAGCCCACTTTAATGGAAGTCAAATTGGTTGATGGCCCATTTAAGCATTTAGAGGGGGTATGGAAGTTTACGCCGCTCAATGACGATGCCTGTAAAATTGAGTTTTTGCTCAGTTATGAGTTTGCTAATAGCTTTTTAGATAAATTAATTTCACCCGTATTTAGCCATATCACCAGCACTTTTGTGGATGGATTTGTTGCGCGTGCGGATAAAATTTACGGTAAAAAACCTTTGTAATGAATTGGAATAAACCATGAACGATAATGAAATGATGGTAGAAGTGGCTTACGCACTACCCGATGCGCAAGTTATTTTGCCTATTAAAGTAAACCAAGGCACTTTGGTAAAGCAAGCCATTGTTGCTTCAGGCATTATCAATAAATACCCTAAAATAGACTTAAATGTGAATAAAGTGGGTATTTTTGGCAAATTGAGTAAGCTCGATACCCCATTACGCCACCTAGATCGAGTGGAAATTTATCGCCCGTTAATTGCAGACCCCAAAGAAGTGCGTAAACAGCGCGCCGCAGATGGTAAAGTCATGAAAAAAGGCGGTGGAGATGCACCGCCTGAAGGCTGATTGATAACGTTACGCTAAGATAGCATACGCTAAATTAGTATAATTTTGAGCCTGTAAAAAAATCTGTGTAAATGATATTTTACCAATGACGTATAAAGGAAATTATCATGTCCACAACCAACAAGTCTGCAAAAGACTTCTCACAACTACCTGCTGAGCTCGTTGAGCAGCT
>JBATAW010000012.1:0-21044 GCA_049662045.1 Methylophilaceae bacterium | reverse complement strand
GACTCAATACAAGACCACGCAAATCGCTAGGTTTCAAATGCCCTGCTGAGTTGTTTACACCAGACGCATTTGATTTTAGGCAGCATCATGCTGCTCTTTTTGCACTTCAACCTTGAAACCGCCAGACCTAAAACCTTGGTGGAAATTTTATTAATAAATGTGAGTGTTACTTGCCTAATCTGCGCATCAAGTGGGGCTCGCTAACGCACACTTTTTATGTCAGGTACTTTCAAATCTTAGGCAAAAAAGAGGAACATAAATATGTGCGTTACACTTTTTTTTGATGTGTATGAAACGCTCATTAATACCCAAGGCATCTTAGTGGAATTGAAAGGCATGTTATAGTAGCGCTTCAGAATGATGAACAATCTCTCAATTACAACTTACACGCAAATTATTAGGCGGCTTTTACTTACCCTAATTGTCAGCACCTACGCGTCCGTCAGCTTCGCTGAATTGTCAGTGGAAGGCCAAAAAGAGTCAATAGTCTCAGTTGCTAATGCTACTGGTCAATCTTATCAGTTCGCCTCACACTGCGGCGCTGATGCTAATCTCCTAAAGCAATACCGAGCGCGATTTTTGTATGAAACAACTAAGGGGCGTATCAAACTCTATCCATCTCTCAATATTGATATAGACGCCGAGTTCAAGGTGGGTCAAGATGTCGCAGACCAGTACTACGACGCAGTCAAGTCGGGGCCAGGGCGTGCGCAGGTCTGCAATCAAACAACGGAGTTGATCCAGTCTTTAACAAAGGTTCCACTAAACCTTCCCTCAAGCTGGACCATCTTGCATCCAACTGATTTACCCAAACGTTAGGCCTAGCTATATCCCAATATGCAGTCACTGTTAGTCTTTAATCAACCAGAAAATAGGAAAATTAATCATGAGCAATCATTCACTAAAAAACAAAGTTGTGCTCGTCGGTGGAGGAGCTAAGAATCTAGGCGGCCTCATTAGTCGAACTTTCGCTTCAGAGGGTGCCAAAGTCGTGGTGCATTTCAACAGCGCTGCTACGAAAGCTGCTGCTGACAAAACCGTCACTGACATCAAATCTGCGGGCGGCGATGCAATCGCAGTCCAAGGTGATTTCACGAAAGTAGCAGATGTTGTAGCGGCCTTTGCCGCAGCGAAGAAGCAGTATGGTGGCATTGATATCGCAATTAACACCGTAGGCAAGGTACTCAAGAAACCGTTTGTGGAAACTACAGAAGCCGAGTACGACTCAATGGCCGCCATCAACTCTAAAGCGGCTTACTTTTTCATCCAGGAGGCTGGTAATCAGCTTAATGACGGCGGCAAAATTTGCACCATCGTCACTTCGCTGCTGGCCGCCTACACGGGCCTTTACTCTACATATGGCGGTATGAAAGCGCCAGTAGAGCACTTCACGCGCGCGGCATCGAAAGAATTTGGTAGCCGGGGTATATCCGTCACAGCGGTTGGACCAGGCCCGATGGACACGCCTTTTTTCTATGGCCAGGAAAGCCCAGAAGCGGTAGCGTATCACAAATCAGCTTCTGCACTTGGCGGGTTGACCAAAATTGAGGATATTGTACCGCTGATCAAATTCCTAGTGACCGATGGTTGGTGGATTACTGGCCAGACCATTTTCGCGAATGGTGGTTACACCACTCGATAGCCAGCATAGGCGGATGCGCTTAGCCTTATCCGCCGAATGCCATGACAACGATTTTTTAATCCCTCATACACGCGCGCTTCATTGTTAAGCAATCTTCTCTGTCAGCCGCATGCAGACTTGCTTGCAGGGCAGTGGTGCATACAATGAAGTAAATAATAAAAAAATGCAATAAAAAAGGCGCAAATTGCGCCTTTTTTATTTGCTAAATTAAGCTTAACAATTACAAATCTTTTGCGTTTTCAGCCAAGTATTTTGCAACACCAGCTGTTGAAGCGTCCATACCTTTTTTGCCTTTTTTCCAACCAGCTGGACAAACTTCACCATGTTGCTCAAAAAATTGCAGCGCATCTACCATGCGTAACATTTCATCAATATCACGGCCTAATGGTAAATCGTTCACCACTTGGTGCACCACCACGCCCGCTTTGTTAATGAGGAAAGAGCCACGGTAAGCCACGCCACCGTCAGCCTCAACATCATAGGCTTTGCAAATTTCATGTTTGATGTCTGCTACTAATGGATAGCCCACTTGACCAATACCACCGTTATTGATTGGGGTGTTTTTCCATGCTAGGTGCGTAAAGTGTGAGTCAATTGAAACGCCAATCACTTCAACGCCACGGCTTTTGAAGTCAGCCAAGCGGTGGTCAAATGCAATTAATTCTGATGGACATACAAATGTGAAGTCAAGCGGGTAGAAGAAAATAACTGCTGCTTTACCTTTGATGTATGAAGCTAAGTTAAAACTTTCATTAATTTCGTTATTGCCCATTACAGCTGCTGCAGTAAAGTCGGGTGCTGGTTTGCCTACAAGTACGGCCATAGAATTCTCCTAAAAGGTGAGGGTTGAGTAAATTTCGATCTGATAGGTTAATTTAAACAAAGTTAAAATGCCAGTTAATTTTATTTATCATAACGATTAGCTTAGTTAATGCGTATGCAGATTTAAACCAGCCCATTTTAGCGTGAAATGTGTTAAAATTCGCGGTTGCTTTTATACAAAAATAAAGAGTAAACATGGATCAATTCGCTAAAGAAACCCTACCCATAAGTTTAGAAGATGAAATGCGCCGTAGTTACCTTGATTACGCCATGAGCGTGATTGTTGGTCGTGCCTTACCTGACGTGCGCGATGGCTTAAAACCAGTGCACCGCCGCGTGTTATTTGCCATGCACGAGCTTTCTAATGACTACAATAAACCTTATAAAAAATCTGCCCGTATTGTGGGCGATGTGATTGGTAAATACCACCCACATGGGGATACTGCGGTGTACGACACCATAGTTCGTATGGCGCAAAACTTTAGCTTACGTTACATGTTAGTGGATGGGCAAGGTAACTTCGGTTCTGTGGATGGCGACAATGCGGCGGCAATGCGTTATACCGAAATCCGCATGGCGAAAATCGCCCATGAATTACTGGCTGATCTTGATAAAGAAACGGTTGATTTTGGCCCTAACTATGATGGTTCAGAACATGAGCCACTCATTATGCCAGCGCGTATTCCGAATTTACTCATTAATGGTAGCTCTGGTATTGCAGTAGGGATGGCGACGAATATTCCGCCGCATAACATAAATGAGGTGCTAGATGCTTGTTTTGCTTTGCTAAAAGACCCTGAAACAGGCATTGAAGAACTCATCGAACTGGTGCCCGCGCCAGATTTTCCAACTGCTGGTATTATTTATGGCACGGTTGGCGTAAAAGAGGGCTACCGTACAGGCCGTGGCCGCGTGGTGATGCGTGGCCGTACCCATGTGGAAGATATGGAAAAAGGGAGCCGCCAAATGTTGGTGGTAGATGAATTACCTTACCAAGTAAACAAAAAAACCTTTGTTGAAAAAATTGCTGAGCTAGTCAACGAGAAGAAAATCGAAGGTATTTCTGATCTACGCGATGAATCTGATAAATCAGGTATGCGTGTGGTGATAGAGCTTAAGCGTGGTGAGATTCCTGAAGTTATTTTAAATAATCTTTATAAGCAAACCCAATTGCAAGACACCTTTGGCATGAACATGGTGGCTTTGATGGACGGCCAGCCGCGTTTGTTAAATCTCAAACAAATGCTAGAGGCGTTTTTACGCCATCGCCGAGAAGTGGTCACACGTCGCACCGTATTTGAGCTGAAAAAAGCCCGTGCACGCGGCCATGTGTTAGAAGGTTTGGCCGTTGCATTAGCGAATGTGGATGAAATGATCGCCATCATTAAAGCTGCACCAACGCCACCTGAAGCTAAAGTAGATTTGATGGCGAAAGCTTGGCATTCGCCCGTGGTTGAAGAAATGCTTAAACGTGCCGCGATGGAAGCCGCACGCCCTGAAGGTTTAGATGTGAATTTTGGTTTAACCAAAAATGGCTACAAATTAAGCGATGTGCAAGCACAAGAAATATTGCAAATGCGTTTGCAACGCTTAACAGGCTTAGAGCAAGATAAAATTGTGACAGAGTATAAAGAGGTAATGGATGTGATTGCCGATTTGCTCAACATTTTAGCGACACCAGCACGTGTTACCGCCATTATTTCTGATGAGCTGACTGAAATTCGTAAACAATTTGGTGATAAACGCCGTAGTGAAATTGTGGTGAATGCGCAAGATTTATCATTAGAAGATTTTATTACGCCAACCGATGTGGTGGTGACGCTATCGCATACGGGCTATGTGAAATCACAACCGCTTGAAGAGTATCGCGCACAACGTCGTGGTGGCCGTGGTAAACAAGCGGCAGCCACCAAAGAAGACGACTTTATTGATAAAATGTTTGTGGCGAATACGCATGATTATATTTTATGCTTTAGCAGCCGTGGGCGCGTGTATTGGTTGAAAGTCTATGAAGTGCCACAAGGTAGCCGTATTGGCCGTGGTAAGCCAATTGTGAACTTGTTCCCACTTGAAGAAGGCGAAAAAATAAACGCAATTCTTTCAGTAAAAGAGTTTGATGAAAATCACTTTATTTTCATGGCAACGGCACAGGGCACGGTGAAGAAAACCGCGCTGAGTGAATTTGCCAGCCCACGTAAATCTGGCATTATTGCTATTAATTTAGATGATGCAGATTACCTGATTGGTGCAGAAGTCACCAATGGAAGCAATGATATTGTTTTGGTTTCAGATGGTGGTAAAGCAGTCTGGTTTAGTGAAGATGAAGTACGCCAAATGGGGCGTGCAACGCGGGGTGTACGCGGCATGAAGCTGGCTGCTAAACAACAAGTATTGTCATTGTTAATTGCGGATAATGATCAGCAAACCGTGTTAGTAGCCACGGAAAATGGCTATGGAAAACGCACAGTATTAGCTGATTTTAGGCACTCAGGCCGTGGTACACAAGGCGTCAAAGCCATCGCGGTGAGTGAGCGCAATGGTTTGGTGGTGGCGGCTAAATTGGTGAATGAAGAAGACGAAATTATGCTGATTACCACAGGTGGCGTCTTAATTCGCACCCGCGTAAAAGAAATTAGAGACATGGGACGTGTGGCACAAGGCGTAACGCTCATCAATTTAAGCGAAGGTGAAAAATTATCTGGACTTGAAAAAATTGTTGAAACAGATGAAGCGGATGCTGAAGAGTGAAATAGGTAGTGATGCAAAACACATATGTCATAAAACGTGTGTGTTTTGATAACTAAGGTAGATAACCGCTAATTAAACATGCTTATTTCTTAATCTCACAGATAAAATTAACAGTTGAAAATATACGATTAAAAATGAAAAAGATTTATAATTTTTCTGCAGGTCCTGCAGTTTTGCCTCAGCCTGTTTTAGCCCGAGCGCAAGCTGAAATGCTCGATTGGCATGGCAGTGGCATGAGCGTGATGGAAATGTCGCATCGCGGTAAAGAATTTTTAAGTATATTAGCCAAAACTGAAGCAGATTTTCGTCAATTGTTAAAAGTGCCGAACAATTACAAAGTATTGTTTTTGCAAGGCGGTGCCATTGCGGAAAATGCAGCAATTCCAATGAATCTATTGGATGGTAAAAGTGCAGACTATGCGATAACTGGTGGTTGGAGTAAGCGTAGCGTAGATGACGCACGTGCTTATGGCACAATCAATGTTGTTACTAGCACTGAAGCAGAAAAATTCACACATGTGCCAGATTTTTCAACTTGGAACCTGAATAAAGACGCTGCTTATTTGCATATTTGCACTAACGAAACATTACAAGGTGTGGAATTTTTAGCGCTGCCTAATACGCATGATGTGCCGATTGTGGCTGATATGTCCTCGCATATTATGTCTCGCCCAATCGATGTCAGTCAGTTTGGTGTGATTTATGCAGGGGCGCAAAAAAATATTGGCCCTGCTGGTTTGTGTATTGTTGTGGTACGAGACGATTTATTGGGTAAGGCATCGCCACTGACACCTTCAGTTTTTAATTGGAAAATTCAATCTGAAAACCAAAGCATGATTAACACACCGCCAACTTATAGCATTTATATTGCGGGTTTGGTATTTGAATGGCTATTAGCGCAGGGTGGGGTAGAAGCGATTGAAAAAGTGAATATTGCAAAAGCTAAATTACTCTACGATGCTATTGATGATAGCAATTTTTATGTTAATCATGTGGCGATCAAAAATCGCTCACGCATGAATGTGCCCTTCTTTTTAAAAGATGAATCAAGTAACGATGCTTTTTTAAAAGGTGCCCAAGCGCGAGGTTTATTACAGTTAAAAGGACATCGAAGTGTAGGGGGCATGCGTGCAAGTGTTTATAACGCCATGCCAGTTGAAGGTGTGCAAGCATTGGTTACCTATATGCAAGCCTTTGAAAAAAGTCATTAGGCTTTACTTATAGTATATTTTTAATACTTTGCTTTAAATTTTAAATTTAACCTGTTGATTATTAAAATAAACAATGTCAGAACAATTAAAAAAACATCGTGACCAAATTGATGCAATTGATGAGCAAGTACTTAAGCTTGTTAACGAACGCGCAAAACTTGCACGCGCTATTGGTGGCTTAAAAGACGATGGTGTTATTTATCGCCCAGAGCGTGAAGCGCAAGTGCTACGGCGCTTGCAGGCCAATAATGAAGGACCGCTTACCAATGAGGCGATCGCTAATATTTTTCGCGCCGTGATGTCGAATTGCCGCGCGCTTGAAAAAGATCTTTCCATTGCATTTTTAGGCCCGTTAGGCACATATTCTGAAGAAGCTGCGCTTAAGCAATTTGGTTTGGGTTGTGGCGCTGTTGTCTGCGGTACGATAGATGAGGTTTTTCGCACTTTAGAAGCTGGCCAGGCGGATTATGGCGTGGTGCCAGTTGAAAACTCTACTGAAGGCGCCATCGGCTTAACCTTGGATTTATTGTTATCAAGCCCGCTTAAAATTTGTGGTGAGGTCACATTGCCCATTCACCATTGCTTACTTTCACAACAAACGGATATTACGCAAATATCTCATATTTTTTCCCATGCACAATCGCTTGCGCAGTGCCATGAGTGGTTAGGTAGAAATTTACCTAATGCGGCGCGTGAGGCCGTCACCAGTAATGCCCGTGCTGCGCAGATGATACATGAATTAGTGAGTGCTGAAGGTACTTTTGCTGCAGCCATTGCGAGCAAGCGTGCCGCTGAATTGTTTGGCCTGCATGTGCTAGCTGAAAACATTGAAGATGACCCAAATAACACAACACGCTTCTTGGTATTGGGTAAACAAGAAGTTGCACCATCAGGTCATGATAAAACATCACTGATTATGGCGACTAAAAACACACCAGGGGCGATGGTTTCACTACTTTCACCGTTGGCAGAACATAGTGTTAGCATGACTAAATTTGAATCACGTCCCTCTAAAACAGGAGTGTGGGAATATGTATTTTTTGTCGATATTGAAGGGCATCATCAAGCGGCGCCTGTCGCTGCCGCACTTCATACCATTAGCCAACGTGCAGCTTTTGTGAAAGTGTTGGGTTCTTATCCAGTCGCCGTTATTTAATGGTGTTGACCTTGTTTTTGAGATTAGTTCAAACTAGTTATGCCACTTAGTGCCGCAATATTAAGCGATAACCTATGGAGTAACTTTTCACTCCAATTTCATAATTCGCGCTTAGAGGCGCACTATAGGAAGCACATTTTACCCAGAATATTGACCCAATCTCGGTTGGCGTTGCTGTTGATTGCCATGATGTATGAGCTTTATGGCATTTTAGATTACCTCTTAGCACCACAACAGTTGCTCGAAAAAATTACGGTGATACGCTCAGCCACAACGTTCATTATTTTGCTTATTTTTAGCCTGACTTTTTTTCGGATTTTTAGAAAATATCATCAGGTCATTCTGACCTTTGCTTTACTACTCGCTACAGTTAGTTTGATATGGAAAATGATGCTGATTCAGCAATATTTATTTCCCTATTACTTTACAGGTTTGCTGTTATTGCTATTTTGGGTGCATGCTTTTTATGTGCTTAATTTCGCTTGTGCATTTTTGGCCGCTTTAGCCATTGTAGTCACCACTATCGTTTCCTTTTTTGCTGTCTTTAATTTTCCTTTACGCGAATCAGTGAGTTATTTAATTGTATTAGGCGTGGCGTTTGGCATTTCTATTTTATCGAGCTATATTGCTGAAAAAGGGGATAGATCGCTGTTTTTAAAAGAGAAAGAGCTGGATCGTGAACGCTATATACACCGTGAACGATCCATGCATGATGCATTAACAGGCTTACCTAACCGCGTATTATTGCTAGACCGTGCTGAGCAAGTTATTTTAGATGCGAGCCGAAATAATCAACTTTGCGTGGGCTATTTTTTAGATTTAGATAACTTTAAAATCATTAATGATACCTATGGTCATGCAGTAGGAGATATGGTGTTAAGCGAAGTCAGTAATCGCCTAAAAGCAGCTATTCGTGCGACTGATACAGTGGCACGCTTGTCAGGAGATGAATTTTTTGTGCTGGCAAGAGACATTAAAAATAAAGAACAAGCACTCGCATTTGGCCACAAATTGCTACGTCGGCTAAGCAAACCTTATAAGGTTCAAGGTAAAATAGTGAGTACGACACTATCAGCCAGTATCGGTGCATCTTTGTTCCCTTATATTGGCGTAACGCCACTTGATATGATAGAAAAAGCCGATCATGCCATGTACCAAGTTAAATTAAGCGGAAAATCTGGCATCACCATGGCTAAGTAGTTTTTTGCTTTTGTAGCTGTCAAGGCATGTTAAACTGCTCACAGTTTGGCGGCTTAAAGCTGCATTTTTAATTTGAATCCATCACATGAGCAAAAACTTAGCCCCTACCTATATTCAAGCTATTGCCCCTTATCAAGGGGGAAAACCGATTTCAGAGTTAGCACGTGAAATGGGTTTAAATGAGGCAGACATCGTTAAATTAGCGTCTAATGAAAACCCCTTAGGCATGAGCCCTAAAGCGCAAATGGCCGTTGAAGATGCCGTTAGTGAAATTGCACGTTACCCTGATGGCAACTGCTTTGCCTTGCGTGATGCAGTGGCTAAAAAATTTAATGTAGCCCCAAATCAGATGGTATTTGGTAATGGCTCAAATGATATTTTAGAGCTCAGCGCACGTGCTTTTTTATACGCAGGTTGTGAGGCAATTTACTCCCAGCATGCCTTTGCCGTCTATCCGCTAGTGACGCAAGCGGTGGGCGCAATAGGCGTGGTCGTGCCAGCCAAAGATTTTGGCCATGATTTAGCCGCCATGCTAAAGGCCATTACACCAAAAACGCGCTTGATTTTTATCGCTAACCCCAATAACCCAACGGGCACTTTAATTGCCAAAAACGTTTTAAAAGCCTTCTTAAAACAAGTGCCCAGTGATGTGCTTGTAGTGTTAGATGAAGCGTATGATGAATATTTATCAGCTGCAAACAAATCACAAGCCATTGCATGGTTAAGTGAATTTGACAATTTGATTATTTCACGCACTTTTTCCAAAGCCTATGGATTGGCAGGCTTGCGCGTGGGTTTTGGCCTGATGCACGAAGACATCGCCGATATGCTTAACCGAGTGCGTCAACCTTTTAATGTGAATAGTTTAGCCCAAGCGGCTGCGGTGGCTAGTTTAGCAGATGACGATTTTGTGGCACGCAGTTATGCGGCAAATCAAGCGGGCATGGTGCAATTAACCCAAGGCTTAACACAGTTAGGTTTAGACTATATTCCGTCATTTGCTAACTTTGTGAGCTTTAAAGTGGCCAATGCCGCACTAGTGAACCAACAATTATTGCAAAAAGGGGTGATTGTGCGGCCAGTTGCCAATTATGAAATGCCTGAATACTTGCGCGTGAGTGTGGGTTTATTCAGTGAAAACGCCCGCTTTTTAGCGGTGTTGACAGAAATACTACAGTAGAAATTTTAAAATAAAGATATTACTAATGACTCAATACGAAAAATTAGCCACCGATGATGTGCGTATTCGTGACGTTAAACCGCTGATTCCACCAGTAAAGTTGCTTGCGCAATGTAAAGAGGGTACAGAATCGACACAAAATATTTTGGCCACGCGTGCAGCCATACACCATATTTTGCACGGGCAAGATGACCGTTTATTAGTGGTGGTAGGTCCATGCTCAATTCACGATGTGAAAGCAGGCATGGAATATGCCCGTCGATTATTGCAAATAAAACAAGCACTGGCGGATGACTTGCTGATTGTGATGCGTGTATATTTTGAAAAACCGCGCACCACAGTGGGCTGGAAAGGCCTCATTAACGATCCACATTTAGATGGTAGCTACCAAATTAATGAAGGCTTAGCCATTGCGCGCAAATTTTTACTCGATGTGAATGAAATTGGCATGCCTGCTGGCGCCGAGTTTTTAGACACCATTACCCCACAATACACGGCAGATTTAGTGAGCTGGGGCGCCATTGGCGCACGCACGACTGAATCACAAGTGCACCGCGAGTTATCTTCAGGCTTGTCTTGCCCAGTGGGTTTTAAAAATGGCACCGATGGTGGCGTAAAAGTTGCTGTAGATGCAATTAAAACCGCAGCCAGCCCACATCACTTTTTATCGTTCACGAAAGAAGGCACGGCGGCGATTTTCTCGACCACAGGCAATGAAGATTGCCACGTCATATTGCGCGGCGGTGTAGCACCTAATTATGATGCAAAACATGTCAATGAAGTTTGTGCGCAATTGGTAGCGGCTGGATTGGCACCTAAATTAATGATTGATTGTAGCCACGCCAATAGTAGCAAAGACTTTAATCGGCAAAAAGTGGTTGCACAAAATGTTGCCGAGCAATTAACCGCAGGCGATCAGCGCATTATGGGCGTGATGATAGAATCGCATTTGATTGCAGGCCGCCAAGACCACGCACCAGGTTGCAATTTGGTGTATGGGCAATCCATTACCGATGCTTGTTTAAGCTGGGAAGACACCGTTACGCAGCTTGAAATATTGGCACAAGCGGTGAGAAATCGACGCCAACAATAGAGTTAATATTCCATATAATTTTTAGTTATATGAATTAAAATTTCTACGAGAGAAAATTATAGCCCTGTCAGCCAGTCTGCATGCGGCTTGCAGGGTATCGTAATAATGTAATGCGTAAATTACAGTGATTCGGCCTGCTAAATGGTTACAAATTGGATAATTTGCTGCAATGCGGTTGCAACAGGATTTTACAACTTCCATAACGTAATGATGCTTTGTTACCAGCAAACTTTTAATTGGTTTTGCTGGTGATACTAAAGCTTGCATGTGCGTCTAACGCCAAAAGTTGGGTCAATATGGGCATGCTTTCATTGAGTGTCGCTTGCAATGTCCAAGGCGGGTTAATGATAAATAAGCCGCTACCAAACATGCCAAAGCCTTCAATCGCAGGCGCTTGAATACGCAACGTGACATTTAACCAGCTTGGGATATTCAGTTTTTGTAACTCTGCCAACATTAAATCAGGCTCAGGGCGTTGTAAGAGCGGGTACCAAACCAAGTAAGTGCCACTGGCAAAGCGGCTGAGGCACTCTTTAATCATGCTCACAACATGCTGGTAATCTTGCTTATCTTCATAAGGTGGGTCTATCAACACCACGGCGCGGCGGGACGGGGATGGCAAGCAGGCTTTAATGCCATTAAAACCGTTTTGCATTTCAATTTTAACTTGCTTACTTTGACCCCTAAAATTTTCAATAAGCAATTTACAGTCACTGGGATGCAGTTCAAACAAGCGCATTTTGTCGTCAGCGCGCAAACAGTCATAGGCCACCATGGGCGAGCCTGGGTAAAATTTTATGGGGTCGTCACCCAAGTTGTGGCTTTTAATTTGAGTAACAAATTCAGCCAAACTGCTAGGTAAATGCTTTGCGGAGAGGAGTTTGGCAATACCTAGCTCAAACTCTGCATTTTGTGTGGCGTAGCCTTGCGTAAGACTATACATGCCCGCACCTGCATGCGTGTCAATATACCAAAATGGTTTTTCTTTTTGTTTAGTGTACTCAAGCACCAAGCGTAATACGTAGTGTTTGAGGACATCAGCATGATTGCCTGCATGAAAGGCGTGGCGATAACTTAACATAAATGGCACATAGTTGATTTTAGGTGGGTATTATCCACCATTTTTAGGTTAACATTTCAACTATGAGCGAACAACATTTACACAATCAAACCAATATTGAAAATAACTGTGATCACAGTGATCACAGTGATCATGACGATCATGATCATTACCTAATTCCATTTTTACTCATTTTTAGTTTTGCCATTATTGAAGCATTCGGTAGCTGGTACACGGGCTCGCTGGCGCTATTGAGTGATGCAGGGCATATGTTTTCAGATGTATTAGCGCTTGGCTTGGCTTGGCTGGCGGGGGTGCTGGCAAAAAAACCAACGATGGCACGTCACAAATCAGGGGTTACTTATGTTGAGTTGACGGTTTCTATGATTAATGCCGCCAGTTTATTGCTAGTGATTGCTTTTGTGGTGATTGAAGCACTTGAACGCTTTAAGCAGCCGCAGATGGTGCACGGTGTAGGCTTAACCATTATTGCTACGCTGGGTTTAATCGTCAATATTGTAGTGGCTAAGCAATTACATCATCAAGCTAAGCATCACGGGGAAACCTTAAATAACCGTGCGGCCTATTTGCATGTAATAGGCGACTTGTTGGGCTCAGTGGCAGCCGTTGCAGCAGGTGTAGTCATTTATTTTACTGGTTGGATGCCGATTGACCCGATATTATCGTTATTTATTTCATTGTTGTTGTTGGGTTTTACCATTAACCTAATGCGCGATATTTGGCGCACGTTGCAAGGTGATGCCCAATTAGGTAAGCACCACCAACACTGATCGTTACAAACTTACACTCACATTTACCAAGGAGAAAACCATGCCTTACGTCAATATTAAACTCGCGGGCTCAGTGACTAAAGAGCAAAAAGCACAAATCGCGAAAGAAATCACCGAAACACTAGAGCGCGTGGCGCATAAACCTAAAAGTTATACGTACATTACCTTTGAAGAAGTGGCTTATGAAGACTGGGCCATCGGCGGCAAATTGTTAGACGATTAAAGCCTGTTTTTTAACCGCACATTGTTGCACCACCTCTGCCAGCCAGTTTGCATGCGGCTTTCACACTTGACTTAGTGCTTTAGCACTTAGTGAAAATGGGGATGCCAAGTACTGGTACAGAGACATAAAAATCTCTCGGGCGAAAATTGCCTAAAAATTAAACAAATTTTAAGTACTTAAAAACACCTTTTTTACATCAATTTCAAATAAACATTCAATCAACTTTGTTAACGTGAATGTTAAAATATCTGCATGTTTGACCCTAAGCCTATTCTTAAAAACTTGCCCAACCTGCCTGGCGTTTATCGTATGATTAACGCATCTGAAGAGGTGATTTATGTTGGAAAGGCAAAAGATTTAAAAAAACGCGTCTCCAGTTATTTCAATAAAAATATCCCTAGCCCGCGCACGCAGATGATGGTGTCGCAAATAAATGCTATTCAAACGACGGTCACCCACAATGAGGCTGAAGCCTTACTGCTTGAAAATAATCTCATTAAAAGCTTAATGCCACGTTACAACGTGCTATTTCGCGATGACAAATCTTACCCTTACATTACCTTAACAGGCGATGCTTTTTCGCGCTTGGCGTTTCATCGTGGCTCACAGCGCCAAGGTAGCAAAACACAAAGTCGTAGCCAGTATTTTGGGCCTTTTCCTAACTCAGTGGCGGTGCGCGAAAGTATTCAGCTATTGCAAAAAGTTTTTAAATTACGCACTTGCGAAAATACCGTGTTTTCAAATCGCTCACGCCCTTGTTTGCAGCATCAAATTGATCGTTGCACGGCCCCTTGTGTCGGACTGATTTCAGAAGAAGATTATCGCAATGATATGTATCAAGCTGTCCTGTTTTTACAAGGTAAAACAAACGAAGTAATTAATGCACTTGGTGAGCAAATGAACGCTGCAGCACAAGCGCAAGCATATGAAATGGCGGGTGTTTTTCGTGATCGCATGCAAGCCCTGCGGCAAGTACAAGCTAAGCAGTTTGTGAGTGATTTTAATGTATCAGATGCTGATGTGGTCGCCTGTGCCCAATTGCAAGACCAACATTGCATCAACCTGGTGATGATACGCGGTGGAAGGCATCTCGGTGATAGCAGTTATCTACCTAAAAATAGCGATGGTGAAGTACTAGAAGCCAGTGTAGAGGCTTTTTTAGCACAGCATTACACCTCGCAAAATACGCCGCCGTTGATTGTGGTTGGTATAAAAATAGAAACTGAAGTGCTAGAAGAGGTGCTAAGCACACAGGCTGGTCGCAAGGTGAAAATTAACATCAATCCCATTGGCGACAAACGCGTTTGGCTAAAAATGGCACAAACCAATGCCGAGTTAGCCTTAGGCCAGCGTGCAGCAACCACAGCCAATCAAGAGGCAAAACTCATGGCATTACGCGAGGCGCTACATTTACCTGAGAACGTAGAGCGTATGGAATGTTTTGATATCAGCCACACCATGGGCGAGGCCACCGTGGGTAGCTGCGTGGTATTTGACCGTGGTGAACTGCAAAATAGCGAATATCGGCGTTATAACATTACAGGCATTACCCCAGGCGATGATTACGCTGCCATGCGTGATGTGCTCACCCGACGCTACAAAAAAGTAGCTGCTGGCGAGGGTGTGCGGCCTGATTTGATTTTTATTGATGGTGGAAAAGGTCAGCTTGGTATAGCGGTTGAAGTGATGGCAGAAGTAGGCTTAGAAGATGTTTTACTAGTTGGCATTGCCAAGGGCGAAGACCGTAAACCTGGTCTAGAAACCATGATATTTGCTGATACAGGTGAAATGCTCAACTTAGAAAAAGACAATAAAGGTTTGCACTTATTACAACAAATTCGCGATGAAGCACATCGCTTTGCCATTACGGGGCATCGTGCTAAGCGCGCTAAAGCTCGCATGCACTCAAGCTTAGAAGATATTGAAGGCATCGGCGCAAAGCGACGCAAAGCACTTTTAACGCGTTTTGGTGGTTTAGAAGGGGTAAAAAATGCTAGTATTGACGAAATCGCGCAGGTAGAAGGCATCAGCCAACATTTAGCGGAAAAAATTTACGGGGAATTTCATTAAATGGCTAAGCTTTATCCATGGTTAAATAGGCAAAAAGTGAGCGTAGGCTAATGCAACTCAACATTCCAACCATGCTGACTTGGTTGCGTATTATTTTAATCCCTGTTTTTGTCGGTGCCTTTTATTGGCCAGAAAATTTGCGCACATTAGGTGCAATGCCATCACATCATGTGAATATATTTACGGCAAGTGTATTTGCCATGGCGGGTATTACTGATTGGCTAGACGGTTATTTAGCCAGAAAATGGAATCAAACATCCGCCTTTGGGGCTTTTTTAGACCCAGTAGCCGATAAACTCATGGTAGCTGCCGCATTAATTGTTTTAATTGAATTTGGTCGGGTTGGTGCCATCGTATCACTCATTATTATTGGCCGCGAAATTGCCATCAGCGCGCTCAGAGAATGGATGGCAGGCGTTGGAGAGCGAAGTAGTGTAGGTGTTGCCATGATAGGAAAAGTTAAAACAGCGTTGCAAATGATTGCCATATTATTATTACTTTATTGGGACGATATAGCATTTGGTGGCTTAGGTGTTTTTAAAACTAAAGTAGTCGGACAAGCACTCATTGTGACAGCAGCAGTTTTAACTTTGGTATCAATGGCTTACTATGTAAAAGCCGCTTTACCGCAAATGCGTGGCAAATAATTTTGCTTAAAATAAGCGTTAAAACCTGTGTTTTTATCTTGACGCTATGCAATAAATCGCTATAATTGCGCCTGTCTTAACAACGCGGGAATAGCTCAGCCGGTAGAGCGATACCTTGCCAAGGTATAGGTCGCGAGTTCGAGTCTCGTTTCCCGCTCCAAGAATTTAATTTGGCCATCAATTTGCACTAACAGTGGTTCTTAAATTGTGAAAATGGCATATTACGGCGAATGCAAACATGCTTTCGCCGTTTTAGTTTAAGTTTGCTGTGTTAGCTAATAAGTTTAGGCTACACAATATGGCGCGATAGCAAAGCGGTTATGCCGCGGCCTGCAAAGCCGTTTAGACCAGTTCGACTCTGGTTCGCGCCTCCAATAAATAGTACTGTATTTTGGCATAAAGTGTTAGAATACGCATCGCATAAAAAGTAGTCAATCACCCATCGCCCGGGTGGTGAAATTGGTAGACACAAGAGACTTAAAATCTCTCGATCGTAAGGTCGTGCCGGTTCGATTCCGGCTCCGGGCACCAATACCAAACCCCTGATTTATCAGGGGTTTTTTATTTTCCGCGTCAGCTAAGTATCATTTGCAATAACGTAAAATCACTCAAAATAATATGCCAAATATTTTTGCGAGTTATGTACACTAAAAGCCTACACCCTCAGCTCACTTAAATTCTGAAGGGTCGAATCACTGCTTACGCATGTGAATGTGTTCGCATAAGGTTTGCTCGCACGGCAGGTGCGTATGTTCGACCTACACGTGCTTCTGACCCATCGGAAAGAATTGCGATGAGCGCGGAAAAAGGTGCTTGTTTGACACGTGTAATCGCACTGCGGCGCACAATGGTGCTACGGTGGATACGCATGAAGTTAGTTGGGTCAAGTGACCGCTCAACTGAGGAGAGATTCTCTTGATAAAGGTAGTCTGCGCCAATGACATGGATGCGCACATAGTCTCGCTCTGCCTGAAATCGTATGACGTTATCTGAAATGATACGAACATATTCCCCTCTCACCTTAATCCAGAACTCACTCGTATACTTTTGTTGGCTATTTAATACGCGTTTGAGCGTCGTAAGTGTTTCTTGCAACTCAGCAATTTTATCTACTTGCAGTTGTGACGCTACGACTACTCTTGCGCGTTCCATCGCCATCATAAAACGCGCTGGTTCTATGGGTTTAGTGAAGTAGTCAACAGCATTCGCCTCAAATGCGCGTAGTGCATGATGATCAAACGCAGTCACGAAAACGACCGCTGGTGGCTTAGATCCAAGTTGATCCAAAATATCGAAACCACTACCCCCTGGCATTTGGATGTCTAATAACAGAATGTCTGGTTGAATCTCAGCTACCTTGCGACAAGCTTCAACGGCATCAGTAGCTTCCTCAATCTGTGTTACCCAATCCATTTTAGCTAGTAGGCGAGTCAAGCGGCGCCGGGCAAGCGGTTCATCATCAACAACAAGGACGGTAAGTTTCGTCATGCTAGCTTGTAAGGTAAGTCTATGAAGGCGCGATAGCGGCTAGGCGCTACAGGGCCAGATGAAAATTGGCTATCTCCTTGAAATCTAGCCAGTAGTCGCTCTGCTACATTACGCAATCCTACTCCCATACCAACAGGGTGATTGGTCTCTTTACCCTTTAATGGCATGTCATTTTCTATCGTCAGGTGAAGGCGTTCTGCTACCTTATAGGCATTAAGAACAATTTTAACTTGACCAGTGGTTGCGCCGACTCCGTGCTTGATAGCATTTTCAATCAGTGGTTGTAGGATGAGACTTGGCACAAGTGCATTACGCACCTCTTCAGAGATGCTCATGCTAAAGATCATGCGGTCAGAAAAGCGTTCTCGTTCAATTTCTAAATACTCTTCTTGGAGTGATAGTTCCTCGCTAAGAGGAACGTCGTGCATGGGGTCGAGTGTGAGAGTAGTGCGCATGAAGTTTGATAGGGAGAGCACCATGCGTTCTGCACGTGTGGCCGCACCTTCTTCTATTAAGCCCGCAATAGAATTCAGTGTATTAAACAAAAAATGTGGATTCACCTGATAGCGAAGCGCCCGCATTTGCGTTGTTAATGCTTCTTCGCGAACGGCTGCTAGTTGCCGTTCACGCTCAACAACTTCAAAGTTATCCAGCACTGCGACAAATAAACAACTCCATCCAAACATCATAGATGCCCCCTCTATCAACATATAGCCAGAGTACATCGGATCAAATGCGACTGGTTTAGGATATTGACAGATGGTGTAGTTAAGAAAGTCGATTGCCGTATATAGTGGCGCTGTGACTGCCGCCATCAGAAAGCAGAGAAACGCTTTCTGCATAAAGTGAAGTTTGTGGCGTAGCCGAATTAACAATCTTGCCATAAGGTATGTCATCAGCGCACTGCATCCGAATAACACTAACTTAAGTGGAGCGGATTCAATCGGGTCTATGTTGATGGAATAGCCTAGGATACTGTCGGCCACGAACATGCATGCCCAATAAAGCAGGTTGAGACGAAATGCTGCCTGCAACACCACACAAGGCGCCTTCGAGTCGTCCTTAACAGCAATTTCACTAGTTTTATCCATGTATGTATTATCGCCTACTCTGAAAACAGTTGAAATGCTGTTCGACGGCAATTATTCGCTATTCATAGATTATTTATTCGTTCAACAGCGTAGAAAGTTGGTCGGTAGAAAAACGATAAAGCATTACTCGGTCATGACTCTATAATTAGTCAAAGTTAATCATTTCATTGCATGTGCTGACACTAACAGGACGATATTGATGAAGAAAATAAACTGCGTAACGTTTTCAACTCTCGCCATATCCATGATTGACTGTGCTGGTACTGCCAATCCAATATTAAATTCAAAAACTAGGACTGGTAGCTATGCCTGCAATGCACTTCGTAAAAAAGCGGGTAAATGCTAAATTATTTTTTATTAACTAGTGGTTTGGTTGTCTTTCTTGCGTTGCCAGGCACAAGCATAGCCAACCCGCGCGGCATTATTTATTCGGAAGGTAAAAAGCCATCACGTGTTGTCTATGTGGCGGAATTTTTGAATATCTACGACCGTTCTTCTGGCTTAAATTCAGTGACTAATGCTAACAACGATGCCGAGTTTGAGCAACTTATTAAACAGCAAAAAAAGATGGAAATGCGCGTGATTGCGGTGTATGAAAACAAAGTCGCCCCTGAAAGCATCGATATGATGGTAGAGTTTCAATGTCATCAAAAGCAATACCGCATTACGACGTCACACGCCATGCTGCGCGATGGCACCGAGCGTTTTCCTACCCAAGATTGGCAGTCGTATGGTGCAGCTAAATCGGCTTGGCCAATGGCGGCGGCGGAAATTGCCTGTGATCAAGAGCGTATTAAAAAAGCTACCAATGAAGTAGAAGCCAGTAAAAACGGAGAGGATTTTACCGCGCTGGATAAGCTGGGAATTTTATATATCGGCGAACCAGACCGCTTAGAAACGGTAGATAAAGTATGGCAAGCCATCTTGAGCGACGGGAGCCGCCCAAAATATGCCGATAGAAAGCTTAGTGACAAGGAAGCCAAAGCGTATCACGACAAAATGGATGCCTCACTAGCACTAGCCAAAGAAAATATTGCTAAAGGCATGGCAATGGCAATGGGTGAACTCAGCAATATAGAGGAAGAAAAAAAGTTTAAAAAAGAGGTTGCCAAGAATGCTAAAAAACATGGCAAGCAGCTTAAATGGATTTTAGGAAAAACGGATGCTGAAATACAAAGTACCGCAGGTGTGCCATTCGACTCCTTTACACATGGCGAGGCGCGTTTCTTTACCTACTACAACGAGTATGTCATCGATGGCGTTGGTTATGTGAGAGATGTAAATGGAAACGATGTGGGCGGTAGTACAACAGTGACTTGTGAAGTGCAAATAGAAATGCGTAAAAGTGGTGCTAAGCAAGACTATCGTGCAGTTGATTACCGACTATTTGCAGATAACGGTGGATGTAGGGATTTGAGTTGGTTTAATAAATTTTAAAGACCAGCACATCAAGTGTTCCGACTACCCATACTATAAATTTAATAACCAAGGATGATGATGAAAAATACAAATTTTAAGACAATGTTTTTTGCAATTAGCTTGCTTTCAGGTTGCGCAGGCGGTTCTGGCGGCATTGACAGCATCAATTTCAGCAATGCTGCCAAGGTGCATATCTTTACGCCAGAAGAGCAAGCCGAAATGTCTCCTGATGGTGCAATTGAGACAATGATTACGCCATCTGAGATAAGAGAGCGATTTAAAAATGCTGGCAAAGTCACGAAGCCAACGGGAGCTGTTAATTACTGTGGCGCAGGTTTATCTTCACTCGTGCAGTCTCGCAGAAACTCTGCGCTCGCCGCAATTGATGGCGCTTGTGGTGGTAAAGATCAATACAGCATACGGCGTGAAGGTCCTGGCTATATGGAGGTGAGCCATGTCGGAAATGTGCGAATAGGCGCCAGTTGCAATCGCCCAATGTCAATCTATTTTAGATGCAACGGAGCGCAACCTAAACCAGAGATTAGAAAGAAATAATATGAAGATTATTATCTCGCTGTTCAGCTTGCTTTTGGCCGCCTGTGTAAGCACAGATAGCCTGCAAAGTAATGGGGATTTTGGTGATCACTATGTTGTTACTGGCAAAAGCTATGCGCAGATATGGCATGCTGCAACAATTGCCATGAGTACCGATATGGATATTGTTGAAAGCCATAAGCCTTCTGGCATCATTAAATCCAAAGTGGTTAATGGAACTGCTGGTAAAGTGGTGGGGTTCTTTATTCAACCGACCGATGAAAACGCACCTCGATACAAAATCAACATCGTGAGCAAGAAGCCGTTCCAATCTTCTGATTTCGATAAGGGCGGAGAACCTTCGGTGTGGGAAGACTTTAAACAGGCACTAACAAAAAGTGAGCACTAATATTTTTCCGCTTAAGATGAGCTTCAAGAATTTTATATGTGGAAACAAAAAAATGCGTAAATCAATATTAATCATTACGGCCACATTGTCAATAATGCTGTCATCAAGCTTTGCATTCGGTGTTGAGTATTTGGTGGACCTAGTCAATTAAATGAACAGGCATCCCCTCGATGTTGCTGTAATACGCAGTCTCATAATCTACTGGACTAAGCCAGTTGTTGGTTGAATGCCTGCGCACACGATTATAGTAACACTCAATG
>JBATAW010000011.1:0-15674 GCA_049662045.1 Methylophilaceae bacterium | reverse complement strand
AACTCACCCATCACTTGGCGAGACCAAGGCCAGCTACCAAACTCTTTAGCAAAAGCATGTAAGCTTGCTTCGTTAATATCAATTATCACAATATCTTTATCAGGCTTGGCCTGAAAAGTGCGATGCTTGACCATAAAATCAAACGCGTTATCGCGCATATTAAGGCCAACATGAAATACACCTGCATCGAGCAATACCAGTAAAGTAAATAATGCGCCTAGATAAATGTAAAAATTATTTTTAAGCTTGCGCGTGAGCTTGGTTAGCCATTGGCCAAGCAAGCGTTTAAGTTTAGTCAACATGAGTGAATATGACCTAGAAGTTAATAGTCAAGATGAAAGTCAATGCGTGGTTTAAATGTTTATACATGGTTCAATCATAAAACTTTTTTTGCTGTCTGTGGGATTGTATTTTCCATGATAAAGTAATTTAAAATGACTGATTTTTACATGTCTTTGTTTGACCACCGCTGCAAGCGGCCTAGAATGCGGCTGTCAGAGGCATGAAAATCTCTCGAGGACTATAAAGTTGCGTAAACAATGTTGATATGTCTTAAAAATGTTGTTTCGCTTCATGTGATTCCAGCCAGTTTTCAGCGCACATCCGTTATAATATCTCGCAATGAATATCATCACTTTACAATGGCTTGCTGCCATCATTATCATCGTTTTGTTGCTTTGGTTGTTGTGGCGTAGCTACCAAAGCCAAGCGACGGAAATGTTGCTAAAGCAGTTAGAAGAAAAGCATCGCCATATGTTATTAGATTTAAACGACGGCTTAAATAAACTGGGTGACCGTTTGAACGCTGCCTCGCAAGAGGGCAGTGATCGCCTAAAACAATCGGTAGCGGGTGAGTTGCAAGCCACGCGCGAAGCCATGCAAACTTTGCAGTTAGCGCAAAATAATAGCCTAGCGCAAACGCGTGAAACCGTGCTTGAAAAGTTACACAATACGCTAGCTGAGCAGGGCAAGTCGCAACAAGCCCTGATAAATGACACCATGCTAAAAGCCACCACAACACTCACGCAAAGTGTAGAAAGTTTAGGTAAAATTGTCGATAGTCGCTTAGAGCAAATTGGGGGTAAGGTTTCAGAACGTTTGGATGAAGGCTTTAAAAAGACTAATCAAACGTTTATTGATGTCATGGCACGTTTAGCGACGATTGACGAAGCGCAGAAGAAAATTGATGGGCTAACCACTAATGTGGTCAGCTTGCAAGAGCTGTTAGGTGATAAACGCAGTCGTGGCGCCTTTGGTGAGGTGCAGCTTGAAGCTTTAGTGCGTAACGTGCTGCCAGTGAATTCGTTTGCCATGCAACATACTTTTGAAAATGGCACACGTGCAGACTGTGCCTTATTTTTACCCGATCCAACAGGTACGGTAGCGGTGGATAGCAAATTTCCGCTTGAAAATTATCACCGCATGTTTGATAGCAAATTGACCGATGCCGAGCAATTGCTGGCTGAAAAGCAGTTCAAACTCGATGTTAAAAAACATGTGGATGACATTGCCAATAAATATATTATTTCCAATGTAACCTCCGATGGCGCAGTCATGTTTATTCCAGCCGAAGCGGTATTTGCAGAGCTACATGCTTATCATACCGATGTGATTGAATATGCGATGAATAAGCGTGTTTGGGTGGTTTCACCCACTACATTGATGGCGGTACTTAACACTGCGCGCGCGGTATTAAAAGATGTAGAAACGCGCAAGCAAGTACATGTGATTAAAGAAGAGCTTGGCAAACTCAGTAAAGACTTTGGCCGCTTTGATGCGCGCATGAAAAAACTAGCAGATAATATTCGCCAAGCGCACGAAAATGCGCAAGAGGTGCATATTAGTAGCCAGAAAATATCTAGCCGATTTGCGCAAATTGAGCGTGTAGAGCTGGCGAATAAACCGCTTGATGTGCTTGATATAGTGGACGATAAACCAGACGATTTACTTGATAACTAAACTTGATAAATAAGATGAATATATCAATATAACACGATGAAAATTAAAATATTATATTTTGCCAGAATTAAAGAAGCCTTAAAGTTTTCAAGTGAAGACTTAGTGCTACCTGAAGAAAGCATGTCGCTATTAACATTAAAAGCCCATTTGGCAAAACGCAATGATATTTGGCAACAAATGCTGATGGGTAAACTCAAAGTACGGGGTGCGATTAACCATGAGCTGGTCGATGATAGTGCGCTGATTGTTGATGGTGATGAAGTGGCTTTTTTTCCACCAGTGACAGGAGGTTAAGTATTTTGACCGTTCGTGTGCAAACTGAAGATTTTGACTTGGGTATAGAAGTTGATTTATTGCGCAAGTCGCGCCTAAATATTGGTGCGGTGGTGAGTTTTGTTGGTTACGTACGTGATTTAGATAATAATGAGCATGTTTTAAAGATGACTTTAGAACATTACCCTGGCATGACTGAAAGATCACTTGAGGCTATTATTCAGCAAGCCAAACAGCAGTGGAATATTATAGATGCCGTTATCATTCACCGTGTGGGTATCTTAACCGCTAGCGAAAAAATTGTAATGGTTGCCGTTGCTGGCGAACATCGTGGCGTGGCATTCAAAGCATGTGAATTTATAATGGATTATTTAAAAACGGATGCGCCATTTTGGAAAAAAGAATTAACGGTCACTGGTGAGTATTGGGTAGAAGCTAAGGCGACTGACGACGATGCTCGAGCACGCTGGACTAAGTAGGCTATTAATAATAACAAGCGATTCATTTTTATAGGGCAATATGTCACAAATTTTAACCCCTCAACAACTCTCTTTAAACATTTCTACACAGCATTTTAAGTTTGCTAACACGGCTGAGCTTGTGAATGTAGGCAGTTTAAATGCACAAGATCTTGCTTGGGTTGCACAGTCAGAGGCTAAAAATGCGGCAGAATTTGGCCTCAATATTCAGCAACATGGCTTTAATTTACTAGCACTAGGCGAGCCAGGCTGTGGCCGCACAACGTTGATGCTCAACGCCATGCATAAAGCTGCAGAAAAACAACGGCCACCAAACGACTTAGTGGCATTATATCAATTTGAAAATAATGGCAGACCCTTGTTTTTAAAGCTGCCTGCAGGGTTTGGCACACAATTAAAGCAAGCTTTAGATCAATTTATTCGTCAGCTTGCTAAAGAGTTAACCGCACTAATTGATGCAAAAATTAAGCAAAATACATTAGTAGGCATACAAGCTTGTTTAACGGAACAAATTAATTTAATCACCCAATGCATCCCCGTTTTTGAAGGTCAAACACAACTTCAAGATCATCTAAAAAATTTACAGCAAGATTTACTAGATGCGCTAGAGACTTGGCAACCTAGCCCAAATGGTGAAAGTGAAAATTTAGACGCTTTACTGAGTGAGGTTTTTTTAGGACGCTACCGAGTTAACGTATTAGTCGAGCATTGCAACCCTCAATATCCGCCTGTGATTTTTGATAATGACCCCAGTTTGCAATCGCTATGGGGCGGAATAGAAAGTACAGGGGAATCAAGTGGCATAGCCGACTTTATGCGGTTACGTGCAGGGCATTTATTGCGTGCAGATGGCGGTACACTATTGCTTAATTTACGTGATATATTGGCTGATGAAAGTAACGGCGCGCAGATTCTTGAAAAGCTGCACCGCTTTTTACGTAATGGCACTTTGCAGATTGAAGACCTCACCAGTGGCACTAATCAAGGCACTAGCTTTGTTAGCGCGCAAGCGGCAATTCCCGTGTTAGTGAAGTTAGTGATGGTTGCCACCCGTGAAGATTACTATGCGTTAATTGACGAAAAGCAAGATTTTTTCAATTTCTTCCCCATTAAAATTGAGTTTGTAGAAAAAATTAAAGCAAGCCCCGAAAACTATCAGGCTTACGCCGCATTTATAGCGCAAAAATGTGAACAGCATCAATGTTTGCATTTCACTAACGAAGCTGTTGCAAGCTTACTGCAAGCGATGCATAGAATTGAAGAAGACCAAACACGCATTAGCACCAAATTTGCATTATTAGAAAAATTAATGTTTGAAAGCGCCGCCGTAGCCACACTACGAAAAGTGGACTTGGTGGGTGTAGAGGATGTTAAAACGGCCATTAATCGAAAATATGCGCGACATAGCTATATTGAAGCGCATACACGCGCCTCTATTGTTGATGATGAATTAATGATTACTGTACATGGCGAAGCGGTTGGACAAATTAACGGATTGACGCATATAGACTTAGCCGATGCCAGTTTTGGCTCACCTGTTCGCATATCGGCTAGCTGCTATGCGGGCCGACAAGGGGTCATTACCATAGACCGTGAAGTTGCCATGAGTGGCCCTACGCATGACAAAGGCGTGATGATATTACAAAGTTGGTTGCATACTAATTTTGCACAGTTCAACCCGCTTAACCTCAGCGCTTCACTGGTATTTGAACAAGAGTATAGTGGGGTAGATGGTGATTCCGCCTCATGTGCAGAATTATTTGCCATATTATCTGCACTCGCAGAAGTCCCTATCAAACAAGGTATTGCCGTTACTGGGGCGCTTAACCAACATGGTGAAGTGCTCCCTGTTGGCGGCATTAATGATAAAATTGAAGGCTATTTTAGAGTGTGTAAAGATATTGGTTTAGATGGTCAGCAAGGGGTGCTTATTCCAAAACGAAATATGCGCCACTTAATGCTCAGCGAAGAAGTTATTCAGGCCGTGAATCAAGGCGATTTTTGCATTGCGACGATGAATCATGTGGCAGAAGGCATTGAATTTTTGACGGGTAAAAGTTTAAGTATAATTAATGAGATTGCAGAATCACGCCTCATGGCTTTTAAAAATACGCTAGAAATAAATCAGCCAATGAATAGCATTATAAATGCCTAGCTAACGTGAAATTACAAAATACAAACCAACTTGAAGAAACAAAACATCGCCTAGATAAGTGGTTGTGGGCTGCACGATTTTTTAAAACAAGAAGCTTAGCCGCAGATGCAATAGATAACGGTAAAATCCGTGTGGATGGTGATAGAGCAAAACCCTCTAAAGAAGTTAAAATTGGCATGATCATCAATATCCGCAATAAAGATATTGAAATTGAAGTGCAAGTAGAAGGCCTATCAAATATTCGCCGTGGCGCGCCTGAAGCAGCATTACTGTATGCAGAAACGGATGCAAGCAAAGCTAAACGTGAAAATGCTAAAATGACTCACGAAGCTGACCATGCTGTTAGAGAGCGGGGTGCAGGACGACCAACCAAGCGGCAACAGCGTGAGATTACAAAATTTACGGGTATAAAAAACTTCTCAGGAACGTGATAATTAAGGAGTTCATAATTGCAATATTTAGCGGTATACTTTGCGAAGTTTTCGTAGATTTGTGTTAACTCCCTTGCATAATTTGCGTCAAGCAAGCATTACAATTTCGCAATAACATAATGTTTGTAAGAAATTAAATTTGGATGGAACTAAAAAAGATGAAAGCTGTGATTCTTGCGGGCGGTCTGGGCTCCCGTATAAGTGAAGAAACCTATATGCGTCCTAAACCAATGATCGAGATTGGTGGTAAGCCTATTCTTTGGCATATTATGAAAGCCTACGCTACACATGGCGTCAATGAGTTTATTATTTGCTGCGGTTATAAGGGTTATGTTATCAAAGAGTATTTTGCTAACTACTTTTTACATATGTCTGATGTTACTTTTGACATGCAAAATAACAAAATGGAAGTACACCAAAATAATGCTGAACCATGGAAAGTAACATTAGTAGATACGGGTGAAAACACGATGACTGGTGGACGTTTGAAACGTGTTCGAAAGTATCTAGGTGACGATGATTTTTGTTTCACTTATGGTGACGGTGTAGGTGACGTGAATATTACCGAGCTAATTGCGTTTCATCAAACACATAAGAAGCTTGCCACCTTAACAGGTACACAACCACCTGGAAGGTTCGGCGCACTTAATTTGACAGGCGCAAGTGTTGTCAGCTTTGAAGAAAAGCCACATGGAGATGGTGCTTGGATTAACGGTGGATTTTTTGTTTTATCCCCTAAAGTGATTGATCTAATAGACAACGATTACACAATATGGGAGCGTGGGCCGATGGAAAAACTAGCTCAAGATGGTCAGTTATCTGCTTATTTACATGAGGGTTTTTGGCAACCAATGGATACCTTACGCGATAAAACACAATTAGAAGAGCTTTGGCAAGCAGGTAAAGCGCCATGGAAAGTCTGGGAATGACGGCTTCATTTTGGCGTGGTAAGAGAGTATTTCTTACAGGGCATACGGGTTTTAAAGGTAGCTGGCTTTCATTATGGCTACAAAGTGAAGGTGCGATAGTAACTGGTTATGCACTCAACCCAACGACTTCACCAAGTTTATTTGAAGTCGCGAAAGTGGCTGAAGGCATGCATTCTATCATTGCTGATATTCGCGATATTGAAAAGTTAAAGCGTGAAGTTAAAAAGGCTAGGCCTGAAATTATTTTTCATATGGCCGCTCAGGCTTTAGTTCGGTATTCCTATGAAAACCCAGTTGAAACTTACTCAACGAATGTAATGGGTACAGTGCATTTGCTAGAAGCGGTACGTGAAAGTGATACCGTTCGTGCTGTCGTCAATGTAACAAGTGATAAATGTTATGAAAATCAAGAGTGGGTATGGGGCTACCGAGAAAATGAGCCTATGGGCGGCTTTGATCCATACAGCAATAGCAAGGGTTGCTCTGAGCTTGTGACGGCAGCCTACCGTAACTCATTTTTCAATCCAGCGAAATATGAGCAGCATGGTGTTGCTATCGCCACTGGGCGTGCTGGCAATGTAATTGGCGGCGGCGACTGGGCTGGAGACAGACTTGTGCCTGATATTATTCGTGCTATTGTTGCTAATGAACAAGTGGTGATTCGTAGCCCCCATGCAACTCGTCCTTGGCAGCATGTATTGGAACCGTTAAGTGGGTATTTAACAATCGCTGAACGACTTCATACTGATGGTTTGAAATATTCTGGCGCATGGAACTTTGGCCCCTATGTTCACGATGTGAAACCTGTAGATTGGATTGTAAATGCATTAGTTAGACATTGGGGTGATAGCGCCAGCTACATGGTAGATGAAACTAAAGCGAACCTACATGAAGCACATTATTTAAAATTAGACTGTTCAAAAGCTCATAGCCTATTACAATGGCAACCACATTGGAACATAGCTCAAACTATAGAAAAAATTAGCGCCTGGCACAAAGCTCAATTAGCTGGGGAGAATATGCAAACTTATTCTAAACTTGAAATTCAAACGTATAAAGCCTCAAATCAAAATTAGTTTAAAGCTTTAGAATAAAAGTAAATAAGGAAATATATTTTGGATAAATCTCAACAAATTCGACAAAAAATTGCTCAGCTAGTTGATGAGTACGCTGCAATTAAATATCAGACGAATGCTTTTGAACCAGGTGCAACTGTAATACCACCTTCAGGAAAGGTGTTAGATGCTACCGAGCTAAAGAACATGGTTGAAGCATCTCTTGATGGTTGGCTAACTAGTGGCAGATTTAATGAAGCTTTTGAAAAGCGCCTTGCAGATTATTTGGGAATTAAGTTTTTATTAACAACTAATTCAGGCTCTTCTGCTAACTTGTTGGCTTTTACCGCACTTACTTCCCCACGATTAGGAGATCGTGCAATTAAACCAGGAGATGAGGTGATTGGTGTGGCAGCAGGCTTCCCGACAACAGTTAACCCAATACTGCAATTTGGTGCAGTACCAGTTTTTGTGGATATTGAAATTGCCACACACAATATTGATGTTACAAAGATTGAAGCGGCCATCAGCCCAAAAACAAAAGCGATTATGATTGCTCATTCGTTAGGCAATCCATTTAATATCAAAGTAGTTAAAGAAATCTGCAAAAAACATAATCTATGGCTAGTTGAAGATAACTGTGATGCTTTGGGCTCCAGATACGATGGTCAGCTAACTGGCACATTTGGCGACATAGGCACGTTAAGTTTTTACCCAGCGCACCATATCACCATGGGTGAGGGCGGCGCAGTATTTACCAACCACCACGAGCTTAAGCTAATTGCAGAATCCTTTAGAGACTGGGGTCGAGATTGCTACTGTGCGCCAGGTAAAGACAACACGTGTGGTAAACGTTTTTGTTGGAAATTAGGTGATCTACCTGAAGGTTACGACCACAAATATACTTATGCCCACCTAGGCTATAACCTCAAAATTACTGACATGCAAGCGGCTTGTGGCTTAGCTCAAATGGATAAACTAAATAGCTTTGTGCAAGCTCGTAAAGACAACTATGCTTATCTTAAAGCTAGGTTAACTTCATGTGAAGAGTTCTTAATCTTGCCAGAAGCTACGCCAAATAGCGACCCATCTTGGTTTGGCTTTCTGATGACGATTCGTCCTGAAGCTGGTATTCGTAGAGTCGATTTACTCAACTATCTAGATCAAAATAAAATAGGCACCAGACTATTATTCGCTGGAAATTTGACCAGACAACCTTACATGAAAGGCCGTAACTTTAGAGTAAGTGGTGATTTAACTAATACCGATGTGGTGATGAATGATAGCTTCTGGATTGGGGTGTACCCTGGCTTAACAAAAGAGATGCTAGATTTTGCTGCCGACAAGATTGAAACATATCTTGGTGTGAATTTTTAATTTTGATGAAGCGTACGCCCATTGTCGAAGAAGACATCCAATTGATATTGGAAACTTGCCAGAGTGAATTGCAAGCTTTGTCTGGCAAAACCCTATTAATTACTGGTGGTAGCGGCTTTGTAGGTAGTTATTTGGTTGAAAGCATCATTGCTTTCAATAATGAGCACGATGGTGCCCCTTGCCATCTGCTGTTGCCCACTCGTTCACTAACCACTACTCGAGCAAAGTGGCCACATTTTTTTGATATTCAAAACATAGCTTGGTTTGAGTGGAGTGGGTCTACCCTTGCGCCACCTAGCGATGCTTGTGACTATGTAATCCATGCTGCCTCACCCGCCGAGCCAGTGAGTTACTTACATACTCCGCTTCAGGCCATGGAGGATATTGCAAATGGAACGGCTGCTGTGTTGCATTATGCCTACCAAGCTGGTGTGCAGTCTTTACTGTATCTAAGTAGTGGTGCGGCCTATGGGCAACAATCTATTGAAGTGGAGGCAATCACGGAATATGATACCAGCGCACCCGATTTATCTGAGCTTGCCTCCTGTTACGGTGAAGCAAAACGCTATGCGGAATTGTTGTGTCGTGCCTCTGGTGTACCCTCCGTTATTGCACGCTTATTTACATTCATTGGCCCCTATCAAGATATCGAAGGCAGTTTTGCCGCACCAGATTTTATTCGACAGGCGCTGTGTAATAAGGTGATAACGATTCAAAGCGATGGTTCGGCGGTACGTACTTACTGCTATGCATCCGAACTCACTATCAGTTTGTGGAAGCTGCTACTAACTGGCAAGACAGGTGAGCTTTATAATGTTGGCGCCGATGCACCTAGCGTTTCCATTCGAGAGCTTGCTGAACTAATTGCCAGTGAAGTCGGTGGCATCAATGTCATTGTTAAAGGTAAAGCTAATTGTGGCCCACGATCACGCTACATCCCAAATACAACCAAGTTTAGACAAATTTACTCCGCTCAGATCACCCTTGCGGAAGGTTTGCGCAGAACGCTGACCTCTTATCAATACTCAACTAACTGACAACTTATGAAAGCCTCCGACGCTGTCGCCAAATTTTTAGCTGCACATCAAGTTCATTACTGCTTCGAGTTGGTGGGCGGCATGATCACACACCTATTGGATAGCCTTGCACAAGATGGTCGTTTTAACATCATCTCTATGCATCATGAACAATCTGCCGCATTTGCGGCAGAAGGGGTGGCTCGGCAAACGATGGGTAAAAAAATCGCTGTGGCAATGGGTACTAGTGGTCCTGGTGCGACAAATCTGATCACTGGCATTGGCAGTTGCTGGTTCGATTCAGTACCATGTCTGTTTATCACTGGACAAGTTAACACACATGAATTAAAAGGCGAACGTGATATAAGGCAACAAGGATTTCAGGAGCTCGATATCATCCCAATGGTAGCTAGCATTACTAAGTACGCAGCACAAGTGACCGCAGCAGAAAAGTTATTGCCAGAACTACACCATGCATTGTCGACTGCACTTTCTGGGCGACAAGGCCCAGTGCTGATTGATATTCCTAATGACTTGCAGCGCATGGAGATTTCTGACACTGCTCTAGAAGAGTGGCTAAGTAAGCCATTGCAATCAGCTGGTATGCCGCTAGTCGATAAAATGGCACTTAATAAATTAAGACAACTTTGCCAAACTGCAGAGCGTCCGTTGATTTGCTTCGGTGGCGGTGCGCGCTGGGTGCTTTCGATGCCAGCATGGATTGCTATGCTTGAAGAACATGGTATTCCTTATGTCTCTACTTTGATGGGACATGAACGAGTAGTGGATGGAAGTAGTTACATGAATATGATTGGTAGCTACGGAAATCGCGAAGCAAACTGGGCGGTGCAGAATTGCGATCTACTCATTGTGGTGGGTGCGCGTCTGGATGTACGTCAGACTGGTGCAAACCTAGATGACTTCGCCCGTAGAGCCAAAATCGTTCAGATTGACATTGACGCAGCTCAATTGAACAATCGCATACATGCTGACCTGTCGATTCATTGTGATGCGAAAACCTTCTTTGATAGTTTCAAGATTTCTAGGACAAGCTTTCCCACCAAACAAGCCGATTGGCTAACACAGCTTGTCACATTAAAAACTCGATCATCTGCAGATGAATATGCGGATTGGGAGATTAGCCCTAGTGTGTTATTTAATTTACTTAACAAGGCAATGACTGATAAGCCAGTAGAGTATGTTTGCGACGTTGGCAATCATCAAATGTGGGCAGCACAGAATCTACGTCTAGAGAAATGCCAATCAGCATACTACAGTGGAGGTATGGGCGCCATGGGCTTTGCGTTACCAGCTGCTTTGGGGGTAGCTATTAGTTCTGGTCATAAAACTATTGTAATTACGGGCGACGGCAGCCTACAAGTCAACATTCAAGAATTGGATACTTTAAATCGACAGCAGTTAGACATCGCCATTATCGTGTTGAATAATCACTCTTTGGGTATGGTAAAGAACTTTCAAGACATGTATTTCGATGGTAGAAATCAGTCCACCAAGGATGGTTACAGTTGCCCACACTTTGCAGATTTGGCGCAGGCTTATGGTATTAGGAGTCTTTACGTCACTAGCAGATTAGAGTTGGAAGTAGCAATCACTGAGGTTGCCACACAAAAGAAGCCCATTTTAATAGAAGTGGCTATGCCTTATGCAACAGAATGTAGACCAAGGCTGGCTTTTGGTAAAAATTTGGATGAGCAAGTCCCGGAATTAAATTAATGTACGGCTGAAATAAAATATCTATAAAATAATTCAAATAATGAAAAGGTTAATTTGAAATGGCGGAGAATAAGTTTTATGCGCAGTTTGGTGAAGATAAGATTTTGTATAATCTTTTCAATCAAAAAACAGACGGGATTTGTGTAGAGGTTGGTGGTTATGACGGTGTAACTGGGAGTAATACCTATTTTTTTGAGCAGCTAGGTTGGAAGTGCTTGATAGTTGAGCCCATGCCAGAGTATTGCAAAAAAATAAAGTGTATCCGTAACTGTGAAGTTGCAGAGATTGCTGCGAGTGACACAAAGGGAAATGTGAATTTTTATGTTGCAGAAGGTGTTGAGACGTTATCTACGATGGAGAATGACGCCGCTCACTTTAAAAGGATAGATAAAGAAGGGGCGCGTGGTATTAAAGAAATTCGAGTGAAAACGGATTTGCTAACTAGAATTTTGTTGGATAGAGGTATCAGCCAAGTTGATTTTCTGACTTTAGATGTAGAGGGGCATGAATTAAGTGCGCTTAGCGGATTGTCATTTGAGCAAATAAAGCCACGCATTCTGATTATCGAGGACAATTCACTTGGCGCGAGTGATGAGGTGAAGGAATTTATGAGTGCGCATTCGTACGTTAGATTTAAGCGTACAGGTTGTAATGATTGGTATGCAGTGAAAGGTGACGAGTTTGCAACTTTGTTTAGGATATTATTTACAGAGTTTAGAATTTTTACTTACGTACAACTACGTAGCCTCAAATTATTTTTGAAAAAAATAGGTTTTTTAGCAAAGTAAATTAGAGTATTTGGGGGAATTAACTACGTGTTTTGTTGTGATAGCTTTAGGGAGTGTCAATGCTATATATTGCCCTAGGTCGTATTTCACAGATAGTATTGATGGTTATCACAATGAAGGTGGCAACTACTTTGTTACTACCTGCTGAAATGGCGCGTGTTTTTCTAATATCTTCTGCTGTTGCACTATATGCTTTGGTGCTGTTGAATCCTGTGGGGATGTTCATGAACCGCAGGCTACACGCGTGGGATGCGGCAGGAAAAATTGGACACTATTATAATTATTTCTGGATCTACTTACTCGTTGTAGGTGTAATTGCCGTCGCATTAACAGCCTTAATTGCAAGTTTAAATTTATTAACGTTCCATACTGGGTTGGTCTGGTTGTTGATATTGATATTTAGTTCAATCATAATCTCCACAGCGAATCAAGTTGTCATCCCTGGGCTAAATCTGTTGGGTCATCGAACATTGTTTGTGTATCTCACATTTGCAACTTCAGCGATGAGTTTGGTCATGGCTATTCTCATGGTAATGCTTATAAAACCAAGAGCTGAGTATTGGCTTATAGGCTTATTGTTAGGACAATTGTTGATTGCATTTGTTGGAGGCAATGCTTTTTACAAGACCATTAGACCTGCGGTAATGAATGGGCATTTAAAAACTGCAATGACAAACAATCACATAATGACAATGTGGAAATTTGTCTGGCCTATCTTGATAAGCGCCTGTTTAGTTTGGGGGCAGACACAAAGCTATCGGTTTATCATGGCTGACTTCTTAGGTCTTACGGATGTTGGTCTATTTGTTGCTGGGTACGGAATTAGCGCAGGGATCATCGCGGGATTTGAGTCTATTTTTACAACATATTTGCAGCCAATATTCTATAAACGGATAAGTGGGGATGATAAAATAGAGCAAGGAGAGGCGTGGACAAAATATGCTAGTGGGATACTTCCATCCTTGTTATTGGTCGGTTTTTTTGTAGTTGCCACTGCTCCTGAGCTAACTCGACTATTATTAGGAAGTGGATACAAAGATTCTTCTAAGTTCTTGCTGTGGGGTGTTATTGCCGAACTATCTAGAGCGGCTACTTATGTATACGGCATGGTGGCGCATGCTAGAATGAAAACCAAGTTGTTAATTATGCCGAATGCAATTGGTGCATTTATAGCAATTACAATGATTTTGTGTGCGGCACCAAAATATGGTGCAGTTGGTGTTGGTTTTTCTTTAGCATTTGCTGGATTGGTTGTTTTTATTGCAACTTATGTTTCGACACGATCACAACTTATAACAACCTTACCTTATAAAACATTGCTTCGATGCGTCATTGTAGGGTTTGTGCTTTTGGTAGTTGCTCATATTGCTAGAGGGGTAATAGGACTTGATGGAATAACTCATGACGTCATGTTTTTAATTTTGTTGGGGGGTATATATTTGCCAACTCAGTATTGGTTACTGCGCCCTTATTTTAAGTCGAAAAAATAAATGAGTGAGAATAAGTTGACCTTTGTGAATGTAAATCAAAAAGACAGAAGGATTTTTATCGACCCGTCGTACCCAGTTTTCAACTTAGATGGGTTATTTAACCTTGCCGATCCTGTTTTGAACCGAGACAACCAGCTTTTATCTTTTTATCGATTACGCCAGAAGTTGCTTAGTCATAACGGTAGTGTTCATACAGCAGATTACTTGCTTAACAAAATGCCCTCTGAAGATGCAAGCGAATGTGAGTATTATTCTTTGGGAATAATTCGTAACTATGAAAAAGTGGCAAGTGGTAAGTTGGCAAATCTCGCCGCGTTTATATACATGGAGCCTCCAATTGTCGCACCAGAGCTTTATAAGGAGCTACCAAAGCTTACCGCTACGTTTGATCAAGTTTACATCCCTAATGTGCATGGTGATGGGTATTCACTTGAAGGTGTTGATGTTACTAAACTTAGAAAAATGTATTGGCCTATTCCTTATAATGAGGTTTTAGAGCCGTTTTGGAGCTGTAATGACCGAGTGAAGCGAATAGTCGTAATAAACGGTAACCATAAACCAGTATCTCGATTTCATGAGCAATACAGCACCCGTATTGATGCGATGATTGAGCTTTCAAATTTTGGAGTAGTTGATTTGTTTGGTCGAGGTTGGGATAGATGGTGGTCTCGATCCGCACTGTGGCTTCCATACTGGCGTAATCGTAGCAAACTCATGTCGATATATAAGGGTGTGTGTGTATCTAAATTTGAGGTGTTGCAGCGCTATGAGTTTTGTCTATGTTTTGAGAATATGGCAATGGACGGCTATATTACAGAAAAAATATTTGATTGTTTTTATGCTGGTGTGATACCGCTCTATTTGGGGGCACCAGATATTTCAGAATATATTCCAACGACTGCTTATATTAATTGCCGTAAGTTCTCGTCATGGGCTGCAATGTGGGAGGAGATAAGCACAATGACTAATCAAGAAATTGAATTGATGAGAGAGGCTGGACGCTTGTTTTTAGGTAGTGAAGAAGCCTTGCCATTTTTTAACTCTACCGAAAATATTGTGGGTGACGGTAAGTGAGTGTCAATGATAGTCCGCCCTTAGTTTGTATCTGCATCCCTACATATAATGCCGAGCATACGATTCTTGAGACGCTTCAATCTATTATCAATCAAAGTTATCAGAATACAGATATTCATGTTGTTGATAATGCATCTACGGATAATACTTTAAAAATTGTTGCTGAGTTTAATGATGTTCGGATCCAAACACATCTAAACGATATAAACATCGGTGCCGAGGGAAACTTCACTCGATGCATTGATTTGGCTGCAGGAAAATACACGGCGATATACCACGCAGATGATGTCTATGAACAGAATATGGTTGAAAAGCAGGTCAAATTTCTTGAAGCGAATGCAGATGTTGGGGCAGTTTTTACCCAAGCAATAACAATTAATGAGCAAGGTACACGGTTGGGAGCGATAGGGCAGTCGCCAGTTGGTGATAAAGGTGTTGAACGTTTTAATTTTTGTGACTTATTTCAAAGCATGTTGTTGAATCATAACTTTCTAGTTTGCCCTAGCGCCATGGTTCGCACAGAAATATATACGGAGCAAATCAAGAGTTGGGGAAGTAGCATGTTTAAATCCAGCTCCGATATAGACACATGGTTGAGACTTGCAAGTCACAAACCAATTGCAGTACTACATGAACAGTTAATGCGTTATCGAATTAGTGGCACTCAGTTCTCGGATAAAATTCGCAACCGAACTGAAAGAGCAGATTTTTTTCTGGTAATGGATTATTATTTAACTAAGCCAGAAGTGCATGATTTCATCTCTAAAAATGACTTGCGTTACTATGGGTGGTTGTTACGCCATGATCAGGTAGTTAGAGCATTTAACTTATTTAGTAAACAAAGTATCTCAGAGTCTAAGAATCTGTTACAAGGTTTTTTTTGCTGGGATACTTTTTATGCCGCCATACATAAT
>JBATAW010000010.1:0-5757 GCA_049662045.1 Methylophilaceae bacterium | reverse complement strand
AGCTGCTCAACGAGCTCAGCAGGTAGTTGTGAGAAGTCTTTTGCAGACTTGTTGGTTGTGGACATGATAATTTCCTTTATACGTCATTGGTAAAATATCATTTACACAGATTTTTTTACAGGCTCTTTTTTTCATCCGAAATTGATATTGAGGATGGCGAGCCAAGGCAATAAATTGCGTCACTATACTACCACCTATATTGCCCCCTATAATGCATTACTACTTTCGGATTAAAGGTTCTCAATATTAGATGCTAGATTCACTGACCCAATCGCCTGATTTACCGCCCTGCTTCTCTAGCAAATGGATGTTACCCATTGTCATGCCACGGTCAACCGCTTTGCACATATCATAAATGGTGAGCAGAGCCACGCTCACAGCGGTGAGCGCTTCCATTTCAACCCCTGTTTGGCCTGTGGTTTCGCAAGTAACAGCGCAAGTGATGCTTGAATCTTCTTCGATAATTTCAAAGTTTACCGCTACTTTAGATAGACTGATGGGGTGACATAGCGGTATCAAATCAGATGTTTTTTTACTGCCTTGTATGGCCGCTATGCGGGCAATACCCAGAACATCGCCTTTTTTTGCATGACCTTGCACAATGGTTTGTAAGGTGGCGGGCAACATGCGGACGCTACCGCTAGCCACCGCCACACGCTTGGTATGCGCCTTATCGCCTACATCGACCATGTGTGCTTGGCCGCTTTCATCAAAATGGGTGAGGTTTTTCATATTTGTTTTGTTCATAAAGTGCCTAAATTTAATTTTTCAACGTGAACTATGCACATAAAATCATTATCATATCATCATGAAATTTAAATCCATGAAATTTATAACCGCGAAATTTAAACCAGTGAAATTTAAAGCCATTGTCATTGCAACATTGCTGGCTACAAATAGTGTACAAGTGTTAGCAGACGGCACGTTATCTGGGCGACCATATTCAAATTCAACTAACTTCGATACTAGTTTGCCCGATTTAGGTGATGTATCGCAAACCGTATTTACGCCGTTAGATGAACAACGTATCGGCCGGCAAATTTTGCAAGAAGTAGCCGTAAGCGGCGAGGTTGTGCAAGATGTCGAAGTCATCGATTACCTGAATGCACTGGGAAGTAAATTAGCCGCTGCTAGTAGCGACAAGCAGCAAAAATTTACTTTTTTTGTCGTACAAGACCCGTCTATTAATGCATTTGCCATGCCTGGTGGCGTGATTGGCGTGCATACAGGTTTATTTTTAGCGGCTAATAATGAGTCTGAGCTCGCCAGTGTTCTTGGGCATGAAATTGGACATGTCACCCAGCGGCACATGGCGCGTATGCTGGCAGCGCAAAAATACGATAATTTGAAAAATATTGCAGGCATTGCGCTGGCCTTGCTGGTGGCGCGCGCTAACCCAGATTTAGCCAGTGGCGCTTTAACCACATCAGCCGCGGTTGGCGTACAAAATCAACTAGATTACTCACGCGAATATGAGCGCGAGGCTGACCGTGTAGGCTTGCAAATTCTGGGCAACGCTGGGTTTGATGTACGAGCGATGCCCACTTTTTTTACCACATTGCAACAAGGCACACGTTTTACAGAAGGTGTTGCACCCAGCTTCTTACGCACACATCCATTAACAAGTGAGCGCATTGCAGATGTTAGCAATCGAGTAGAACAAATGCCTTATCGGCAAGTGCCAAGTAGCATTGAATTTGAATATGTAAAAGCTAAGTTGCAAGCTAACAATGGCGCTGTAGATACTAACATTAGGGTATTTGAACAAAACATTAAAGATGGGCGGGCAAGTAATGTTGCAGTAGTGCATTATGGCTTAGCCGTCGCGTATCTGCGTAAAAACAACTTGGCGCAGGCAGAAAAAGAAGTCGCTTGGTTAAAAAAGAATGCACCACCGCATGCCATGATAGAGAGTTTGAGCGCCAAACTGCAAGTGGCCAAAAATAATCCACAAGCGGCTGGTAAGCAGTATGAAGCAGCACTAAAAATTTATCCCGATAATCGAGGTTTAAATTATGGTTACGCAGATCATTTATTAGCCATTAAGCAGGCGGATAATGCGATTAATCTAGCTAAATCGCAGCAAAAACTTTATCCGAGTGATGCTAAATTTTACGAGGTGCTGGCCAGTGCGTACACTATGAAAAATAAGTTTTTATTAGCTTATCAAGCACAAGGTGAAGCTTATTTTAGAAAGTACGATTTAGTGAGGGCTATAGAGCAAATGGAGTTGGCAACAAAAACGAATGACGGGGATTTTTACCAAAAATCCATTGTTGAGGCACGCTTAAAAGAACTACGCCGTCTGCAGGCTGACGCAAAGAAAAGTTAAACCAGTGCTATCAACCAAGCGCAATATATACTGGCTTGGCTGATGATTACTAAGATTCTTGCTAAAAATTACTTAGTTTTACAAGTGTTGACGCCCAATATTGAGTAAAGTGGACAAAAATTAATCACCGCCGTCCCAATCGCCACAATCCCCACCCAAGCCCAAACAGGACCGCCAAAAAACAATACCCAAGCAAGCAAAGCCGCACCAATAACAAGGCGCAAAATTCTATCAATACTGCCAATATTTGCTTTCATGTTAGCACTCCAATCGTATTTATTTAGGTTAAGTAAAAACGCAATGACAGTTTATAACTTTATATAATATATATCTGTGACAATGGTTACATAACAAAAAACGGTTTGAAAAATATAGCCTTAAAACTGTAAGAAAAATAGCTGAATTTCATACGAGAGAAATTTTATGCTCTGCAAGCCGCATTCTAGGCCGTTTACAGAGCGTTGAAATAATGTGGTGTTTTTGAAAGGTGCTAGATCACATAAAATAAAGGCATTCAATTCGGTCAAAAAATATTTTATAAGAGGGGTTTAATTGGGGTGAGTTGCAGCTCTCTAACATGCCTGCGTTTGCTAAAACCAGCAAACTGGTCAGGGTTATCAGTCGCTGCATTCCAGCTATTTTCAGCTTGCATATCGGTTTCAATGCTAGATTGCACCTGATTCGCTAATGTGGCATTTTGTGCAATCACACCAACTTCTGTGTTCAGGTTTTGCGAACGTGGGTCAAAATTAAACGTGCCAATAAACACGATTTTTCTATCAATCACCATGGTTTTAGCATGAATTGCAAAAACGGGAGGGCTTTTCAACTCCCCAACTTTTTGGCGCAAGAGCAGCTGTGCCACTTGTGCATTGGGCTTAAATTCATAAATTTGGATGCCCATTTTATTGAGTTCACGGCGTTGATTTCGGTAACCACTAAAGGCTTGAATATTATCCGTGGCGGCAAGTGAGTTGGTAATAATACGCACTTTAACGCCTCGCTTAATGGCTTTTTTAAAGAGTGTCTTGGCTTGTGATGACATGACTAAATAAGGGGATTGAATGACTATTTCGGTTTGGGCATTTTCAACTAAAGCCGCTAATTTTTCAGTGGTTTTTCCACCACCACCTAATAGTATTTTATTATTGTTTTTACCTGGAGTGTCACTGATAAACTCAACATTTGTCCAAATAATTTGGTCTGAAAGTTTGGTAAAGCCTTGTGCCATATTTTGTATGGCCTCATGATTTTCCTTGTTAAAGTTTTCAGTGTTTTTGGCATACGCGTGCAAATCAGCGTAGATTTTTTGAATTTCCACATCTTTAATCGTGACATGTTTTTGCATTAACCCAAGCCCGTTATATAAGTCTTCAACGGGCGCACTTAAAGGGCTAGCCCAAAATTTATCAAAGCTGGCTTGCATACTTTTTACAGCCTCACCAAGCAATAAGGCATCGCGATCGCGAAAGTTATACTGTTGATTATAGTCAAAATATTCAGCCGCCATATTGCGCCCGCCAGTAATGCCTACCTTGCCATCCACCATAAAAGTCTTGTCGTGCATGCGTTGATTAACCCCGCGAAAATTAATGGCCACATTCAATAAACGCTTATGAAAAGGCGTGCCAACAGAGTGTTGAGGATTGTAAATACGAATCTCAATATTAGGGTGCTTTGCAAGGGCGAGTAACGACTTATCAGGGGCATCTATCAATAAATCATCCACAATAACGCGCACTTTCACGCCTCTATCAGCCGCACGAAGCAGTGCTTCAGAAGCTAAAATACCAATGTTATCGGTACTCCAAATAAAATATTGCACTTCTATGGTTTTTTGCGCATGATCAGCCAGCCATGCACGTGCTAGCAGTGCATCTTCACCTTTATCTAATACATAAATGCCACTTTGCTGTGGGTGTGCACTAATTTGCGTATCAATGATAGCGAGGTCATCTGCCGCAATGGCTGCATTCGCAAAAGCCAATAGCGCTAAAAATAGATGCCAGATAATAGTTGGTCGTTTCATGGATTACTCCCTATTTGCAATGTTTAAGGCGACCGCTTCAGCCACTTTAATGCCATCTACCCCAGCGGACAAAATACCCCCAGCGTAGCCAGCGCCTTCTCCGCATGGGTATAAGCCTTTAGTGTTGATGCTTTGCAGTGTTATATCATCGCGTTTAATTCGAATAGGCGAAGATGTACGTGTTTCAACACCCGTCAGTATGCCATCATACAGATCAAAATCTTTAATTTGCTTGGCAAACTCAGGAAATGCTTCACGCATGGCGGTAATGGCATACTCAGGCAAGGCATCTGCTAAGTTGGTTAACTGCACATTAGGCTGGTAAGAGGGCAGTACTGCGCCTAATTGTGTTGAAGGTTTATTTGCTAAAAAATCCCCAATCAACTGGGCGGGTGCGTTGTAATTGCTACCGCCCATGATAAAAGCATGACTTTCTAATTGGCGTTGTAATGCTAACCCCGCTAACGGATGATCTGGATAGTCTGCTTCTGGCGTCACACCAACCACAATGCCTGCATTTGCATTACGCTCATTTCGGCTATATTGGCTCATACCATTAGTCACCACGCAGTTTGGCTCAGAAGCGGCCGCTACCACAGTGCCGCCTGGGCACATGCAAAAACTATAAACACTGCGACCATTGCTGGCGTGATGCACTAGTTTATAATCGGCTGCGCCTACCTTGGACAGTAAATCGTCGCTCAAGCTTTTGCCATAACGCGCACGGTCTATGAGTGATTGCGGGTGCTCAACTCTAAAGCCGATTGAGAAGGGTTTTGCTTCAATAAAAATGCCCTGACGATGTATCATCTCAAAGGTATCGCGTGCGCTATGGCCAATAGCTAACACCAAATGCTGCGTTGTAATGCGCTCACCTGTTTGTAACACCACACCTTGTACGGCATTATGCACTATTTCAATTTCTTCCACGCGTGACTCAAACCGAATTTCACCGCCTAGTGCAATAATGGTTTTGCGCATTTTTTCCACCATGCCCACTAAGCGAAACGTGCCAATGTGCGGGTGGCTCACATATCTAATTTCTTCTGGTGCGCCCGCTTTTACAAACTCTTGAATCACCTTGCGGCCATAATGTTTGGGGTCTTTAATTTGGCTATAGAGCTTACCGTCAGAGAATGTTCCCGCGCCTCCTTCACCAAACTGCACGTTAGACTCTGGGTTTAGCGTACTTTTTCGCCATAAATTCCATGTGTCTTGGATGCGTTCTCGCACGGCTTTACCACGCTCTAGTACAATGGGCTTAAAGCCTGATTGCGCTAGTATCAACGCAGCAAAAATACCTGCTGGCCCAAAACCAACCACAACAGGGCGCGGTTTGTTCACATTTATGTGGTGCGCTACAAATTGATAATCTACTTCTGGTGCTGGCTTGATG
>JBATAW010000009.1:0-3019 GCA_049662045.1 Methylophilaceae bacterium | reverse complement strand
AGCTGCTCAACGAGCTCAGCAGGTAGTTGTGAGAAGTCTTTTGCAGACTTGTTGGTTGTGGACATGATAATTTCCTTTATACGTCATTGGTAAAATATCATTTACACAGATTTTTTTACAGGCTCTTCACGCTGTCAGTTAATAGATTCTAGTGTTCAAGCTTTTACACTGGAAATATCTAAAAGTATTCAAAGAGAACTTCAAAAATTCGAAAATGCTCAGATTAGTAATGCTGAAAATTTCGGGCAGCAATGTGCTAACGTTCATATTAGTATGGTTGATTTTATTGAAAGGTACTATCCACATTTAAATGCTCAACTAACTATAGGTGGCGTAATTTTGAATTCAGAGCAAATTTATAAATTAGACGAATCTACCATTAGTAACTGGTTAACCAATGATGTAAAACCAAATCCTCTCGGCTGTCATATTTGGATAACCATTGGGAATAAAATAATTATTAATGCAACTATTGGCACAAATTTGGTTGCAAAAAAATATAATAGATATGGCGGGATAATTTATGGGTATAAAGATGATCTTAAGTGGCTAGCTATTGAAGGAGTTGAAAATAAGATACCTGATATGTTTAAGTTTCTTAATTACAATCCAATAGCAGTAGGGAATAAGGTATTTTCTAGAATAAGCTGACATTAACTCAGCTGCCATACTTGCACATAATGCTGATAATACACTTGAGAAAATATTAAAGTTATTAACACAGCCGTGATATAGCTTATTAAAAAAGCAACTTGGATTCTTAGCAAGGCGTATATCCTTTGTCCTTAGGACAAAGGATATACGCCTTTAGATACATTGTCAATACATTTGCAATAACTTAAATTCAGCAGTATAATTAACGTCCTAAGGACGTTAATTATACTGCTGATGATTACTGCAAAAAAACTAACATTGCTGGGCGCTCTTACAAAAGAGCTGGGTAGTCTTCAGCAGCCTGTAATATCAACCTACCAGTTAGGCAAGTTGATATTCAATGCTTATATTCACAATGCTATTGGTGAGATATCGTTAAATTTAAAAAAGAGCTTCCCTGACAAGCCTCAATACAATGCTGCTGCTAATGAGCTTTTAAACTTGGGGGTTTTGACTAAACTTTCAGGAGTTTCTGGTAATTATTTTAAAATAATAGGAAAAACGGATGTTGAGCCAGATGAGATTATATGTTCAATTGATCCGTTTTGCTATTTATCACACTTGAGTGCCATGGCTTACCATGGTGTGACTGACAGGCTTCCTAGAACAGTATTTGTTTCTACTCCCTCAATAAAAGAATGGAAGTACTTTGCATCTGAACAGATGCAAAAGGATCTCGGGAGCTATTACGGTCAGTATGTTGAACATCGCCTACCTCGGCTTACGCGCCCAAACGTCAAAAAAATTGCTGGTAGCATCATCAATATTACACATAGTTCTCATTTGGGTGCATATAGGAACGTGCAAGGTAAAGCCTTAAGGGTTTCAACTATAGGGCGTACTTTTTTGGATATGTTGCGCGCTCCTGAGTTGTGTGGAGGCATGCAACACGTGATAGATGTTTATAAAAATTACTCCAAACAATATTTCCGCCAAATTTTGGATGAAGTTGATAAGTACGGCAAAAATATAGAGAGGTCTCGTGCGGGGTATATTCTTGAGTCAATTGTTAACTTAAGTGATCCAAGAATAGATGCATGGCAATCTCAAGTGCAAAGAGGAGGGTCAAGGAAACTGGATTCCAGCAATGAATACAGTCCATTCTTTTCAGAGCGGTGGGCTATTTCCCTAAATTTACCTTCTGTGAGTGCAAATGCAGATTAATTGGGAAAAATGGGTAGGTGGCGGAGGTGATCAAAAGTGGATGCCGTTGAGGCAAGCTGTTCATACTGTCTTGCTAGCTATCGCTAATTGTGAAAGCTTAAAAAGTCATATGATGCTCAAGGGCGGCATATTGATGGCTCTATGCTATGACAGTACGAGGTATACCAGAGACATAGATTTATCACAAACATCTAAATACCAAACAGGGGACGAAAGTAAGCTACTTGAGGAGTTGCAAGCTGCGATTCAGGACAGCGTTCAGGAGCTAAGCTACGGCCTTGACTGTAAAGTGCAATCGTCGCAATTAAAACCGCCAAGTGAAAAGAACCCTACTTTTCCAGTACTAGAGGTGAAAATTGGATATGCATATAACGATGATAAAAAGAACCATCCTAGATTAGTGGCTGGGACCTGTACAAATGTGCTGGAGATAGATTTTAGTTTCAATGAAAAAACCAAATCAGCCGAAGAGTTTGAGATTGCAGAAGGGCAAAGCCTATTAAGATATAGCTTACTAGATTTGGTTGCCGAAAAGTTCAGAGCATTATTGCAACAAGAAATGAGAAAAAGGTATCGTGGTCAAGACTTGTATGATTTATTGTATTTGATAAGACGTGTTCCTAATCAATTACAAAGCCTTAAACCTGAAATCCTAGATGCACTTTTAGTTTCAGCGCAGTCTAAAGAACTAATGCTCACAGTTAGTTCAATGGGTGAAGGTGAAATTAGAGCAATGACACAGCACGATTATGATTTACTGCAAGACACTGTGGCAGCAGGAAGTTTGGAAAAGTTTGATATCGCTTACGAAGAGGTGAGGCGTTTTTACACGTCGCTTCCATGGCCGAACGTAGCTAAAACGTAACTACGTCAGAATATAAATGGCTAAATTAAACTATTTGTGACTAATTTACAAGGTTGCGAGCGTTGTAAGTGTTTGTTTTTAAATATACTACATTATGATAAAGAGCCTGTAAATAATTCTGTGTAAATGCGGTTTTGAGTGCATTAATTTAAGGGTGGCACTCTGTCACCCAATTCAATACTAAAGCGATTCAGCGCAGCCTTCCAATCACGTAGCGGCATCGTCCATTTCTTGGAGGCTTGCAGCATCGCTAAATATACCACTTTAAATGCAGCATTGTCATTGGGGAAGATTTTACGGTTTTTAATGGCTTTGCGTATTACGCTGTTGAGTGAC
>JBATAW010000008.1:0-2720 GCA_049662045.1 Methylophilaceae bacterium | reverse complement strand
GCTGATCTGGCTGTGACTTCCAGTACAAAATATTCAAGCAGCTTTAACTGCTGTTTTCTTAATAACTTACAATGACTTAACTTCATTTAATAAGCATATCATTAATGCTAATCTACTGCAGCCCCTTTTCCAATGCTAAAGATATTTACAAAGAATCGGATGCTACATATGAAAATAGCATTTTTTGGGGAACTTCGCCAGATGGAGAGTATCCTCGTTTTGAAACTTTAACATCATTTGGTCAAGATGGTTTTACGGCAACTTTCAGCCAACCAGTAAACAGCGTTAGTATTGATTTTACCTTAAAGGACTATTTTGTAGGTGGAGTTCACAGTACATCTATAAGCAACTATTATGGATTTGATAGTACATTGCCAATGACCCCAACAATATTGTCAGCTACTTTCAAGGATGCCAATGGAGTAACTATTGGGAGTAAGAGCGAAATCACTCCATTCAACATGAATCTCATTAATGGTAGTGACCAACTTAATAACTCAGGTTTTTCAATTGGCTCACTAAAACCTTTTAGCTCAATTGATATTAGTTGGGATACAGGCAGTGTTACTAAAGCTGCCTGTTTTAGTAATTATTGGGATAATGAATTTTGTCGCGAAGAGCACGTTGGTAGAAATTTATTACTGGCAAATAATTTTAGTTATACCTTTGCCAATCAAGTCGCCGCTGTTCCAGAACCAGAAACTTATGCAATGTTGCTTGCAGGTTTAAGCTTGGTAGGGTTTGCTACTAGTCGCAAAAAGCGCGTTCAGCTTTCTTAGCCTATTACGGCGGATTAGCTGACATAATCCGCCGTATGAAAAACCATCGTTTATTTAAAGCCTGCTTTTAGCGCAATAAGCTACGCTATTTTTGTCCTACAAAATAGCTAAAAGCTAAGCCATTCACAGTACCAATAGCAGGTTAAATTAATACCCAAACCACCCGTCATTCCCGTGCAAACGGGAATCCATTTTAGTACCATTTTAAAGTCAACTTGGATTCCCATTTCCATGGGAATGACGATCATTTTAGACATCATCTTATTTCGGTGCTCTACGAACCAATCACCATGCGGCTTCCAGAGGCATAAATTCTACTCGCACGATTTTTAACGTTTTTTTAATCATTTTATTAACCAATATTGCTGAGTTTTCTGCCTAATTTTTTACCATTAAGCTCCACAAATTGGTAGGTAAAGTTTGAGATCAATATCACCAACATCAACACCGCCAGCACGGCTAAATTATTGAATAATGGGCTACCTAAATTAATATATTTTTCTCCCGCTTGTGTAAAAACTAAGGACAAATGACTGGTTTTTTCGACTATTTTAAGACTGACAATTAAGCAAAGTATGACCAACAAATGCGTTAAATAAATAGAGTATGATAATTGACCGAGCTTTAAAAACACGGCATTGTTGAGTAGCTTAGAAACCACGCCTTTTTCAAAGGCAAAAACAAACACCACCAAACAAAATAATAAGCTCGCCCATACCCCTTGGTAGCCAAAGTTAACCGACATCATCCAGCCCATGGCGCCTATCATCAGCACTTCGGCCATGCTGAAAAAAATAGGGCTTAATGGCGTATTTTTTAAAAATCGATAAACCAAATAAACACTGGCACCACCAAAAAAACATGATAAGCCGCTCATGACTTCGCGCCCTGGTTTAACATCTATCCAAATCACATAAAACGCCGCGTAAGCCACAATAGGCCACAGTGCGTATTTCCATTTATCCTTCACTAACAAAAGCGCAAAAAACAGTAAGTATAGGTAATACTCAACGCTGATGCTCCACGCTGGGCCGTTCCAGCTCATGGTTTGGGCATTGGGCAGCCATGCTTGCAGTAAAAGTAAATTAGGCACAATTTCATCTAACGCATTTTTTTGCGTAAATGGCGCGTAATCAAAACTAAAGCCATAGTGCTGGGCGATGCGTTTAAGCAGCTCAAAGCCAATAAAAATAGCAAGCAAAAAAACATGGAGCGGAAAAATTCTAAAGGTTCTAGCAATGAAAAAATCTTTAAATTTCAATGTGTGATTAAAGCCATAGCCGTGCGCTAACACAAAGCCGCTGAGCACAAAAAAGAAATCAACAAATAAATGGCTACCGCGAAAAAACGCCAGCTCGGTAATGCTACCCACAAAGTGCAAATGAAACATGACCACAAAAATAGCAGCCAAGCCTCTAAAGCTATCCAGCACGTTAAATCGATGTTGCATGGTTGTTGTGGGTCTTTCTATCACGGCTTGCTTAGTGATGGCTTTCTGATTAGTATAGCAATTATTATATAGCGTTTGGCTAAGCTATTTTTAATGGGCATGACAAGCACACCACATGACGACGACGCTAGATTGCGCAATAGCAGTGAAAATAAAAAGTCAGCTGTCATTCCCGTACAAACGGGAATCCATTTTTTGCTAATTTTAAGTCAATTTGGATTCCCATTTGCACGGGAATGACGATTATTTTAGGCCTCATCTTATTTCGATGCTCTGTACCAGTTCATGGCATCACCATTCTCACTAAGCGCTAAAGCACTAAGTCGAACGCGAAACCCAGTCTGCAGGCGGCTAAAAATCCTCGGGAGCCTGTAAATAATTCTGTGTAAATGCGGTTTTGAGTGCATTAATTTAAGGGTGGCACTCTGTCACCCAATTCAATACTAAAGCGATTCAGCGCAGCCTTCCAATCCCGTAGCGGCATCGTCCAT
>JBATAW010000007.1:0-17660 GCA_049662045.1 Methylophilaceae bacterium | reverse complement strand
TCTACTTCCGCACCACTGATGTTACAGGTGCAGTAGAGTTACCAGCAGGCACAGAAATGGTCATGCCAGGTGACAATGTCTCTATCACCGTTACTTTGATTGCACCGATTGCGATGGAAGAAGGCTTACGCTTTGCGATTCGTGAAGGTGGTCGTACGGTCGGGGCTGGTGTCGTGGCTAAAATCATTGAATAGTTAAATAATTTTAATAAAACGGCAGGGTGAACCCTGCCGTTTCGCTCTTTAAGGAAAAGTAAAATGGCAGCTCAAAAAATTCGTATTCGTTTAAAAGCATTCGATTATCGTTTGATAGATCAGTCTGCACTTGAAATTGTTGAAACCGCCAAGCGTACTGGTGCAGTGGTTAAAGGCCCTGTGCCATTGCCAACGCGTATTGAACGTTTTGATATTTTACGTTCACCACACGTCAACAAAACTTCACGTGATCAGTTTGAAATTCGCACCCATCAACGTTTAATGGATATTGTTGATCCAACGGATAAAACAGTTGATGCGCTAATGAAGCTAGATTTACCAGCTGGCGTTGATGTTGAAATTAAGCTATAAATTTTGTTGTATATAAAGCTAGAGTTGGGTATAATCCCGCCTCTTTCACAGAAGTCGGTCAATTGTAATCGACTTTTAACTAAATATAAGGATACGATCATGAGCTTAGGGCTTATTGGTCGCAAGGTGGGAATGACCCGCGTGTTTACTGATGATGGCGCAAGCACACCAGTAACCGTGTTGGAGGTTATTCCTAACCGAGTGACGCAGATCAAGACGATCGCAAGCGATGGCTATACGGCACTTCAAGTCGCTCACGGTACGCGCCGTGCTAGCCGCATCAATAAAGCACTCACTGGGCATTATGCTAAGACAGGGTCAGCTGCTGGTGCAGGTATACATGAATTCTCAGTAGATGGTGATGTTTTAGCCAATTACACAGGGGGTGCAAACATCACGGTTGATATTTTTCAGGCGGGTCAAATGGTTGACGTGACTGGCACATCAATGGGTAAAGGTTTTGCTGGTGCGATTAAACGCCATCACTTTAGTTCAAACCGTGCATCGCACGGTAACTCACGTTCACATAACGTACCAGGTTCTATCGGTATGGCACAAGATCCAGGACGCGTATTCCCTGGAAAGCGTATGCCAGGCCACTTGGGCGCATCTAAAGTGACGACCCAAAATTTAGAGGTGGTGCGTGTTGATGTTGAGCGCAATCTATTATTGATTAAAGGTGCTATCCCTGGTTCAAAAGGTGGCGACGTTGTTGTACGTCCAGCCATTAAAGTAAAGGGAGTTAAATAATGGAACTCAAATTAGTTGATGTAAATGGTAAGGTTGCTAGTAAGGGCGTAACCGTATCTGATGACACTTTTGGTCGTGTATTTAACGAGGCGTTAGTGCATCAGGTAGTCGTCGCTTATATGGCAAACGCTCGCACCGCTACTCGCGCTCAAAAAGGTCGTGATACTGTTGCACATACTACGCATAAGCCATACGCACAAAAAGGTACTGGTAATGCGCGTGCAGGTATGACATCAAGCCCAATTTGGCGCGGAGGTGGGCGAGCATTTCCTAATTCACCTAACGAGAATTTCAGCCATAAAGTAAATCGTAAGGCTTACCGTGCTGGTATGCAAACAATTTTATCTGAGCTGGTTAGACAAAATCGTTTAAGTGTCGTTGAAGAATTTGCTGTATCAACACCTAAAACTAAAGCACTGGCGGAAAAAATTAAAGGCATGGGCTATGCAGGAGGGGTGTTGGTACTCACTGATAGCTTTAATGAAAACTTATATTTATCTTCACGTAATCTCATCAATGTGATGGTAGTTGAAGCGCAGTATGCTGACCCAGTTAGCTTGGTGCGTTTCCCAAATGTTGTAGCAACCGCTGCGGCCGTGAAAAAGCTTGAGGAGATGTTAGCATGATGACCGCTATAACTAAAACTCAAGATCGTTTATTGCAAATTATATTGGCTCCTCAAATTACTGAGAAAGCTACTTATATTGCTGATAAGCATCAACAAATTGCATTTATTGTCCGCACAGATGCCACCAAACCAGAAATTAAAGCGGCTGTTGAGCTGATTTTTAAGGTTGAAGTTGATAAAGTAGCCACGATTAATGTCGGTGGTAAAACAAAGCGCGCTGGCAAAAGTATGGGCAAGCGTAAAGACTGGAAAAAAGCTATAGTGTGCTTAAAGCCAGGTCAAGAAATTAACTTAGCAACGGCTGAATAAGGAGAGATGAGATGGCATTAGTAAAAGTCAAGCCAACGTCCCCAGGTCGTCGTGGCGTTTTAAAGGTGGTAACACCTGACCTTTTCAAAGGCAAGCCGCACGCACCGCTGTTGGAAAGTCAAAGTAGACATGCAGGCCGTAATAATAATGGTCATATTACAACCCGCCACCAAGGTGGAGGACATAAGCAGCATTACCGTATCATTGATTTTAGACGCAATAAAACTGGCATTCCTGCAAAAGTGGAGCATATTGAGTATGATCCAAATCGCACGGCACATATTGCCTTGCTTTGTTATGCTGATGGTGAGCGTCGTTACATCATAGCGCCGCGTGGTGTCGCCGCAGGTATGCAATTGATTAGTGGGTCTGAAGCGCCAATTAAAGTGGGTAATGCGATGCCGTTGCGCAACATTCCAGTGGGTAGCACCATTCATTGCATTGAGTTGCAGCCTGGTAAAGGCGCACAGATTGCACGTTCTGCTGGTACGTCTGTTCAGTTGCTGGCGCGCGAAGGGGCTTATGCTCAATTACGTTTGCGCTCTGGTGAAGTTCGTCGTGTTCATGTGGATTGCATGGCCACTCTAGGTGAAGTGGGCAACGAAGAGCATTCATTGCGTTCTATTGGTAAAGCTGGTGCGATGCGTTGGCGCGGTGTTCGTCCAACCGTTCGCGGTGTGGTCATGAACCCAGTCGATCACCCACACGGTGGCGGTGAAGGCCGTACAGCTGCAGGTATGAATCCAGTCAGCCCATGGGGTGTTAAAACTAAAGGTTATCGTACACGTAGTAGCAAGCGTACGGATAATATGCGTATTAGTCGTCGTCCGAGAGGCGTAAGGTAATTTATGGCACGTTCACTTAAAAAAGGCCCATTTATTGATGGTCATTTGGCGAAAAAAGTAGAAGTTGCATCTGCAACGCGCGATCGTAAACCAATTAAAACTTGGTCGCGTCGCTCAACTATATTTCCAAATTTTATTGGTCTTACTATTGCAATTCATAATGGTAAGCAACACATCCCAGTGTTGATTTCTGAAAACATGGTTGGTCATAAACTTGGTGAATTTGCGTTAACACGCACTTTCAAAGGTCATGCGGCTGACAAAAAAGCGAAGAAGTAGGAGCTGAACATGCAAGTATCTGCAATATTAAAAGGTGTGCATCTCTCTCCGCAGAAAGCTAGATTGGTGGCAGACCTCGTACGTGGTAAAAAAGTGGATCACGCACTCAATATCTTAAATTTTACGCCTAAAAAAGGTGCAGAAATTATTAAGAAAGTGGTTGAATCTGCCATAGCTAATGCTGAACACAACAACGGCGCTGATATTGATGAGTTGAAAGTTTCTTCAATTTTCGTTGATAAAGGCATTGTGCTCAAACGTATTCGTCCACGTGCAAAAGGTCGCGCGGGACGTATTACTAAACCAACATGCCACATTCATGTGACAGTTAGCGATTCAAGGGCTTAATATGGGACAAAAAATTCATCCAATCGGTTTCCGTTTGAGTGTCCAAAAAAATTGGGCTTCACGCTGGTATGCCAATAGCAAGAACTTCCCTGCCATGTTGCAAAGCGACATTAAAGTGCGTGAGTTCTTAAATAAAAAATTAGCGGCTGCGGCAGTGAGCCGTATTTTGATAGAGCGTCCAGCTAAGAACGCAAAAATCACAATTTACAGTGCGCGCCCAGGTGTGGTCATTGGCAAAAAAGGTGAAGACATTGAGTCTTTACGAGCTTCCTTACAAGGTTTAATGGGCGTACCTGTTCATTTAAACATAGAGGAGGTGCGCAAGCCTGAAATTGATGCAACGTTGATAGCACAATCCATTGCACAGCAACTGGAAAAACGCGTAATGTTCCGTCGTGCCATGAAGCGTGCAATGCAAAATGCGATGCGCTTAGGTGCTCAGGGCATCAAAATTATGAGTTCAGGTCGCCTAAATGGGATTGAAATTGCACGTACAGAATGGTACCGTGAAGGTCGTGTGCCACTACACACATTGAGAGCTGATATTGATTATGGTGTAGCTGAAGCTTTAACTACCTACGGGATCATTGGTATTAAAGTATGGGTATTCAAAGGTGAAATATTCCCAGCAAATGTGCAAGCACCGATTGGTTCCTTCACTGCACCAGTTGTTGAGCCAGAGAAAAAAGTAAGAAAGCCGAGGGCTAAAGATGCTACAACCGTCTAGACAAAAATATCGTAAAATGCAAAAAGGCCGTAATAAAGGCATTGCAACGACAGGTAATAAAGTAAGTTTCGGCGATTTTGGGTTAAAAGCCATTGGCCGTGGACGCTTGACTGCGCGCCAAATTGAAGCCGCCCGTCGTGTGATGACACGCCATATTAAACGTGGTGGTCGTGTTTGGATTCGCATATTTCCAGATCAGCCAATTTCAAAAAAACCTGCTGAAGTTCGTATGGGTAATGGAAAAGGTAGTACCGAGTACTACGTGGCTCAAATTCAACCAGGTAAAATGTTGTACGAGATGGATGGCGTTAGTGAAGAGCTTGCCCGAGAGGCGTTTCGTTTAGCGGCAGCTAAGTTGCCCATCGAAACGACATTCATGACGCGACAAATTGGCAGTTAAGGAATAATGATGAAAGCAACCGATTTAAGAGCAAAGAGCGTTGAAGAACTGAATAATGAGTTGATTGAATTGCGCCGTTCGCAATTTTCTCTTCGTATGCAAGTGGCGACTCAACAATTAAATAAAGTAGATCAGCTAGGAAAAGTACGCAAAGATGTAGCGCGCGTTAAACTTGTATTGGCTGAGAAAGCGAAACAGGCGTAATGATGACTGAAATTGCAAAAGTAGTACGTAGCCTTACAGGTCGCGTCACCAGTGATAAAATGGATAAAACAGTGACTGTGTTGGTCGAGCGTAAAGTTAAGCATCCTTTAATTGGTAAGGTTATTCGCCAATCTAAAAAGTTCCATGCACACGATGAGACTAACAGTTATAAAGAAGGTGATATGGTGACTATAGTTGAAAGTCGGCCATACTCTAAAACCAAAACTTGGGTGGTTAAGTCGGTTTAAATATAATGTGTTAAATGTAATTGCGGTAAGTACTATAGTAGGTTATAATGTTTGGCTATTTAGGTGGGCGACTTTTTAAGTCCTAAGCTCTCACCCCAATACTGACCGGGTCTATCGGCCGTAATAATTAACTCATGTTGGTTATAAATGGCTGGTGTTGGTTTTAACGGATTAAGTTGGAGTTTATCTCATGATTCAAATGCAGTCTAGGCTAGAAGTTGCCGACAATACTGGTGCGCGCTCAGTGCAGTGCATCAAGGTGTTGGGTGGTTCAAAACGTCGTTACGCTGGAATTGGTGACATTATAAAGGTGAGCATCAAAGATGCTGCGCCACGTGGTCGCGTTAAAAAAGGCGAAGTCTACAGCGCTGTAGTGGTTCGCACAGCTAAAGGTGTGCGTCGTCCAGACGGGTCTTTAGTTAAATTCGACAGCAATGCTGCTGTTTTACTCAATAATAAACTTGAACCGATTGGTACCCGTATTTTTGGGCCAGTAACTCGTGAACTTCGTACTGAAAAGTTTATGAAAATCGTTTCATTGGCACCAGAAGTTTTGTAGGGGTTATCATGAATAAAATTCTCAAGGGTGATCAAGTTATTCTCAATACAGGTAAGGACAAAGGTAAAAAAGGCGCTGTAATCGGCATTTTTGATTCAGGCCATGTGCTTGTTGAGGGTCTTAATTTGGTGAAAAAGCACGCTAAACCAAACCCTATGAAGGGTATTGCTGGCGGTGTTATAGCAAAAGAAATGCCAATCAATATTTCAAACGTTGCATTATTTAATAGTGCGACCCAAAAAGGTGATCGCGTAGGCTTTAAAACATTAGAAGATGGTCGCAAAATTCGCGTATTCAAATCTAATGGCGAAGCAGTGGACGCATAGGAAGAATTATGGCACGTTTAAAACAATTTTATAAAGACTCAGTCGTTAAGGCTATGACTGAGCAGTTCGGTTACACGTCAATCATGCAGGTTCCTCGCATCGAAAAAATCACCTTAAACATGGGTGTTGGTGAGGCGGTTGCAGATAAGAAGGTAATGGAGCATGCTGTTGGCGATATGGAAAAGATTGCTGGTCAAAAGGCAATTGTCACTAAGGCTAAAAAATCAGTGGCTGCATTTAAGATTCGTGACGACTATCCTGTTGGCTGTAAGGTCACTTTACGTCGCGAACGTATGTATGAGTTTTTAGATCGCTTGGTAACAGTTGCAATACCACGAGTTCGCGACTTTCGCGGTATTTCTGCAAAATCTTTTGATGGACGTGGAAATTACAACATGGGCGTTAAAGAGCAAATTATTTTCCCGGAAATTGAGTACGATAAAATTGATGCTATACGCGGGATGAATATTACAATCACAACCACTGCGAAAACAGATGAAGAAGCAAAAGCTTTGCTTGCTGCGTTTAGTTTTCCTTTCAGGGGCTAAGACATGTCAAAAACCTGTATGACAGAACGCGAAAATAAACGTCGTGAAACGGTAGCAAAATTTGCAGTTAAACGTGCTGCATTAGAGGCTGCAATGAATGACGTGAATGCGTCTGCTGAAAGTCGACTTGAAGCGCGTATGAAATTTCAAGCGTTACCACGTAACTCAAGTCCAGTGCGTTTACGTAACCGCTGTGCTTTAACTGGTCGTCCACGCGGCGTATTTAGTAAATTCGGTATTGGGCGTAGTAAATTACGCGATTTGATGATGAGTGGCCAAGTGCCAGGCATCACTAAAGCCAGCTGGTAATAAGAGGATAATGTTATGAGTATGAGTGATCCAGTTGCCGATATGTTGACGCGCATTAGAAATGCGCAAATGGTCAATAAAGCGGTTGTTGCAATGCCATCTTCAAATCTTAAGAAAGCTATTGCTAGCGTCCTTAAGGAAGAGGGTTATGTAGAAGACTATGCTGTGCAAACTGAAGGTAGTAAAACCACTTTAACAATCAGTTTAAAATATTACGCTGGTCGACCTGTTATTGAGCGTATTCAACGCATCAGTAAACCTGGTTTACGTGTATATAAAGGTTCTCAAGAGATTCCTAAAGTAATGAATGGGCTTGGTGTGACAATTATGTCAACATCCAAGGGTGTAATGACAGATCGTAAAGCTCAAGCTGCCGGTATCGGTGGTGAGTTGCTTTGTATAGTGGCTTAAGGAGAAGCAAATGTCACGTGTTGCTAAAAATCCAGTCGCTATTCCAGCCAAAGTTGAAGTGCTGTTAAGTAACGATGCAATAAATATCAGTGGTCCACTAGGTAAGTTAACTCAGGCGCTTACAGGCGTAGTTGTTTTGAAGCGCGAAGGCGATGCAATTACGTTTGCTGCGGCAAGTGACGCTAAACACTCTCAAGCAATGTCAGGTACATTGCGCGCTTTAGTCGCCAATATGGTTAAAGGTGTTTCAGAAGGCTTTACGCGTAAATTAATATTGGTTGGCGTTGGCTACAAAGCAGCAGCTCAAGGTGCAATGTTAAACTTAGAGCTAGGATACTCACATCCAGTCAATCATAAAATGCCAGCAGGCATCACTGTACTAACACCAACGCCTACTGAGATTGTGTTAACAGGAGCAGATAAACAGGTTGTTGGTCAAGTAGCTGCACAAATTCGAGCTTATCGTGCTCCTGAGCCTTACAAAGGCAAAGGTGTTCGTTACTCAGATGAAGTTGTTGTAATTAAAGAAACCAAGAAGAAATAAGGCTTAAAAAATGAATAACGTAAATAATCGCTTGCGTCGTGCACGTAAAACCCGTGCCAAAATTGCAGAGCTAAAAGTTACTCGTCTAAGTGTGCATCGTACTAACATGCACATTTACGCACAAATTATTGCAGAAGCTGGTGATAAGGTGATCGTTAGTGCTTCAACTGTAGAGGCTGACGTACGTAAAAAAATTAAAAACGGCGGAAATGTCGAAGCGGCCGCAGTTATTGGTAAGTTAATTGCTGAGAAAGCGATAAAAGTGGGTGTTAAAACCGTTGCTTTTGATCGTTCAGGTTATAAATATCATGGTCGTATAAAAGCGTTGGCAGATGCCGCACGTGAAAACGGCCTATTCTTCTAATTGGTCTGATTGCTTAAGAGGTTAATGATGGCGAAAGAAATGGAACAGCAACAGCAGCAGACTGATGGTTTGCGCGAGAAAATGATTGCAGTTAACCGTGTTAGTAAGACGGTTAAGGGTGGTCGTATTATGAGCTTTGCAGCTCTTACTGTAGTCGGTGATGGCGACGGTTCTGTCGGCATGGGTAAAGGTAAGGCGCGTGAAGTGCCTGTAGCTGTACAAAAGGCAATGGATGAGGCGCGACGCGGCATGTTAAAGATTAATTTAACGAACGGCACTTTGCATCATGCTGTCACAGGTGTCCACGGAGCGGCGAAAGTGTTTATTCAGCCTGCTTCAGAGGGTACTGGTATTATTGCTGGTGGTGCGATGCGTGCTATTTTTGAAGTGATGGGTATAACAAATGTGGTAGCGAAATGCATTGGGTCTACTAACCCTTACAATTTGGTGCGTGCTACGTTAAATGGCTTAGAGTCAATGAATACACCAGCTGAAATTGCCGCTAAACGCGGTAAATCTGTTGAAGAAATTAGAGGCTAAATATGGCTAAAGTTAAAAGTGAGATACCAATGATTCAAGTAACATTGGTTAGAAGTACGATTGGCCGTATCGAAGCTCATAAAGCGACGATTAAAGGTTTGGGCTTACGCCGTATGAACCACACAGTACTAGTGCAAGATACACCAGCGATTCGCGGCATGATTAACACAGTGAACTATCTCTTAAAGGTAGAGGCATAATGCAATTAAATTCAATTAAGCCTGCAGAAGGCGCAAAAAAAGAACGCCGTCGCGTTGGTCGTGGTATTGGATCTGGATTTGGTAAGACAGCTGGTCGCGGCCACAAGGGTCAGAAATCACGTACTGGGGGCTTTCATAAAGTAGGCTTTGAAGGTGGTCAAATGCCGATTCAACGACGTTTGCCAAAACGCGGTTTTAAATCAATGACAAAAGCAAACACTGCGCATGTGCGAACGAGCGAGTTGGCCTTGGTGCCCAATGAAGTGATTGATTTGCTAGCATTAAAAGCAGCCAATATCGTTTCAGGCACTGTAAAAAATGCAAAAGTGTTTCTATCTGGTGAAGTGACAAAAAAATTGAGTATTCAGGGCTTATTGTTGACTAAAGGCGCACGCGCTGCAGTTGAAGCCGCTGGTGGCAAGATTTTAGAAGTCGCATAAGAGACTTATCTTGGCACAAGAAGGTTTACTTAAGTCAGTTTCAAAAATGGGCGAACTTAAAAGCCGTCTTATGTTTGTTCTTGGCGCTTTAATCGTTTATAGATTAGGGGCGCATGTCCCAGTACCAGGTATTGATCCAAATGAGCTTGCAAAACTGTTTGCAACTCAAAAGGATGGTATTTTGGGCATGTTTAATATGTTTTCTGGCGGTGCGCTCAAACGGTTTACTGTGTTCGCGCTGGGTATCATGCCTTATATCTCTGCGTCAATCATTATGCAGTTGATGTCTGCCATTTCACCTAAGCTTGAGCAGTTGAAAAAGGAAGGTGAGGCTGGCAGACGTACCATTACGAAATATACGCGATATGGTACTGTGGTGTTGGCATCATTTCAAGCCATAGGAATTGCAGTAATGCTAGAAGGGCAACCGCATTTAGTACTTGAACCTGGTTTTCTATTTAGATTTACAGCTGTTATTACCTTGGTTAGTGGGACAATGTTCCTAATGTGGCTAGGTGAGCAAATTACAGAGCGCGGCATTGGTAATGGAATTTCAATTATCATTTTTGCTGGTATTGTAGCTGGTTTACCACAAGCTTTAGGATTAACTGCAGAAATGGTTAGCTCTAATACACTTACAGTGCCAAAAGCATTCTTACTGTTGGTGGCGGTTATTTTAGTGACCGCGTTGGTTGTTTTTGTTGAACGTGGTCAGCGTAAAATTACAGTCAATTATGCTAAGCGACAAGTAGGAAACAAAATATATGGCGGACAAACTACGCATTTGCCCCTTAAATTAAATATGGCAGGCGTAATCCCACCTATTTTTGCTTCAAGTATTATTTTGTTTCCAGCTACATTGGCTGGCTGGTTTGGCAGTAAGGATAGTATGTCTTGGCTAGTACCCTTGAAGGATATGCTATCGCCAGGAGAGCCTGTTTATATATTTTTATTTGCAGCGGCAATACTGTTCTTCTGTTTCTTTTATACGGCTTTACAGTTTAACCCAAAAGAAACCGCGGACAACTTAAAGAAAAGTGGCGCATTCATTCCGGGCATTAGACCAGGTGAACAAACCGCAAAATACATAGATAGCATTATGGGGCGTTTAACGCTAGTAGGAGCGGCATACATTACATTGGTATGTTTGCTACCAGAGTTTTTAATAAGAGAGCTTAATACACCCTTTTATTTCGGTGGCACTTCGTTGCTAATTATTGTAGTAGTAACAATGGATTTCATGACGCAGGTTCAGTCGCACTTGATGTCAAATCAGTATGAAGGCTTACTCAAAAAAGCTAATTTCAAAGGCCCAGGCCAAAAATAGCATTTTAGTATTAAGCTACTTTAGTAACGTTTGATTAGAAATAGTGGAGTCATAAATGAGAGTTCGTGCATCAGTAAAAGCATTATGCCGTCATTGTAAAGTTGTGCGTCGTCGTGGCGTTGTGCGTATTATTTGCACTGACCCACGCCATAAACAACGTCAAGGCTAATGTTAGCAATAAGTAATTAGGTTCAACCCTAATGTGGTGATCATGTATCTAGTGATCAGAAGATTTGATAATTGAAAAAATGGTTTTACTGGTAAAATGCTTGGCTTTTAAATGTTAAGTAATAGCTGGTAAGCCTAAATCTGGAGTAATGTATGGCACGTATCGCTGGGGTAAATATCCCAAATAACAAGCATGCTGAAATTGCACTCACAGCAATTTTTGGCATTGGCAGAAATACCGCACAAAAAATATGTGCAGCTGCAGGTGTATTGCCATCAGCAAAAATGAAAGATCTTAATGATGCAGATGTAGATAAATTGCGTGATGAGGTTGCCAAAGAAAAAGTCGAAGGTGATTTACGTCGTGAAGTGTCTATGAACATAAAACGATTAATGGATTTGGGTTGTTATCGTGGCGTGCGACATCGCAGAGGATTGCCTGTACGTGGGCAACGCACGAAAACCAATGCTCGAACACGCAAAGGCCCTGTAAAAGCAATTAAGCAATCTAAATAATTAAGGTGAAGTTAGTAGCCTGAATTTCAGAATTTAAGTACGATTATTGGTAAGGAAAATGCAGCATGGCAAAAGCTAATGTACGCGTAAGAAAAAAAGTTAAAAAGAACATTGCAGAGGGTATTGCCCATGTGCATGCTTCATTTAACAACACCATCATCACCATTACAGATCGCCAAGGCAATGCTTTGTCGTGGGCAACTTCAGGTGGTCAAGGCTTTAAAGGGTCTCGTAAGAGTACACCTTTTGCCGCCCAGGTTGCTGCTGAGGTTGCAGGTAAATCGGCACAAGAAAATGGTGTTAAAAACTTAGAAGTACGTATTAAAGGTCCAGGTCCTGGACGCGAATCTGCGGTACGTGCACTCAATGCAGCTGGTTTTAAAATTACCAGCATTACCGATGTGACTCCGGTGCCACATAATGGCTGCCGCCCACCTAAAAAACGTCGCATTTAAGCGAAAAAAATTACTGGAGAATTATCTTGGCTAGAAATTTAGACCCTAAATGTCGTCAGTGCCGTCGCGAAGGCGAAAAGTTATTTTTAAAGGCTGAAAAATGCTTTACTGATAAATGTGCAATTGAAAAGCGTAACTTTCCACCAGGACAGCATGGTCAACGTCGTAATCAACGTTTGTCTGACTATGGTGTGCAATTACGTGAAAAGCAAAAAGTTAGACGCATCTATGGCGTCTTAGAAGCACAATTTCGTAGTTATTATGCAGAAGCTGATCGACAAAAAGGCATTACAGGTGAGAACTTGTTGCAGCTTTTAGAGTGCCGTTTGGACAACGTTGCTTATCGCATGGGTCTTGGTGGATCACGCACGGAATCACGTCAAATTGTTCGTCATAATAGTATTTTGGTGAATGGAAGGCGCGTGAATATTCCTTCATACCAAGTTAAAGCTGGTGATGTAGTGAGTGTGGCTGAAGCATCAAAAACACAATTACGTATTAAAGGCGCTCTTGAAGCAGCCTCACTACGTGGTTTCCCTGAGTGGATTGAAATGGATGTGAAAGCATTAAAAGGCACATTTAAGGCAAAACCAGAACGAGATGAGTTACCACCTACAATTAATGAGTCGTTGGTAGTTGAGTTGTACTCAAAATAATTCGTCGATTTGTAAATTATGCGAGTGAAACTCGCATGAATCTAAGCGCTTACCGCTTTATGCTTAGTAGCCTTAGTTTCTAAAATATTATAAAGGTATAACTATGCAAAACAGTCCTACCGAATACTTAAAACCACGTGTTGTTGATGTTGAAGTCATCTCAGCTTTACGCGCTAGAGTAACTTTGGAGCCTATGGAACGCGGCTTTGGTTACACATTAGGTAATGCTTTACGTCGTGTATTGTTATCATCAATTCCTGGCTTCGCCATTGTAGAAGTTAAAATTAATGGTGTTGTGCACGAGTATTCTACAATTGATGGTGTTCAAGAAGATGTAGTAGATATTTTACTAAATCTTAAAGGTGTTGCACTAAAACTAAATACCAAATCAGAAACAATTTTGGTGCTTAATAAATCAACTGAAGGCGTAGTTACTGCAGGTGATTTTGAAGCTGGTCACGATGCAGAAGTTGTTAATCCTGATCATGTCATTGCACATTTAACCAAAGGCGGTAAGCTAGATCTTGAAGTTAAAGTTGCAATGGGACGTGGATATCAGCCAGTGCCTTCTCGTCAAAAGGCTAACGATGAAGACCGTGTATTAGGTTTTATTATGGTTGATGCCTCATTTAGTCCAATTAATAAAGTAAGTTATCAAGTTGAAAGCGCACGTGTTGAACAGCGTACTGACTTGGATAAACTGATTATGGATGTTGAAACAAATGGCATCATTGAACCAGAACAGGCTATTAGAGATGCTGCTCGGATTTTAATAGGTCAGTTATCTGTGTTTGCTGACCTAGAAGGTGCACCAAGTGAAGTAGAAGTTAAAGCTGCACCACAAGTGGATCCAGTATTGCTTCGCCCAGTAGATGATTTAGAGTTAACTGTTCGTTCAGCTAATTGCTTAAAAGCAGAAAATATATTCTACATTGGTGACTTAATACAGCGTACTGAAAATGAATTGTTGAAAGCACCTAATTTGGGGCGTAAATCTTTAAATGAAATTAAAGATGTACTAGCTTCTCGTGGTTTAACATTAGGCATGAAATTAGAAAACTGGCCACCTGCTGGGCTTGAAAAAGCTTAAGTAAACCAGCATAAATATAGAAATATTAAGGAATTATTATGCGTCACGGTAATAGCAATCGTAAATTAAATCGTACTAGTAGCCATCGTGCAGCGATGTTTCGCAACATGACAGCTTCATTATTGCGTCATGAGGTTATAAAAACAACTTTACCTAAGGCTAAAGAGCTTCGCAAATTTGCAGAGCCTTTAATTACTTTGGCTAAAGCGCCTACGCTTGCCAATCGTCGTTTAGCGTTTAGTCGTTTGCGTGACCGCGAAATTGTAGGTAAGTTGTTTGCTGAACTTGGCCCTCGTTATTTAGCACGTAACGGCGGTTACTTACGTGTTTTGAAATGCGGGTTTAGAAACGGTGATAACGCACCAATGGCTTTAGTTGAGTTGGTAGATCGCCCTGATACAAATGTAGAGGTTGTTGAAGCTTAATAATTTAACGTAAATAAAAAAGCCAGCTTTATGCTGGCTTTTTTATTTACATGAGCTATTGGCCACTAGATTTAGAAATAGCTTAAGGTCTAGTTCTGAAAATGGCCAAGCTAATTCAGCAGCTGTGTCTAGCCGCCTAATGACTGGAATACTAGTTTCATATCGTGTAAATAGCTGTTCGTCATCGAATATCTCTTTTACTTCCCAAGATATCGGATGAAATGTTTTAATGCTCTGCAGAAAAGATTCAGCCTTTTCGCATAAGTGACAGTGAGATGTGGAATATAGGTGTAGGTGCATTTTATAGCTTGGATAGTAATGTGTTATTTTAGCCCTAATCATCGGTATTAAGTGGTAGGTTTAAGTCTTAGATATTAGATTTAGATTTCAACAGTGAGCATAATAGACAATTATTTAGTGTGGTACGCAAATTCTAGATTGAATTTGATAACCAAAAGTAATCGCTACTAATATAAAGTGTTTTCATCGGTCACATCTAGGCTGCGTTATAATGCAAATTATTATAAACAAAAGTGAATTTATAAGCGCGCCCCTGCCTAAAAAAGACTAAATCCTAATGGCCGAAATTCAAGAATCTAAAGATAGCTTAAGTGAAAACTTACGGCAAGTAATTGCGCTGTTAGACCAGCAAAAATTACAAGATCTGTCACACCATGACTTGGCTACAACGGCCGCAGATTCACAAGATAATGTCAAATTACAACATAAGCTGGACTCGCTACACCCTGCAGATGTAGCCGATATATTAGAGGCACTACCTTTAGCTCAACGTCTGGATGTCTGGGAGTTGGTCAAAACTGAGCGTGATGGTGATATTCTGCTTGAAGTTTCTGATGCTGTACGTCAAACACTCATTGCAGATATGAATTCTAACGAATTGTTGGCTGCAGCTGAACAACTTGATACCGATGAGCTTGCTGACTTAGCTCCTGATTTACCAAAAAATGTATTACAAGAACTACTGTACAGTTTAGATGCACAAAATCGGGCACGGTTACAATCCGCTCTTTCGTATTCTGAAGAAACGGTAGGCGCAATCATGGATTTTGACATTGTTACTATTCGTGAAAATATTTCTTTAGAAGTCGCGCTATGCTATATGCGCAGCTTAGGTAGCTTACCAGACCAAACTGATAAAATATTCGTTGTTGATCAGAATGATATTTTGCGCGGTGTTTTACCACTTAAACGACTCGTAGTAAGTGAGTTGGATGCCATGGTGGCTGATGTGATGGCAGATGATGCGGTGACATTTCACCCTAAAGATATTGCTGATGAGGCCGCAAAAGCATTTGGACGCTATGACCTAGTCACGGCTCCAGTTGTTGATGATAATAATAAATTGTTAGGCCGTATTACGGTTGATGCTGTGATGGATTATATTCGCGAAGAAACAGATAGTGACATGCTCTCGATGGCTGGCCTGCGAGAAGAAGAAGACTTTTTTGCGTCCGTATGGAAGTCAGTGCAAAATCGTTGGGCTTGGTTAGCGATTAACTTGGTAACAGCATTGGTGGCTTCGCGTGTTATTGGCTTGTTTGAAGGATCAATAGAAAAAATAGTGGCTCTCTCAGCTTTGATGCCCATAGTAGCAGGCATAGGCGGAAACTCTGGCAACCAAACGACCACGATGATTGTAAGGGGCTTAGCATTGGGACAGGTTGCAAAGCATAATATGCAATCACTGATTACAAAGGAATTGGGTGTGGCATTGCTTAATGGCTTACTTTGGGGCAGTGTGCTAAGTATCATCACCTATGCCTTATATGGAAACTACCAGTTAGGACTGGTAATGATGGCCGCGATGACTTTAAATCTAATGCTAGCGGCTCTTATGGGGGTTGTAATACCGCTTTATATGAATCATTTTGGCCGAGACCCTGCAGTTGGCTCTAGTGTATTAATAACAGCAGTGACAGATAGTGGAGGTTTCTTAATATTTTTAGGCTTAGCCACCATATTTTTATTATAAAGTTTATGCATAGAAAATGAATTTGACAACACAGCAGATTTTGCAAGAAGTATGGACAGATATATTAAATCCGATAGGACTCTGGCAAGTGGCTATCATCGCGTTAGCTTGCGCAGTAGCTTGGGCCGTTAATGGCGTATTGCGAAGTTATGTACGAAGGCATACTGAGAATATTGTTAATAAGCAAGAAACGGCAGATGCCACGGTGCATGGTATTAACCGAATGCTATTTCCACTCGCCGCACTTGTCATCATTAACATTGCAAAAGTAATGCTTGCGAATACACAACATACAAGTTTACTTCAATTGGCCAACCAGCTTTTACTGGCGATGGCAGCTATCCGCTTGGCTATCTATATATTGCGCTATGTATTTTCACCTAGTGGCTGGGTTAAAGCGACAGAAAATGCAATTACAGCAATAATATGGGTAATTTTTGTATTATATCTGAGTGGTTTGTTGCCTTCAATATTTGAAGCACTAGATAGCGTCAGCTTTACACTTGGTAAAAACAAAGTAAGTTTATTCTTAGTCATACAAGCGGCCGTTACCGTGATTATCACCGTGTTAATTGCACTATGGTTGAGTCGATTGATTGAAAATCGACTCATGCAAAGTACGCACTTAAATCGCAATATGCGTATTGCGCTGAGTAAAGTATTACGTATAATTTTAACAACTATCGCTGTCTTATCTGTTTTTTCAGCCATGGGGTTAGACATAACATTGCTTTCTGTATTTGGTGGTGCATTGGGCGTTGGCTTAGGAATCGGACTGCAAAAAATTGCTAGTAACTTTATTAGTGGCTTTGTTTTGCTGCTTGATGATTCCATTCATATGGGGGATATTATTACAGCGGAAAATCATTATGGGGTCGTTAGTGAATTGCGAGCACGTTATCTTGTTTTAAAAAAATTGGATGGAACTGAAGTTATCATACCAAACGAGATATTAATTACTAGCGCCATCATTAATCATTCCTTTACCGACCGTAAAACTCGTATACAAATGCTTATGGGGGTGAGTTATGAAAGTGCATTAGAGCTTGCCATGGAGCTAATGCTAGCCGCTGCCAACAAGCATGTCCGCATCCTAAAAGACCCCGCTGCTACTGTCGTTATTAAAGGCTTTGGTGATAGTAGCATTGATTTAACGTTATCTTTTTGGATACCAGATGCAGAACAAGGATCTGCGGTATTGCAATCTGAAATATACATGGAGATTTGGCAAGCATTTAAAGCCAATAATATTACGATTCCTTACCCGCAACGTGAAGTTAGGGTTTTGACTTAGTCATGGCTGAGATCAACATTGAAAATATAAGTTTAAATACCTATCGGATAATCGTGCATGGTAATAGTGGACCTAGTCAATTAAATGAACAGGCATCCCCTCGATGTTGCTGTAATACGCAGTCTCATAATCTACTGGACTAAGCCAGTTGTTGGTTGAATGCCTGCGCACACGATTATAGTAACACTCAA
>JBATAW010000006.1:0-12876 GCA_049662045.1 Methylophilaceae bacterium | reverse complement strand
GTGAGTTCGAATCTCACCTCTTCCGCCAAATATTTTATTAAAAAGCCGCCGCTGAGCGGCTTTTTTTATTGTTTAAGTTTTTGTTAAGCACTATCTTTTTGACCCACTTTGTTCAGCAAATTTTTTTGCTGATACGTATTCTGTCATTGATTATGATTTCAAATTGCGTTAATGTGAAAGCTAGCTAGTTGTACTCGATTGTATTTACAGAATATACGTAACGAGGTGATAACCATGACAAGCGTGCTCATAAACAGCTCGCCTCCCGTTAATGTTAAAGGGGTGTTGTTTGATTTAGAAGGTGTACTGTACATTGGTTCAAAGGCAATCGAAGGCGCAATTGTGGCTGTCAATAAAATTCGCGCTAACGGTATTCTGTGCCGTTTTGTTACCAACACAAGCACCTTATCTTTGCTGAACCTGCAGCGAAAAGTTAATGCCCTTGGATTCACTTTTCCAGCCACTGAAATTATTAGCGCTCCACAAGCTACACTGCTTTATCTAAGGCAACAGCCTAACCCAATTTGCCGATTGTTATTGGCTGATGATGTAAAGCATGATTTTAAAGAGTTTCGCCAATCGGATATTGACGCAAATCATATCATCATCGGTGATATAGGAAATGCTTGGACCTATGAGTTGTTAAACGCCGTGTTTAATCGCCTCATCAATGGCGCGAAGCTTATCGCTATTCATAAAAATAAATTTTGGCAAACTGAACATGGCCTGCAAATGGATATCGGGGGTTTTATCGCTGCTCTAGAATACGTCAGTGGTGTTAAGGCCATGATGATTGGTAAGCCATCGCCAGATTTCTTTCAAATTGCCATCGATGAAATAGGGCTGAAACCCTCTGAAGTGATTATGATTGGTGATGATATTGATTCTGATGTGGGTGGAGCGCAACAAGCGGGGTTAAGGGGCGTGCTAGTAAAAACAGGTAAGTACCGCCAAGCTTACGCTGAAGCTTCTGTGATTAAGCCAGATTTGCTCATCAATTCTATTGCGGATTTGCCAGTTGCATTAGGTTTATAACGCGCTCATTACTTTAATGCGCCAACGTTTATGTTAAGTCCAGTTTTTAATTCCACTACAAAGCATTAAATAGTAAATTAAATCGTTGCAAATAGACTTTCAATCGATTGGTGTCGTTCGCTGTAGATTTGTTTTGTCGTGAGACGTTAAACAAAATGCGTCCTGCCTCAGCCATGTTTTTTGATTTTTTACACACGCTAATCACCTCGGCCAATTGCGCTTGTTCAAACAAGTCAATTTGCTGAATGACATCCGCCGTTAAATGTTGATTTAATACTGCAATAGTGGCGGTTTTGCTATTAGTATCATAGGGTTGCCAATCTGCACGGAGTCGCTGGATCTCATTTTCTACAACTTCTTCATTAATGCGCCCGCCATGCGCAAGGGTTGCCATGCGCGTTATACTGGCATTTAAATCTCTAAAATTGGCCTTCCATAAGGCATCTGGTGCGCAAGAAAAGCCGAGGTATTGCTCAAATGCCCGTTTGTTAAAACTGACTTTACTGCCAGCTAAGTGCGTGACTTTTTTTAGTTCAAAGCTAATATTAGGTTCAATATCTTCAATTCGGTCTTTTAGAGAGGGTAGTTCATAGGTCCAGATATTAATTCTTGCCAGTAAGTCATCTCTAAATTGGCCAGACTGCACTAGCTCATGTAATTTTTGATTAGTGCCAGCAATCAGTTGAAAGTCACTTTGAACTTCTTTATCGCTGCCCAACGGCATAAAAGTTTTATCTTCTAGTGCACGCAACAACATGGCTTGTTCATCAATCCCAAGCTCACCAATTTCGTCTAAAAATAGCAAACCCTTATTTGCTTCCCGTAATAAACCAGCGCGCTCACTTAATGCCCCAGTAAATGCCCCTTTTACATGGCCAAATAGGGCGGACATCGCATTATCACCGCGTAGTGTGGCACAATTAACTTCCACCAGTCTGCCACTGAGCTGTAAGCGCTGTTGCTTTAGGGTATATATGCGTTTAGCTAGCCGAGATTTTCCTGCGCCAGTCGGACCAGTTAAAAAGATGGGCGCGCTAGAGCGAATGGCGACTTGTTCAATTTGCGCTATCATTTTATTAAATGCCACATTACGCGTTTCTATGCCATCTTTAAGGTATTTATTCGCCTCTTGTGCCTCACTAGCAAATCGTGAGGCAATTTGGTCATATTTAGATAAATCCAAATCGATGATCTGCATGCTGCCATAAAGCGCGTCAGGGTCACCTTGCTTGCCAGGGGAAGTTTGTAGCAGTTTTGCTGGAATCTCCCTTGCTTCTGCAAGTAGAAATAAGCAAATTTGGGCAACGTGCGTACCTGTAGTGATATGCACAAAATATTGTTCTGCCTCCATATCAAAAGAGTATTCAGATGCAAATGCATGCAGTTGGCTATAAACCGTCTCAAAATCCCAAGGATTTTCATAATCTACCGCATGCAAGTTTACTTTCGTACTGGGCGATAACACACGAATATCTTCCGCTGTGATTTCCGCTAACTGCTTTTCATCTTGATGATAAATAAGCTCTAACCGAGATACCGAAAAACTATTTTGCATAGGAATGCTGACAGTTGGGCGCCAACGACCAAAACGGCCTTTGCCTAGGCCACCGTGGTCTAATCGAGTCCCTAAAATGCCAATCACCACATTATTCATAAAAGTATTTATCTATTTATAAAAGTAGATAAATTATATATTAAACTTTCTAACTTTAGGCGGTAATTTTAATTTAATAATTTAAATGACTTTAAAAACAATGCATTATTGAATTAATGGCTATTTCTATAAAAGTTGGCACACGTATTGCAATAGCTTGTATGTAAGTTATTGAATATTGAGTTGAAAAGTATTGCAAAGTGGTAGGGCAAATGCGTAATTGGGTCATGATTATAAAATGATTGATTAGAATTAATTCTGAAAGCACTAGCACTGACAATTTGCAACAACGGATAGTAGGAAAGTCTGGTTAATCCGCCTACTTTGGGAGCAGGAAATCGTAGGTTCGAATCCTACCTATCCGACCAAATGATTGTAAAAGGAAAAGAAATGAAAACGACCTATGAAGTGATGCAAGAACCCAGTGGTGCTTTGATTAAATCATGGACACGTGGTGTGATGTTTGACGAAAATGCAAAGCAACAGGTGCGAGATATGGCTGCGATGCCGTTTATTCATAAACACATTGCGGTGATGCCAGATGTGCATTTAGGTAAAGGCGCAACCATCGGTAGTGTGATCCCTACCATCGGTGCCATTATTCCCGCAGCTGTGGGTGTAGATTTAGGGTGTGGGATGATGGCGGTTAGAACCAGCTTAACTGCGAATGATTTGCCAGATTCTTTAGTGAATTTACGCCATGAAATAGAAAGAATGGTACCGCATGGTCGTTCTGAAAATTTGAGAAGTGGCCGCGATAAAGGCAGCTGGGGTGATTTGCCTGAAGATGTGATGCAAGCTTGGATTACCCTTGATGATGGGTTTGAGCAATTATGTGAAAAACATCCTTGGCTAAAAAACACAAACAACAAGCAGCACTTAGGAACGCTAGGGTCAGGTAACCACTTTATAGAGCTGTGTTTGGATGAAGCAAATCAGGTGTGGGTGATGCTGCATAGCGGATCACGCGGGGTAGGTAACAAAATTGGTTCTGAATTTATCGAGAAGGCAAAAAAAGATATGGAGCGTTGGTTTATTCATTTACCCAATAAAGATTTAGCTTATATACCGCAAGGTAGCCAGCACTTTGGTGATTATATTAGTGCAGTATCTTGGTCGCAAGATTTTGCCAAAATGAACCGCCACGTGATGATGCAACGCACATTAGCTGCAATGAAAACTATGTTGAAAAAGCCTTTTACAGCTGAGCTAGAAGCAGTGAATTGCCACCATAACTATATTAGCCACGAGCATCATTTTGGGCGTGATGTTTGGGTGACACGCAAAGGCGCAGTATCCGCCAAGTTAGGTGAAATGGGGATTATCCCTGGGAGCATGGGCGCTAAATCATTCATTGTACGAGGGTTTGGTAATGCTGAGAGCTTTTGTAGTTGTAGTCATGGCGCAGGGCGCGTTATGTCGCGTAGTGAAGCGATTCGCCGTGTATCACTTGAGGAGCATAAAGCGGCTACCGAAGGGGTGGAATGCCGTAAAGATAAAAGTGTGATTGACGAAACACCTAGTGCTTACAAAAATATTGAAAAGGTGATGGCGGCGCAAAGTGATTTAGTGGAAATTGTACATACGCTTAAACAGGTGATTTGTGTAAAAGGTTAACACAGTGTTGGTATTAGCTTAGTGGCAAAGTGGCGGGTTGTGATCTCGTCCACATCGGATCGATTCCGATAGTTCCCCCATTAATGCGTTATTGGTAAAAAAATGAATACGTGCGTAAAGCACAACAGCATTTAATCCGTAGTGATTTGCTAGCGGAGCTGGTTAGCTTTGATTTTAAAAAGTGCCAGGCTGACACAGTTTAAGTTTTTAAATTAGTGTATCTGCAAACTCACAAAGATTAAGTATTGCGGCTATAGCTCAGTTTGGTAGAGCAACGGATGCAAAATATCCGCATGTCGTTGGTTCGAATCCAACTAGCCGCACCATCACTGTAGCTCAGTTGGTAGAGCCTCCACGTCAGTGGATTGTCGACGGTTCGAATCCGTCCGTGAAACCACCCTCTAACGGTGTTTTAAATGGTAAAGCTCGCAAGAGTGAGTCGGTTCAAATCCGACGAGTGTAGTAATAGGTGAGGCCTCTAGGGCGATGGTTGTTAGTTGCTGGCAATGCACGTTTATTGACATGCAAATAATGGACATCAACCACTTAATCGTTGCCATGCATATGGGTTTGTAAGTTGCGGATAAATCAGTATTTTTAGATAAAGTCCCTAGCTCACACAAATAGGCATGCCAAGCGCTGAGTAGAGGCCAAACCGCTTTATATTAATCAGGAGAATAATGATGATGTTTAAAAAATATACGATTGCAGAAAGCCAAAAAGGCTTGCTGTATGAAAACAAAAAATTTAGCCGACTGTTAGAGGCAGGTGAACACCGATTTTGGTCATTAGGTAAAAATTATGAATTAAAATCAGTAGAAACGACTGGAGTTGCACGCGAAATTACTGGTGATGCGATGTTGTTGCTATTAGATACTTACCCAACGCAGTTTAGCGCTGATGTGGACTTTTGGGAAACCAACGCAGAAGAAATCGGCTTGGTATATGAAAAAAATACACTTAAAGATATTAAATTACCAAGTCAACGCGGTGCATTTTGGAAAAGTGTGCGTGAAGTCCGTATTGAAAAAGTCAATATCAGCCAAGATTTTAGCATTGCTCAACGATTGGCGGCTTTAATGCTAGGGGCTGAAAATGCTAAATTACGTCAAGCGGCGACCAATGCTATTTATGCAGTCACCGTGCCAGAAGGCTATGTAGGATTTTTAGATATTGATGGCAAAGTGACACAAACCTTAAGCACGGGTACTTATGCTTGGTGGAAGTTTAGCCGCGTGATTAAGACTAAACTATTGGATTGCCGTTTGCAAAACATGGAGGTGAATGGCCAAGAAATTTTGACTAAAGATAAAGTGAGTCTACGCATTAATTTATCGGCCACTTGGCAAATTGCGGATGCTAACGTGGTGCGTGAAAGCTTAGCTGACCACAATGATTACTTGTACCGTGAAATGCAATTGGCTTTGCGTACGGTGGTCTCTACCCAAACATTAGATCAACTGCTTGCAGATAAAAACTTGCTAAATAGCCAAGTACAAACGTTGGTTGCGGTAAAAGCGCAAGAATACGGCATTGCAGTTAAAACTGTTGGTGCCCGCGATATTGTGTTACCAGGTGAAATGAAGGTGATTTTAGCGCAAGTGGTAGAAGCTGAAAAACTAGCGGAAGCCAACTTGATTAAGCGTCGAGAAGAAACGCAAGCCACGCGATCATTGCACAACACGGCTAAAGTGATGGAAGGTAATCCAATTTTGCTACGTTTAAAAGAGTTGGAAAGCTTAGAAAAAATCACAGGGCGTATCAGTACGCTGAATGTTTATGGCGGCTTAGATGGCGTGATGAACGATATGGTGAAGCTAACCGAGCGCACAAAGGTTAATTAAGTAGGGTGGTGGTCAGTTTTGCTACCGCTCACACACCGCAATATGAGCGTGCGTTTGGCTGAAGTTTTGAAATTAGGTTATAATTCAGGTTGTACAGCCTTGTTGAAGCGTCAAGCCTGACCACTTGCCAGATTGTCGCGACAATGCCGCTTAAGTTAAAGCGGCATTTTTTTAACCAATAATTTTTAGGATACTATATGAGCCAAATTATCATCGACCACAACCCATCAGCAGAAAAACTAAAAGAATTAGGCGTTTCAAGCTGGTCAACATGGGATTGCCCGCCTTCAAAATTCCCTTTAGATTTTGACATGACTGAAAGCGCCTACGTATTAGAAGGTGAGTTTACCGTGACACCACAAGGTGGCGAAAAAGTAACGGTTAAAAAAGGCGATTTTGTTGTGTTTCCAAAAGGGATGAAATCACAATGGGAAGTTGTTAAGCAATTGAAAAAACATTACAAACATTCATAATTTTTCTGGATGTTAAACACGGGTTGCATTTTTGCAGACGTGGACTAAAATAGGCCTTGAGAAACGTCGTTTTCTTAAGGCTTTTTTGTTTTTATGGAGGTTATTAGCATGAGCAAAATTACTGTTGAACAACCAAGCGCTGAACAATTAACATCGCTAGACGTAGATAACTGGCCGATTTGGACTAAAGAGGTTTCTGAGTTTCCGTGGACGTATAGCTCGCAAGAAATTGCCTACATTTTAGAAGGTGAAGTCTCTGTAAAACCAACGGATGGCGGTGCGGCTGTTAGTTTTAAGGCGGGGGATTTGGTGACATTTGAATCGGGTTTATCTTGCACTTGGCAGGTAAAAAAAGCCTTACGCAAGCATTATCATTTTAGCTAACTTAAATGATTTTTAATGTGAAATAAGCTTATCTTTCTGGCATGCCTCTGCAAGCTACATTCTAGGCCGCTTGCAGAGGCATATTTTTCTCTCGGCGTAAAGCACGTGCTAAATTTCAGCTTTAATCGCCATTTTAAGGGCTAAAACAGTTTGGCTATCTAGTTTTTGATCTCTGAAGCCAGAGATGATAAAGCTATCTTCTGCGCGATTTCCTAGGGTATTAATTTTAGCGTTATGCAACTCAACTTTAAGGATGAGTAAAATGCGCGCTAATCTTGCCAGTAAGCCCGGGCGGTCATTGGCGATAATATCTAATTTATGCCTATTTTGATCTAAATCTTCAACAATGCTAATTTGCGTTTCAATCGGCATGTGTTTCACTTGGCGGCTAATGCGGCCTTTTAGAGGAGCATCAAGTGCTATGTTGCTATCTATTTTTTTGCTGAGTTGTTGCTCAATAAATTTGAGCAGACCGCTGTAACTAACAGACTTTCCAGATTGGTCTAATACAATAAAAGTGTCTAGCGCATAATCATGCCCCGTGGTATAAATTTTGGCTTCTACGATGCTATAGCTCATGCGATCAAAAAAATTGCAAATACAGGCAAATAAATCTTGCCGATCTTTGGCATAAATCATCACCTGGATGCCATCACCGTTTGGGCTTAAGCGTGCACGCACGATGGACTTAAGAGAGTTTAGGTGCGGCGTAAGCAAGCGGCTATGCCAAGCAATTTCATCACTTTCATGACGAATAAAGTAATGTGCGCCAAATTGCGCCCACAGCGGCTCATAGGCATTCGTGCTTAGTCCATATCGTTTGAGTTTATTTTCAGCCTCAAGCTTACGCAAACTAATGGCTTGTTGTGCATAAGCTGTTTGGTTAGCTAGGGCGTATTTGGTTTCGTGGAATAAGTTTTCAAGCAAGCGCGCTTTCCATGCATTCCATACAATGGGGCTGGTACCACGAATATCGGCGACTGTCAGCAAATAAAGCGCGGTGAGTCTGCGCTCATTTTTCACAAATTGGGCGAAATATTCTATAACGCTCGGGTCAGATAAGTCTGATTTTTGCGCAGTAGCTGACATTTTAAGGTGTGCTTCAACCAGCCAAGTCACCAGTGCAGTGTCGGCATTTGTTAAGTGATGCAACTTGCAAAACTTGAGTGCATCACCCGTGCCTAATGTGGAGTGATCGCCACCACGACCTTTTGCGATATCATGAAACAATGCGGCGATATATAGCAAATGGGGCGCGTTAAATTGATTAAATAGTTGGCTACACAGCGGAAATTCATGTTGAAATTCTGGTTTTGCAAATCGGCGTAAATTAGCCAATACATTTAAGATATGCTCATCCACGGTATAAACATGAAATAAATCATGCTGCATTTGCCCAATAATACGGCCAAATGCTGGAATATAACGCCCTAAAATACCGTATCGGTTCATCGCCCGAAAAACTTGATTGACCCCATTATCTTGCGATAATATTTGCATAAATAGCTTTTTATGATGCACATTTTGCCTAAACGCTCGATTGACCAATGGCTTAACATGCTGCAAATTACGCAACAAAGTAGCGCCCATGCCCGTGAGCTCTGGGTGCTGTTGCAGTAGTAAAAATGCTTCTAAAATAGCGCCTGGGTGCTTTTGTAATATACTTGCGTTTTTGGCTTCTAACTGATGGTTATAGGCAACAAAATGGGCATTAATTGGCAGAATCTCAGGAGATTTTGTAATAATGATCTCAAAAGATTTCAGTAAAATTTCATTAATTAACTGCACAAATTTAACGCTACGGTAATAATTTTGCATCAGCTGTTCACTCGCGCTTTTGCGTGGTGTGTTCACATAACCTATTTCGTTCGCTAAGGCATTTTGGTAGTCAAATAGCAGGCGATCTTCACGACGATTACTTAAAAAATGTAAGCGAATGCGTAATAACTGCAAATTTTGCTCATGGCGCTGAATTTGCCGCGCTTCAAGTGGGGTAAGTATACTGAGTTTGGCTAAATGTCGCCATGTGTTGGGCAATCGCCTTGCATCTGGCATATTGAGACTGTGCGCTATCCACAATATCATGTGCAAATCGCGCAATCCACCAGGATTTTCTTTAATATTGGGCTCTAAATTGTAAGCGGTATCGTTAAATTTATGATGGCGATTATTTTGCTCTTTGAGCTTTGCGTAGTAGAACTTGCGCTTGATGTCTGGACTGGCCAGCGTTTCGTCTATGGCAAGGGTAAACTGTTGGTAAAGCGCGGCATCCCCTATTAACAGGCGAGACTCCATTAAGTTGGTTTGCACCGTGATGTCTTTTTTAGCTTCGGTAATGCATTCGCTTAAGGTACGCACGCTATTGCCTACCTGTAAGCCAATGTCCCACAGCAGGCCTATAAGCGTTTCAATTTTGCTGTTGAGTTCGGCATCGTCGTGCGCTGCTTCTGGCATTAAAATGAGTAAATCAACATCAGAATATGGGTACAACTCACCACGCCCATAGCCACCCACGGCAATGAGGCAACAGGGGGCTTGTGCGCCTATTTGCTTCCATATGGCTTGCAGCAGACCATCTACTAACTTGCAATGCTGTTTAAAGAGCCGCTTTGCATTTGGTTGTTGAGTAAAGTCAGCTTTAAGAGCATCAAAGCCTAATTTGAGCTGGCGCTGCCATTTAGAAACATGGTTGGCGGCATTTTTAGCGGTCATTTAACGAAATCTGGCGTAGCAGGGGAGCCGCTAGAAAGTGTCATGACTTCAAACCCTGTTTCTGTCACTAGCAGGGTATGTTCCCACTGTGCAGATAAACTACGGTCTTTGGTGACAATCGTCCAGCCGTCTGGCATGGCTTTAATTTCGCGTTTACCCGCATTAATCATCGGTTCAATGGTAAACATCATGCCTGGCTTAAGCACCAAACCTGCGCCAGGTTTACCGTAGTGAAGCACTTGCGGATCTTCATGAAACACTTTGCCTATGCCATGACCGCAAAATTCACGCACTACACTGTAGCCACTTTTTTCGGTAAAAGTTTGAATCGCAAAGCCAATATCGCCTAGTGTTACACCCGGTTTCACTTTGCTGATGCCTAGCCACATGGCTTGGTAAGTTATTTCGCATAATCGTTTGGCTTGGCTGGTGACCTCACCCACATAAAACATGCGGCTGGTGTCACCATGGTAGCCATCTTTAATCACGGTAATGTCAATATTGACAATATCGCCATTTTTTAAGATTTTATCACTCGGCACACCGTGGCAAACTTGCTGGTTAACAGAAGTGCAAATAGATTTAGGGTAAGGCTTATGGCCATCTGGCGCATAGTTTAGTGGCGCGGGTATTGCTTGCTGCACATCAACAATGTAATCGTGGCAGAGTTTATCAAGTTGGTCGGTAGTGACGCCATTCACCACAAATGGCGTAATATAATCTAACACTTCAGAACCTAGCTTGCCTGCGACGCGCATTTTTGCGATGTCTTGCTCGTTTTTAATGGTGACTGCCATGGTTTTTTTCTGCTAATTTCGTAAATGAATAATGCGTATTATTTTAGCATAGCCATGCAGGCTAACTTCATTGCCGATGAGATTAAGCGTGATTTCAATCAGAAAAAAATACCCGCCACTAATGAGGTCAGTGACGGGTTAAAAAGCAAAAACTTTGGAGATTTGCTTATCAACGCTAATGCAATCGCCATGCCAGTTAATAGTTTGTTATAAATCATGTAGTTAAATTATTAACTGTAAAGTGCTATTGGTTAATAACAACCATTTGGTTGAAGACAACCACCACCATAGAATCGAATACAAAAATTAACTTTAAGCTTTATAATGCGACTAGGTACACTTTTGATGATGATTGAAGCGACACATGCAAACCTATTTTAAAGATGTTGATTTTTCTAACTTTTGGGATGACAGCCAGTATGCGTTGGAAGAATACGTGGATGCTGCTCCTAGCGATGCACAAATTGCAACAATTGAAACAGAATTAGGCTATAAATTGCCCGCGGCTTATATTCAACTGATGAAAATGCATAATGGCGGTATTCCGCATAATTTGTGTTTTCCCACCAAAGAAGCCAGCTCTTGGGCTGAAGACCATATTGCCGTCACTGGTTTATTTAATATTGGCCACAACAAAGATTGTTCACTGGGTGGTGATTGCGGTAGCCAATTTTGGATTGAAGAATGGGGCTACCCTGATATTGGCGTGTATTTTGCCGACTGCCCATCCGCAGGGCATGACATGATTTTGCTAGATTATCGCAAATGCGGTAAACAAGGCGAGCCTGAAGTGGCACATGTTGACCAAGAAAGTGACTACAAAATTACCTTTTTAGCCAAAGATTTTGAAACGTTTATTCAAGGCTTGGTGCATGAGGATGTGTACGACACTTCATTATTAGATTTTCAAGATGATTTAGAGATGATTGAAAGTGGACAATTTTCAGCTTTACTACAATCTCTTTGCAAAGCCCACACACAACATTCGGATATTGAACAAATCATTAGAAAAATAAGCAGGGCGGTTTTAGAAGAAAAAAATTATTTTGCCTTACATGCAGATCCGCTTTCATATTTACTCTATGACGTGCAGTTTATGTTGTATTCACAGATACACGCTTTAGTTTCGATGAAAGAATATTTAGAAATATACCCCAATATAATGGCCATGAAAGGCGACTTTAATACGGGCGGATATGCGCCAGATTTTGTTAAAAACTGGTCTAAAGAAAAAACCAAGCTAGCGCAGGTGGCGCAATCTAAACAAGGGCTAAAGTTTACGGATGCCTATATGAACACACTAAATGATGCGTTAAAAAAATATCAATAACTACTTTTCTTAGCAAGTTTCTTAGCAACAGTGGCGCTTAATTTAAATTTCAAAAATGCGCTAATTAAGACCGAGCCTATTTTGATACTCTGGAAGCCGCATAGAATAAGGACTGCAGGCCTTATCGAATAAAGATGACTATAATTATAGATTTAAGTGGCTAATTTTTACTTGGCTAATTGAAGGATAGCTTACCTAATTTTACCGCCATTGCTGCGTACTTTCTTAACAATGAGTTGCTGTATTTCGTTGGGTAAATTGACAGAGGGCAGGGTGGCGAACTGCGCTTTAGAAAATAACAACAACCAGAACGTTGGAAATTTGCACACGTCTCTGATGGACTGCCAAGGCAGCATACTTTGCCCAGCAACAGAAGAAAACGAGAATGTGTTTTCATCTGTGGTGAAAGTAGCTTGTGGTTTGCCAATGGCTCTAAACGTTCGCATTGAATTAGCCATATGGACGAAATAAATGGCTGCAATAAACAAGATGCCCACAAACAGAACTGAAGCCAGCAGAACAACAATCCATGAAGCATTACCTTGAAAAAGCAAAATGGCAAGGCTAATGTTAATAAGCACTTTAGCCGCAACAAACCCCAACCCTACTGTACGCTGCCAGTAGGCCAAAACGGCCTGACGAACCAGTGCTTCAGTGTAGATTAATGTCGTTTAATATGGCATGGTTAACGTCTGATTTAAGGGAGTCTTTAAGCGCCTCATCGCGATGCTTTAGGCGCTTTATTTGTGCGCAATTGATTTATTGGTAAATAGGTAATCTTTCAGCTCCTTATCAAAAGCAGGGTCATTGCGGCGTATCCACTCAAGAACCATGGCCGCATGCTCTTTTTCTTCATCTCGATTATGCGCCAAAATTTTCTTTAAATCCTCGTCCTTGCACGCATCTACTCTTTGGTTATACCAATCTACCGCCTCCAACTCCTCCATAAGCGAGGTAATTGCCCGGTGCATATCTCTTGTTTTATCAGATAACTCGTTTATTGGTTCGTGATAACCTTCATTTGACATAT
>JBATAW010000005.1:0-8801 GCA_049662045.1 Methylophilaceae bacterium | reverse complement strand
CGTGCATCAATTGGCGCTGTCTTACTTTGTCGCGCTGCTATCCATTGCCCTGTGCTTATGGCCAAGCACTTATTATCGGTTTGTGAATCATTATGAGAGGCGGTGGCGGGTATGAAGTCATCACGCAATGCCATTGAACTTATCAAAATGGCGGAGGGGTTTAAGTCACAGCCATATCTGTGCCCCGCAAAAGTGCCAACCATTGGCTACGGATCAACACGCTATGCCGATAACACGCCCGTGAAAATGAGCGACAAGCCAATTGCGGTTGCGCAAGCTGAAGCACTGCTACTTGCCACCTTGGCCAAAGAGTATGAGCCAGCCGTTAATCGCTATGTGCGCGTGGTGATCAATCAACACCAATTCGATGCGCTGGTTTCGTTTGTTTATAACTTAGGCATTCAGGCATTACGCACCAGCACATTATTGCGGCTGGTGAATGAGAATAAATTTATTGCTGCAAGCAGTGAATTTAAAAAGTGGATATGGGCTAATGGTAAAAAATTACCAGGGCTTATTATCCGTCGTGAAAGAGAAAGACTATTATTTTTAAAGGAGTAAGTCATGAAACAAGTTAAATTTTTATTGATTATGTTGTTATCAATGCTGGCGTTTTCAGCATTTGCCGAAGATGCAGCACCCGTGGTTGAAGGCGGCGGCATTTTAGCCAGCATTCTGCCATTTTTGCCTGCAGCCGTTGTGGCCACAATTGAAACAGTGCTCGGCTGGGTCACGGCAATTGTCACGGCGGCCACTGCCATTGTGGTACTCACCCCAACGCCCAAAGACGATTCTGCATTGGCATTTATTAGAAATGTGCTGAGCGTTCTATCTGGCAACGTTGGAAACAATAAATGACAACATTTTTGCTATTTTTCGCAAAAAACTGGCGCGTTATTTTAGCCTCGGCAATACTTGGATATTGCCTATGGCTTTTTAACGCGCTACAGCGCGAGCGTGACGATGCAGTGCATAACTTGGCTGAATACAAACGCCTGCAGACCGAATTATCCGCCAAACAGGCACAAGAATTTGAAGTGAAGCTTATTCGCGCTGAAAGTTTAATCAATATTGAAAAAATTAAAGCGCAGCAACAGCTCGATCAGCTTGGCATTGAGCGGGTTAAAATTTCAACCGAATTAAAGAGGCTATATGACAATAAAATTATTACTCTCAGGCGTGAGCTTGCTGGCCATAACAGCGTGCTGCCACCCTCAAGTGGTGCCGAGCCAGCCAATCAAACTGCCAGCGATACCGGACAACCTGCCAGCGGTGAATCAATCGGTGACGCAGCCGCTTATCGAACACTTGAGCAAGCCTGCCAGATCACCACAATAGACTACAATCAATTACGCGGCTGGGCTGATACCGTTTGCGAGATGGCAGAATGCGCTGATAGATAAAGTTGAAAGTTTAAAGGGCAATATGTGCGTTTGCCCTTAGTGATTAAGAATTTTTGTTAAGCAGCCCAATCACCCATGAACTTAGTCCGCCATTGCCTTGTGCGGCTTTGACCCATTTAGCCTTGTCGGCTTTGGTGCAACGAATGTGCAAGGTACTATCGGAGGCATCATCTTTTTTGGCATTTGTATTGCCAGCAGGGGCACCAGCTTTTTTAATAGGCTCGGTCATATTATTCCTCAATCAACGCTTCAGTAAATAGATTTAATGCGGCTGGCAATGCTGCTGAAAATTCACCAGTCAGTGCCACTCTACGCGGTTCACAGAGTTGATAACAGCTGCACATCACTAACCATACTTCACCCACCGCGTTTGCTATCCAAGCAGTCATATTTTCAGACATATCCTCAACCATAGCCGTCGTATCAGCCTGATATTCCGTTTCCATTGGATCGTAAAATCCAACTAAATTCCCATCTTCAAACCGCGCGAACTTCCAGCCACTACCACAATAAATATCTTTCTCAGCTTCAGTTAAGTTAATCACTTTACAGGCTTGGGATTGCTCTACTCTATCAATTACATTCATTTTTTGCTCCTGATATAGGGGCTTGCGCCCCTTAAAATTATTTTACAAAAGTCCATTGGCTATCAATTTTTGTAGCTTTTGGAAAGTGTGACCAATCTAAATTTTGAAATTTTTGATATGTTTTTTTGAGCTCACGCGCATCCCAATAAATTTGGTCTGGCGCATCAAGTTTGTTTAGGTGCTCGATAAGAGCTTCGGTTGACATTGTCCATACGGCTGATGATTTGAATACCATTTTATTTCTCCTTAGTCCTAGTGCCGCTAGGTCGGTAGTGATTTGTTTGTCACCATGAAAAGCATTATGCGCTTGTTAATTTGTATTGTCAACACAAATCAATTAAATATATCAACTATTTTTAAAATAAATTGTACTTTTGCGGACTGAGATAGTTTTTGCGGACTGAATAGAAAAGGCTCACATCGCTGTGAGCCTTATTGCATTTGGCTCCTCGACCTGGGCTCGAACCAGGGACACACGGATTAACAGTCCGTTGCTATTTGCCAGTAAATTGCCAGCTTTTGTATAAAGCCTAATAACCACGCGGTGAATCGCTGGTTATAACAAAGCAGATGGACTTACCTGGTGCGTAATTACCGTTTTTTAATTCATCGTAAAGTTTGGTTAAGTTACGCTCTAGCGTCTGCTCAAATTCCAGCGCGCTGGCAGTATTGCGCTTATGTTTTCTGCAATCAAAATAAGCCTGTACCAGCTCTGCAAATGTAAAGTTGGCGTTATGATCTGCGGACAGCGCGGGCGCGCAGCTTGTTGTTCTTGTTATTGTTGTTCTGGTTGCCATTGTTGAAATTCTGATACCAAGCCCACTCTGTTTATTTTTACTATCTACGTCGCTTTGTCGAAGGTTTTCACCGATCAGCAAAGTAACTGCGCTAGACCGTGCCTGACTGCTGCCAGAGGTATCTATATCGCGCATGGCGGTGGCCTTGTGAGCCAGCGGTAAAACCAGATTATTTAATCGTACAGTCATAGGGCCTTAACCTTTATGAAACAGACGATGCGGAGCGTCGCCAACCATTTGCTTGCTTGCCTATGTTGCCAGTTAACTCAATTACTTTGGCATATTGGCCTGTTGAAATTAAGCGCTTATCACGTGACAATCTCAACAATAATTCACACACTTGTAGCCGCTCTATAAGAGAAATTAAGTGCATACCTTTCTCTTGTGAAACATTGGCTCTAAATATCAAAGTCACAATCTCAACGCATTCATCTCGCAGCTTGCCGCCTATGCTATTTTTGAAGTCTCTTGGCATATTTTTGACAAGATCGGTAATGGCATCGAGTAAATCGTATGCCACTTTGTAGATAGGTAAGTTGGTGTGTAAAGCCATTTTTAAATCACTAAAAAACTAAATTACTGATACTCTGCGGACAGCGCGGGCGCGCAGCTTGAAGTCCTTGATATCGTAGTCCTGGTAGCCATTGTCGAAACCCTGACACCAAGCCCACTCTGTTCTGCTGGTTAATTCTTCGCATGACCAGTATGCTTCTTCTTCAAACTCGTCTTTCAAGCATTTAAAAAGTAATGCTTGCTCAACGCGATCTGGTAAGTGACCGCCAATACTCTCAGCCCACTGCATTGCATCTTGCCAATTAATTTCATCTTTATCTTCTGGCAATAAAATGATGTGCTCTTTTTTAAGTCCATTAGCGCTAACAACAACACCCAGCCATTTTTCATTTGCATTGAGTTGCGGAAACCCGATATTAATGGGAAACATATCCTCAACTACGTTGTTGGCTTCAAACTTTGCAATCATGTCGGCAAGTGTAGCTTGCGCTGCTTTGATTTCTGATAATGTGATTTTATTTTGCATATAAACCCCTTAAATAACTCAATAATTAAATGACTAAATAGCTAATCTGCGGACAGCGCGGGCGCGCAGCTTGCTGCCCTTGCCATCGTTGTACTGGCCGCCATAGTAGAAATTCTGAAACCAAGCCCACTCTGTATCATTAACATGCGTTTCATTGGTCCAGTACAAATCGCGCTCAAATTGGTCTTTTGACTGATTAAAAAGCAGTGCGCTTTCTACTCTATTTGGTAGGTCGTAACCGATTAAGGCTGATTTAGCCATCTGGTTATCCCATGTATCTGGCTTAAAATCCTCACCAAATAAAATAATGTGGTTGCCAGTGCCATCTGGGTTGATAATTGCACCTGCATAAACTTCACCTTCTTTTAATTCTGGTTTTACTATTTCAGTCATGCTGTTTCTCCTTTTCTTTGGTTAAATTTGTCACATGTTGCATTACTAGTTACCTGAAAATCTCCGAGCTTACATCTCGGTTTTGTGCCAGCAGTGCGATAACTAATGCTGGCACACCCTTCACATCCCTTACCATATATGCCAGCGGCTTTTTTTTGATTGCTGGTTAAATAGCCTTGCTTATACATAACTTGCTCAGTCCATGTGCCGAATTGGTTTGCTTTCATGTTGCACTCTCCGCATGCTCTATTAAAATATCAATAAAATGCCGTGCTTTTTTAAGGTCTTGCAAGCCGTTTTTAGCTTTGTATCGGCTGATATATTTAATAATGCTGCCTTCTGCAAAGCCGATGTTGTTTGCCAAAATATAGGTGATGGGCTGTATGGCCATATCTTTATAATGACTTCCGCCAACTTGGCTGAGCAGCGGGCTTTCGATGTTTATTTCAGGCGCATTAAATTCATCTGAAGTCTGTTTTAATAATTGTTCATATGTTTCTGGCAGCGGGTCGCTTTGCAGTGTTGGCACGGCCAAAAAGTTACTGGCTTCTGCTGGTTTTGGCTTGCGTGGCTCTGATGCACGTTTTCTGCGGTTATAAACATCTGCCGCGGTCATTCCTTGTTTTAATTTAAAGGTTAGTTTGCCATCTTGATTTTTTTCGGCAATAACATCGCCGCGGTCAATGTATCCTGGTATTAATGCGGTGCTTACATATTTATAGTTAAGCATTTGAGCGGCCTCATGTTGATTAATGCCAGGATGCTTTTCAATTAACTCAAGCAATTTAAGCGCCCATGATTTTTCATCTTGCGAGGTGGTTGGTTTGGCGCTGGCAATGGTTGGAACTGGTTCGGCAATCACTGCCGCTGGCGGTGCCTTTTGTGCCTTATTGGGGTTAATCACATATTGTGTTGGCGGTATTTTCTGAATGACGCCTGTGAGCCACACTTCACGGCATGTAATGCCGTTGCGAGTGATAGTTGCTTGGTTAATAATGCGCTTTTCATAGAGTGCATCCAATGTTGTATTAATATCATCGCTTGATAGACCTGTGGCGGATTCAAGCACGTTGGCGCTGATATGATGCACACTGCTGGTGCCTATTAATTGTTTTAAAATAACATCAATCATTTAGTTGTCTCTTTCGCGCCGCATTCATTGGTTTGGTAATTGTGATTAATTGCACCATAAATACACGCGCCAATAATCACCGCAATAAACAGCAAATAGGCCACAATAAATGTTCTGTAGATTAAGCTTTCTGTTTTAGTGAGCTGCGGGCGTGGCATGGTTTACTCCAAATAAAGTTGTATTTGCGCGTTTTTGCTAATGTAGGCAATGCGCTGGCGGTCGTGGGTGCGGAATGCCATTCTGCAGGCGTCAAGGCATAGCAGGGCATTGCCGATGTTTTCACGGGTGATTGGCGTAAAGCTTTGCAAGCGCTTGCAAATAATATTTAATGGCGATAAATCTAGCCTTAACTCAAGCTCGGTGTTGAGCTTCTCCCACGTAAAAATCCAGCCGGCCAGTGCTGGCGTAACTTCGCACCATTCGCCGGTGTTATCTCTAAACACTGGCACGCCTTGCATGCTGTCAATTGCGCCGTGGCTAATTTGTGTGAGTATGCTTTGCGGAATGTCAAAAATAGTGAACTCATCCACCAGCGGTGGCAGCGGTATAATGCGCTCAGCGACGACAATACCGCGGCGTTCGTTACGTTCTGCTTGTCTGCGTTGGGATCGGTTCATTAAAAAGGTATATCCTCTAAAAATTCATCATTTATATTTCCAATGTCGGAAAATTTGCCTTTTCGCGCTATTGGATGAATATTTTTATATTGTTGCTCGTCTAATTTACTTAGCTCTTCCTGGTAAGCATCATGTTTAATAATTAACTCATCCATGTTGTTGTCGCCAATGTGTTTTATAAGTGCTTCAGCAACATTTCTAAAACCGGTGCATGGGTGTATTTTTTTCATAAACCATTTATCAGTTTGATGCTCTTCGGCAACTCCGCAAAGCTTTCTAATAACGCGAATATCAAACTGGTGTTCACCATACCAATACCAATAAATCATGCCGTTACATCTTTTAAGTGGCTTGCCTTGGATTAAAAACTGCATTGAATTAATAGGCTTTTCTTTATGTTCAGGATTGTTATTAATCATTTATGCCACCAATCATGCGCCTTCATGCTGGCTATAATTGCAAACGGCCCAGCAATTAAATAAGCGCCAACTTCTAACCAGTTGGCATTTGGCACGGTTTTAAACAGCACAATATTTGCCACGCCAATGCCAAAGCTTGTGAAAAATGCGGCTTTATAATGGCCGTTGTTTACGTTTAAGCTTTGAAAGCCAAGCGCAAACACTAGGGTGAATGTGCTTATTAAAATTAGAATGGCGTTCATGCTTGCCCCTGAGAATTCATTTCTGTGGCAATCCTAAGCACTTCATCAAACGCCGCATAAGGCTTGCTAACGATGCACATGTTGGCGTTATCAAATACCATGTAATAGATTCCACTGTGTTTTATGGTGTAGCGTAGTGCGTTATTCATAATACAAACCCACTCAAGCGCAAGGCGGCTTTTAAGCTATAGCCTTTTTTGTAAAAGTACAGGGCGTTTTTAACGCGGCTATATAGTCGGCGAATTTTCATGCGGCACCGCCAAACGCGCTAAGCAGGGCTGAAATAAAAAACACAGTCAACGTCACTGCCAGCGTCCAGAGTGTTAGCTGGTCAATTGCGTGGGCGGTGGTGTAGGCTTTGCGGGTCATGTTTTTAGTGATCATGGCTAGCTCCTAATTTTTAGGGTCATATTCAGCGTCAGGGTGTTCATCTGGCGCGTAGATTTTGTCGGCATGCACACCAGCCATTTGCTCAATGGTGTTGTGCAGTTTGCTAATTAGCGTGGTCACCGCGCTTTTATCACCAGCGGCATTTGCAAAATCAATATCACTGGTAATTTCAGCAAGCTGGCGACAATCATTTACATTAATGGCGATTCTTGTCATGTTTAAGCCTCCTGCCACCAGTAGCTTTTTGCGGCCACCGGTGGCACTTCTTTTAAAAGTGTTGGTTGAATGTCTTCGCGCACGTCTTTTGGCATGTATGGGTAGCTGCGGCTTGCCAATACCGGGTCGCGCCCAGCATTGTGCAAAATCGCTTTGCGCTGCTTGGTGGACTTTTTATTCCACACTTGCATGGCTGAAAAAAATTTGTTCACTTTGCTTGCCCCGTCACGTTTTTTGTTGCGATGGGTTAATATTAGCAAATGCTAATTTATAATGCAATAGCAAATGCTAATTATTTTTAAAGATTGTGATAATATTTTTTTAAGTCGATGCTTTATCGTATTTTTAGGCGTAAAAAACCGCCAAGCGGCGGTTAATTAAGCGAGTTGACTTGAGTAGATTATTCTTAAGTTGGTGTTTTGTAGCCTCATCCATCTGCCGCATGGCTAGTATAACTTGAGTTTCAAGCCTATCTGGCACAATAGCGCCATATTCTGCACGCTCTTGATTGGCTGTAAGCGTATCAAGGGGAAATGGAAGCATGCTACAAACCTGCTCAATCTTTCTGGCTGATTTTTCACTAAAGGGGCGGTGCTTATTTATAAGCTGAGATAAATAAGACGCGCTAATGCCTTCATACTCTTTTCCAATTTTAGCTGCGCTACCAATTTTATTGATAAAGCGGGTTAAATTTTCAATCCTGATGTCTTGAATATTCATTTTTAGATAATCTCATTAAATATTTACAAATAAAATTGACATTTGCTATTGCTAAAAACATTAGCGTTTGCTAATCTATGTGAACTTATGAAAAACGACTCACAAATAATTGACGCTTTTGGTGGTAATGAGGCAGTTGCAGCGATATGTGAGCCAACATTGCCAGCCGTTGTATCTGGTTGGCGTACACGTGGAATTCCGCGTGCTTGGCTTAAAGTATTGATGATGCACAACCCTCAGCACTTTGAAGAAAGTAAAGAAGACTCTATGAGAGAGGTCGCTTAATGACGCGGCCGCTCTATTACCGTGTTTTATCAGTTTGCCATTCTGATGTTGGTCAATGGCTATTTGCATAGTTCCTCCTCAACCCGTGACTGCCTCCCGCGTCACGGGTCTTTTTATTGTGAGTTGAAAGACTGATATGTGCGAAATTAGATTTGAAATGGATTACCACGACATGGCTGGCGAACTGGAAGCGCTTAACCTGGTGGTGCGCGCTATCAGCAACCTGCACGACCGTGTGGAGTTTAAAAAAAAGCACGGTGCAGACTGCAACCTAAAGGCATTGCACTAAATGACAGACATATACGACCAAGCAACAGAGCGTGAAGAGCGCGACCGTGCGTTATCCCTGAGCGTTGTGCTGGACCGCAAGCCTGCCATTCTACCGAATGGCCAGTGTTATAACTGCGGCCATTCACTCGCCCACGATGGATTGTTTTGCGATGGTGATTGCCGAGATGACTGGCAAGCACGGAACCCTAACAAGTAAACCCCGCGCCCCGACTTGATATTGAAAGAACTTGCACAGCATGTATGCACAACGCACAACTGAACAGCACACCA
>JBATAW010000004.1:0-5209 GCA_049662045.1 Methylophilaceae bacterium | reverse complement strand
CTGGCTTTGCTTCAAGAAAATAGCAAAGCGCTAGAATTGCATTAACTGCAACATTGGTTTGATCTGGTTTTGGTGGTCGAATTTCATGAATTAAATCAATGATTAAATTGACAGTATCACAATTTTTCCCATGTTGCTCAAACACTTGCTCAATCAAATTAGATCCTCATTTACAGATATCGCAGGCTAGCTAAGAAGCCTATTTGAGTGAATTCTCACTCAATAACACATTCATTAGTGAAGAAGTGTAGCCAACATTTATCAAGGCAAATTACTGCTCGACTTTATTTTGGCGTTCTAATCGTATCTGTCAAATGCGGCGCCAATGTTTGCAGCATTTGCGCAAACACTTTTGGGTTAGCCGCCACAATGTTACCTGTTTTCAGCCAGCTTTCGTTGCCTTCAAAGTCACCAACTATACCACCTGCCTCTTGCACAATGAGGCCACCTGCGGCGATGTCCCAGCTGGATAAATTAATTTCAAAAAAGCCATCGACCCAACCAGCAGCGACATAGGCTAAATCGAGTGCGGCTGAGCCTGGGCGGCGGATACCAGTAGTTTTTTTAATCATGTCTTTTAACATGCCAAGATAGGTATCTAAATGAGTAAAATCGCGAAATGGAAAACCAGTAGCGATTAAAGATTCTTGCAATTTAGCGCGATTAGTGACACGAATACGTTTATCGTTTAAAAATGCGCCACGGCCTTTGGTTGCCGTAAACAAATCGTTACGTACTGGATCGTAAATCACCGCTTGGGTGAGTACGCCTTTTTGTTGTAGTGCAATAGAAACGCAATATTGCGGAAAACTATGTAAAAAATTGGTGGTGCCATCAAGCGGGTCAATGATCCAAATATTATCGGCATGCTGGTTACTTTCACCGCTTTCTTCACCCAAAAAGCCGTGGTCTGGGTATGCATCTCTGAGCACATCAATAATCATTTGCTCGGCGGCACGGTCAACCTCACTCACAAAGTCATTATAGGTTTTTGACTGCACAGTGAGCGAACCCACATCTTGTGAGGCGCGGTTGATAATAGCGCCCGCTTTACGCGCGGCTTTGACTGCAATGGTGAGCATTGGATGCATGGCTTAAATTTCTTAAAGAGCTGTTAAAATGCTATTTTAACTTTTATAGCCATAGTCTCAAAGCAATTAGTCTCAAAGTAAATTATATTTTTAAAAATATAATTTACTCAGCTAGGCTAGGCGTTCGCAAAAATTGCAACGCGGCATGTAAATGATAGGTAAGGAGTAATTTTTTGCTAACAACAACGCATAGCGACGAAAGCTATATTTTTAATAACATTCGCGTCGTACTTTGCCAAACCAGCCACCCTGGTAACATCGGCTCCACCGCCCGCGCCATGAAAACCATGGGCTTAAGCCGTTTATACTTAGTGCGCCCTAAGCGTTTTCCCGATGCCGAGGCCAAATCACTAGCAGTAAATGCGGCAGACGTGCTTGATACCGCTATCGTCACCCAAACCCTAGAAGAAGCCCTGGCCGATTGCCATTTTGTAGTGGGTGTGAGCGGTAAAGAGCGCGCACTTTCACAACAAGTGCTCAATGTGCGTGAAGCCGCGCAAGAAGTGAACAAAATCGCCACCACGCAGCAAGTGGCGTTGGTGTTTGGCACAGAAATAAGCGGACTAAGCAATGCCGAGGCGGATTTATGCCATGTAATGGCCACTATTCCTGCTAACCCAGAATACACCTCGTTAAATCTCGCGCAAGCCGTGCAAATCATGTGCTATGAGTGTCGCATGAGCATTACCGAGGGTACGCTACACTTTAACGAAAAGCCCGCCGAACTTGCCACACAAGATGAATTAGAACGTTTTTATATTCATTTTGAAGAAGTACTCACACAAATAGGCTACATTAATCCGCGTGCACCCAAAAAGCTATTTGAACGATTACGTCGAATGTACGGACGCACTCGCTTAGAAAAAGAAGAAGTGAATTTATTACGTGGCGTGCTCACACTGACGCTAGAGCCACGAAAGCATCGTAAATATTGATGAATAAAGTTGACTGCAAAAGAGTGGCTTATTTGAGGGGTAGCTTTTAATTGCCAATGGGGGTCGAGATCGCCACTGTCCGTAGAGCTTGATCAACATCTTCACTATAGAAAGTTAACAATGACAAAGAACTTGCGTACTATTTTTTTCTCGTGTGTCTGTGGCTTTGCTTCGGCAGGCTATACGACAACAGCGTATGCTGGTCATGAAGTTCCTGTCGAGCCCGTCTGCCCTGGTCAGAGAACAGCGGATATGTCGCAGGCCGCCTACGACGCTCTGCCGCCGAATATGCGTAAGCAAATGAACGACATGCTCGTTTCGGACAAGGCACCGAAGGAGGTACAGGGTCGCGCGCATCTAGCGTGGATCTGTGGCCAGGGACTTGCTTTACTGCTGAGTTCGGACAATTTCCTGTGGGATGGTAGCGAAAACAAGCCACGCGCGCTCACCTTGAGCTATGCCACGCAGTTGCTCAACGCTGGTCAGATTCCACGCGACGAGAAAGGCCGTGCAATATGGTGGGATGTCGCGATGTTCGTGCTAGTTCGCAACGGTGGCCAAGATGTCTCGCTTCGCCCAGAATACTACCGATTTTTTGAAGAAAAACTGCTACCGCGACTAGCGCCACCTGTGTCTGGAGTCGAGGGAGATGACCGTAGTTCGGTGGGCGGTGTCATTAAATCTGCATTCGACATGCCGCCTGACATGACGTTACGAGTAATCACGCACCTGCGTGATCTGGGGGCCCTGCGCTGGGCGACATGGGGTGACCCAGCACCAATTGCACGCAGTGCGTTGAAAGATGCCATGTATAAGCGTAGCACCGCCACTGCAGCTTACGCGATGCTCTACGAAGCCTCGGGACCCGATGCATCGCTGCTGCGTACAGCGGCAAACAATGAAAATTTTCCCATTGTTCGTCGCTTGCTTGACGATGGTATAGACCCTGCGAAAGAAGCAGGTTTGTTACTGCAGCAAGATTACCTTTCACCAGCCATGTTCCAACTGCTGCTGCATGGCGCGGTCAAGTTGCAGTCGAATGGGCTTCTGCCTGCAGCCGAGGTCAATCCGCTGTTGAACCAAACGCTATTTGGCAAAAATATTCTCGACCAACGCATCCGTGTCGACTGGCCTGCCGTCGATTACCTGCTCGTGCACGGCGGTGACATGAGTGCAAGCTTTCAACGGGAGGATGGCACTTTATATCAAACCGTCGAGCTGTTCGCGCGGTATCGGCCAGATGACTTCAAGCTAGCGGTATCGCGCGGCCTGCTACGGCTGGACATTAACTATAAGCCGCTGGGCTTCACACCGCTGATCAACTACCTCTTTCTGGACAAGTTTGGCAAACGAACCTACCCACCACCACGAGCCGACGTGATGACCGCCATGCTCGACCACCACAACAACGTAAATACGCTAGCGCAATGTGACGGTTGCAAGCCCAGCTATTACCCGCTGGACTACGCCGTGACGTTCGGCACGCCCGAGATTGTCAAGCTACTGCTAGATCGAGGAGCAGATCCCAACGCACGCCGACCAGGCGGCAGTATCGTGTTCCATCGCGTCGCGGTCTTCGACCGTGTCGATGTGCTTGAGATGATGCAGCACTCCAACAAACCACCCCAACTGAACATGTTGGACGCCAATGGCACTTCAGCGCTGGCCTGGACGCGCTGCATGAAGGCGACCGCTGCGGAACATTGGCTGCGCCAGCACAATGCACCCGACTTGGGCTATGAAGCCTGCAAAAACGTGCCTAAGAACGGCAAATAAATGTGGTTGCGCCTGTCAATAATCTTGAATCGCTGTGCGCATTGCTCGCACAGCCATAAAAAAGTAGAACGTAAATTATTTACAGACACTGGTTGTGCAACTTGTTAATGATTACAACTGGCTTGACGTTTACGGTCTGCGCCTTCGCACTTATTGCAATGAGTGTTTGAGTTTCAAATAAGTCATCAGTAGATAAGGCAATATCGCCACGAAGGTTTGCGCTATGACCTGAGTTGTCCACTAGCTCCATAAAGCTATTTTTACGCTGGTACCAAAGGGTGAAAGCACAAAAGTCACTTGGGTAATGGAAGGTCCAAGCCCTTACATAGTCAAAGTGATGCATACGCTTTTTAGTATGGATAAAATGGTCGGTCCAGATTTTGAGGCGGGTTTGGCAGATTTGAAAGCACTAGCTGAGAACTAAATTAGATTAACGAATTTAATAGAGGATAAAACCGTTTATGACAAAAAATATAGCTGATCACGCTATACACGGCATGCCTTGGACAGCAGAAAAAATGCAGCAAGCTGTAAAAGTACTAAGGCAAAACGCCTCGGTTTCGTTTGCGTTTGGTCGCGAGCCTTTGGAATCTTTAATTGACTTAGACGACCAAGTATTTAAGTTACGGCCAGATTTAGAATTGCACGTTTGGAGCGTTGCGCCTAATAAAATTATCACAGAAAACGAGTTGTATAGATTAGCAAACATGCATCATGTGCATAAAATTCAATTTTCAGGGTTTCATAATAGTTCTTTACCTAATATCGCTAGCATGGTTCAACTAACCAGCTTGAAGCTAGGAACGAGTAAGCAGTTAGATATTTCTTTTGTTGAAAATTTAACTGCGTTAACCCGAATTAGCTTAACTGGAAGTTTTGCATCTTTGGCTTCTTTAAGGGCGTGCACAGCGCTAGAGTGGGCTTATTTATCAACAACAATGGATTCTTTTGAGTTTTTAAGTCCACTCAGCAACATCAAGACGCTATTAATAGACTATTGTATTGCAAGCAATAACTTTAGCCCGTTTAACAAGCCTGCTTTAAAAAATTTAAGCATTACATCTGTGACAAAGTTAGAGAATGTTGATGCTTTAGCGGCATTCGAGAACTTAATTAACTTACGTATTGCTGGAGCGCATATAAAAACGTTACCTCCATTGCATAAATTGTCCAAGCTTGAAAAGTTAAGCCTTAGCAATATGAAGGTTTGGGAAAACCCTGAAGTGATACAGACTATTCCAGCTTTGCAAATGCTGGCGTTAGAAGAAATTAACACTAAATTAAAAGCCGAACAATTTTACTTTTTATCAGAAATGAGCACGTTAAAAGCCTTAGACTTTAGGTTTATCGATGTAAATAAAGGCAGAATTGACAAGTTGAATAAAGCTTTTAAAGAAAAAGGCATGG
>JBATAW010000003.1:0-1986 GCA_049662045.1 Methylophilaceae bacterium | reverse complement strand
CCTTTAGCCATCTTTGGCTCTTATATGGCAATGGGCTTTATTGGGCCAGTGTTTGCCGCTATATCATCGTTATTCTATCCAGTCATAGGTGCAATTATCGCTAGGCTTTGGTACAAGGAAAAAATCTCTAAACGCGCTGCCATTGGCATGTGCATCATTATTTTTGGGGGCATGGTGATTTATGGCCCAAGTTTATTTGGTGAAATGGATGCAAGCAACCCTAATGCTTGGTTAGGTTATTTAGGTGGCATTATGTCTGCGATTGGTTGGGGCACAGAAGGCGCCGTTGCAGGCCGTGCAATGGATGTGTCTGACCCTGATGTGGGAATTCATTGCCGCTTCTCATTTGAAATACTATTTTGGGGCTTACTCATATTGCCTTTTCTTGCCACATTCACTGACTTACCCATAAAAGCCTTGATCGTTGATACGTTTACACATAGTAAAGCCATATTATGGATAATACTTGCTGCAGCTTGTCACGCTTATTGTTATACGGCTTTTTATAAGAGTTTTAGTTTAATTGGTGTTGGCCGTGGCGAAGCGATTGGCAACTTATATGCAGTTTTTGCACTGATTTTCATCGCTGCTTTTACGCTGCAACTACCTCAATGGTATTTCATCGTAGGTTTAATTCTGACGGTATTAGGTAGCTTTGTGATGTTCAGTGAACCAGCTGAATCAGTTTCAGCACTTCGTGATAATAGCGATGCAAATGTATATTCTTAAGGCACATTGATGAAACTACATCAAAAAGGATTTCTATTAGTCGCCATCTCACAATCTGGTGGAATTTGGGAACAACAACTGATTGAAAAAGTATTTACTGAGTACAACGAGTCTGGTGATTTCAGAGAAAAAACCATACGCATTGCTTTAGATGAGCTAACTGCCGCTGGGTTGATAAAGCGTGTAGAAAACAAACTGGAAACCATTAATGGTAAAACAAAGTTGCTATTTAAATACCAAGTTTCAGATTTTGGAATAACGAGAATGGTTGATACTGGGCTATTGTTGCCATAACAATTTAAGGAACAACCATGAGTGATTTTTGGGGTTACGCAGGTGCAGATACTTTAGCAATAATAGTGATTGGCGGAGTGAGTTTTATTTGCTTAATTTGTGCTAGGATATTTGTATCCAACTACGGTTAATAATCTAAAAAACTTTGCTTAAGTACAACATCAGTTAGATATAACTTTGTTACCCCAACCCTAGGTAACTTGTGATCTTACGTGGCTTAACCATCAGAAGCATTTTTATCACCTCAAACTTCCGTATTGTCGGCGCATCAACCTCATGGCTCACTAGTAAATAGTATCATTTTTCAAATTTAGCTGAGTATCAATTTCTAATTTCCTCGTTTATACAATTTTTATAGTTGATTTTGACGTCTAAAAAAGTTCCCTTTAAACTGAGTACATAGCAATTTAAGGTTAGTTCATAAGGAGTAAGCCTTAGTAAGTATTGCCTGAGATTTCTATTAAGAGCAATGTGTTAATTAAGTTTTTTTTGAAAATTAACTTAATCACTTTTTATTTTTACTAACTCTTGGAGACATTAAATGAAAATAGTTTCGTTTGGAAAATTTGGTAGTCCTAACTCTGCACCTATTACAGATGACTTAGGTGGTTGGATACCAGCTGAAGGAAAGCCTACAATGAAAACTTGGATAGAGCATGCACCAGCTGATGGTAAGTTCTTAACAGGCTACTGGGAAGCTACTCCAGGTACATACCAAGTGACTTACAACGCAGATGAGTTGGTGCACATGTTTAAGGGTAAAGCCACCCTTACAAACAGCGCGGGTGAATCAAAAACTTACGTTGGTGGTGACATTTTTTTTGTTGAAGCTGGATTTAAAGGCACTTGGAAAACAATTGAAACTGTCCAAAAACTCTTTGCAATCAGAATTGGACAAGATGTTGCGGCTCCTTTCGGGGATTGAGCTACGTCTCAAAGACGCTCAAAGAATCAGCCTAAGAG
>JBATAW010000002.1:0-65523 GCA_049662045.1 Methylophilaceae bacterium | reverse complement strand
TTTATCCACTTCTACACGTTCACCCGCGCGCAAGTCTTCGAGAGATTTACCTGACAACTTGCCATATCCAGCAAAACTGTTAACTGAATAAAAAACGTCACCATTACCTGCCACGTACGCAAATCCTTTATCAATTAAGGTGCTGATCATGTTCACCATGCCGCTCACATACTCAGTGGCTTTGGGTTCAATTGTTGGGCGTATTACACCAAGCTTGGCAGAGTCTTCATCCATTGCATCAATAAAACGTTGCGTTAATACGCTTATAGTTTCATTATTTTCATTCGCACGTTTAATAATTTTATCGTCAATATCGGTGATATTACGCACATATAGCACCTCGTAATCAGAAGTTCTTAGCCAGCGGCTAACCATATCAAACACCACCATGACTCTTGCATGGCCTAAGTGGCAATAGTCATAAACTGTCATACCGCACACATACATGCTAACTTTACCTGCATTGATGGGCGTAAAAACTTGTTTTTCACGAGCGAGCGTATTATAAATTTTGAGCATATTTAAAGTGATGTGTGTGACTTAAAGTGGGGAAAAGCAAAATGTTCGCTAATTTTAAAGTAAAATGAGGCTTACTAAAAATTATCTGCACAATTTGCGGTCTATTTTTTTCATATCACTTAAATTTAGGGGGCTTTATGCGTCATATTTTTGCTATTTTTATGCTGACGATTTTCAGTGTGCAAGCTCTTGCGGCAGAGTCTAAAGCTGTTCAAAATCCGCAAGTACGTATTGAAACCAACCATGGCAACATTTTGCTGGAACTTTATCCACAAAAAGCCCCTGAAACAGTTACTAATTTTTTACAGTATGTTAAATCAGGTTTTTATAACGATACCATTTTTCACCGCGTGATTAACGGTTTTATGATTCAAGGTGGTGGTTTTACGACTGACATGCAAGAAAAAGCAACGCAAGCGCCCATTAAAAATGAGGCGGCAAACGGCTTGAATAACGATATGGGGACGATTGCGATGGCGCGAACGGGCGACCCAGACTCTGCTACTGCGCAATTTTTCATTAATTTAGTGAACAACCATGCGCTTAATTACCGCGGCGACAACCCTGAAGAAATTGGCTACTGCGTATTTGGGCGTGTGCTCACAGGTATGGAAGTTGTGCGTGAAATCGCCACGGCTAATACAGGCAACGTAGGGCCATTTGGTAATGTGCCCGCCAGCCCCGTAATAATCAAAAAAATTACTCTCAATCAATAGGAAAAAATCATGACCACAATTAAATTACAAACCCATTTTGGTGACATCACTATCGAACTCAACACAGAAAAAGCGCCTATTACGGTGGCCAACTTTTTGCAATATGTGGATAGCGGCCACTTTGATGGCACTATTTTTCACCGCGTTATCGACAACTTTATGATACAAGGTGGCGGATTTGATACTGCAATGAACCAAAAAGCCACTAAAGCTGAAATTGAAAATGAAGCTAATAATGGCTTGAACAACGACGAATACACCATCGCGATGGCGCGTACTTCTGACCCGCACTCTGCGAGCAGCCAATTTTTCATCAACGTGAACAAAAATGACTTTTTAAACCATACAGCACCAACAGGCAACGGCTGGGGATATTGCGTATTTGGTAAAGTAACCGCTGGCATGGATGTGGTTGATAAGATTAAAAAAGTGGCCACTACCAACAAAAAAGGGCATCAAGATGTGCCTGCTGAAGATGTCGTCATTGAGCGCATCACTCGCGCTCAATAGTTAGTTAAATTTAATATGCACAAAGTCGGAGATTTCGTAGCAAAACATAGTATTTTTATCTCCGACTTGCATTTATGCGTTAGCCGCCCACATATCACGGCGGCTTTTTTGCAGTTTTTGCAGCACACCGCTAGCAAAGCTGAAGCGCTCTATATCTTAGGCGATTTATTTGAATACTGGGCGGGTGACGATGATATTGAAGATGTGCACCACCACGCTATCATTACCTCCTTTAAAGCACTTGCCGAATCTGGCGTGCAACTCTTTTTAATGCATGGTAACCGTGACTTTTTAATCTCGACTAATTTCTGTAACACAGCTCATATCACCCTGCTGCCAGATCCAAGCATGATCGACCTTTACGGCACTAAAACTTTACTCAGTCATGGTGATATGCTTTGTACTGATGATGTTGCTTACATTGAGTTTCGTCAGCAAGTGAGAAATGATGCCTGGCAAACTGTATTTTTAAGCCAGCCTTTGCAAGTAAGAAAAAAAGCCATTGAAGATATCCGCTCGCGCAGTGAGCAAGAAAAGGCCATTAAATCCTCACAAATTATGGATGTTAACGCGCAGGCTGTTGCAAATTTAATCAAAATACATGGTTTTCCACCATTATTCATTCACGGCCATACCCACAGGCCAAATCAACATTTGCTCGCAGTAGATGGTCATCGCATCACACGCTGGGTGTTAGGCGATTGGTACGAGCAAGGTAGCTATTTAAAGTGCGATAAAAATGGCTGTACCAGTGAGCCAATTTAACACGGATTAGCATTCATAAAATACTGTTAATTTAAGCCTATTTCGCTCCGAGCGAAAATTATCGGTCTGTAAGCCAGTCTGCATGCGGCTTACACGGCATCCAAATAAAGACAGCGCTTTAGAGCGGCTGAAAACCCACTATTTTTGAGTGATTTACATCGTCAATTTGCTCAGGCTCTAAAAACGCATAAGCATACTTTAAGTAAATTTTTTCACGTACAAAAAGATCGAATAAATCGGGGTCGATATGATTATCTAACTTCATTTTACCTAAAATATTCAGCGATTCTGTCAGTGTTTTTGGTTTTTTATATGGCCTATCAGCTGAAGTTAATGCTTCAAAAATATCGGCAATGGCCATGACACGTGCTGGCACAGACATTTGCTCGCCAGTTAAACCCCTCGGGTAACCACGCCCATCCATCCGTTCATGATGCCCACCCGCATATTCTGGGACACGCTGAAAGTCTTTGGGATAAGGCAAAGACTCCAACATTTCAATTGAAACAATGATATGGTTATTAATAATGGCGCGCTCTTCTTGGTTCAGTGTACCGCGTTCAATGTGTAAGTTATAGACTTCATTTTCTGTTAAAAATGGCATGGGCTGTCCTAGTTCATCTGCAAATGGTAAAGCCGCAATTTTTTCAATGCGCTGTTTTGCTTCTACTGCCATTGACTCTGCACCAAAGTTAATTTGCCGTAAAAATATTAAATCAGCATCACATTGTTGATAAAACTCAGTTAAATCTGCCTGCATTTTAACAAAATCGACCGCAATACCTTGTTGTAAGCTTGCCAGTTGTTTTTGCTGCGAATTACATTCTGCTTGTTTTTTTAACAGTGCGAAGCGCTGCGCAATTAACTCAATACGATCATACATAGTCGATAATTTGGTCGCCTTATCCATGACTGATTCTGGCGTGGTAATTTTTCCACAATCGTGTAACCAACCTGCAATGGTCAACGCATAAAACTCTTTATCAGAAAGAGTAAAGTCTTTTAACGACCCAATATTGGTATCAATCGCCGCTTGTGCCAACATTAAGGTTAGTTCAGGTACGCGCCTGCAGTGCCCGCCAGTATGTGGAGATTTTTCATCAATAGCATTAGCAATGAGTTTAACAAAGGATTCCAGTAACTTTTTTAAGCCTTCAATAAGACTATGATTGGTCATTGCAACCGCAGCCTGTGAGGCTAAAGACTCAACTAAGCGTTGATTCGCATCTGAAAATATAGTGATTTTTCCAGTATTAATATCTATTGCGTTGATCAGCTGTAGCACGCCAATGATTTCATCCTCATGGTTTTTCATTGGAATTGTTAAAAACGATTGTGAATGATAGCCTACAAGGTCATCATATTTACGTGTGCCTGAGAAATCAAAATCCTTTTCTTCATAAGCATTTGCAATATTTACCGTTTTATTTTGCAGGGTAGCATAGGCTGCAACTGTGCTTAAGTTAGCTGAGCCATCGGCTAAATACAATGGTATAGGCAATAGCGGAATTTCTTGCCCCGTGGTACCCCCTAATTTCACTTGAAGCGTTGCGTTACTCAAAATTTCAAACTTCAAATTACGTTTATCTTCAGTTAAGGTATAAAGCGTGCCGCTATCTGCATTGGTGATTTCAATAGCACCATACAGAATCATTTCTAACAGCCGCTTGTTATCTCTTTCGGCTGAAAGTGCAACGCCAATGGCATTCAGCCGCTCAAGGCGTTGTAATAAGTAATCACGCGAACTAATGGCCATTTTGAATGTAGAAGATTAAGAATGAACAGATATAGAAGATTAATGGTTGCTGGAAGTGCCTAAAAATTCCATTTTAACTCCAGCAATATCAATCACGTCATGATGATTTAACAAATGGGCTTGCGAGCCGATAGATTTATTATTCACCAAAGGATGCACCTTGCCTTCAACATGGGTTACAAAGAATCCATTAGCACGATTGGTGATGACTGCCACTTGCACCCCAGCTTTACCAAGGGTTGTCATGGCTTTATTAAGGTTCAATTCACGCCCTACGCTTGCACCATTGAGTATTTGAATTTTTGCAGTCACTGGTGGCAAGTTTTCTGTCGTGGTACTTTCAACCTTTAAAGGTTGATTCTCTGGCATCTGTGGCACATTTTCAACCACAGCAATTGGCGTAATGAGTGCTGGCTCAACTTCAATTTTTGGCACACTCGGTTTTAACATCACTGTTTTTTCAAACCCAGCATCCTCAGCTTTTTGTTCTGTACCTATATGGTTTAATACCTCTTCAACAATAAACTTTAATTGATGCTTACCCAGCTCAATCACATCCCCATGATGCAATACATGCTTTTGAATTTCTTCACCATTAACAGTGGTGCCGTTGGTACTGCCCACATCTTCAATATAATAATCATGGCCAATTTTAGCAATAACGGCATGTTCACCGCTCACCGCTAAATTATCAATATGAATATCATTATTGGGTCTACGTCCAATATGACTGGTTACCTTATCTAAAGGATATTCCGCCAGTAGTGAGTTTTCTAAAAAAAGTAAAATTTTTGCCATATATGCTTACCTACTATTTTAACCAACCAAAAAAATTATCCCCAGAACTGCGTAACCTAAATGTATGGTTTTTTAAATCTGGCTTCTCAAAAGTCTGCTTCACGTGCACCAGTATGACGGATATATTATCTGTCCCACCATAATCATTGGCCATATTCACTAAATCATTTGCAGCATGCTCTAAGTTTACCATTGGTGCAGCTAATATCGATTCTATGTTACTAGCATCCAGCAAATCACTTAACCCATCTGAGCATAACAAATAAATATCGCCCACAGCTACATCATACTCTTGCAATGTTAACTCTACTTGAGGGTCTACCCCTAATGCACGTGTTACTAAATTTTTATTCGTGGCAAACTTTGCTTGCTCAATTGTTATTAAACCAGCATTAATTTGCTCTTGCAATAATGAATGATCTTCAGTTAATTGCGTTAGCTTTAAATCTCTAAAGCGATACAAGCGTGAATCACCAATATGTCCCACCAGTAGTTGATTATTAGCAAATAAGCCCAGTACGATAGTGGTGCCCATGCCCTCACACTCTGGCACACTAATAGACACGTTATAAATACTGTCATTCGCGTTTTTAACGGCCGTTTTTACTAACTTAGCCTCAGCTTGCATCTCACCAAAATAATGACTCGTAAGCCTCATTTCATTCACTTCTGCTGGCTGATGCTCTAGTGCCTCTGTTAGCTCTGCGGCAATGCTTAATACGGCAATTTCACTGGCCACTTCACCCGCGTTATAGCCGCCCATGCCGTCTGCCAGTAACACAAACCCATAGCGTTCATCGCTGGCTACGGCATCTTCATTATGATCTCGCATTAACCCAACATCAGTTAAACGGACAATTTCTAGGATACCGTCTAAACTCATGTTCAATTTTGCCATATCATTTTATGCAGATTTCTATTACTTTAATCGCACTAAGCTTTAAACCGTTCAACTTCTGCGGCGCGCACTTTAGCGGCCACTTTATCTAGTACACCATTAATGTATTTATGCCCATCCACTCCGCCATAAATTTTGGCAAGCTCGACGCCCTCATTAATGACAACACGGTAAGGAATGCTCAAATCAAACATTAACTCACAGGCAGATATTCGTAAAATAGCATGTTCAACTGGGCTCAACTCAGTTACTTTACGGTCAATAAATTGTGCCATAGCTACATCAAGGGTGTCCATATGCTGGGTGACCGCTGCTAACAAATGTGTAAAATAGGCTTCATCTGCTTTGTTATAGTCGGGGTCATCTTTCATGTCGTGCAACACCGCACTAATGTCAGATTGATTCAGCAGCCCACGATAAATCGCCTTCATCGCTAATTCACGTGATTTACGACGACTCTTACTGGTATTTTTTTTAGCGGGCTTTTTTACAGGTGCTGTAGGCTCAACGACCAAGCTCGTGACCGCTTTGCTTTCCAGCGTTTTAGCCCCCATCATAATGCTCTAATTAAATTGGCCATTTCGACGGCGACTTGTGCTGCTTCAGCACCCTTGATATGCATTCTGGCAATGGCTTGATCATCATCCTCCGTGGTTAGCACAGCATTGGCGACAGGAATACCCGCGTTAAATTGTACCTCTGAAATACCACGTGCTGACTCATTAGAAACGACTTCAAAATGATAGGTTTCACCACGAATAATCGCACCAAGGACGACTAATGCGTCATATTGGTCACTCATCGCCATATGCTGCAGCACCAAAGGTGACTCCAAAGCACCAGGCACCGTTGCGATCGTAATCGCATCATCACTCACGCCTAACTTTAATAGTTCCGCTTTACAAGCGCTTAACAAACCCTCACCAATATTACTATTAAATCTGGACAGTACTACGCCGATCCTTAAGCCTTTGCCGTCTAAATTTTGCTCTAACTCTCTCACAATTCATCCTTAATTCATCAAGTTACAATTCAATACGCTATTCTATCGTATATATACGTGAGCTATCGATGATTTAGTTAAGAAATCTTATTTAAGAAGTCTTTAGTTGAGTAATCAATGTTAACTAAATAATCCCCATGCTTTTTGCAAGGTCATCCAAATACCGTAACCAATAGGAATTAACACCAACGCCCAAGCCAAAATAACCAAAATGGGTTGGCTTGTCACTTGTGAATTATGGCCAGGCTTCGACTCTTTATTTGTCATCACTTTTTCATGCGCCTGTTGGTGTGCCAAGGCTAGCTCAGCATCGGTCATGTAATATTGCTCAGCGACTGGCTTGATAAGCCAATTAGCGATAAAGCCAATCACCATCATCGACGCTAATACTAAAAAGATTGGCGCATAGATTTTGTCAAAAGGCACACCCGCTTCTAAGCGCGTATCATGCATATAGTTCACAATCACTGGCCCTAAAATGCCCGCAGTGGACCATGCCGTTAACAATCGCCCATGAATAGCCCCAACAAACTGCGTGCCAAACATATCCGCTAGGTAAGCTGGGAGTGTTGCAAAACTACCACCATACATTGAAGTAATGATACAAAATGCCCCTACAAATACCGCCAAAGATCTAAAGCCAGCCACATAGGTTGCGGTGCAATACATCAATGCACCTAGCACAAAAAATATGTAATAAGTCCTTTTACGGCCAAGCTTATCAGAGGAAGTTGCCCAAGCAAACCGTCCAAAAATATTAAATAGTGACAGTAAGCCCACAAATCCAGCCCCCACTGCGGCGGCAGCTTTAGTCAGTCCTTCATCTTTTTTAATGTCCGCAAATCCAATGTTTGGTTGGCCAATCAAAACCCCGCCAAAAGTTTCTTGCAACATGGGTGCAGCCGCGCCAATAACGCCGATACAAGCAGAAACATTCATACACATCACTAGCCATATTAGCCAAAACTGCGGTGTTTTATGCGCGTTTTTAAGGTGCACGTTTTTATTTGAAATCATTGCATTACTTTGCGACGCGGGTGGGTTCCATCCCGCTGGTTTCCAGTCCACTGGTGTAATACGATAACTCATTGAACCCCACAACATAAACAAGCAGTAAATAACGGCTAACACCACAAAAGTCTGCCAAACACCAACGGTTGTTGGCGTCGCAAAATAGCTCATTAGTTTAGTTGCCAAGGGTGAGCCTATCATCGCACCACCTCCAAAACCCATAATCGCCATACCAGTGGCCATGCCACGACGATCTGGAAACCACTTAATGAGCGTTGAAACGGGCGATATATAACCTAATCCCAGCCCAATACCGCCTATAACACCACTGCCTAACCACATCAACCATAACTGGTGTGCATAGACACCGTAGGCTGAAATGAGCAGACCACCACACCAACATAACATCGAAACAAAGCCTGCCTTGCGCGGCCCCTCACGCTCAAGCCAGCCGCCCCAAACCGCCGCCGCACACCCAAGCAGCACAAAAAATAAAGTGTACATCCAACCCAAATCAAATTGCGTCCAATTGCAATCGGTCGCAAATAAGGCTTTTGCTGTCCCTGCCATTTTTTCAGAAAAATTGACAGCCCCTGCCGCACAGGCGGCCGCAGGCTTGCCATCTGAGCCCATGATTGCATTTCCTAACGGCTTCCAAAACACACTAAAGCCATAGGCCATGCCTATCGACAAATGCACCGCCAACGCAGCGGGGGGTACCAACCATCGATTAAAATTCGCACTAGCGATGGTATTTTCTTTAGATAAAAAATTGGCCATATCAATCCTTAAATTTAACCTGCCGTGGCGATGTTATGCAATTAAAATTGTCATGGCGTATATTGTAACAATTTGTGAAAAATGGCAATAAATTACGTGATTAAGACATGCTAAACTCAAGCACTTTTTTACGTGATTTTATACGCATCTTATTTGGATGCTCTGCAAGCGGCCTAGAATGAGGCTTCTAGAGCATTATTTTTTGCTCGGTGGCTTTATGACGCTTTTTTGAATATTTTTAGGCAAAAAAATAGGCTACCAAAGCAGCCTATTTTTTTATTATTAAGCATTTAAATCTTAAGCGGCTTTTTCTACTACCTCTGCTTCAAAAGCCAGCGCATTATTCATGTGCGTACGCAATACTTGCAAGTCATCCAACTGCGCTTGAATGCTTTGTTCAATAGTTTCTAACTCAGCAATGCGGTCTTCTAATGTATCGGTTGCTTTATAAATACGTTTAATACTTTCTAAGCGTCGACGCAATTGTAATTGATGCTCACGCACCTGCGACTCCATTGGCGAAATGACCGCTTTGAGCCAATTTTCAACATCACGGTTAGCCACTTCAAATACGTGAATCACACGGCTAGCCAGCGTTTCAAAAAACTTGCTCGTTAAGGTCATTTTTTCATTAGAAATCATGTTGAGCGTAGTATTAAATTGCTCTTTATAGGCACGCTCTAATTTAGATAACTCTTTTTGATAACGCAAAGTTGAAAATGCTGGTGGATCAGTTTTACGTAAGCCGTGATCTTTTGAGAACTTTTCATACATCACATCCATCATTTTTTTGATTTCATCAATTTGCCCATCTGATGTAATCAACCGGGTTTTAAGCTCAGTGAAGAAATTATCCATTGATCCACGAATGGTTTTTGTAAAGTTAGCGGCCACCATAGCCTCACGCGTTTCGTGAACGTGCACCTTAAGCGCTTCCATGCCCAAAACAGTGAATAAACGGTTGGTGTGCTGAGAAAAAATACTGCGTAAAGCTTGAAAGCGTTGTAAACCTTTTTCAAAGTTTTCTTTGTCCACTTTCACTTTGTTCATCATGTGCTCTACTACATCTTCATTTTTACCACGTAAGCCGCGAAGCTCGGACAACTGCTCGACAATACCCTTCATGCGCGCATCAACCAGCATGTGTGAGTTTTGAATTAAATCTTCAATTTCATTTTTTGTGTTGTCACGCACAATCTCTTTTTTAGATGGAATAAGCTCTTCAGACAAGGCTTTTTCTAGCTCTAAAATGCGACTTTTTTCAAGCAATTTAGTATCGTTATGAATTTTAGCCAGTAAGCCGCGTTGTGCTGATACTGGGAAAATCTGCGTGGTTTCTAAGCCTAACAATTCCGCACTGGTATTAATTTGCTTGGTCAATTCTTTTTGAATATCAGCTTCATTTTTAAGCTCATCCCAAAGTCCATCTATTTTATTTAATACCGCCAAACGGCCTTTTTGTTTCCAACGTGTACCACTGATATATTGGCGCCAAATGTCAATTTCAGATTTAGTCACACCCGTATCTGCGCCCAACACAAACAAGACGGCATGCGCATTTGGCAGCATATTAAGGGTTAGTTCAGGCTCAGTACCAATCGCATTTAAACCTGGCGTATCTAAAATAACCAAGCCTTGCTCAAGCAACGGATGTGGAAAGTTAATAATGGCATAACGCCAGCATGGCACGTCAATGGTGCCATCTTTATTAATGTTAAGTGCATCATCAGCACTATTTGGATCAAATAAGCCGTATTTTTCCGCTTCTTCTAATGGCACAGACTTAGTGTTGCTAACCTCTTTAAATGCTGTAATCATGCTATCGTGATTATCTACATTAAATTTAGCGGTAATCCACTCATCAGGATAACGCTTATACTCTGTGGTGGTGGCATCTGAAAGGCGCGTCTCAATCGGCAACATCATAATTGAGCTTGGTTTGGATTTATCGTACAAGATTTCAGTAGGACACATGGTTGTGCGGCCAGCGCTAGAGGGTAATAAACGCTTACCATAACCCGCAAAGAATATCGCGTTGATCAACTCAGATTTGCCGCGTGAAAATTCAGCCACAAAGGCCACATTCAGCTTATCTTCACGCAACCTTTCAAGCAATTGTGAAATACGCTGGTCACTTTGTTGATCATTCAACTCTTGCTCGTTTAACCAACTACGATAATCACAAACGGTATCGACTAGCGATTTACGCCACTCAGAATACACCTCAAATTGTTGCGCTAATTTATTATCAGACATGTTCACCTCTAATGCTTTACGCATATTTTTTTACATTAATTTTGATATTGTCACTTTATCAGCATTATACTAAATATCAAGCAAATCAACCAATTATTGCGGACATTTCAAATATAATTTATGCATATTATTCATTTTGATTAATTAGTGGTTTTTTTGCTAAATCTTGTCTGTGCGGTTAATCATGCGCCTTAGCCAAGCGCATTCTGCTATCATCATACATTTACTATACGTTCAACAAGATCAATATGAGCGAACTTACTCCTAACTCGCCGCGTCCCATTGACATTCGTCTGCACCAAGCTTCACGCTTGCTAGAAGTTAAATTTGACAATCAAACTGAGTGCCAACTTTCATGCGAATTTTTACGCGTTTACTCACCGTCGGCTGAGGTGCGAGGCCATGGCCATGGCCAAGAAACGCTTCAAACAGGTAAAGAAGAGGTCAATATTACGGCGATTGAACCAGTCGGCAATTACGCTGTCAGGCTGGTTTTTTCTGATGGCCACAATACTGGCCTTTATACTTGGGATTATTTATACGATTTAGCACGCAACTATGAAGCGCTTTGGCTAGAGTATTTAGGCAGACTAGATGTTGCAGGCATCAAAAGGAAATGAGTATGGCCTCCGAACAAAAAACAACAGAGCAAAATCAAAGCACTCACTTTGGCTTTAAAACCGTTGCTGAAGACGAAAAAGCCAAAAAAGTAGGCGAAGTGTTTCACTCCGTCGCCAGCAAATACGACCTCATGAACGATGTGATGTCCGCTGGGATGCATCGCGGTTGGAAGCGCTTTGCGGTTGAAATCAGTGGCGTTAAAACAGGTGACAAAGTGCTGGATATTGCGGGTGGCAGCGGTGATTTATCTAAGTTATTCGCCAAAAAAGTAGGCAGGGCAGGTCAAGTGATTCTGACCGACATTAACGCCTCGATGCTGGGCGTTGGACGCGACCGCATGATAGACGCAGGTCTAAACGTGCCTGCCGTGCAATGCGATGCAGAAAAACTACCTTTTCCTGATCATCATTTTGACTGCGTCATTGTCGCATTTGGTTTGCGCAATATGACGCACAAAGACCAAGCGCTAGCTGAAATGCAACGCGTGCTGAAAGTGGGCGGCCGACTATTGGTATTAGAGTTTTCAAAAGTCTGGCAACCACTCACTAAAGTTTATGATGCTTATTCATTTAAATTGTTGCCATTGATGGGCAAAATACTAGCCAAAGATGCCGACAGCTATCAGTACTTAGCCGAAAGCATTCGCATGCACCCAGACCAAGAAACACTTAAACAAATGATGACTGATGCTGGTTTAAGCCAAGTAGATTATTACAACTTAAGCGCTGGTGTGGTGGCCTTACATAAAGGTTATAAGCTGTAAAGTAATTGAAATGCTCAAACCTTTTATTACCCATTTTTTACAGCATTTAATTCAGCAAAATAGTTGGGCAAAACCGCATTTAATGGCTTTTGCTGGCCGAACTATTCAGTTTGATTTTGCTATTTTTAAAACCAACTTAATTATTCTTGAAGATGGCAGTTTGGCCATCGGGGGTGAAACAACGCCTCCAGAAGCCAGTGTATATGCGCCTCCCAGCTTGATGCTTAGAATGTTAGCTAGAGATGAAGCCGCAAAAATGCAGTTTAAAATCACCGGCGACACGCACTTAGCCACAGAAATTAGTAAAATTTTGCAAAATATGCGCTGGGATATTGAAGGCGACTTAAGCCAATTAGTGGGTGATATCCCTGCTACAAAAATGGTAGATGTTGGCAAAAAAGCGGTAAAGTCAATCAAAAAAACTAGCACGAACTTAGCAGGCATGCTGACGGAATATCTACAAGAAGAACAGCCCATGATAGCTAAAAAACGTCATCTGGATCAATTTAACACGGACGTAGATACGCTACGAAATGATGTAGAACGCTTTGAAAAAAGAATGGCCAAATTAGTTAAAGAAAGTTTAACTAAAGAAAAGTTTGTAAAAGAAATGAATATTTAAATGATGCGGATTTTTAGACTTTTTTATATAATTTACATCGGATTACGTTTTGGTTTAGATGACTTAATCCTTGGGCAAAGCAAATTTAAACCTTTGCAAAGCGTCATTAATGTTTTGTTCTTTTGGCGTAACAAGCAGCGCCCACGCGGTGAGCGCCTTCGCTTAGCCCTTGAAGCGCTTGGGCCCATTTTTATTAAATTTGGTCAAATGCTGTCTACTCGTCGCGACTTAATTCCCCTAGACATTGCTGATGAATTAGCCAAACTGCAAGATCAAGTACCACCATTTGCTTTTATTGATGTTGCCAATACGATACAAACGGCTTTTAACCAGCCACTGTTACAAGTATTTTCAGAATTTGAGCAAACGCCAGTGGCCAGTGCTTCGGTAGCGCAAGTGCATTTTGCACGATTGATGGATGGCACACCTGTCGCGGTAAAAGTATTACGCCCAGGTATCGCAAAAACCATCCAGCATGATTTAGAGTTGCTCGATACAGGTGCGTGGCTATTTCAAAGCATCTCTGCCGTAGGCAAACGCCTTAAACCACGTGAGGTCGTGGCTGAGTTTGCACAACATACTGAAAGTGAGCTCGACTTAACCTTAGAGGCCGCCAATTGCACACGCTTGGCGGGCAACTTTAAAGATAAGCGTTTACTGATTCCAGAAGTGTATTGGGATTGGTGCCGCAAAGAAGTGATGGTAATGCAGCGTATGAATGGCACGCCAGTGAGTAAAATTGACGTACTGCGCGACAAAGGTATTAGCATTGAAAAGCTCGCGCACGATGGCGTAGAAATATTCTTTACCCAGGTGTTTAGAGATGGCTTTTTTCATGCTGACATGCACCCTGGCAACATACAAGTGGCTGATGATGGGCGCTACATCGCGCTTGATTTTGGCATTATGGGCACGCTTAACGATACCGATAAATATTACCTTGCACGAAACTTTTTAGCCTTTTTTAACCGCGATTACCGCGATGTAGCCGTGGCACACATTGAGTCTGGCTGGGTACCCAAAGATACCAATGTTGAAGCGTTAGAAGCCGCAGTGCGCGCCATTTGTGAGCCTATTTTTAACAAGCCACTCAAAGACATTTCATTTGGCCGCACTTTACTCAGCTTATTTCAAATGTCGCGTAAATTTGGCGTGGTGATCCAGCCGCAACTGGTAATGCTACAAAAAACGTTGCTCAATATTGAAGGTTTAGGCCGCGATTTAGATCCCAATATTGACTTATGGCAATCTGCAAAACCGTTTTTAAAGCGCTGGATGAGTGAGCAATTAGGCTGGCGTAGCGTGGTCAAAAACCTCAAAAAAGAGTTACCACATATCGCAAAAGAGCTACCGCAAATGCCGCGCTTGGTACACCAATTTTTAACTCAGCAAACGCAAGCTGAGCAAGGCGCACCAGTCAGAGAAGCGATAGAAACGCTGATTAAAACACAACAAAAACAAGCACTTTGGCAAAAACGTTTAACCTTAGCCGTCGCGGTTTTAGTCGTAATGCAGCTATGCCTTTTATTGAAACCGTGGCTAGAAAGTCTGCTTTAAAATATCAAAACCAACCCTTAAAACTTCACCGAGAAAATTTAGCACCTCTGAGAGCCTCATTCTACTTGGCTTACAGAGGTGGTGAAATAAAGACTAGCATTTTGAGCGCTTTTGGCAGTTCGCACAAAAAAATGTGGAGCGTTGGCCTAAACGTATGCACATAATCGGTTTAGCGCAGACTTTGCAAGGTTCACCCGTGCGACCATACACAAAATATTCTTGCTGAAAATAACCTGGATTACCATCGGCACCGAAAAAATCACGTAAGCTACTGCCCCCTGCATTAAGTGCGTCTTGCAAGGTATTTTTAATTTCAGCCACCAAGCGTTCGCACTGCTTTAAAGTCAGCGTCTTAGCTGAGGTTTCAGGGTGAATACGCGCCCGAAACAGCGATTCACTGGCGTAAATATTACCTACGCCTACCACCACATGCCCATCCATAATGGCATTTTTGATGGCGAGGGTTTTATTGCTCAAAGTTGATTTCAAATAGTTAGCGTTAAAAGCATCCTCTAGTGGCTCAGGGCCAAGGTTATCAAGTAAGGGATGCTTATTACTTTCTAGCCAAAGTACTGCGCCAAAGCGACGTGGATCACGCAAACGTAGCACGCTACCATCGGTAAACGCGATGTCAAAATGGTCATGTTTTTCGGGTGGGTAGTTGCGGTCTAGTAACTGAATTCGCCCTGACATTCCAAGATGTAACAATAAAATCCCGCTAGTAGGTTGGCTGCCAAACTCACATAAAATGTACTTAGCGCGACGGCTAAGCCCCAGTAGCGTTTGGTTAGCTAAAGAGCTTGGCAAATGCGCTGGAATCGGCCAGCGCAAGGTGGGATGCCGAATGGTGACCGATGTAACCACTTTGCCAATCAGTGGCATTAACCCACGGCGCGTGGTTTCTACCTCTGGTAACTCAGGCATTTAGCATTATTTAACAGGAATATTAATGGGAGGATTGACCATCGTAAACCCAACATCGGAGGCATAATTGTAAATCAAACCTTCATCTGGGCGGCCGAGTAGTAAGTTTGGCGATTCTTGAATTTTTTCAAAACGCACTTTGCTGCCATCTTGCATTTTCACTTCAAATGAAGGATAAGTTTCACGACTTGAGGCTGGGTAAAAATCCACCGAACGCGCTGGATTTTTTAGCCATGAAAACTCAAACCACTCAGCGATTTCATTTTGCACAGGTTTTGCGGCGGCGATGCTGGTCTTCCATTGCCCATCCACTAAGTCTAAATTCATTTTGCTATCCGCCCATTGCTCTAAGTGGCTAAAATCAAAACCAACTACTTTTTCGGTGGATTTAATCGGAGATTTATCAATCAGCTCAATGGGTTGCGTTGATGCTATTTCTTCATAATTACTAGCAATCAGATACACCGCATGGTCGTGCAACACATATTGGTCATCGGTCACTGGGTTGTGTGCGCCAAAATCAAACTCCGCAAAAGTATTATCAGGGCGGATAAGTTTAAGTTTTAATCTGGGGCTAATTAAGCCAAATTTTTCTAAATCTGCCGTATTAGCCGCATTAATCGCTACTTTCTCTTTCGATTTTGCTGCGATGATTGAAATAATACGGGTGGCCGCTTCTTTATCCGCGCGGGTTTTATAGGGGGCCGTGACGCGCCATAATCCCTCTACTTTTGCCAATGTGACGGCCGCTTTGGCAGGAAGCTCGACACTAATGGCGTTAAATTCTGCTAATTTAAATGTGGTTAACTCAATCACATTTTCTTGCACCTTTTCTGCTTTGGGGCGCAGATATAAAAAGGCGATTAAACTTGCCACAACACTGAATAAAATTAAGTTTAATAACCAGCGCTTTTTCATGCTACTTGGCCTCGAGAGAAAAACACTGCCCTAGAAGCCGCATAGAGACTGGCTTGCAGGGCAGCTAAATAATGTAAGTCTAAAATGATGTTATTTTTGAGTAGCATTTAACAGCTTAATTTGTGCATGTTTAAGCCCAAATAAGCATTACGCTTTTCTGCGCTTCCACCAAAAAATAAAGCCCGCAATCATCATACCGATCGGAATAAACCATTGAAATGCGTGAAACACCGTCCAAGCGATGGCAACCCCAGCGGTGGTATCAGGAATCGTCACATTAATGTCTTTAAGCGGCATGGGCTGAATCGTAATCAGGTTGTCATCGCCCGCCAGCCAATTCACTATATTCACGCCTAAATCTAAATTACCGCCGTTGGTAATAAAAGTATTGGATAAGAAATTAGCGTTACCCATCACGACAACACGCTGACCCTTTTTACCAAAAGTGCGCTCAAGCGCTACGCCAATATTAATCGGGCCGCGCGTGTCTTTACCCTCGGTGAAAGTCGGCTTTGCATCTTTAGCCAGTTTATCGGCCATCAGCCAACCATTTGGCGCTACTTCTACTAAATTACTCACTTTCCAACCATTTTCATCTGTCCCTTTAGCCATCACTTGATGTGCTTCAGGAAAAAGCGTGCGCAACATAAAATTAGTGGTAATGGCATGTTCACCATAAAGACTAGCAAAGGCGACGCGCTCATCGGCTTTGTATTGCGCTGAAGCGGTATCCATCACGGTGCCAGTTGACACATTTAAACCCAAATAATCCGCAATTTCTTTTAAGCCACGGTAGTTATTATCATCCAGCAGCCACAGCATATTACCGCCATTTTCTAAGTAGGCTTTAATTTTCTTCGCTTCTATTTCGGTAATATCGACTTGTGGGCTAGCAATCACCAACATCGCGCCATTACTTGGTACAGCTTGCGCAATCGTTAAATCTGGGTTGGCAAATTTAAAGCCTTTTTTCTCTAATTGCTTGCCAAATTCCCCTAGGTCATGATTTCTGACGCCAATTAAGTTACGCTCACCATGGCCATCTAAATACATAATCGCTTGCTGATTGGTTCTTGATAAGCGGACCAGTAAGTTGGTCATTTCCTGCTCGGCAATCGGCGGCACAATGTGCTCAACGCGCTTGTTATACTCCACCACCACTTCACCATCTTCTTTTACACCCGCTTCAAGGGCGAGTTTTGGCTCAATCGAAGGGTTAATAAATTTTAGATTGATGTCTTTCTTTTCACGCTGATAACGCGTAACAAAATCAATCATGCCTTTACGAAAATTATCACCACTTGAAGCATCATCTTTAGTGGCATACACCGTGATATTAACAGGTGCTTTCATTTGTTTAAGCACATTCACACTCCCTTGTGTCAGCAAATTGCGGTTAGCTTGGGTAATATCTTTAGCCACATGGTATTGGCTGGCTAAATAGCCTAACAACACGATGAGCATTAAAAACAGCACCACAAAAAAACCATTTTGTACGAAGAGTTGAAAGCGTAACTTACGATTGATGTTCATGTTCTTAAAATCCAGTGAATACAATTAGCCACGCAAACGGTCGGCATCTAAACGACGCACCGTTAGCGTTAAAAATGTAATGATAAACAGCAAGAAATAGGCAATATCTGCCGTATCAATTAAGCCACTTGAGAATGTTTGAAAATGACGAGTGAGTGATAAACTCGCTAAAGTATTGCTAGGGTCACCTGCAAAAAATCGGTCTAAAAACATTAAAGCAAATAAAGCGATAAACGTCAAAATAGCCGCGACGACAGGCTGTTGCGTCATGCTAGAAAAGTACAAACCCAAGGCTGAAAAACTAGCCACCATTAATAACAGGCCGATAGAATTAGCAACAATGTAACCAAAATCGATATCTGCCCATATATTGAGCGTAGCCAGCATGCCCGCAATAAATACCACCAGAATACTCAAAAATGCCACTAAACCAAAAAACTTACCTAACACAATTTCAGTTAACGAAATTGGCGCACTGAATAAAAATGGCAAGGTTTGGTTACGGCGTTCTTCTGAAATTAAGCGCATCGATAACAATGGCACCGCAAATAGCACGATAAATGAGGCAAATCCATACACTGTTTGCCCAACAAATTGGGTCACCCCTGTGCGCTCTGCAGGGCGCATTGCGCCTGACATTACGGCAAAATAATCATTAACGCCATTGAGGTAATAGGTACCAAAGGCAAACATTAATAGTGATAAAATCACCCAGCCCATCGGTGATGAAAACATGCTTTTGAGTTCTTTTCGTGCAACTTGAAAAATCATATTTTTGTCCTTAAGCGTCTTGTTCTTGGTATGTTAATTGCACAAACACGTCTTCTAAGCTCGTTTGATCTGGCGCAATTTGAAACAAGCCCCAACCATTGTTCACCGCCGCTTGCACAATCGCCTCCGCAGGGGCGGCATCTTCGGCAAAGCGCACGCGCATCATATTGTTGGCTAAGCTTTCAGCTTCCACTACGCCAGATATCCTGAGCAAAGCATCAACCGCTGGTGGATTGTGAAAACCAATCAACAATTTATGGCCAATGCGATGCTTTTTCAGCACCTCAATTGAGCCATTAAAAACCAACTTACCTTTATCAATAATTTGCACGTGGTCGCAAACCATTTCAACTTCAGGCAAAATATGAGTAGAAATAATTACGCTATGCATAGCGCCTAGCTCGCGAATCAACGCGCGAATATCGCGGATTTGAATGGGGTCTAAACCTACAGTAGGCTCATCTAAAATGACCACCATCGGGCTGTGGATAATGGCTTGCGCAATGCCTACTCGCTGTTGATAACCATTTGACAAGTTTTCAATCAAGCGTTTACTCATGTGGCTAAGGCCACATCGCTCTTTAGCATTTTCTACGGCTTTTTTGATGTGTCCACTAGCTACTTTGTGTAGGCGAGCAGCCAGTGTTAAGTACTCATCAACTGTTAGCTCTTTATATAAAGGCCGCATTTCAGGCAAGTAGCCAATCAGCGCTTTCGCTTCTTTAGGATTTTCTATCATGTCGATGCCGCAGATTTTGACAGAGCCATTACTTGGCGCTAAATTGCCAGTCAACATTTTCATGGTGGTGGATTTACCTGCGCCATTGGGGCCTAAAAAACCAAGCACTTGCCCTTTACTCAGGGTAAAGCTAACATTGCTGACGGCTTCACGTCCACCATATAACCGTGTGAGTTCGATTGCTTCTACTGTAAAATTATTCATAAATAACTCATATTTAGCCTAATTGCCCATTAAAAATCTATTGACACATCGCAGTCAATTTATGATTATGGAGGAACTTGATGCAACTGTCACTGACTAAGCGCAATAGGTAGCTAATTTAGCTTATCTACATAAGCGCTTATTCGCTGCATTATATTGCTGATAGCCAATAACAACCCCATTATTTAAATTTTAATTTTTTATGCGACTAAAAACAAAAAAATCTCCTCAGCTAACCCATATTACAGCTTTGAATTATCCACCGTTGATGCGCGCTGGTTTATTAGCTAGCTTATTAGCATGCGTATTAACCCTAAGTGCCTGTGCTGGCAACCAAGCTACCAATACCCAGTCTAGTGCGCCAGCCAAACCTAATTCCAGCGCTAGTGGTGAATTAACGGCAGAATTTGTTTATGAGTATTTAGTAGCTGAAATTGCAGGGCAACGTGGTGATTTAGGCACTTCAAGCGCTTTATTTTATAAGCTTGCTCAAAACTACAAAATACCTAGCTTAGCCGAGCGTGCAGCAAAAATGTCAGCTTATGGCAAAGTCCCAGGCTTAACCGTACCAGCTATAAAACTATGGGCAGAGCTCGATCCACAATCTAACGAAGCACAACAAGCAATGACTGAAATTTATATTGCGACGGGTAAGCTAGATGAAGCCAAACCCAGCATTGCTAAATTACTTGTAAAAGAAGAAACGCGCGCAGGTGGATTTTTATACTTAAGTAACCTACTCAGTAAAAGCCCAGATAAAGCCGCCAGTCTGAAATTAGTACAATCGCTCGCTGCGCCTTACCCTACTCTACCCGAAGCGCAATTTGCCATCGCGCAAGCGGCTTATTCGGCCAAACAAAATACTTTAGCACTGCAAACGCTAGATAAAGCCAACGCACTTCGACCTGGTTGGGATTTAGCCACGCTTTTTAAAGGTCAAATTTTATTTGAAACCAGCCCGCAAACCGCCATAGATTTTTACAGCCAGTTTTTAGCACAGTACCCTTCTGCAAATGAAGTCCGCATTAATTTAGCTAAAATTTTAATTAGTCAAAAGCAATATAGTCTTGCAAAAGTACATTTTCCAAAGCTGATTAAATATGCCAAGGAAAATAAAGACAAAAATGTCGCTGAAATTACCGCGCTAGTGGGCTTGCTATCGACGCAAGTTGAAGACTACGTTGGTGCTGATAGCTACTTTAACCAAGCCATTAACTTAGGTTTTAAAGACCCCGATCAGCTTAATCTCTATTTAGCACAATCGGCTGAAAAACAAAATCACGTTAGCCAAGCCAGCGCACTGTACAGCAAAATATCTAGTGAAAGTGCGCATTATCTTGAAGCACAAATAGGCCTAGCCAACATTATCGCTGACTCACAAACCGCCGATAAAGCCATTGCAAAACTGGATGCCATTGAAGACTTAACGACTGAGCAACAGATTATTGTGATACAAACTCAAGCCAATATTTTGTACAGAGCGCAACGCAATAAAGAGTCTTTTGCTTTACTAGATAAAGCGGTTAAAAACATGCCTAATACGCCTGAGCTCATGTATGACTACGCCCTTGCTGCTGAGCGCGTTAAGAAGGTTGACCTGATGGAAAAAGAGCTGCGTAAAGTGATTGCCGCAAAACCAAACTTTGCAGCAGCATATAATGCACTTGGTTACTCTTTTGCAGATCGAAATATACGCCTAAATGAAGCCATGCAACTGGTAGAAAAAGCCTTATCGTTCAGTCCAAAAGATTATTACATGCTAGACAGCCTTGGCTGGGTACATTATCGCAAAGGTAATTTAGACAAAGCCATTAACTTGCTGCAGCAAGCCTATACCGCTAATCAAGACCCTGAAATAGCTGCACACTTGGGAGAGGTATTATGGAAAAAAGGCAAAAAAGATGAGGCTAAATCGATTTGGAGTACGACGCTGAAAGCTAACCCGAAGAGCCAAGTGTTGATAGATGTCATCAGAAAATTTGCTAACTAAACTGTGCTTAACAATGCATTTTTTCGCTTAGCTTTATGCTTATGCTTAGTTTTAGCGTTGCAAAGTTGCACCACCACGCAAACCAAACCCGCAAACAATGCCATAACCCAAGCAAAGTATGCACAACATCTGCAAAAAATTGTGCAGATACAACAATTCAAATTAACTGGGCGCATTGGGGTTCAAGCGGATGGAAAAGGTTTCTCTGGCGGATTAGCATGGCAACATCAACCAAGTAATGACGATATTTCTTTAACCTCCCCACTTGGCGGGCAAGTGGCAATGATTGAAAAAACCGCTGATAAAGTCACATTAACCGATTCAACAGGCAAAAGTGTTTCGGCTATTGATGCTGAAAGTCTAACCCAACAAATGCTGGGCTGGAAACTACCGCTCACTGGACTGACTAATTGGGCGCTTGGCCGACCTAGCAAAAATGCAATAGATACAATAGCACTGTATGAAAATGGTCAGATACAATCCCTAAGCCAAGATGGCTGGCGTATTGAATACAGCAATTACAAACTACAGGATGGGTATGAGGTTCCTACTAAAATTTCAATTCGATCTGAAAAGATTTTAGTTAAACTACTTATTCAACAATGGCGTATTATTACTTATTAGCTTTATCCTTATCTTTCAACTTGTTAAATTACGCTTTCAACAACAAAATCACCCGTTTGAGTGAATGACGCTTTATTACAAATACAATATCATTAGCCATGTAAATTTAATATATTTGTATATTCAATAAGGGAAGCATCATGAAAATCAAACAAATTGTTTTAGGCTTAACTGTAGTATTTGCTAGCACATCAGCCATGGCCGATGTTTTTAATATTAACGTGATAAGTGACACCACCTCTTTCAATCACGCAAACGTTACGAGCGGAGCTTTTAGTGACACTTGGAACTTTAACATTTCGGGTTTAGTTAGTGCCGATGGCATACTCACCAATTTCGCTAGCAGAGCAGATCAAAATATTGATTTCACATCAGCAACATTAAATGGCGTTGGTCTAGTTATTGACAATACAGGAGTATTTGGGCTACTTTCATCAGCTGTGCTCTTTCCTACCAACTTCACTGGCCCATTACAACTCATCGTCAACGGCACATCGGGTGGCAATGGCTCATACTCTGGCAACCTTAACATTGCAGCAGTGCCAGAACCTGAAACCTATGCTTTAATGCTAGCGGGTCTTGGTTTAATTGGTTTTGCTGCACGTCGCAATAAAGTAGCTGCATAAACTTTTACTAAGCGTTATGCGTTACCAAAAAAGGAGCCTTTGGCTCCTTTTTCTATTTTTCGAAATTCCATCATAGTCAACGCCGCCCTTCCTACCATTTTTTATTTTTCAAATATACTAAAATTCACCCTATCGGGTGATTGACATATTATTTTAATATTAGTTGTTTTTTTAAAAAAAGCATGATATGCTGTGTTTCGTACAAATTTAAGGGTAGGTATATGAAACTTAATCAACTATTAGTAGCAGTTGCAATAGCGCTTTCAAGCGCCACGGCGATGGCTACAAACTTTACACAAAACATCAATGTTTCTGGTGGTACCACAAGTTTTGGTCAGGCACATGCAGGTACTGCAGGTGCATTTACTGACACCTATACATTTACTGGAATAGCAAGTCCTTCAAATATCAATATAGGGATTTTTTCTTTTGGGTTCTCAGCCGCGCAAAACATTGATTTCACATCTGTGTTTTTGAATGGTAATGTACTAGACTTATCAAATGGCTTGTTTGTTTCTACTGCAAATACACCAACGAATCTGCTGTTAAGTAGCCCTTTTACATTAATTGTAAATGGCATTTCAGGCTCCAACGCTTCATACGCTGGCGTATTAAATGTTGCGGCCGTACCTGAGCCAGAAAGCTATGCGTTAATGCTAGCGGGTCTTGGTTTAGTAGGTTTTGCAGTACGTCGTCAGAAAAATGTAGCTTAATACTTCATTAAGCTTTATTAGTAAATATATTATTAGCAAGTACAAAGGGGCTTTTTAGCCCCTTTGTATTTTTATGCGCAACCATCACCACGCCCGCTAGGTTATTGCGTTAAAATATCACTTTGCCAAGTCGCGATAATCTATGTCTAGTCCACCCAAAAAAGTATTTATTAAAACATTCGGTTGCCAGATGAATGAGTATGACTCATCACGCATGGCAGATATGCTCAGTGCGTCTGATGGCATGATTGAAACTCAAACGGTTGAAGATGCCGATGTGATATTGCTCAACACTTGCTCTGTGCGCGAAAAAGCTGAAGATAAAGTGTTTAGCCATTTAGGGCGATTTATTCCCCTCAAAGAAAAAAATCCTAACTTAGTCATTGGCGTGGGCGGCTGCGTGGCCACGCAAGAAGGTGATAACATCATTAAGCGCGCGCCCTATGTGGATATTGTTTTTGGTCCGCAAACCTTGCACCGCTTACCTGAGATGATTAAAAACAAGCACGCAAGTGGCGTTTCGCAGGTGGATATTTCTTTTCCTGAAATTGAAAAATTTGACCATTTACCGCCACCACAGGTAGAAGGTGCATCTGCATTTTTAAGTATTATGGAAGGTTGCAGTAAGTATTGCAGCTTTTGTGTAGTGCCTTACACGCGGGGTGAAGAAGTCTCGCGCCCGTTTGCTGATATTTTAACTGAAACCGCGCAACTGACCGAGCAAGGGGTGAAAGAAATCACCTTGCTAGGTCAAAATGTGAATGCTTATCGCACCGAATATGAAGGTGTTGAAGCCGACCTAGCCATGCTGATTGAAACACTTGCCGAATTTCCGCACATTGAACGCATTCGCTTTACCACCAGCCACCCAAATGAAATGAGCGAGCGACTGATTAACTGCTTTGCTAATGTGCCCAAACTCGCCGCACAACTACATTTGCCTGTGCAGGCGGGTTCTGACCGCATTTTAATGGCGATGAAACGCAATTACACAGGCTTGCAGTTTAAGTCTATTATCCGTAAGTTAAAATTAGCCAATCCACAGTTAACCTTTACTTCCGACTTCATTATTGGCTTTCCAGGTGAAACAGAAAGTGATTTTGAAGCCACCGTTAAACTCATGCAAGAGGTGGGTTTTGATGCGAGTTTTAGTTTTTTATATAGTCCACGCCCAGGCACGCCAGCCGCTTTTTTACCTGATGACACGCCTGAAGCTACCAAATTAGCGCGCTTAAGCAAGCTGCAAACCATTAACGAAGCACAAGCAAAAGCCATCAGTGAAGCCATGCTAGGCACTACACAACGCGTGCTGATTGAAGGCGCCTCTTGGAAAGATGATAATCTGCTGGCAGGTAAAACCGACAATAATCGCGTGGTGGATATTGCTGGCGATGCCCATTTAATTCACCAGTTTGTTAACGTAAAAATTATCGATGTGAGCAACCCACGCCGACTTGTTGGTAAAATTGTTAGCTAAGTAAAAAATATGCTACTGAATTTAGAAAAAATAAGTAAATTCCGCCAAGAAAATCCCAAGGTTTTTGTGGTTTTGTCCGCATTTTTAGTCTGTATCTGCCTCTATTTTTGGTCTGTCACGCTATTTGGGGTGACGCAAGAATCCGTTACGCTGCTTGCAAGAAGAACACATACCCTCTTTAAGGCTAGCTCTCCAAATGGTTATTATTTGGGCGTTTTATTTAATACTTTTCTTTCTAGTTTTTGCAGCTACTATACTTACTTATTGATATTTAAAACAAATAAATAAATGGAAATCACTTTAAACCCTGAAGACAACACCCGCCTAGCCAACCTTTGCGGCGCGCTAGATGAAAATATCAAGCAAATTGAAACCGCGCTTGAGGTGAATATTAATCGACGTGGCAACGCATTTAACATTAGCGGAAAATTAAACAACACCCGATTAGCGGCGCAACTCCTTGAAAACTTTTACATCCGCGCCAAAAAACCGATTGAACTAGAAGAAATCCAGCTGGGGTTGGTAGAAATCGACAAACTCAGCCCCGAAGATGTCACTTCCACAGCCATGCCCGTGCTAATGACGCGACGCGGTGATTTACATGGCCGTACACCACGCCAAGTTTCGTATTTACAGCAAATTCAAGATCACGACGTGACTTTTGGTATTGGCCCTGCAGGTACAGGTAAAACTTATTTAGCCGTTGCTAGCGCGGTAGATGCCATGTCGCGCGACCGCATTAAAAAAATTGTGCTGGTGCGCCCAGCGGTAGAAGCTGGTGAAAAATTAGGCTTTTTACCAGGAGATTTAAACCAAAAAGTTGACCCTTATTTACGCCCTTTGTATGACGCACTGTATGATTTGGCTGGCTACGATACGGTGAATAAAATGTTTGAACGTAATGTGATAGAAGTTGCCCCGCTTGCCTATATGCGCGGGCGCACGCTCAACCAAAGCTTTATTATTTTAGATGAAGCGCAAAATACCACGCCTGAACAAATGAAAATGTTTTTAACCCGCATAGGCTTTGGCACAAAGGCGGTGATTACGGGCGATGTGACACAAATTGACTTACAACGCCACCAAAAAAGCGGTTTGGTAGAAGTGCAAAAAGTTTTAAAAGAGGTGAAAGGCATTGCCTTTACCCAGTTTTTAAGCCAAGACGTGGTGCGCCACCCGCTGGTGCAGAAAATTGTGAATGCGTATGAAGAGTACGAGGCTAAGTATAAAGACTAGTTTTTGTTGGTTGGCGCTATGCTTTCTTAATCGCAATGGCCTGCAATACCTCCCCTATTAAATTTATGTCAATAACGGGTCAGCTCATTCTGAATTCATTAATTTGAAGGAACTAAAATTTTCATATTAAGTCGGATAAAAGGTGTGGTGTAAGTTGAGTGCGTAGGTGGCAGGTCAATTGTCCACCCATTCTCCATCCACGCAGAAGTAATTTGATGACTTGTGCATATATTGCATATTGTTAATATAAACATAATTAGGAGTATTGAAATGAAATCATCTATAAAAATCGCAGTTTTAAGTGGCATATTGCTAACGAGCTTCATGATTTCCCCCAGTTTTGCGGCAACGACCAAATCAACCATGACATGCGAAGAGTTTCTGCAATTCGATGATGTTGTTAAACCTAAAGTAGTTTACTGGGTTCACGGGTTTACCTGGGACAATAAGGGCAAACACAAAGAAGCCACCATTGATATCGATGAAACGGAAAAAATGATTCCCGTGGTGATTGAAGAGTGCCAAAAAACACCCAAGGCAACTTTGATGGAAAAAGTAAAGAAAGCGATTAAGGCGTTATAAGCAAGCGTTGGGTGGATTACGATACGCTCATCCGCTACACAAACCTAACTTTAAACTTTCTAATAAATCTGCCCGAACAAAAATAGCGCCTCTGCAAGCCTTATTCTAGGAGGCTTGCAGAGCACCTTAAATAAAGAGTGCTGGTTTTTAGCCTTTTTAAAGGTATTTTATGCCTATTTTTGAGCTAACTTTTCTGCGAGTTGTTGCAACTTTGGCAAGGCGAAATTTTTTGGTAAAACACCTGTTTCCATCACTTGTATTAACTTGTCCACGGCTGAACGGTAGCCGCGCTCAAACACCCAATATTGCGTTACTTCACGGCCAATTAAACTGGAAGTGCCAATTTCATCACAAAAACGCGTAAAGCTTTCCAACCCTGCGTTGTGTTCAGTGTTAACCATAATACTCACCTTATTAACTTATTTTATTTGACTTTAGTCTTAGCTAAACAGCATTTTTCGTGCCAAGCATTATTTATTCAAATTCCGTTAATCTATTGCCTCATTAAGCTTTCGTGCTTGTAAGCTTAATTACTTGTGAACCTAATTATTTGTAAGCCTAATAGTAAACCTAGGTACTTGTCATTCTGGCCAAGTTTGGTTACGCTAATCGTTATGCCAAATTTAAGCCTTGTTGTTCAGTTTATGACCGAATGTGTCGATGTTCCCAACAAATCTCAATTTAGAAAATGGGCTAAAGCCGCTATTCGGGTAGATACTGAAGTGACCATTCGCCTTGTGGATGAAATTGAAGGCCGTGCATTGAATCTTGCTTACCGCGGTAAAGATTACGCCACTAATGTGCTGACTTTTGTTTTAGAAGAAAGGCCGCATCTAATGGGGGATATTGTGCTGTGTGCGCCCGTGGTTGCGGCTGAAGCGGCCGAACAAAAAAAATCATTAGCGGCGCATTATGCCCATTTAACGGTGCATGGCATTTTACATTTACATGGGTATGACCATGAAAAAGCAGCACCAGCGGAACTAATGGAAGCTTTAGAGACTGCAATTTTAGCAAAATTAAGGTATGCTAACCCTTATCTCGTTATATAGGATGCCTCATGGCTGCCGATTCGGAAAAGTTACCCAATAATAAACCCAGCTTATTAGAGCGTTTAAGCCACTTTCTACTACGCGAACCTGAAGACCGTGAACAGCTATTAACGCTACTACACAGCGCCTACGAAAACAACCTGATGGATGCTGACTCACTCGCGATGATTGAAGGTGTGCTACAAGTCAGTGAAATGCAAGTGCGTGACATTATGATTCCGCGCTCCCAAATGGATGTCATTGACATCACACACCCACCTGAAGCTTTTATTCCACATGTCATTGAAACGGCGCACTCGCGCTTTCCGGTCATTGAAGATGATAAAAATGATGTGATTGGCATTTTGCTCGCCAAAGATTTACTGCGCTATTACGCAGGGGAAGAGTTTGAAGTGCGCGATATGTTGCGCCCTGCAGTGTTTATTCCTGAATCTAAACGCTTGAATATATTACTAAAAGAATTTAGAAGCAACCGCAATCATATAGCCATTGTGGTGGATGAGTACGGCGGCGTGGCGGGCATGGTGACCATCGAGGACGTGCTTGAGCAAATTGTTGGGGATATTGAAGACGAGTACGATTATGATGAAGATGAAGACAACGTGATACAAAATGCGGATGGTCAATATCGTGTAAAGGCGCTGACTGAAATTGTTGATTTTAACGAAGCTCTTGGCACAGATTTTAGCGATGAAGAGTTTTCAACCATTGGTGGCCTAGTCGTCAATCGGTTTGGGCATTTACCCAAACGCAATGAAGAAATCACTTTTAAAGGCTTACACATCAAAGTGCTACGCGCAGACAGTCGCCGCTTACATAGCTTGGCTGTATCACGCGTGCCAGACACCTCTGACTTGCCTTAACATTTCATTGTTATAGGCAATATAATAAGGGCTTTTCAGCCCTTATTATATTGCAAAACGTTTATTTTTTTAGTGCATCACGAATTTCACGTAATAACAGAATGTCATCTGGCGTAGCTGGCGCAACAACTGGCGTAGATTTTTTCATTTTATTGACCATTTTCACCATTTGGAAAATAATAAAAGCCAAAATAAGAAAATTAATCGATATAGTGATGAAGTTACCATAAGCTAGGGTTGGAATATTCGCTTTTTTCAAATCAGCTAAAACGCTTAGTCCATTGGGATTTTTACCAAGCACAATAAACAAGTTGCTAAAATCAACATTACCAAAGCTACCTACAATTGGCATAATCAAATCATTCACCACTGAGTCAACAATTTTACCAAACGCGCCGCCGATAATCACACCAACAGCCAAGTCCATCATATTACCTTTGCTAATAAACTCTTTAAACTCTGAAGCCATGCTCATATCGCTATCTCCTTAAATTAATCTTCCAAACTATTGTTATATTGCTTGACGATGATTATCGCAAACGGGCTAATATAGTGCCAAATAGAAGATAGTGTCAACCATTCATACGTAGAACAAAATGCTTTTAAGTAAATTTTTGTTAACATTCTGCTCGTTAAACACTAAAATTGCGCGTTTAAACGCCTGCTCACCGCTACAATACGCACCATGCAAACTTTATTGAATCACCCTACCCTAAAACCGCTCGTACTTTTTTTATTAGGTGCACTGGCTGTTTTTGGCTTTGCGCCCTATTATTTATTCCCTGTTAGCATTATTTCGCTCGCAGGCTTGTTTTATTTTTTAGAAAAATCTAACACGCCTAAAACCGCATTTTGGAGTGGCTTTCAATACGGGCTTGGCTTGTTTGTATTTGGTATTTATTGGATTTATATCAGCCTGCATGATTTTGGCGGGATGCCTTGGTGGTTTGCGGGATTTGCCACGCTTTGCTTGTGTGCATTTATGGCACTGTTTATCGGCTTAGTTGGCTGGCTCAGCAAAAAACTGGGTTATACCATTCTAAGTGTTCCCGTGTTATGGGGCTTGAGTGATTGGACGCGTAGCTGGATTTTTACGGGTTTTCCATGGCTAACCATGGGTTATAGCCAAGTGCCACACAGCCCACTGGCAGGATTTATGCCTATCATTGGGGTGTATGGCGTTTCCGTTTTAACGGTGCTGCTAGCGGCTTTACTCGGCCTTTGTTTTATTCGCTCAAAAGACCGCTTGTTGGTACGTAATGCCATTGCTGGCATCACACTATTGCTGGTGAGCGGTGGGCTACTAAAAGCTATTGAGTGGACGCAAACCGTTGGCAAGCCTGTCAGTGTTGCCCTAATTCAAGGCAATATCGCACAAGATTTGAAATGGTCACCCGACATTGCGCAAAGCACTATAGACCAATATTTAAGCATGATTAAAGCCAGCAATGCTCAGCTAATCGTGCTACCCGAAACCGCCTTACCGATTATTTATACCGCACTTACACCTGATGAAAAAGCTACCATAGTTGCGCAAGCTAAACGTAATCAAGGCGATATTATCATCGGCATGATAGAGCAAGAAGCGCCCAAAAATGACACTGAGGCTGGCGATTATTACAACAGCGCGCTCAGCTTTAATGAAACGGGCGTGCAAACCTATCGCAAAAATCACCTCGTACCATTTGGTGAATTTATTCCATTAAAACAAATATTTGGTTGGATTTATCGCGATTTTCTCAATATGCCGCTCAGTGATATTTCGCGCGGTGGAAAATTTCAAGCGCCCATTCAGATAGCCAATCAACACAAAATTGGCATGAATGTTTGCTATGAAGACGTGTTTGGTGAAGAAATTATTCGCCAATTACCGCAAGCGACTCTTTTAGTGAACATTAGTAACGACGCATGGTACGGCAACTCGTTTGCGGCAGATCAACACATGCAATTTAGCCAAGCCCGCGCGCTAGAAACGGGCCGTGTGATGCTGCGCGCCACCAATACAGGTGCAACTGCGGCTATTGACCAACATGGTGAGGTGTTTGGTCAGGTACCCCATTTTAGCCAAACCACCCTGAATACCTCAGCGCAAAACTTTACAGGCAGCACACCATATGTGCGTTGGGGCAACTGGCCCTTTATCATTTTTAGTTTTGGCGCTATTTTTGCCATTATTTTGAAGAAAAAAGTGTGGCTAAAATCCTCCAGGTAAGCGCAAGAGTCATGCCCGTAGAATATAGGTGCTCAAGCACATTATTTATACGAGAGAAAATAAATGCTCTGGCAGCCTCATTCTAGGCGGCTTGCAGAGCATCGAAATAAGATGTGCGTAAAAATAGTACTTTTATACCATTTTTAACCCGCTATTTTCACCTCAAAAAATCCAGCAAACATCATTTAAAATCCACACGTCATAAGCCCTGCGAAAACCACGCTTCTAATGGTAAAATGCTACTTTTAGTTTTTTGATTTACTTACATGGCGCTCACCTTTCAGCAAATTATTTTAAAACTCCAAGAATATTGGGATAACCAAGGCTGCGCCTTACTGCAACCATACGATATGGAAGTGGGTGCAGGCACTTCGCACACTGCTACATTTTTGCGCTCGCTCGGTCCAGAGCCTTGGAAAGCCGCCTATGTGCAGCCCAGCCGCCGCCCAAAAGATGGCCGCTATGGCGAAAACCCAAACCGTTTGCAACATTACTACCAATTTCAAGTAGTACTCAAACCTGCCCCTGCCAACATCTTGGAACTGTACTTAGGCTCGCTTGAAGCGCTCGGCTTTGACCTCAAACAAAATGATATCCGCTTTGTGGAAGACGACTGGGAAAACCCTACGCTAGGCGCATGGGGCTTAGGTTGGGAAGTTTGGCTTAACGGTATGGAAGTGACGCAATTCACCTATTTTCAACAAGTGGGCGGCATTGATTGCAAGCCGATTACGGGCGAAATCACTTACGGCTTAGAACGCTTAGCGATGTATTTACAAGGTGTGGATAGCGTTTACGATTTACAATACAGCGAAAATGTTAAATACGGCGACGTATTTCATCAAAATGAAGTGGAACAATCGACCTATAATTTCGAGCATTCTGATGCTGATTTTCTATTTATTGCCTTTAGCGCGCATGAAAAACAAGCCCTGCATTTGATCGATGCAAAATTAGCCCTGCCCGCTTATGAACAAGTGCTAAAAGCCGCGCATACGTTTAATTTACTCGATGCGCGCGGTGCGATTAGCGTCACTGAACGCGCCACTTATATTGGTAAAGTTCGCAATTTAGCCCGCGCTGTAGCGGCTAGCTATTTAGATAGCCGCGCGCGATTAGGCTTTCCACTTGCGCCTAAAACTTGGGCTGATGAAACGCTAGAAAAGCTGAGTAAAGAAAAGACAGAAAAAGAAAAGAAAGCAGCATAATGGCAACGCAAAACTTACTTGTAGAATTATTGGTTGAAGAGCTGCCACCCAAAGCCCTAAAGAAACTAGGTGAAGCCTTTAGCGGCACTTTGTTTGAATTACTCAAAGCGCAAGGCCTTGCGCCTGAAAATGCAGTTGTAGCATCATTTGCAACACCGCGCCGTTTAGCCACCCATATCACTGCAGTATCAGCACAAGCTGCAGATAAACAACTTTCACAAAAACTCATGCCAGTGAGCGTGGGCTTAGACGCAAACGGCAAAGCCACACCCGCACTAATTAAACGCTTGCAAGGCTTAGGGCTCACCGAAGCGGCGGTTTCACAACTCACTAAGCAAATGGATGGTAAAAACGAAGCTTTGTTTATAGAAGTAACGCAAACAGGCGCCACTTTACTGGATGGTTTGCAAAAAGCCATTGAGGAAACATTAGCAAAATTGCCCATTCCAAAAGTGATGACGTATCAGCTTGCCGATGGCTGGAGCAACGTTAACTTTGTTCGCCCTGCACATAGTTTAATTGCTTTGCACGGCAGTGAGGTTGTGCCCGTGACTACGCTGGGTTTAACCGCTAGCAACATCACCAGTGGCCACCGCTTTGAGGCTAAACAAGCTGTCATCACCATTAAAAATGCCGATAGCTACGCCGAACAATTAAAAACCGAAGGCGCAGTGATTGCAAATTATGATGCGCGCCTTGCAGAGATTGTGCACCAATTGAATGCGGCAGCAGCGAAAGTAAATCTCAAACCGATTGATGATGAAGCGTTGCTAGACGAAGTGAATTCATTGGTTGAATTACCCAACGTATTGCTGGGCCAATTTGAAGCAGAGTTTTTAGAAGTACCGCAAGAGTGTTTGATTTTGACCATGAAAGCGAATCAAAAATACTTTCCGCTATTAGACGCAAACAACAAGCTCACCAACAAATTTTTGATTGTTTCTAACATTAACCCAGCCGACCCAAGCGCAGTCATTGGCGGTAACGAGCGCGTGGTGCGCCCACGCTTAGCAGATGCAAAATTTTTCTTTGACCAAGACCGTAAAAAGACGCTTGAAAGCCGCATCGCAGGCTTAAACAAAGTGGTTTATCACAACAAATTGGGCAGTCAAGGGGAACGCAATGCTCGTGTGGTAAAAATTGCGGGCCAGCTTGCCAAGCTAATTGGTGATGCCGAGCTGGTTGAAAAAGCTGAGCTTGCCGCGCGACTTTCAAAAGCCGATTTAGTGACCGATATGGTTGGCGAGTTTCCTGAGTTGCAAGGTATTATGGGGCGCTATTATGCGCAGCATGAAGGCTTAGATAACGATGTAGCATTTGCCATTGAAGACCATTATAAACCACGTTTTGCGGGCGATGAACTGCCTCGTAACCAAGTGGGTATTTGCGTAGCGTTAGCAGATAAACTAGAAACACTTGTGGGCTTATTTAGCATTGGTGAAAAACCAACGGGGGACAAAGACCCGTATGGGTTAAGGCGTCAAGCCCTTGGTATTATTCGTATGCTCATTGATGCAAAATTACCACTTTCATTTAATCAATTATTTCAAACTGCATTTAAACAGTTTACGGGTGACGTAAGCGCTACTAATGCAATAAGTGCATTTTGTATGGACAGATTAAGCGTCAACCTACGTGACCAAGGTGTAAGCTCTCAAGAGGTAGATGCAGTGCTATCACTCGCGCCAGATTTACTCAGCGAAGTGCCTAAACGCTTAGAGGCAGTGCGTAGTTTTGCCAATCTACCTGAAGCCCCCGCGCTTGCTGCTGCCAACAAACGCGTAGGCAATATCCTTAAAAAAGTAGAAGGTGAAGTAGCGCCGACCATAGCTGAAAACTTATTGCAAGAGTCCGCAGAAATTGCACTAAACAAAGCATTAAACACCGTCAAACCTAATGCAGATAAGCTGTTTGAAGCTGGCGATTACACCGCCTCACTACAAGCCTTGGCTGCCCTTAAAGCCCCAGTGGATGCTTTTTTTGACAACGTGATGGTAAATGCAGACGACCCAGCACTGAAAGCCAATCGCCTAGCTTTGTTAGCCTCTTTGCACCAAACCATGAACCGTGTGGCCGATTTATCTAAGTTGGCGAGCTAACCCCCAAATGCTCACGCTCCGTCATTCCCGCGCAAGCGGGAATCCATTTGGTTTTGACTTATTTGTATTTAAATACAATATGGATGCCCGCTTGCGCGGGAATGACAGAGGTTTAATGATATGAAACTCGTAATTCTTGATCGCGATGGCGTCATTAACCAAGATTCTACAAATTTCATCAAAAACCCGCAAGAGTGGGTTGCTATTCCAGATAGCCTTGAGGCCATTGCCTTACTCAATCAATCGGGTTTTCGCGTAGCCATTGCCACCAATCAATCGGGCATTAGCCGTGGTTTATTTGATATGGCAACACTCAATGCCATTCACGACAAAATGAACCGCGAATTAGCGGCATTGGGTGGGCGTATTGATGCCGTATTCTATTGCCCGCACTTGGCAGATGAACATTGCCATTGCCGCAAACCCGACACAGGCATGATAGAAGAAATTGGCAAACGTTTTTCAATTGAGTTAAAAAATGTGCCCGCCGTGGGTGATGCACTGCGTGATTTACAAGCTTTTGCCAGTGCAGGTTGCCAGCCCATTTTGGTTAAAACTGGCAAAGGTGAAGAAACACTGAGCAGCGGCAAAATACCAGCAAACACTTGGGTTTGCGCTGATTTGGCTGAGGCCGTGCAAAAAATTATTGAGGCTAATAGTTAATGCAAACTATTATTTTGCGCTTGCGTGCATTGTTATTTTATTTAGGTATGTTGATCATCACGCCAATATTTGCCTTATTGGTGATTTTGATGTTTCCACTCAACAATATCACGCGCTCACGTATGGGCAGTTATTGGGCAAAATGTGCGCTATTTTGGTTAAAACTCACTTGCAACTTAGGCTTTGAAGTGCGTGGGCGCGAAAATATCCCTGACCATCCCTCCATCATTCTTTGCAAACACCAATCCGCGTGGGAAACCATCGCCTTACAGCTGATTTTTCCACCGCAAATTTGGGTGCTCAAACGCGAATTATTACTTATTCCATTTATTGGTTGGGCTTGGGTGGCGATGTCAGCGATTCCTATCAACCGTGCAGGTGGGCGTGATGCGCTAAAACAACTGGTAAAACATGGTAAAGACAGGCTCGCACGTGGGCTTTGGGTGGTGATATTTCCTGAAGGTACGCGCATTGAACCTGGTAAGCGTGGCAAATATCATATAGGCGGCGCATGGTTGGCTTCGCAATCAAAAGCCACCGTCTCCCCCGTCGCGCATAATGCTGGATTATTTTGGCGCAAAAACGCCTTTATCAAGCAAGCTGGCACCATTACCGTGAGCATCGGAAAACCCATTGAAGCCGCAGGCTTGAAACCAGATGAAGTGAATAAACGCGTAGAAGAATGGATTGAAAGTGAAATGCTGCTACTGCCTCAAATACTGCCTCAAAGTAGTTAAGCAACGGCAAGTTAAACAACAATTTAAATGGCTCACTTAACCCTTAAACTGCCCAACGGCGAAACTATTTCGTATTTACTGGAGCGCCGCTCACGCCGCACCATCGGCCTAAAAATTACCGCGGATGGCTTGGTTGTACACGCACCAAAGCGTATTTTTGATGCGCAAATCAACCAGATTTTATTAGAAAAATCACATTGGATTTTAAGTAAACTGCAAGCGCGTGAAGCAAACAAAATGCCAGAAATGGTATGGCTTGATGGTGAACATTTACTATTTTTGGGCAATGCCATTCAATTAACGGTCACCCAATGTAGCACCAACAAAGCTGCTGTAACTGAGCAAAGCCAGTTGACTATCGCGCAACCAGACCCGCAAAACCAAACGCTCACCTGCCGCAAAGTGATTGCGTGGTATAAAAAACAAGCCTTGTTAGATTTTAGCCGCCGTTTAGAAGTTTTTGCTGCAAAACTCGGCGTTGCGACGCCACCAATAATACTCTCAAGCGCACGGACACGCTGGGGTAGTTGCAATAGCCGAGGTGAAATCCGCCTTAATTGGCGTTTACTGCAAGCACCACCTCATATTATTAATTATGTGATTTGCCATGAGTTAGCGCATTTAAAGCAAATGAACCATTCAGCTAAATTTTGGAGCGTCGTAGAGCGCTTATTTCCGCATTACAAACTGGCTGAAAAAGAATTAAAAGTATTATCGCCTCAGCTTCATCGTATTTAAATATCACCACAAAATAGTCACCTTAGGGGTTAAATCATCCGTGAATTTTTAACGAAAAATAGCTAACTTTACCTGACTGTATTTTCAAGTGCAAGCAATTGAAATTTATAACAATTCATCACTAAATTTCACATTTCTGTAAATTCGTGTTAAATTGTCGCCTGCGACTCATTGTGGTTCAATTAAATATAATTTTCAAACAAAATTAGGGAGTAACAAATGACTTTTGTAGATTCAGTTAAAACTTGCTTAAGCAAGTATGTAGATTTTAAAGGCCGTGCAACACGTTCAGAATACTGGTGGTTTTATTTAGCCTTCTTGCTAATATATATTGCCTTGACAACGCTTTCTGGCATTACAGGTAGTAGTATATTTGCGATGCTTGCTGGCATTTTGTCACTTGGCGTGCTTTTACCACAACTTGCGGCGGGCGTTCGCCGTATGCACGATGTAGATAAAAGCGGTTGGTTTTTATTAATTCCATTTTACAACTTATATCTTTCAGTAATTCCTGGTACACCTGGCGATAATCGCTTTGGTCCTCCACCTGCAAACTAAGATTTAATAAGCACGTTGTTTAAGTTTAGAAAAAGGGACTTTTTAGTCCCTTTTTTACTAGGCTTTATCTAACAAAAAATTGTATAAAAAACCTATAAAAGTTTTTCTAAATCCTTGGCGATATCAGCAGGCTTTTGGCCATATTGCATATAAAGTTTAATTTTTCCATTTTTATCATACACATACATGCCCGCACTATGATCTACGCTATAGCTACCATCTGACTTTTCATCCACTTTGGCATGATAAACTTTAAAATTCGCTAAGGTGTCATTGGTCTCTTTTTCATTACCGCGCAAGCCTAGAAATCGTTGGTCAAAATAGGGCACAAATTGCGCTAATACGGCTTGCGTATCACGCTCAGGGTCAACCGTAATAAACAGTACTTGCACTTCATTGGCTTTATCACCCAGCAATTTCATGGTTTGTTTTAAATCGCTCATCGTGGTGGGGCATACGTCTGGGCAATGCGTATAGCCAAAAAACATGACAACTACTTTACCTTTAAAATTGCTCATAGTGCGCGGCTTACCTGTGTGGTCAGTTAATGTTAATGGTTTGGCAAAATCTGCGCCCGTAATATCTTCTCCCACAAAGCCAGCCAACTTCTGATTTTTATCAGCAGCAGGGCTGCAAGCCGCTAAAAATACCATTAAAACCAACAACATTAGCTTACGCATGGTGAATATCCTTAAAAAATCTTAACCATTTTATTTTAACACGTACAAACTCCCCTGCCCTTTAGTTTACAATAGAGGCTTTAATAATATAAGTTTGTTTAAAGGCAATAACATGGCAATTCCAACCTCAATGGCAGACCGCGATGGCGTTATTTGGTACGACGGCAAAATGGTCAACTGGCGCGACGCCACTACCCACGTGTTAACTCACACCTTGCATTATGGCATGGGCGTGTTTGAAGGTGTTCGCGCATATAAAACCGATCAAGGCACCGCTATTTTTCGCTTGCAAGACCATACTGGCCGCTTGTTTCGCAGCGCACACATTTTAGGCATGAAAATGCCATTTGATAAAGCCACCATTAGCGAAGCACAGCGTGCTGCCGTGCGTGAAAATAATTTAGAATCTGCCTATATTCGCCCCATGGCATTTTACGGAGCAGAGGCGATGGGTATTGCCGCTAAAACCTTAAGCACACACGTGATTTGCGCTGCGTGGAGCTGGGGCGCTTATATGGGAGAAGAAGCCATCACCAAAGGCATTCGTGTAAAAACTTCATCCTTTGCACGCCACCATGTGAACATTACCATGTGTAAAGCCAAAGCCAATGGTAACTATATGAACAGCATATTAGCGCACCAAGAAGCCGCGCAAGATGGCTACCAAGAGGCGTTGCTATTAGATGTTGACGGCTTTGTGGCGGAAGGTTCTGGCGAAAACGTGTTCATTGTACGTAATGGCAAGCTCTACACACCAGATTTAACCAGCGCATTAGAAGGTATTACTCGTGACACCATAGTCACCTTAGCCAAAGAGCTCGGCATTGAAGTGATTGAAAAACGTATTACGCGCGATGAAGTATATGGCGCCGATGAAGCCTTTTTCACAGGCACTGCGGCAGAAGTGACGCCAATTCGTGAGCTAGATAACCGCGCAATTGGCACGGGAACGCGCGGTGAAATCACTGAAAAACTACAAAGCTTGTACTTTGATGTGGTTAAAGGTAAATCAGCCAAACATGCGCATTGGTTAACAATGGTTTAAACACTTGTCATTGTGCGCCTACACGCACGCAATGACTGTTTGAAGGAAAATAATAAATGTCTAACATAAAAGAAATTGAAGTCACCGCCAAAGATTTACCACTCCACTGCCCCACTACTGAGGTTGCACTGTGGTCATCGCACCCAAGGGTGTTTTTAGATATTACCGATACTGGCAAAGTATCATGCCCTTATTGCGGCACCAAATATAAGCTTAAAGCGGGTGAACACGTTAAGCACCATTAGTATTTTCAGCAGATTAAACCAAATCGCGCTACCAAGGAAAAATAACGCACTGGAAAGATGACCAAGGCTTTGGGTTCATCAATCCAAACGGCGGTGGAAAAGGAATTTTTGTTCACATTAAATCTTTTTCTAAAGGTCTCCGACGACCGACTGACGGAGATATCGTTACTTATGCAATTAAAACTGATGATAAAGGCCGCCAACAAGCTGAAATTGTAGCCTTTGCCGCAAAGCCATCTTCAGCGTCCAATTCTGTTGCATATGGTCATATTTCCCTACTGATCAGTGCAGTCTTTCTCGCTTTCGTTGGCATTTCAGTTTTCATTGGCAAATTAGCGCCAATTATACTTTGGTTATATTTAACGGCCAGTGCCATCGCATTTATCATGTATTACCGAGACAAATCAGCTGCTAAAAATAATGAATGGCGTACAGCAGAAAATTCATTACATTTATTAGCATTAGTCGGCGGTTGGCCAGGCGCGTTAACAGCGCAAAAATTATTAAGTCACAAATCTAAAAAGCAATCTTTTCAAATCATATTTTGGATGACGGTAGCCCTTAATTGCGGCGCACTTGGTTGGGTTTTTTCACACCCCAGCAACCAATTTACGCAAATAATTTCGACCTTTTCCAAGGGCTTAATAAAAACATTTTAATTCATTTACAATGGTTTTTTAAGCGTATCTTGTTTGGCGTAGGTTTGGAAGCCTTACAAATAAAGGCTCGCTGGGCAGTAATTTTCTCTCGGAATGAATTAACGTAATTGATGTAGAAAAATAATGCACACTAAAATTGATTAACATTAGTGCTTTTACCCCACAGTGCCTCAATTACTTGCCTGGCATGCGATGCTTCACTATTTGTCCAAAATGTTACGTCAGCTAACTGAGTCTCAGTCATTAACAACTGACTTTCTGCCAATTGGCGTTTCAGCTGCTTCGCCACGGCTGCACCCGTATCAATTAAGCTAATACTTTTACCTACAATTTCGCTAATCGCTTCTCGTACAAACGGATAATGCGTACAGCCTAGCACAATGGTATCAGCGCCTTCAGTCAGTAATGGCACACAGTACTGACGAATCAGCGCTTTTGTGTTGGGGGTATTTAGCTCACCCCTTTCAACGCACTCTACCAAGCCCACACACGCTTGCGTCACCACTTTTACATTACGCCCATAGCTTTCTAACAATGCAGCAAACTGCGCGCTTTTAAGTGTACCTGTGGTGGCCAGCACGCCAACAATGCCATTTTTACTGGCTTCAGCGGCGGGTTTTACGGCGGGTTCCATACCAATAATGGGGATTGCATAATGCTCACGAAGTGCATCAATCGCAGCGGCGGTAGCGGTGTTACAAGCTACTACTAGGGCTTTTACATTCTTGGCAATTAAAAAATCAGCTAAGGCAAAGCATCTTTGCGTAATTTCAGCGGGCGTTTTGTTGCCGTAAGGCGCATTTTTGCTATCGGCCACATAGATCAAATTTTCATGTGGAAGTAGCGCATGAATATGTTGTAATACCGAAATACCGCCAACGCCAGAGTCAAATACGCCAATGGCAACTTGTGATTGTGCTAGATGATTAGAATTAGGCTTAAACTCAAGCATCAAGAATTTGCTTATGATTTATAATGCGTAGATTATATAAGAAAATAATTAGGCAGTTACATCTCACCAAGAATTTAGCACGAGTCTATGCAGTTAGTCTACGAAGCAAGTCAACGAAACTATTAACCATCATGATTAAGAAATTCTTACAAAAAGTATTCACTAAGCGCACAAAAGCGCAAATTGCCATTAACAATGCAGATGATTCAGCATCTATTTCTGCTAAAAGATTCTTAGCCAAATCACATAAAATCGACCAAGGCTTGATTAGCCAAGCGGCGCTTAAAACCTGCGATGGCCTACAAAAAGCGGACTTTGAAGCGTATATTGTTGGCGGTGCGGTGCGCGATTTATTGCTAAATGTTAAACCTAAAGATTTTGATATTGCCACCAATGCCACGCCAGAAGAAGTAAATCGCATATTTAAGCGCTCCCGCATTATTGGGCGCAGATTTCGCTTAGTGCATGTGATGTGGGGCAGTGAAACTATTGAGGTTTCTACCTTTCGCGGCCATCATCTAGCTGAAGGCGATGCGCAAACTAACGATAGCGGCCGCATTTTGCGTGACAACATATTTGGCAACATTGAAGAAGACGCCACGCGTCGCGACTTTACCGCTAACGCTTTATATTACAACCCTAGCAAAAATGAAGTACTCGATTTTCACAATGGCGTAGCCGATATCAATGCGCGTATTTTACGCATGATAGGCAACCCCACCACGCGCTATCAAGAAGACCCCGTGCGTATGTTGCGTGCCGTGCGGCTTTCAGCCAAATTAGGCTTAAAAATTGAGCCCAACACCCAAGCGCCTATTCTAAAACTGGCGAATTTATTGCAAGACGTGCCGCCCAGCCGCTTGTTTGATGAAATGTTAAAACTATTTTTATCAGGCCATGCGGTTGAAAGCATTAACGCATTACGAGCGCAACATTTACACCACGGCTTATTACCGATGCTGGATGTGGTGCTAGAGCAGCCATTAGGTGAGCGTTTTGTCATGCTCGCGTTAAAAAATACTGACGACCGCATTAGCCAAGGTAAGTCCTCTAACCCGAGCTTTTTATTTGCCGCTTTACTTTGGCATGAAGTACTTGCCGCATGGCAAACCTATCAAAATGAAGCTCCGCTTATTCCTGCCCTTTACATGGCGATGAATGAGGTGATTGCCACGCAAGCCGAAAAACTAGCCATACACAACCGCTACACCGCCACCATGAAAGAAATTTGGGCAATGCAGCCACGCTTTGAGCAACGCGCTGGCAAACGCCCATTTGGCTTGCTCACCCACCCACGCTACCGCGCAGGATATGACTTTCTGCTCTTGCGTTGTGAGTCTGGTGAGCAGCCAATTGAGTTAGGCGAATGGTGGACAAGCTTTGCCAATGCAGATGGCGAAGCCCGTGCAGCCATGCTGCAGCCCGATATCAGCCCTAAAAAACGAAAAAAAAGAAATCGCAAAAAACCTGCCGCTAATAAAGCTGAGCCAACCGCAGAAAACCCATGAAGCAAGCATTTATCGCCCTTGGCAGTAATTTAGCCAACCCTATTATGCAGGTAAACCAAGCCTTTTCGGCCCTAGCGCAAATGGCTAACACCCGTTTGGTTAAAAAATCTGCCTTATATAAAACAGCGCCAATAGATTGCCCGCAAGTGTCAACCGCGCCTGTGCCCGACTTTATTAATGCCGTGGCAGAAGTTGAAACTACGCTAACGCCTGAAGCTTTACTGCAAGCAATTCACGCCATTGAAGATGCTGCTGGCCGCGAACGACCTTATATTAATGCGCCACGTGTGCTGGATTGCGACTTATTGCTATATGAAAATATCGTGCAAAACACTGCTGAACTCACACTGCCGCACCCGCGCATGCACTTACGTGGATTTGTTTTATTACCATTATTTGAAATTGCACCACAACTAATTTTGCCAAATCATGGCAAAATAGCAACATTAATGACACCTAGCCTTTTAGCGGGTATTCAAAAACTAGAAAATAACACAACATGAGCATATTTAATCAATTTCCATACATTGTTGTTGAAGGCCCGATTGGCAGTGGTAAAACCACATTGGCTAAAATGCTGGCTGACCGTTTTCCAGTGGATTACTTATCTGAAAAAGCTGAGGAAAATCCATTTTTGTCGCGTTTTTACCAAGATGTTCAACGTTACGCGCTGCCTACACAGTTGTTTTTTTTATTTCAACGGGCAAACCAAATCAAAGATTTAAGCCAGCGTGATATGTTTGCCAAGCCGATTGTGGCAGACTTTTTTTTAGAAAAAGATGCACTGTTTGCGCGCCTTAATTTAGACGACGAAGAATATGCGCTTTACCACCAAATTTATACGCATTTGCACTTAAATGCGCCTAAGCCAGATTTGGTGATTTATTTGCAAACGCCAGTAGAGGCCTTAGCGGCGCGTATTGAAGAGCGCAATGTGCATTATGAGCAAGAATTACCGCGCGAATATCTAGAGCGCTTAGCAGCCGCATATAGCGAGTTTTTTCACCACTACGATGGCTCACGCGTACTGATTGTGAATAACGAAAAACTCAATATTTTAAAAAACCCCGACGCGTTGGATTTATTGATTGACCGTATTTCAAAAATAAAAAGCCAGCGCGAATTTTTTAATCCTAATTTTGACTAGTCTCCAAACCCTTATTCAGCAAGCAAAAAATGGCGAAAAAATTGCCATGCTCACTTGCTACGATGCAACCTTTGCCAAACTGATGGAAATTGCCAAGGTAGATATGTTGCTAGTGGGCGACTCACTTGGCATGGTGTTGCAAGGTGCAGAAAATACGCTTAATGTCAGCATGCACCACATGACCTATCATACCAAAAGTGTGGCTACAGGCGCACCCAACACCATTATTATGGCCGATATGCCGCTGGGCAGTTATGAACACGATCACCAAGCCGCGCTGACTAATGCACAATGGCTGATTAAATCTGGCGCGCATTTGGTAAAGTTTGAAGGTGGCGGAAAACGTGTTGAAACCGCACGTTATTTGGTGGCGCATGGTGTGCCAGTCTGTGCACATTTAGGCTTTACACCGCAATCGGTGAACCAATTAGGTGGCTATAAAATTCAAGGTAAAACTGAAGAGTCTGCCGAGCAAATTTTAAACGATGCAAAAGCCATGAGTGATGCGGGCGTGAGTTTTGTTTTACTTGAAATGGTACCTGCAACACTGGCGAAAAAAATCACTGAAAGCATTAGTGCACCCACCATCGGCATCGGTGCTGGGATAGATTGCAGCGGGCAAGTATTGGTGATACAGGACTTGCTTGGCATATACACGGGCTCTGCCAACAAGCCCGTTGACCAACACAAATCACCCCGTTTTGTGCGTAACTTTTTAAAAGAGACCAATAGCGTACAAATCGCTGTTGAAAATTACGTGCAAGCAGTCAAAAATAAAACGTTTCCGACCGCCGAACACAGCTATTAATCCTTAACATATTCTCCCGAGCGATTTTTATGCCTCTGGAAGCCGCATTCTAGGCCGCTTGCAGCGGCGGTCTAACAATGTGCCTTAAAAAACCTAATATTTTAAGTATTATTGAGTGATTTTTTAACGGCAATAAAATGTGCCAGTGCTAAAATATCGTCATGCAAATTATTCACACCGTAACTGAGTTACGCGCCGCCCTAAAACAACAAACCAGCATTGGCTGTGTGCCAACCATGGGCAACTTACATGCAGGGCATATTGCGCTGGTTAACGTCGCTAAACAGCACGCACAATGTGTTGTCGTGAGCATCTTTGTTAACCCGCTACAATTTGGGGTGAATGAAGATTTTGGTAGCTACCCACGCACCTTAGAAGCTGATTGTGAAATGCTGAGCACAGCAGGGGTTAATATTGTGTTTGCACCCACGGTCGCTGAAATGTACCCCCAAATGACAGAAAATCCGTCTGATGGTAACAATCTTAATCAAAGCATGAGCATTACACCACCGCCGATAGCCAATACGCTTTGTGGCGCCACCCGCCCTGGGCATTTTTCTGGGGTTGCCACGGTCGTGATGAAGTTATTTAATATTGTGGCACCGACGGTTGCTGTGTTTGGTAAAAAAGATTTTCAGCAACTTTTTATTATTAAAGAAATGGTGAAACAGTTTAATTTGCCGATAGAAATTGTCGCAGGTGAAACCAAGCGTGAAGCCAGCGGCTTAGCCATGAGCTCACGTAATGGCTACTTAAATGATATGCAGTGTGCGCAAGCGGCGCAACTCAATATGGCTTTGCAAGGGGTTATTCATCAGTTAAAAAGTGGCAATCAAGATTTTATTACCCTAGAAAAAGATGCCACCGAACAACTCAGCCACACAGGCTGGGAAGTTGATTACATTGCAATTTGCTCAGCCATCACTTTGCAAGCCGCGCAACGCCATGACAAGCAACTCGTGGTGTTGGGTGCGGCAAAAATCAGCAATAAGCAAGCAGGTAAAACGCGCTTAATTGACAATATTGAAGTCAACATTTAAAAGTAGGCGCATTTGCGTTAGCTGTCTATCTTACGATTTTGTAAGTTTGATCGCCTATTTTTAAATCTTGCCACTTAGGTTCTGCCGCGCTGACTTTACCTTGCGCAAGATCTGTCGCAAGTTCGGCTTCAGTTAATACCTCTCCAGGCTTAAGTGCATTACAACACTCTACCTGCATATCAGATAGATAACGCCAACCTTGCGGCTGTTTTTGATACACCCGTCCACCGTAATCACTGAGTACCATCAATTCATCTTGATGGTCTTTATTCAAGTCAATTGACAGCACATTGCAACCCTGCATTTTCTTTTCGATGGATGCGTCATCTAAACAAGAAAAATAGACCTTTCCTGATTTATATTCTTGAAATAGCATATCAAAAAATGCTTTATCTACTAGGGTGCCTTTCGGGTAAATTGTTGTCAGCGCTTGTAAAGCTTCTGCATTAGAAACTCTTGATAGCGCTTTATTCTCTTTAGCACTATATGCTCGACCAACAGGATAGTCACTTTTTAATACCTCCTCAATCAATGGTTTCATCGTCTTCGCTTGTGGGTGATTAGTATCTGCCAACAACCCGCGCAATGCCGCATCTCCATATTTTCCACCACTAAAGCGCAAATAATCGTAATCGTACACATCAGCAGTCACTTTGCCATCACTTAAGCGTGCCAACTGGCTCTGCACCCCGATGCGAACTGGGTTAAGCACAGGCGAATAGATTAAGCCGATAAGCACCACTAAGCACACTGCAGTTAATACATTCACGGGCTTAATCGCTTGCATCCAAGCCGTTTGCTTAAACGATTTAATGGCCGCATAAGCATAACCAACACTATAAAGCGTGGCAATAAAAGTAAAGCCCGCCGCCCAAACTCGGTCATCAGTCCACCCATATTGCGCCACACGTAAATACATGGCATAAATACACAACCAAGCATAAATCGGCATGGTTAATACCGCCAAATTAGCCAATTTAAGCAACCATGCAGGGTATTGAGCTTGCTTGCCATCTTGAAAAGCTGTATTAAGCAAAAACACCATCAGCGCAATCAAGCCTAATAACATGCTGGTGGCGTAGCCCGTACTCCAAAGTGCAATTAACCCTTTAAATGGCAAGGTGCAGATAAATGCAATTAAAATCAAACTAACTAAAGGCAATAACCAGCCGAGTACTTGCAAAATAGCGCGTTTGAATTCTGAAAGCGCTTCTTGCTTAGCGTCGTAAAGCGACAAACCCAAACCCACGGCTACCGCAGTGGCTGGGTAGATAAAAAAAGAACTACTAATGATGTCATCAAATAACTTAATCCCTAACACTTTAAAAAGCCCTGCCAGTAAAAGCAAGGCAGCCCAAAATAGACCTGTAAAAATACTAGCTGTAATGAGCTTTACCGCATTTCGCCATGAAAAATCATATAAAGAATCGTACCGTTTAAACCAGTGCTGATATTGGCAGTAGTGCTCAATAAAAGTGACACAAATAAACCATACCACCACCATGCAAAAACCAAATTGAAAAACTAAACCTTCACTACCGTAGTAATATAATTTTTTAACGTAACTTATATCGCCAAAATACAGGCCACAAAATGCGGCTAATAAGCTAAAAGCCCCTGCTAAGCTAAAAGCCAATTTTCGTGGCTGATGCGCTAGTAGCATCAGGCTAAGTGGCAAGCTAATCGCCAGCACGTATAGGGGAAGAATCACATCAAAGTATTGACGTTTGTTGGGTAAAGTATCGGCCCAAAGCCTAATAATTAGTAGCACTAAGCCTTGCAGTAAAGCCGTGCCTAAAATAAACCATTTTTCATTTTTTTGTGTTGCCAAATCTGCCATTAGATGCCTTTTTTCTTTAATTCTTATTGAGATACTCTATAATAGCGTTTTTACACTAAAGTGCCTAAAAGTCATGCAAAGAACCATGCTTAAGTCAAAGCTACACCGCGTACACGTCACGCACAGTGAGCTTGATTACGAAGGCAGCTGCGCCATTGATGAAGCCTTGCTTGAAGCGGCGAATATTCGTGAATATGAGCAAATTCATATTTACAATGTGACTAATGGCGAGCGCTTTAGCACTTATGCCATTTTAGGCGAGCGTGATTCTGGTATTATTTCTGTCAACGGTGCGGCGGCCCACAAAGCCGCGCCTAAAGATATTTTAATTATTGCCACTTATGCGCAATACTTTGAAATGGAACTTGATCTATTTGCGCCACAACTCGTTTATGTTGATGCACAAAATCGCATTAAAAACCAAAGTAATAAAATTCCCACTCAGGCAAAATAAATGACCAAAACCAATACTGCAACCCCATTTGACTTAGAATCCATGAAAGCCGCTGTCGTCGATGCGATTGAAGATATTAAAGGCTTCGACATCACTGTGATGGATGTGCGTAAACTCACTAGCATGACCAACTACATGATTGTTGCCTCAGCGAATTCCACACGCCAATGCAAAGCAATTGCCGACAATGTGCGCGAAAAACTGAAAGAAAAAGGCTATGCCATTCGCGGCACTGAAGGCGATAAAGAAGGTGAATGGGTGCTGGTAGATTTAGACGACATCGTGGTGCATTTGATGATACCAACCACGCGCGCCTATTATAACCTTGAGCAGCTATGGGGTGAAACTGAAAGCCGCCGTGGGCATATTAAAGCCAGCTAACAATGGCTTTTTCTGCTGACGAACGCAAAGCTTTACTAGCCCTAAAAGGGGTAGGCAATACCGTTATTACACGCTTAGAAGAAATGGGCTTAGCATCACTGCAACAGCTTGCACAAGTAGATACGCAAGATGTTTTAGCGCTTGGTGTACAAATAACCCGCTCCACCTGCTGGAAAAACAGCCCGCAAGCGCGCGCGGCTATTGATGCCGTTATTCAATACGCAAAATCGCAATAAACTCATGAAACTCCGCATTATTTCCGTTGGCCACAAAATGCCCAATTGGATTGAAATCGCTTGTGCTGAATATATTAAGCGCGTGCCACGAGAACTGGCTGTGGAAATCGTCGAAATTAAACCCGATAAACGCGCCGATGGCAAAAACAGTGCCGTAGTGCAAGAGGCGGAAGCCAAACGCATTTTAGAAGCGGCTGGCAAAGATTTTTTAGTCGCTTGCGATGAGCGCGGTCAAGAAGTCACCACCTTACAACTGGCCGAAAAAATGCAAAATTGGCAAGGATTGGGGCGCGATGTGAGCATTATTATCGGTGGCGCTGATGGCTTGCACAGCAGCCTTAAACAACAAGCAAATTGGCTATGGAGCTTATCAAGACTCACCTTGCCGCATGCTTTTGTGCGTGTTTTATTATGTGAGCAACTTTACCGTGCACACTCGGTCAATCAAGGCCATCCTTACCACCGAGAATAAGTGACCTTTCAATGCCGTATGCAAAAACTCTAGTTTGGTTTCGCCGCGATTTGCGCGACTTTGACCACGCGGCGCTCTACCATGCCCTTAAACTGTCCACCCAAGTATATTGTGTCTTTGTATTTGATTCCGATATTCTCAATGCGCTACCCAACAAAGCCGACCGCCGTGTAGAATTTATTTGGGAAAGCATACGCGAGCTTAAAACAGCTTTGCAAGCGCAAGGTGGCGACTTAATTGTACTGCACGGTAGCGCGGCTATTGAAATTCCTCAACTTGCGCTTAAACTCTGCGTCAATGCCGTGTTTTGCAACCATGACTTTGAACCAAGCGCAATTAGCCGCGATGCGACTGTGCAACAGCAACTATCCCTATCTAAATTAAATTTTCACACCTACAAAGACCATGTGATTTTTGAAAAAGATGAAGTGCTTAACTTGGCTGGCAAGCCTTACAGTGTGTTTACGCCCTATAAAAATGCTTGGCTAAAAAAGGTCAATGATTTTTACCTGAAAACCTACCCCGTGCTAGGCTATATTCAACATTTAGCAAAGCTTACGCCTAGCCCGCTGTGCAGCTTAGAAAGTTTGGGTTTTCAGCGCACCAACTTAAGCCAACTTCGCCTGCCGACTGGCATGGCAGGCGGCAAAGCGTTGTTTGAAGATTTTGAAAATCGCATGGATGCTTATCAAAGTACACGTAACTTTCCAGCCATTAAAGGCGTGTCCTATTTGTCGGTGCATCTACGATTTGGCACAGTTTCAGTTCGACATTGCGCAAGGCAGGCCAACAATCGTACCCATGTAGGTGCGCAAACGTGGTTAAACGAGCTTATTTGGCGCGATTTTTATGCGCAAATATTGCATCATCACCCGAAAATAGCCAATGGCAGCGCTTTCAAGCCTGAATTTAATGCGCTACCTTTTCCCAATAACATCGATGATTATCATGCTTGGTGTGCAGGCAAAACGGGTTATCCTCTGGTAGATGCCGCCATGCGTCAGCTTAACACCACGGGCTTTATGCATAATCGTTTGCGTATGATCGCCGCTAGTTTTTTGGTGAAAGATTTACTGGTCGATTGGCGCTGGGGCGAGCAGTATTTTGCGCAGCACCTAATTGATTTTGACTTATCTGCTAACAATGGTGGCTGGCAATGGGCCGCCAGTACTGGCTGCGATGCGCAGCCGTGGTTCCGTATTTTTAACCCCATCACACAAAGTGAAAAATTTGACCCGCAAGGCAAATTTATTCGCAAATACGTGCCAGAACTAGCCAGTTGCGATGACCAAGAAATTCATGCGCCTTGGCAAATTACGCCCATACGATTGCTCTCACTGGGGTTAAAACTAGGCCAAGATTACCCAATGCCCATCGTCACACATGCAGTGCAACGTGAAAAAGCGTTAGCGTTATATCAGATAAAATCACCGTGCATTTAGTCTTGGAAATATAGATTAAAAATCTGTAAATGAACGTATTTTTAAGTCCATCTTATTTCGATGCTCTGCAAGCCGCCTATAATGCGGCTTGCAGAGGCGAAAAAATCTCTCGGGCGTTTTTGGATAATGAATTCATTTTTTATGCCCTGTACAAATTTGGTTATAATCAATACAAATCCCTGCCTTAATGAACATTAAAATTAGTCAAACTGACCATGCAAAATTCGCTTAACAATCGCCAGTCAAAAGCCAATGATAACTTAACGCGTAGCAAAAAATTACGCATCAGATATTGGCTATTATTTTCATTTGTACTCTTCGGGGCGATAGCCGCACAATTTATCATCCCCAACTTTAAAAATAAATTTTCAGGTTTGGGCCACACTTTGCCGATGTTGACTAGTTTGGTGGTTAAATTTCGTCATTTATTATTTATTTTACCGCTTTACGAGTTTGTAATGGCTGTGGTTGTCACTTTTAACAGTCGCTGCTCTCAAGATGCTGAACAAGCGTTTAGCATTATTTTATTTATCGATTTTCTCACGCATATCGCAATATTTTTATTGGTTGGTTACGCCATTTATTTACCACTACTGAGCGTATGAGCATTTATTTGAAGTGAGCTAAAGTCATCGTAGCGGCTTTGTTATTATGCGGACTGCTTTTTGCCTAGGCAATATATATTAATTTGAAGCCCACAAATAACCGCCAAAACTTGCCCCCAAACGGGCCATCAAAAAACTAGACAATTTCAGCTGGCTAAGTTAAAGTTATAGCTGATTTTTTCGTTAATCATTGTAAAAATTCACGACCAATAATAATAAGCAATGTGGTTAAAATCAACACTGGGGATCTAAATGCAAATGAACATTAAAAATTATAAAACATACCTCATCGTAGGAAGCCTTCTAGCTACTTCCGCGTTATCAGGTTGCGCAACACAGGCAAACAAAGACCCGCTTGAGGGTCTTAACCGTGGCGTTTATAAATTTAACGATGTCACTGACAAAGCTGTCATTAAACCTGTGGCTAAAGCCTATAAAGCAATAACGCCCACCCCTATTCGCATTGGTATTAATAATTTCTTTACCAATTTAGGGTCTATTACCACAGTCGTTAATGACTTACTCCAATTTAAATTTGCTAACGCTTTTACTGATACTGGCCGTTTTGTAATTAACAGTACGTTTGGCTTAGCGGGTTTAATTGATCTTGCAGGTAAAGACAACATCGCCTTACATAAAGAAGACTTTGGTCAAACACTTGGATTTTGGGGAGTAGGCAGTGGCGCTTATTTAGTGCTACCTTTTATTGGCCCATCTAGTTTACGTGATGCGACTGGTTTTGCGGTAGATACATTGGTGACAGATCCACTACAATACCCAAGAAATATTGGCCAAATTCGTTTAGCGAATCAATTACGTTTAGCACAATTTATAGATAAACGTACAGAGTTGCTCACTGCGAGTGATTTAGTGGATGAGGCATCTTTAGACCCCTACGCATTTACGCGAGATGCTTATTTGCAAAAACGTGAAAATCTAGTGAAAGATAACGTTGCTAAGAAAAATGTAATTGACGATGAGTTTTATGAAGATGATGTGCCCGCTACTGCACCTGTGGAAGTGACACCCAAAGAAGTAACCCCTGTGGAGCCAACGTCTCCAGAAGCCGCGCCAGCTGAAACACCACCAATTGAAGTGCCGCCAGCCGTAGAAACAAATTAAGTGTCTCAATAAAAGTAAAAGCCCCGAATTTTCGGGGCTTTTACTTTTATACCTATGGACTTACAACTATGGACTTACACCCATGATTTTATAACGAATCTACTCTGCCGCTACTGTCATTCGATCAATAAGTATCGAGCCAACTTGTTTTGAACCCTGCACTAATACATCATTGCCAATTGCTAGAATGCCTTTAAGCATATCCACCATATTACTCGCTATTGTAATTTCTTCTACAGGGTGAACAATCACGCCATTTTCCACCCAAAAACCCGCTGCACCGCGCGAGTAATCACCAGTGACCATGTTCATTCCTTGACCTAACAACTCTGTCACCAGTAAGCCCGTCCCCATCTGTTTTAGCAAGCCTAAAAAATCAACCTCGCCAGATTGCACCAATAAATTATGATTACCTCCCGCATTGCCCGTGGTCTGCATACCCAATTTACGCGCGGAGTAACTGCCAAGCATATAGCCTTGTAGCACACCATCTTTCACCAATTGGCGTTTACTGGTAGCAACCCCTTCATTATCAAAAGGGCTACTCGCCAACCCTTTTTTAATCCACGGGTCTTCAACAATACTCAGTAACGGTGAGGCAATTTGCTGACCTAAACTATCTAATAAAAAAGACGATTTTCGATACAAACTACCCCCTGAAATAGCTGATACTAGCGAAGAAATCAAGCCACTTGCTAGCGGTGCTTCAAAAAGAACGGGTACTTGGCAAGTACTGATTTTACGTGGGTTTAAGCGGCGCGCAGCGCGTTCGCCCGCTTTGCTTCCTATACTTAAAGGGCTATCTAAATCTTGAGCAGCTCGCGCGGTGCTATACCAATAGTCACGCTGCATGGCATGATTATCTTCCGCGATTACTGCACAACTCATGCCATGCCGTGAGCTGGCATAACCGCCTGTAAATCCATGGCTATTGCTGTAGGCAAAGCAACTTTCCCCCGTTGAAACACTGGCGCCTTCTGAGTTGGTGACTCGTTTGTCCACGGCCAAAGCCGCAGCTTCAATTTCTTTTGCGATCGCTAGTGCTTCATCTACAGAAATGTGCCAAGGATGATGCAAATCTAAATCTAGGATATTAGTTGCCATTAAAGTGGCATCGGCCAAGCCACAAAATGCATCTTTTGCGGTGTATTTAGCAATATTGCAAGCAGCGGCTACTGTATCAGTGATGGCTTGAGTGTTTAAATCTGATGTGCTAGCACTGCCTTTTTGTTGCCCGAAATATACGGTAACTGACATGCCTTTATCGCGGTTATATTCTATCGTCTCTGTCTCACCTAAACGCACAGACACATTTTGCCCTATGCTCAAACTAACATCAGCTTCTGCGGCGCTTGCACCGTGTTTCTTGGCCGTTTTTAACACATCTTGCGACATTTGTTTAATTTCATCTAAGGTATAACTTAATGCTGACTTTGCCATAACGCTTTCTACTATCAATATGTGTGCTTTAAGACTGCTATAATACCGCACTATGAAACCGCCATTCACTGTAAAACCTAAAAATTCGACTAAAGACGCTGATTTTATTGATGCCAATTTAGTGCTTGATTTACCCATCAGTAAAACTAAGCTTAAAGCCGAAGCGGACGAACAGCAAGCTTTAGGTGTGCGCTTATGTGAGCTTTCAAAAGAAAAATTGGTTAAATTAGCTTTACCCGAAGCATTACTAGAAGCCGTTTTAGAAAACAAAAAAATCACGGCCAATGGTGCAATACGCCGCCATAAACAATATTTAGGTAGATTAATGCGCGACATAGACACCGCGCCAATTGAAGAACAGATCGCTAAATGGGATGGTAAACACACCGCAGAAAATGCCTATTTTCACGGCTTAGAGCGCTGGCGTGACCGCATGATAGGGGATACCAATGTGATGAATGAATTTATTGCGCAATATCCGCACATTGGCCCCTTAGATATTCAGCAACTACGCACACTCATTCGCAATGCACAAAAAGAGCAAGCAATGAGCAAGCCACCAAAAAGTAGCCGCGAGATTTTTAAATTATTGCGTGCATTAACCAACAAAGACGCGCTTAATGACCTATCTGACCCACTAAATGAATAAACGCTTATATGCCATTTTTGTAACGGCATTTAGCTTGTTATGCTTTTCAAGCTTAGCCTTTGCTGAAATAAACGCTAAGCCATTAGACCTGACCCAACACTGGGTCGGTATTAGCGCACTTGTTTTGTTCTTTATCGCCTATTTATTGGTGATGGCTGAAGAGTTTATTGACCTGCGCAAATCTAAACCTGTCGTGATCACTGCAGGCATTATTTGGAGCCTGATTGCTTGGTACTACCAGTCAAATTCAATTCCCCATGTCGTTGAAGCAGCCTTTAAACATAATTTACTAGAGTACGCTGAATTATTATTATTTTTAATTGTAGCAATGACCTTTATCAACGCGATGGATGAACGTCATGTGTTTGAGGCTTTACGCACGTGGCTAATTCGTAAAGGGTTCAGTTATAGAAGTTTATTTTGGGTGACTGGTTTACTTGCTTTTTGCATATCCCCTATTGCGGACAACTTGACGACAGCATTATTGATGGGTGCCGTTGTCATGGCTGTTGGTGGCAGTAATAAACAGTTTGTGCTCATTGCCTGCATTAATTTAGTTGTTGCTGCAAATGCAGGGGGCACATTTACGCCATTTGGGGATATTACCTCACTCATGGTGTGGCAAAAAAACGTTGTTGCGACCAATGGCGTTGTGACTTTTTGGACATTTTTTAACTTATTTTTGCCCGCATTAGTCAATTGGTTAGTGCCAGCCTCCATCATGAGCTTTTCTGTTCCAAATGAAAAACCTAAGGGTAATAGTAATCAACTACCCGTTCGGCGTGGTGGCTTAGTTATTGTCGGTATATTTTTAATGACGATTGCAATGGCGGTGTTGATGCATAGCAAATTAAGCATGCCACCCGTATTAGGCATGATGACAGGATTTGGTTTATTACAGCTTTATGCTTTTGTCTTAAAAAAAGCAGGTGAAAAGACACAGTTTGGTCAACATGAAAACGACCAATTCAAAAAGCCAATTCCTTACAATATATACAGTAAAGTAGCACGTGCTGAATGGGATACGCTGTTTTTCTTTTATGGTGTGATACTTTGTGTAGGTGGTCTGGGCTTTTTAGGCTGCCTCACTTTGGTGTCAGCAACTCTTTATGGTGGATGGGGCGCCACCAACGCCAATATTGCCATTGGCGTCATTTCTGCGGTAGTCGATAATATTCCCGTCATGTTTGCTGTGCTTTCGATGATGCCTGATATGTCGGTAGGGCAGTGGATGCTGGTGACGCTCACCACTGGTGTTGGCGGATCTTTGCTTTCGGTTGGCTCTGCCGCTGGGGTAGCGCTCATGGGTCAAGCCCATGGTAGTTACACATTTTTTGGCCACTTGAAATGGACACCTGTCATCGCATTGGGTTATGCTGCTAGTATCGCTACTCACTTTTTTATCAATGCCCATTTGTTTGTAAAATGACTCAAAATTTAATCAAAATTGGTCTGGTTTCCATTAGCGACCGAGCTAGCCGTGGCGTTTATGAAGATAAAGGCATTCCTAGCTTGCAAGAATGGCTTAGCCGCGCCATTATCACGCCAATGACCTTTGAAACACGCTTGATTGCCGATGAGCAAAATGAGATTGAAGCAACATTGAAAGATTTAGTGGATGCGCAAGATTGCCATTTAATTTTAACCACGGGTGGCACAGGGCCTACATTACGGGATGTAACACCAGAGGCGACGCTTGCAATTGCAGATAAAGAAATGCCTGGCTTTGGCGAACAGATGCGCCAAATTAGCCTTAACTTTGTACCAACTGCTATTTTATCTCGTCAAGTGGCAGTCATTCGCAAACAATGTCTGATTATTAATCTACCAGGACAGCCTAAAGCCATCGCACAAACACTTGAAGGCTTAAGAGATGATACGGGCAAATCTATTGTACATGGTATTTTTGCAGCAGTCCCCTATTGCTTAGATTTATTGGCAACGCCTCAAAACGCCATGCCAACTATCGAAACGGACGACACGATTGTAAAGGCATTTAGACCAAAATCTAGCAAGCCTAGCGCGTAACCATTTATTTAATTTCATGGCAAATCAACGATGAAATGACGAGGACATAATTTTTTCTGGAGTGCTTTTACCAAGCTAAATAATAGCCCAATAAGGTCATACAAGCTAAACGCTATCCCATGTAAAATAGCAACATTCGCGTAATTTATTTGAAGTATTTTGTGCATGAGCTCAGAGTTTAATTTAATTCAGCAGTATTTTAATCGCCCAACACAGCACACTAATTTGAGTGTCGGGGATGACTCGGCCTTAATTTCCATTTCTGCTGGGATGGAGTTGGCTATATCAGTCGATATGTTGGTAGCTGGCACGCACTTTTTTGCCGATTGCGATGCTTATCTGCTGGGCTGGAAATCCCTCGCTGTGAATATTTCTGATATGGCTGCCATGGGTGCAAACGCAAAATGGGCAACCTTAGCCATTGCCTTACCAGAAGTCAATACCGCATGGCTTGCTAATTTTTCACGTGGTTTTTTTGCCTGTGCAGCGTCATTTAATGTGGATTTAATCGGCGGAGATACAACACGAGGCCCATTGACCATTTCAGTTCAAATCATGGGCGAAGTGCCAACAGGTAAGGCGATTAAACGCCACGGTGCAAATGCAGATGAAGATATTTGGGTTACTGGCACTTTAGGCAGTGCTGCATTAGGCTTAGCCCATTTAAAAAATAACATAACCTTAGATGATGATACCCTCGAAACTTGTCTTTTGGCTTTACATAAACCTATGCCTCGTAGCGTAATTGGTTTAGCACTACAAAATATAGCGACCAGTTGCATTGATATCTCTGATGGTTTATTGGCGGATTTAGGGCATATTCTGAAAGCGTCCAACAAAGGTGCCACCCTAAATTTGGAATCTATCCCTTGTCATGACTATTTACGCCAGCGCATCAGTGAACCATACTTTCAAAAACTGATGGTAGCGGGTGGCGATGATTATGAACTTTGTTTTACAGCGCCTAAATCATGCTACCCATCGATTATCGCGCTAAGACAGCGATATAATTTACCTATTTGCCAAATTGGTCAAACACATAGTGACCTTGGTCTCAATTTGCAATATAAAGGCAATAAACTTAATATAGAGAAGGAAGGCTATGACCACTTTGACTAACTCCATACCGCAGAACTCACCATTAAAATTTCTCACTGCACATCCTGCACATATTTTTGCTCAGGGTTTTGGCGCTGGGTTAGCGCCAAAAGCGCCAGGCACTTTTGGCACCTTAGTCGCATTTCCACTTTTTTGGATGATTGCGCATTTAAGCATGGGAAGCAAACTCGCCATTATTTCAGCATTATTTTTGGTGGGTATTTACATGTGCAGTGTCACTGGCAAAGCCTTAGGTGTCGCAGATCACAAAAGTATTGTCTGGGATGAAATCGTCGGCATGATGTTTGTGCTCACGTTTACGCCACCGCACTGGGTGTTTTGGCTTGCGGCGTTTGCACTCTTTCGCTTATTTGATATTTGGAAGCCTTTCCCCATTCGCCAATTTGATCGCAAACTAAAAAATGGCTTTGGCGTGATGTTTGATGACCTATTAGCGGCACTATTTGCAACCATTTGTTTATTTGTAGCAACCGTATGGCTGATATCCCCACATCCAGATCTACATCTGCCGTTTTAGGCGCTTTACTTAAACGCCATGGCTACATGTTGGCCTTAGCAGAGTCATGTACTGGCGGCATGGTAGCGCAGTCCATCACCAGTATTGCAGGCAGTTCAGCATGGTTTGATCGTGGCTTTGTCAGCTATAGCAATGCAGCAAAAGTTGAAATGTTGGGCGTATCAGCCCAAACACTGGCTGATTACGGTGCAGTGAGTGAACAAACTGCGGCTGAAATGGCTATGGGCGCTTTAAAACAAAGTCATGCAACGGTGGCTGGCAGCATTACAGGGGTAGCTGGCCCCGATGGTGGTAGCCCAGAAAAACCTGTAGGAACAGTATGCTTTGCATGGGTAGGCAAAAACTTTGCTACAGTAGCGGTGACCATGCATTTTGTAGGGAACCGTGAAGAAATTCGCCAACAAGCCGCCCATTTCTTGATGGCAAGGCTTGTTGACCAACTAAGCTTTTAAATATTAATCATCACGATTAATCATCATGGTCATGATGACCGTGACCCCAGCCACGATGTTCATTACGATCATGGCGCTCATACCCCCTGTCTCCATGATCATGATCACGGTAGCCATTGTGGCGATAGCCGCCATACGATTGCACCACCACTGGTTCATAATAACGAATTGGCGCGTAATACACCGCCCTTGGTTCATAGACTACGTTAGGTCTATTTGAGTAACCAAGTGAATAATTTGAAGAGTAACCAACAGGTCGATCATATCCCCTACCATAACCATCGTTACCTACATTTATACCGACGCTGTAATAATCGCGCGCTAAAGCACTGGTTGCCGAAGCTGCAACAATCGCTAAAATCACTGCCGTTGCTCGTAAAAATTTCATGATGTTTACCTTCCTAAAAATTTATATATTGTACAAATTAAAACGCATCAATAAATATAGCGTTGACATGCCTAGCTTAGTTTAAAACCTTAGGCACAAAAATCCAAGCCAACATGATTAATAATAAAAACTGCAACACCAGCATTGCTAAGCCCTGTTTAAATAGCTGGTAACAGCGCATCAAACGTATTTTTAAACTTCTGCCCTGCTCGAAATTTGGATTAAGTTCTTTTAAAACCTCGTCTAACGATGCAATACCTAGCGTATCCCAACGCTTAAACAGCGCATAATCGATACGAATTCTAAGTGCAAAGTAAAACACTCCTAAACCCGCTACTAGCGTAGATGTAGCAACAAATTTACCCCACCTATTTGTTGAATAAACAATAGCGGCGATGGCTAGCATATTGTTTAGAGCAGCTAATATTTCAACGAGTTTATTGGCCCTAAAAAAAGCCATCATCACACTAAAATTAGCATGGCCTTGTGCTTGATTGTTGGGTGCTGATGGGTCTAACTTAGTCTTCATATACTAGTTGCTTGAGTGCTTGCTTAATACTTTCCGCATGCTCATCACTGAGCACTATCCCTTTACGCTGAGCGTTAACCATACTTATTGCCTGCGTAATATCCGTGGCATGTTTTTTCCACACCAGCCAGCACACCACTACACTGGCGCTGCGCGACAGCCCTAATGCGCAATGCACCAACACTTTGCCCTGTGGTGTATAACAATCTAGCCAACGCACAGCGTTCACTAATAATTGTGGGTTCGGTGGCGTTAAATCTAGCACGGGTAAAAACTTTTGTGTGGTTAAATTATGCAACGGTTTTAGCGCAAATTCATTGGTTAAATCTAACATTGCTACCCAGCCCATTTGGCTAACCATTTGATTGGGGTATGCCCCTAACCACACATTTTGGTGAATTTCGTTTGGGCGTAAGTTAGTTTTAGTATATAAGCGATAACTCACCCAACTGCCCAACAAATAAGGTGCAAGCATTACGCGCGCAGGCCAGCGCATCACACCTTTATAGCGCTGAAACACTTGTTTTTCAAAGCCAAAATAAGCGGCAGCCACCAAAGCTAGCGCGATAGCCACCCAAATTAAAATTAAAGTTAAAAAACTAGTCAATAGCTTTAAAATAACCGCGCTGATTAACGCTAAAATAGCCCCAAATAAGTAACGCAAGGCGAGTGCTTGCATGCGCTTACTGGGGGATTTATGATGCCAAAAAAATGGACGGTCGGGGACAAAGTATAAACAAGCCACCCCAACCAAGGCGCCAGTCCACACATCGATAAAATGGTGTTGATAAACCAAAAGCACCGAAGCGCCAATAGCAAAAAACCATGCATGCAAAGCTAGCCGCCATAAACCTGTTAAGCGTTTAGCGTAAACCACCCACAATATCATCAACAGGCTAATATGTAGCGAGGGTGCTTGGTTATACGGCTTATCAAAGCCCAACAAAATGGTTTGCAAAAAGCCATTAAAGCCTTCAGCTTTGGGCACAGCAAAAGTAAATTGAAGTGGAAATAGCCAAAAGCCAATCAGTGAGGCTAATGTCGCTAGAAACAGTCGAATTGCATGGCGGTCGAGTGCGCTACGTTTGCGAAATAGAAAAAGGGAAACCGCATAAAATGCATCTATCGACATATAGGGCAACATCATCCACGGCACAAATGGAATGGCATGTTCCCATGCTTGCACCGCCTGACCAACATCATGGCGATGGCTGGTTAACGTATTAAGCCAACCGTAGCCTAAAAAGAAAAATGGCCCTAAAAATACCAGCCAAAGTGCACCACGCTTATAAATAATCGGGTTTGTTTTTTGAGTCGCTTTCATATAAAGCTAATACACGAACATTTCTATAATCATGCTCCTACAAATAGCCTTTATCATATTTATTGTTTTGAATTTCATCATTCACTTTCACTATACTTTTTACTAATATTTTTCACTAAAATCAGCACATCATTATTTCACCACCTCTACATGCGGCCTAGAATGAGGCTCAAAGAGGTATGAAAATCTCTCGTGCGTTTTTATTTATTTCAAATAGGGATTTTTTTCGCTAAGGAAACACTAAAAATTCCCCACGAATCTGACCACTGGTCAATTTTCTCAAAACCTGCCGCAGTGACGAGTTGATCCATTTCACGCTGCGTACGGCGGCGCATAATCCACGCTTTATTTTGCCGATGGCTGGTGAGTGTTCTCGCAATGAGCTCTAACTGTGGGTGCCACGGCTGGTTGGTATAAACCAAGTAGCCATTTGATGCTAAAGCCTGATACACCCCTGATAATGAGGCTTGAATTGGGGAGTTTTCAGGGAACAGCTCATACAAACCTGAAACGATGGCTAATGTCGGCTTTGGCGTCACTGCGGCTAGTGAAGCTGCGTCAAAGGCATCCGCCTGCACGAATTCGGCTTTATCAAGTAAACCTAATTTTTTAATTAAGGCTTGGCCGCCTTTCACATTGAGTTCGCTATAATCGCGCAGCAGCACATGGTCTGCATTTAAATGTGCGGCTGCTTCTAGTGCATAGCGGCCATGCCCTGCCGCAATATCCATCATGCTAACTGGCTTATTTTCTACACGTAACAAGGTAGCGGCTTTAGCTAGCATCGCTTCAATATGCTGCTTGCGAACACGAATGCCACGCCAACCAATCGCCTCTAAATAAGTGCGGTCTGCAAAACGACCCAGCAAGCCTTTACCACGCGCTTGGTTTTCATACACATAATCCAGCGTGCTGCCTGAGTCAAACCCCGTTTCAACGCCTAATTTTAAACCAGTAGAGGTTTTGCTACCGATGGCGATATTGGCGCGCGTGGCAGCAAAATACCAATTTTTTGGGCTGAGCGCAGACAGCGGTTTTTTTAATTGCTCGGCTTCATAATAGGTGTAACCCGCTACGTCTGATGTTGATAAATCCTGCTGAACAACAGATTTAGCAAACTCTGCTTCAATAAAAGCGCGTGCTTTGGCAAGCGGTAAATGGCGATCTTTTTCACCCAAGGTGTCATGATAAAAGCCATCAAACACATGATACTCTTTGGTGTTTGCGCCTAACTTGCGATACAGTTCGCGCACGGGTTTTTGGTGTACAACCCAATCGCTACCTGACACCAAAAACTGGGTAGGGGTTGTAATCGCGGCAGCATCCTTCACTAAACGTTCGGCTGTTTCGTATAGTTCTAACAAAATATTGACGGCAATTGGTCGCGTAATCAATGGGTCTTTATCGTAAGACGCAATGCGTTTTTCATCATGCGTCAGCCACTTGGCTTTAACATATGAGTTCACAAAGGCTAAGGCAGGCACGGCTTTGGTGATGCCTAACTTTTGTAAAAGGCTTAAACTGGTGCGGGCAAATGGCACATACAGCTTCACTTTTAGCGCAGGTGAGGCTAACACCAGTGCGCGAATATCTGGTGCATAATCATGTACCCAAGCCGCTGCGATGACCCCACCGACACTTTGTGCGACCACAGCAATATCTTGCATTTTAAAGCCGTATTGGCTGCAGATATGGCGTGCAAACACATCAGCATCTTTAACAAAAAATCCAAAATCGTCCGCATAACCGCGCACACCTGGCGAGCGACCCAAACCACGCGCATCCCAAGCAAAACAGTCATATCCAGGCATGTTTAGGCTATCCACCACGTCTTGCTGGCGGCCAGAATGCTCATGGCCACGATGAAATAAAATAATCGCGCGACGTCTTCCACTGAGTTGGTGCTGACTTGACCAGTGGCGATAAAAAATCTCCGCCCCATCAATGGCGGTAAACGTGTGTGTTTTTGCTGCTCTTGTCATATCAAATTCCGTTGTTGACATTAATCACTAAAATAAAGCCAATAAAACTACATGATTAGTTATTTAGTTATAAATGTCAAGCCATTTATAACAATTAACGCCTTAAATTAATTAATGTTTTTTGCGACGGAAAAACGCCATGCCTAATGCACCAAGCAACAAGCCAACCACCAAGCCGCCTGCGGCAAAATATTTGGTCGATTTTTCTACCGCATGAAAAATCGGGTTGTCATAAAAATTAGTGCCGATATGCAACGCCAATATGCGCCATTTTCCATCAGCGTCCTTGGTCACCGTCGCCGTCCAGCGGGTTTTCATAGGTAAGTAACGGCCATCGGTTAATTGGTAATTTTCTATTCCACTGCCATACACCAAGCCCCAAGATGGGTTTTGTGGGTCTCCATAAAGTTGTGTCAGGCCATCGGCAGTGAGTTTTATGTCTAACTTTTTAAGATAACCGCCCTCGCCAAACCACTCTTTAAAGTAGGCATCTATGCCAGCTGGCGTGGTGACTACGTTTTGGTTAATGGTGGTAACGTGTAATTTTTCATCAAAATACTGCTTTAAATCGCCATATTTTTGTGTATTAATGGCCGTTTCTATGCCTTGCAGCAAGCCGCGTAACTCTTGGTGAATTGGGTTACTAGCTAACACTTGCAAACTAGCTGGGTCTAAATTTGGCGGGTCTATCGGCTGCATAATGCCTTGCATGTTGGCATTTTCAGGCTCAATCATTTTTTCAGCCAAAGCACTACTAGCAAATAAAACAAAACTCAACACCACTAGTTTTTTTAACATGGTTAATCTCCTTAAATCATTTCAGCACTAATTAGCAACATGCACAATACTTTTATCCCAAGAATTCTCTGCCGTACCACATGGGGCAGGCGCTGATAAAGCTGGTTCAACCGCTGTGGTGCGAACTCCTAGTTGTCCCCCTTTAAATGTGACTTCTTGCTGCCACTGTGCAGCAACAGTGCCATCATGTTGAAAATATAAATACACATTGTCCATGCGTTTATTCCAATCTGGCTTCGCTTTGGGGGAGTTCAACTTCGGCACATTGACCACCGCCTCATGCCATTGTGGGTTAGCCTCAGCAAATTGCCAGCGCACTTTAACTGGCGCATTGAATGGGTTTATCATAAACGCTTTGTAATTGCGAATACTGCAACTCTCAACTTTAGCTTCTGGCAGCCAGGGTTTTTCACCTAAATATAACGAAGACCCGTCCACTTCTATCCGTGCTAACGATTTCTCTTGCAAACTAACAACATGCATCGCCACCACTGGCAACTGGCTACCCCATAATGCCATGCTTTGATTACCAGAAAGATTAATCGCAGGCACAATCTCTACGTGATCAGGGTAATAAAAATATTGGTACACCCATAAATTAGCTTCAGCAGGATTGTAAACCCCGAGTGCATCTGCTTTAATTAATTTCAATAAACTTGTCACATCAGGGTAAGTGCTGGCCTGTACGACGGGTAAGGTGAAGACTGCTTTATTTTCTGCTGAAGGTGTATCGCTCACGTAAAAAGACATATTTTTAAATGACTTAGCCAAATGCGAGCCTTCATAAGCTTTCATTTTTTCAAGATCACTTGAGGCATACAGTTTAATTTCTAAAAACTGTTCAAGCTCGATGGGCAGCGGGTCGTAAAAGCCCTCTATCCAAAGATTTTTACCTGAAAGATTAATATGCCACTCAGTAACATCTGGATGATTTTGCGCAAACTCAGCTTTCTTCAATTGCATGAACTTAGTAGCCGCCCCCAGGCCCACCAGTGACAGCAAGGTTGGGGCCCATAAAAGCAAATACGCCAGCCAAGCCGCTTTTTGCTTAATATGTACCATGGTTAACGCAATATTAGCTATTAGGAAAGAGAATGCCGCCACAACTAAAATCAGCAATAAAAATAAAAGCCCAAAATCGCTACCTTTACCTTGTAGCCACCAACCCGAATAAGCGCCAACACCAATCACCAACATACCCGCTAAGAGCGTGCCGCATATAAAACTAGGGATTAAATTTTTCTGATTATCCGCAGAATGGTCTGTCATTTATATTTCAACTATTTATATTTCAACAATGTGGTTTTAACTAATAATCATCATAACTGAAAGACAATCAAAAAACCCACCTAAACATTTCAAATTTATTAACGATTTTATTCATTAGGTTAAACACTGCCCTGCAAGCCGCATGCAGACTGGTTTGCAGGGCAGTGAACAATACAATGAAGCGTGCGTATGTGTATGAGTAAAAAATAATCAAATCAAAAGCACATTTCTGCTCCATTGGTTTAAAACTATAAGTCTGTACATTTTCATAATTCCATATTGATGCCAACTAAACACTACTTTTAACGATGACCTGCTAATAATACGCCTCATATAGCAATGTAATTAATTATAATTACAACCTAAACAAGATTAAAATATTGCCTATGTACAAACCATCAGCTCTGCTAAACCAACTTTCCCCCGCACAATTTTTAGCTGAATATTGGCAAAAAAAACCTTTGCTGATTAAGCAAGCGATACCTAGCTTTAAAGGATTACTCAGCCCAGATGAGCTTGCTGGCTTAGCTTGCGAAAATGACGTGCTAGCCCGTATTGTGGCATTTAAAAATGGCAAATGGTCGGCAAAACAGGGGCCGTTTGATGAAGCTGATTTTGCTAAACTGCCAGAAAAAACTACACCCAACAACCACTGGACCTTGCTTGTGCAAAGTGTTAACCACTTTCTACCCGAGGCCGCTGCGCTACTGCAGCAGTTTGATTTCATTCCGCATGCGCGGCTAGATGATTTAATGGTGAGCTACGCGCCCAATGGTGGCGGCGTGGGTCCGCATTTTGATAGTTATGATGTATTTTTGCTGCAAGGGCAAGGCAAGCGTTTATGGCGCATTAGTGAGCAAACCGATTTAACGTTAGTTGATGGTGCACCTTTGCGCATTTTAAAGCAGTTTGATACTGCGCAAGAATGGTTACTTGAGACGGGCGACATGCTGTATTTACCACCACACTTAGCACATTGGGGCATTGCTGTACGTGATGGTGCTGAAGATTGCATGACCTATTCTATTGGCTTTCGCGCACCAAAAAACCAAGAATTAGCCACTGAGTTTTTAGGTTTTTTGCAAGATAAGTTGAATCAAGATGCGCTTACGATTGCGGGCATTTACCAAGACCCTGCTTTAACTCTGCAAACCAACGCGGCAGAAATTAGCCCAGCGATGATTGGTCAAGTGCATAAAAATCTACAAAAATTGCAGTGGTTAGATGCAGACGTGGCTGAATTTTTAGGCAGGTATCTATCTGAACCTAAGCCGCATGTCGTGTTTGAACAAAACAAAAAAATATCATTACTAAAATTTACCGAAAATATCACTAAACACGGCCTAAAAC
>JBATAW010000001.1:0-49362 GCA_049662045.1 Methylophilaceae bacterium | reverse complement strand
AAGTCGAGTGTGAAAGCCGCATAGAGTAAGGCTGAGCGGGGTGGTGAAATAATGTGGGGTGTTTTTGAAGGTGTTTAGTAGTGGCTTGGTTACTGTTTTTGAAAATGACCCTATTGATTAATGACTTTCCCCTTTCGAGTATTTGATGAGATTTATTAGACCAAACCCATCATGGCATCTTTCAATTTTAAAATACGTTTTATATCAACCCCGCCAGTGCCGCCCGAGCTTAATCTGCATCTGGACGAGTTTGTCGAATTCAGCCAACACAACTTGTCTAGTTTGGCTCAAGAAGATAGGGCTTTCCTAGCATCACAAGGCCTACCGCGTGATGCTTCACCATTTTTGAGTTTTGCGGCTTATTCACAAGCTGAAATTGCTGAGCGTATTGAGACTTTTGCGTTGACTACCAATCTCTTTCCTATCGGGCACAATGGTTCTGGTGACGTCATTGCAATAGACAAGAGTTCTCGCGAAGTTGTCTACTTCAACCACGATATGTACAACTTGCGAGTTTTTATTAACTCCTCTTTGCCTCTGTTCGCTGAATGCCTCTGCATATATCAGGAGCATTTGCACAACAAAAAAATGCACTCGTGTTTGATGGCGATTGAAACCATCGACATGGCCGCAGCAAGGACAGATGGTATGTGGTCTGCTGAGATAAAGCAATCAATGGAGTCAGACTGAGGTAACCCGTATTTGACGGACACCAGCCTTACCCAATTCTGTCATGCAGGGCGTCAATAAGCGAATCGCATTGCACCAAAGTGAGTCCCATACAGCGCAATGCCTTTTAGTTATTGCGCCCTACGTAGGCTACCTAAGGCTTTGCGGACGATAAGATTTATTCTATAGTTATACTTCTGAAGCCACAATTAAGTAAATGGGGTAATCAATGCGGCAATTTGTCTTACTTGAATGCATTTTAAATTAAAAAGTAAGCACGAGTGATAGGTGATGCGACATGACCGAACGAACTGACTATCAAACAGCCGACGGTGCCGTCGCCGTCATTCCCTATGATACTTTTGAAGCAGCAAACATGTTTCTTGCCACAGGGAGATCGAAAGAAGAAGTACTACCGCTAATTGGGCTAAGTAATAACGAATGGGAAAAGCTCCGTGAGGCTTACCGTTGGTTTCCTACTTGCTCTGGAAAAAGTGATCGGGAACGCTATTTCGCTGGTTTGCACGACGATGATATATTTCGACGCATCCTGCCTCCACGCTGGAGTATAAAGCCCGACGACGCACCTAACCTTCAATCGACATTGCACATTAGCGAGGCCGTGCGCCACAATCCTCATATTGGCCCATTCGCAGACTGTCATTGGTCAGCCACATGGATAGGCGCGCACCCTGTAGCAACGTTGCTTTTAGGTTACACGCATGATGGAAGCACCGTTTATTTCGATGGAAATCCGCTTACAAATCGTGAGGGTGAGGCTATTTTGGTTGATGCGAGTAGCTTCGAGATTATTGGTGGACGCTGGTTACGGGATAAAAATAACGTCTATGGACAAGGCGAGTTCGGCGCGCGTCCAACCCTATATTGGTATGTGATTGAGGATGCCGATTGCGAGACTTTCGAGGTGCTGAACCTGCGCTATGCACGCGATAAGAACCAAGCTTATTACATCACACGCAAGACAATTCGCACCAAAAGCACAGGTGCTTTCGAGATTGTTCCAGAGCTGAGACTGAACTACCGCGACGGCACAATCGACCCTCTGTATGATGTCAGCGTTATTGCTCGAGATCTCGAGGCGGTTTATTTTTACGGCACCCGCCTAAAAAAAGCCAAGCCTGAAATGTTCCAGCTTTTTGGGCACGGTTATGCAACGGACGGCACGTTCGTCTGGTTTCTTGAGGAGAAAAAATTGATAGAAGGAGCTGATGCCAAGACATTCACGGTGCCAATTCCAGGTGAACCTCATGTCGCAGGTCGCTACGGTGGGCACTGCGTCACAGACCGCTATCGCCCTTACGACCAAGGCGAGCCATGCGACCCGCAAGAATGGGTAGAACAATGGCGCCCGTTCTTCAAGGCGAGATCCGACATCCATGACTGGTGGTGGCACAAACTCGTTGGAGATAACCATTGAGACCCGCGCGTAACAAACTTTCTGTATGACTCAACGTGGGCAATCATGCGGCCACACTGCAAAATAATCATGTAAAAAAGCAGTTTTAGCCGATATTTTCACCCCATCTTATTATACTGCTCTGGAAGCCGCCTGCAGACTTGCTTGTAGAGCTATAATTTCTTCTCGTATAATTTTAAATCTATATAACAAAAGAGTATATAAGCTAGAGCGGTATGCATTGGGTTAAATTAACGTGTCAGACTTCATTGATTTGATTAAAGTTTTGTCTAAAAATTTCATCGCTTTAATTTTCGCAATTTCAATTTTTTCGATATCTAATTTGTCTAAAGCAGTTTGAGAAATTCCAAGTTTAGTTTTTCCAATGGTCCTTATCGAAGATAGGATTATGGATAGCACTAAATAATCATTTTCATATGGCAGTGCTTTTTTATAAGCTACAAATGCCTTTTTTTTAATCAGCACACTTTCGTTTTTGAACCACATTTGCATAAAAGAAGATGCGCTCCAAGCTCTACATTTTGCATTTTTGTCTTGAAGTAAATGTTGCGCTATCATTTTTGTATCGCCCATCGCGCCAACCCAACCTAAAACAATGATGGCTCGTTCTCGTGTAAAATCGTTTTCATCTTCGGCAAGCTTCCTTGCGTATGCCAATACTTTGGTTTTGTTTTTACTTTTAATCTTACCTAACAAGAAAATTATATTGCCGTGAAAATCTACATCTTCATTTTTATCTAATTTCGAGAAAAGTAAATTTTCAGCTTTTTCGCCGTGCTCGTTAAATCTTGAAGCTAAATCTCTTTTAAAATGATCATCAAGCGTTTTGTCATTTAATAAATCGTAATGAAATTCAACATAAGGACTTTTCATAATCTCCCAAACAAAGTCAAGTTTTTCATTTTCAAGATTGCTTTCGCAAATTCTTTCCAACCAATTTTTAAGCTCTGATAGATCTTTCATTCAGTTTACTTTCTGTTTGTTGGCGAGTAGTAAAAAAATAATGGGTAATCCTGTTTTAATGAATACACCCAATTGAGCCGTTTTGCTAGTAACACAATCGCTAAATATTGTAGTCAACTGATTTATTACAAAAGCCGCAAAAAACTTCATTTAAAAAATGAAGCGCTCAGTTATATTCAATTTGATTATATCTATTAATATTGTTACGAGAGAAAATTATACCTCTGCAAGCCAGTCTGCATGAGGCTGACAGGGCATCGAAATAAGTTGAATTAAAAATGAGCTGTTTTTTGCTCGATTTTAGCCATTAATCTTAATAAAAAATTAGATAGTGGTAATATAAAACGCGTTAAAATTTATTGGTTTTTAATTTGCCTTATCTTAATTTGACCTATCTTATTTCCTTTCGCACAACTATGCTACCGCTTGAGGCCGCATTATCAACCGCCGACAGTGCTACACATAAACAACCTGCCCATAGCGGCTATTCCAGCGTTATAATAGCTTATCTAAAACAAGATTTTTCTGAGGCAGTTACATGCAAATTCAAACCATTTCTACCCAACCGTTTAACGACCAAAAACCAGGCACTTCTGGCTTGCGTAAAAAAGTAAAAATTTTTCAGCAGGCACACTATTTAGAAAATTTTGTACAAAGTATTTTTGATACGCTCACTGTACCAGCTGGTGCGGTGTTAGCGTTGGGCGGCGATGGGCGCTATTATAACCGCCAAGCGATTCAAACGATTATTCAAATGGCGGCCGCTAATGGTTTTGCAAAAGTCATGGTCGGGCAGGCAGGTATTTTATCAACACCAGCCGCCTCGCATGTGATTCGAAAATACCATACATTTGGCGGCATTGTACTATCTGCCAGCCACAACCAAGGCGGCGTAAATGGTGACTTTGGTATTAAGTACAATATATCCAATGGTGGCCCTGCACCTGAAAAAATTACCGATGGAATTTTTGAAAAAAGCAAAATCATTAATAACTACAAAATTGTAAATTTGCCCGCAGTCGATATTAATAAAATGGGTGAAACCGTTTTTGAAAACGGCTTTACGGTACAAGTATTTGATGCTGTGCAAGATTATGCGGATTTAATGCAAGAAGTTTTTGATTTTTCAGCTATTAAGCAGCTATTAGCCAGCGGCTTTAGCATGCAGTTTGATGCCATGCACGCGGTGACTGGTCCATACGCACAAGAGATTTTCATTAACCGTTTAGGCGCATCTACTCATAGCTTGATGAACTGTGTGCCATTAGAAGATTTTGGCGGTGGTCACCCAGACCCGAACTTAACCTACGCGGAAGATTTAGTCAAAATCATGTTTGCAGGTGAAAAATCGCCTGATTTTGGCGCAGCATCTGATGGTGATGGTGACCGCAATATGATTTTAGGTAAAAACTTTTTTGTCACGCCGTCCGATAGTTTAGCGGTATTGGCCGCGAACGCAACCTTAGTGCCCGCCTACAGCAAAGGCATTGCTGGCGTAGCCCGCTCAATGCCTACCAGTGGCGCGGCTGACCGTGTAGCCGCAAAACTAAATATTTCTTGCTATGAAACGCCAACTGGTTGGAAGTTTTTTGGCAACTTAATGGATGCGGGTAAGGTGACGCTCTGTGGCGAAGAAAGCTTTGGTACCAGTTCAAGCCATGTGCGCGAAAAAGATGGTTTATGGGCGGTGCTTTTTTGGCTCAATATTCTTGCTAAAAAAGGTACGTCTGTTGAGCAAATCCTCATGTCACATTGGGCAGAGTTTGGTCGCAATGTTTATTCACGCCATGATTATGAGGCGATTCCCACAGAGGCCGCTAACAGCGTCATTACGCATATCAAAGCGCAATTTGCCAGCTTGCCAAACCAAAAATTTGGCGCTTATACCGTTAAAACCTGTGATGATTTTAGTTATCATGACCCCATTGACGGCTCAGTTAGCAACAATCAAGGCATCCGCATTTTATTTACTGATGGCTCACGCATCGTGTTTAGGTTATCTGGCACAGGCACTGAGGGTGCGACCATTCGCATTTACCTAGAAGCGTTTGAGCCAGACACTAAAAACCATCATTTAGATGCGCAAGTGGCGTTGGCGGAGATGATTAAAATTGCCTTGCAGATTTCGCAATTAGTAGAAAAAACTGGCCGTACTACACCAACGGTGATTACATAAGTTTTGGCTAAAAAACTATTAGCGAATAATCCGTCATTGAGTGCGCTCAAATGAAACAATTTGTTTTAAAAATTGGTAGTTTTAAAACCATTATATTAATTACATTGTTTTCAATTTTAGTTTCCGTCACGGTTGTTTTTCTTTTAAGCTGGCTGTTTCCATCGTTGAAGCCTTCCATCGTGGCTGCATTAGTAGCCGCAATCATTGCGCTATTAGTTGCAGTCCCAATGGTCAACTTGCTATTTCAAGTGAGTGCGCTTGAAAAAGAAATGCGTGCGTTGGCAACCTATGATGAGTTAACTAAGTTGCTCAATAGGCGGTCATTTCTTGAGCGTGCTGAGTATGCTTGCCACTTGGCTAGACGTGAAAAACAAAACTTTGCGATATTAATTGCTGATTTAGATTGGTTTAAATTGATTAATGATCAATACGGACATGCAGCAGGTGATGAGGTTTTAGCGTTGCTTGGTCAAGTCATCAGTCAAATATCACGTGCTAGTGATATTGCTGGTCGCATAGGCGGTGAAGAGTTTGCCTTCTTTTTACCCAATACTAATCTAGAAGCCGCAGATAACTTTGCAAACCGCCTTCATCATGCAATCAGTGAGGTTTCAGTTGATTATAAAGGTGTGCCCATTCACTTTACCATCAGTATTGGTCTTGCAGAATTTACAGGTCAAAACCCTAGTCAACTTGTTGCACTCATGCAACTCGCTGATGAGGCCTTATATGAAGCCAAGCGTGCTGGTAGAAATCAAACGGTGAAGGTGCTAGGCTCGTAAACTACTTGGCTAATAAGCATCGTTTACAAGCTTACTCATTGGTTTGTTTTATCGTCATTTCACCTTTATATAGCCGTACATCCATACGTCCTAAAAACGACATGCCAAGTAGCACGTCACCATCTAAATTAGGGGCAATCATGGCAGAGACATTTTCAGCCGTAACGCCGCCTATTTTTATAGACTGTAGGCGCACTAAATAGCCTATGCTGTCGCCATTAGCGGTGTTAGTGCGCACCGCATCAATACTTTTAAGCTTTAATTTATCGGCAATATTTTGAGAAATAGCTACTCCCGTAGCGCCAGTATCGACCAATACATCGACTTTTTCACCGTTAATCAATGCTTCAGTGCGATAGTGACCATCTGTGCCGCGCTTTAACACCACGGTGCTACCGTCGCCTAGTCTATTGATTTTATTTGGATTTATAATATTATCGACAAAAAAATAAATCAAGCCGATGAGACTTAACCAAATGACGCCTAAAATGACTCTGTTATTCATGATGTTAACGTATGAAAACGTAGTAAACAATTGCAAAATAGGTCAAGTGATGTAGCAGTTGGTCAAAGCCAAGAGAAATCCAAAACCATTCGCTGTTGTCTGGTTTTAGGCTAAGCTTTGCATTTATATTCATTTTTGCCCAATCAATATGGTAATGGACAAGCATGTCAGCACCAGCGACCGCCGCAGCAATCATAAAATGTTCGAGACCGACAAATGGAATAAGTGCAATCAGCGTGCCAACCCCATGTAAGGCGGCATGGGCAATGCCCCCTAAGTGTAAATATGTACCCTTATTGCGATACATCCACGGGTTGGCCTGCAAGGGAAAGTCGCAAATAAAATGCTTAATAAATAAGCATAACAACGGCAAGAAAGCAGTGTTTGCCGTCGCATACTCGCCCGTCATTGTGCTTCATCTATCCACGCTAATTGAATGGCTTCTAAAATCTTTTCGCCACAATGTTCTGGCATGTCATTAAAGCCATCCAGTGCCATTACCCAAGCCATTAAATCAGTGAAGCGGATGGTTTTTGGGTCAGTATTGGGATGTGTATCGTAAAGCATTTCAGCGATAGTTTGTGTGTCAGTCCATTTCATGATGATTTCTTTCTATCTATTGAATGACAGTGATTATAGCGCGTCACGGTAAACTTGGCTTTAATCTTCAATAGATAGCATGCTAAAATAACGCATCAAATTAACCAAGTATTTAGGAAGCTTAACCGATGCCAACCGCACCATTTAACTATGCCCATACCTTAAGTAAAGCCGATCCCGCACTGGATGCAATGATTAACAGCGAAGTTGTTCGTCAACACGAGCATATCGAACTGATTGCTTCTGAAAACTACACCAGCCCAGCGGTAATGCAAGCGCAAGGTTCACAGCTCACCAATAAGTATGCGGAAGGTTATCCAGGTAAACGTTTTTATGGCGGCTGTGAATTTGTTGACCAAGTAGAGCAATTGGCAATAGATCGCTTAAAAGCTTTATACGGTGCGGAATACGCCAATGTGCAGCCACATTCGGGCTCACAAGCCAATCAAGCGGTGTATTTTAGTATATTAAAACCAGGTGATACCATTATGGGTATGAACTTAGGCCATGGTGGACATTTAACCCACGGCTCACCTGCAAACTTATCTGGCAAGTTATTTAATATCGTGCCTTATGGCTTAAATGCTAGTGAAGAAATTGACTACGATGAAATGGAACGCATTGCAATGGAATGCAAACCAAAGCTTTTAATTGGCGGCGCTTCAGCTTATGCATTACGTTTTGACTGGGAACGTATGAGTCAGATCGCTAAAAAAGTTGGCGCCTATTTTTTGGTGGATATGGCGCATTATTCAGGTTTAATTGCGGCTGGTGTTTACCCTAACCCCGTGCCATTTGCTGACTTTGTCACTTCAACCACGCATAAAACTTTACGTGGCCCACGTGGCGGCATTATCTTGGCTAAAGCTGAGTTTGAAAAATCGTTGAATTCAAGCGTGTTTCCAGCTTTGCAAGGTGGCCCGCTGATGCACGTGATTGCCGCAAAAGCGACCGCGTTTTTAGAGGCCGCTCAACCCAGTTTTAAAACCTACCAAGTACAAGTGATTAAAAACGCGCAAGCCATGGCGGAGGCATTAACCGCACGCGGCTTACGCATTATTTCTGGACGTACAGAATCGCATATGTTTTTAGTCGACTTGCGCCCCAAAGGCTTAACAGGTAAGGCCGCAGATGCGGTACTGGGTTTGGCACATATTACGGTGAATAAAAATGCCATTCCAAATGACCCAGAAAGCCCCTTTGTGACGTCTGGTATTCGCATTGGTGCACCAGCCATTACCACGCGTGGCTTTAAAGAGGATGAAGCTAAGCAAGTGGCTAATTTGATTGCTGATGTGTTAGATAACCCGACGGATGAAGCGGTCATTGCGGCGACTAAGGCAAAAGTGCATGCTTTAACTGCGCGTTTTCCAGTTTATCAAACGTAAGTTCAAATGAAATGTCCTTTTTGTGGCGCTGATGATACGCAAGTGATTGACTCTCGGGTCAATGAAGAGGGCGATTCTATTCGCCGTCGTCGCAAATGTGGCGTTTGTGATAAGCGCTTTACGACGTTTGAAACCGCAGAGCTGCACATGCCTCAAGTGGTTAAAACCAACGGTACGCGCGAAGAGTTTAATGTAGAAAAATTGCGTTTGTCTTTCACGCGCGCTTTGCATAAACGCCCAGTGCCAGTTGAGTATGTTGATCATGCGCTGAGTAGAATTACACAAAAGTTATTGAGTTTAGGTGAGCGAGAAATCCCCGCGCGCGACTTAGGTGAAAGTGTAATGCATGAGCTTAAATTGATGGATAAAGTGGCGTATATTCGCTTTGCTTCGGTGTATCGCAGTTTTTCAGATATTGATGATTTTAATAATGCCATCCGTGATTTAGTACCGCTAACTAACACTAAACGACGCAGTACCGATGTTGAATAAGGGCTATTAAAAAGGACTGCAATGAAGTGGATTAAATGGTCATCAATATTTTTAACAGTCTTTACGATTATTGTCACGGTGGTGTTTTTTGGCTGGTGGATGTTCAAAGATAGCATTGTTTTTGGCGGTGAAAAGTTTGACCAAGTGAAATGGATGCAACTTGCGCCTAATGTTCAAAATGAATGTAAGCGGGGCGATATGGCTTATGATTTGCAAAAAAATCTACTCACCCGAGGTTTAACGCGCCAAGCGGTAGAAGCCATGCTAGGCCAGCCAAGCTATGAAGAAGACTACGCAGTGGAGTACGATTTAGGCAAGTGTATGCATGTTTATCATGGCATATTAGTGTATTTTGACCAAAATAACCGGCTGATTAATAGTCGTATTTCATCCCACTAAAGTGGTGGTGAATTCATAAAGCCGATAGAGTGTAGCGTATGTACTCCACATTAGACTGCACTTATATGACACACGCGCTGCGCCTAGCAGAGCATGGCTTATACACCGCCACACCTAATCCGCGCGTGGGTTGCGTGATTGTTAACAAGCATCAAATTGTCGGTGAAGGCGCACATTTAAAAGCGGGTGAGCCACATGCTGAGGTGTTTGCCTTGCGCCAAGCTGGGGAAAAAGCTAACGGTGCTGACATCTACGTGACGCTAGAACCTTGCAGCCATACAGGTAAAACCCCGCCGTGTGTGAGTGCTGTGATTGCGGCAAAACCTAGGCGAGTGATTGTGGCGATGCAAGACCCTAACCCATTAGTTGCAGGGCGTGGCATCACCGCCATGCGCGAGGCAGGCATAGAGGTGTTAGTCGGCGTGCTAGAGCAACAAGCCAATGCCTTAAATATAGGTTTTGTGTCGCGTATGACCCGCGGCTTACCTTATGTGAGATGCAAAATTGCCGCGAGTTTAGATGGTAAAACAGCCTTAAATAACGGCAAAAGTCAGTGGATTACTAGCGAATCAGCAAGGCTAGACGTACAAAAGTGGCGCGCGCAAAGCTGTGCCATTGTGACGGGCATTGGCACGGTGCTAGCCGACAACCCAAGCATGACAGTGCGTTTACCAAACACAACGCGCCAGCCACTCAGCGTGATTGTTGATCAACATTTACAAACCCCACCAACGGCCAATATTTTAAAAAATGCGCATACGCTCATTGCTTTTGCTGATGACCCTAACCAACAAGCCGATTTATTGAAAGCGACTGGTGCAAATTTAATGCATTTTCCTAATGCTAATGGGCGCGTAGATCTGCGTGCACTACTACAACATTTAGCACAACGCGGCATTAACGAAGTGCTGCTAGAGGCAGGGCAGGGCTTAAATGGTGCATTTTTACAAGCGGGCTTGATTGATGAGCTTATTTTATATTACGCCCCTAAGTTAATGGGCGCTGATGCCAAAGGCATGCTCGCCATGCCAGCTTTTACCACCATGCAGCAAGCGATTGATTTAGATATTGTTGATATGCGCCATGTCGGTGTGGATATTCGCTTGCGCGCAAAGCCCATTAAAGTGCCATAAATCATGCTCATTGATACGCATTGTCACCTTGATGCTGTCGAGTTTGACACTGATAGAGATGCCGTTGCCTTAACAGCGTTGCAACAAGGCGTTAAAGGCATTGTAGTGCCTGCTGTAGCACGTAATAATTTTGACGATGTCATTGCCTTAGCCAAGCGACATTCACATTGCACCTACGCGCTGGGTATCCACCCTATGTATGTGGATAATGCCAGTTTAGATGATTTGGTGGTGTTGGATGCTTATGTACAAAAACATCAGCCAGTGGCGATTGGCGAAATCGGCTTGGATTATTTTGTCACCAAAAGTAATATTGAACAGCAAACTCTTTTTTTTACAGAGCAACTCAAGATTGCTAAACAGCATGATTTACCCGTTATTTTGCATGTGCGTAGCGCAATAGATGATGTGCTCAAATACTTACGTCAAGCTAAAGTGGTGGGTGGAATTGCGCATGCGTTTAATGGTAGTTTTCAACAAGCGGAGCAATTGATTGGGCTTGGCTTTAAGCTTGGTTTTGGCGGCGCGATGACCTATAGCCGTGCGTTACATCTGCAAGCACTTGCCAAAAAATTACCCTTAGAAACGATTGTTTTAGAGACGGATGCGCCAGATATTCCACCAGAATGGTTGGGTAAAAAGGGTAGAAATACACCTCTACAGACGGTTAAAATTGCCCAATTTTTGGCAGATTTACGTCAAGTAAACGTGTCGCAAGTCATTGATATTACAAGCGCCAATTCTTTGAAAATTTTGCCAAAACTAGCGTGTTTATTCACACTACCTCATGTGTTACTTTAACTAAGAACCCTAAGCTGGGCAATATGGTGAACATATACTAACATGTTGATTATATTAATAAAAATAAAAAGCTTAATATTTAAGCGATTTAAAAAAAGCCTTTAAAACAGGTAAGTTACGCTACTAAGTCACAATTATTCACAGAGTTATCCACAGATATTGTGTATAGTCCTTTTGGGTGAATTTTGGTAAAAAAGTGAGAGTTGTCAAGTGAAAATTAAAGAAAAATATGCCCGTACCATTTGGCCTGACGATAGTCAAACAATTGTTAACATTATTGACCAAACTAAGTTACCGCATGCGCTTGAAATTGTGCAGGTGACGACTTTGTTAGAAATGGTAAAAGCTATTAAAACCATGCAAGTACGTGGCGCACCTTTAATTGGTGTAGCGGCCGCTTATGGCTTAGCACTTGCCATGAATACAGCGTCGGATGATGATCATTTACATGCGGCTGCAAGCGCCTTAATTGAAAGTCGCCCCACCGCCGTGAATTTGCAATGGGCGGTCAACCGCCTAGTGAGTAACTTGCAGAACCTGCCTAATATAGACCGTGCAAAATGGGCTTGGTTAGCGGCTAAAAACATGGCTGATGAAGATGCCGCACAAAACTTTAATATTGGTCAGCATGGTTTGAGGTTGATTCAGACTAGCTATCAGCATCAAACTTTTAATATCTTAACGCACTGCAATGCAGGCTGGTTAGCGACGGTAGAGTATGGCACAGCCCTAGCGCCCGTGTATGCTGCACATGATGCAGGCTTAGATGTGCATGTGTGGGTGGGTGAAACGCGTCCGCGTAACCAAGGGGCGAGCTTAACGGCTTGGGAGCTGGCGCAACATGGTGTGCCGCATACTGTAGTGGCGGATAATGCCGTGGGCTATTTAATGCAGCAAGGGCAGGTTGATATGGTGATCGTGGGCGCGGATCGGGTGACAGCGCAAGGCGATGTGTGCAATAAAATTGGCACTTATTTACGTGCCTTAGCCGCGCATGATAACGGCATTCCATTTTATGCAGCTGTGCCGACGCCAACCATTGATTGGGCTATCACGCAAGCCGCACAGATTGAAATAGAGCACCGACACGGCGATGAGCTGGCGATAATGCAAGGCTTAGATGCAGCTGGCAACCTGCAAAGTGTACGTATTTTGCATGAAAATGCACGCGTGCTTAACCCTGCATTTGATGTCACGCCAGCAAGATTAGTCACGGGGATTATTACAGAACAAGGCGTGTTTGCCCCCAGCCAATTAAAGCCCATTTAACACTAAAAACTACATGCCAAAATCCCCCGAGAAAAAATATCACCTCTGTAAGACGCATTCTAGGCGGCTTACAGAGCATCGAAATAAGATGATGCTTTTTCAGGCGTGTTTTAAGTGATTTTTAATGATTAAAAATCAGTGCACAATGCGCGATTTAATATGGTTAATAACGATGAAGTATTGATATAAAGTTTTAACGCATTGTCATTAAACATTAATGCAAAGCATCAGTGATTTTACTGGTGATTAAGCCTGCTTTACGGTAGAATTTACTCCCGTCAGTAATCAATAATTAAGTACCTTTTCATGACCAAATATGTATTCGTAACCGGCGGTGTTGTTTCCTCTCTTGGTAAAGGTATCGCAGCCGCTAGTCTTGGCGCAATTCTTGAGTCGCGTGGTATTAAAGTTACCATGCTTAAGCTGGACCCCTATATTAACGTTGACCCTGGCACCATGTCGCCTTTTCAACATGGTGAAGTTTTTGTAACCGATGATGGTGCTGAAACGGATCTCGATTTAGGCCATTACGAGCGTTTTATTTCGCAGCGTATGGCTAAACGTAATAACTTTACCACTGGCCAAATTTACGAAACGGTCATCAAAAAAGAGCGTCGCGGCGAATATTTAGGTAAAACCGTGCAGGTGATTCCACATATCACTGACGAAATAAAAGCCCATATTAAACGCGGTGCCGAAGGCGCTGATGTCGCGATTGTAGAAATTGGTGGCACGGTGGGTGACATTGAATCACTACCATTTTTAGAAGCGATTCGCCAAATGGGCTTTGAAGAGGGTAGGTCTAATGCCTGTTTTATACACTTAACCCTTTTACCTTGGATTGCAACCGCAGGCGAACTTAAAACAAAGCCAACTCAGCACTCTGTTAAAGAGCTGCGTGAAATTGGTATTCAGCCAGATATTTTATTATGTCGTGCCGAGCGCGATATCCCTGAAGATGAAAAACGTAAAATTGCACTTTTTACCAATGTGCCTTATGAGGCGGTGATTAGCGCGATTGATTCGGATTCAATCTATAAAATACCAGGTCTGTTGCATGACCAAAAGTTAGATGAAATTGTTTGCCATAAGCTTGAAATCACCGCCAAAGCCGCTGACTTACATAGCTGGAAATACATTACCGAGCGCATTGCAAACCCCAAGCACTTGGTGAATATCGCCTTTGTGGGTAAATATATTGATTTAGCGGATTCTTATAAATCACTGACAGAAGCATTAAGTCATGCGGGTATTCATACTGAGTCGAAAGTGAAAATCCATTACATTGATTCAGAAAGCATTGAAGCTTCAGACACTTCAGCGCTTGAAAATATGGATGCAATTTTAGTGCCAGGCGGCTTTGGTGTGCGTGGTACAGAGGGTAAAATTGCCGCCATACAATTTGCACGAGAGCATAAAATTCCTTATTTAGGTATTTGCTTGGGCATGCAATTAGCGGTCATCGAGTTTGCGCGCAATGTGGCTGGTTTGACAGGGGCGAATAGTACAGAATTTAACGCCACTGCACCGCATAAGCTTATTGGCTTGATTGATGAATGGCAAGATGCCACAGGCAAAGTTGAAAAACGCAATGAACATTCAGATCTTGGTGGCACCATGCGCTTGGGCGCGCAAGCCTGCCCGATTGTGCCTAATACCATGGCCGAAAGAGTTTATGGCGCGCAAGTGAATGAGCGTCATCGCCACCGTTATGAGGTGAATAATCATTATGTAGAACAATTAAAAGCCTCTGGATTGGTGATTTCTGCTAGAACACCGACTGAAAATTTATGTGAAATAGTCGAGCTGCCAAAAGCCATGCATCCGTGGTTTATGGCAGTACAATTTCACCCAGAGTTTACTTCAAATCCGCGCACAGGGCATCCATTGTTTATTGCGTATGTTAAAGCGGCTTTGGCAAATCAAAAAGGTTAATGAAATGAAACTATGTAACTTTGAAGTGGGTCTTGAGCACCCCTTGTTTTTAATTGCAGGGCCATGTGTCATTGAGTCTAAACAAATGGCGATTGATACCGCGGGGCAATTAAAAGAAATTGCGGCCTCGCTTAACATCCCCTTTATTTATAAGTCAAGCTACGACAAAGCCAACCGTAGCTCTAACAAAACCTTTCGTGGTTTTGGCATGGAAGAAGGCTTGCGTATTTTAGATGATGTGCGCGCGCAAATTGGTGTGCCTATTCTCACTGATGTGCACACAGAAGAACAAGTCCCGCATGTGGCAGCGGTGGTCGATGTGTTGCAAACCCCCGCATTTTTGTGTCGCCAAACAGACTTTATTACCGCCTGTGCAAAGTCTGGTAAGCCAGTTAATATTAAAAAAGGTCAGTTCATGGCGCCTGGTGACATGAAAAATGTGGTGCAAAAAGCCTATGAAGCCAATGGAAATCAAGACACTATTATGGTGTGTGAGCGTGGCGTATCTTTTGGTTACAACACTTTAGTATCAGACATGCGCGGTTTAGCCATTATGCGTGAAACCAATTGCCCCGTGGTATTTGATGCAACGCATTCGGTACAACAACCTGGCGGGCAAGGCGATAAGAGTGGCGGTCAGCGTGAGCATATCCCAGTATTAGCCCGTGCGGCGGTGGCCAGTGGTATTGCTGGCGTGTTTATGGAAACACATCCAGACCCGTCAAAAGCGCTATCAGATGGCCCAAATGCTTGGCCTTTGCATAAAATGAAAGATTTGCTTGCAGTATTGGTTGATTTAGATAGGTTGGTTAAAAAAGCTGGTTTCATTGAAAGTACACTATAAATAAAGTGGTCAATTTAAGGAGAATATAATGAGTGCAATTGTAGATGTTATTGCCCGTGAAATTTTAGATTCACGTGGTAACCCAACGGTTGAAGTGGATGTATTACTAGAAAGCGGCATCATTGGCCGAGCTGCCGTGCCTTCAGGAGCGTCAACAGGCGCAAAAGAGGCGATGGAATTGCGCGATGGCGACAAAGGCCGCTACTTAGGTAAAGGCGTGTTGCAAGCGGTTGATAATGTAAATACTGAAATTACTGAAGCGATTATTGGTTTAGATGCCGAAGAGCAAAGCTTTATTGATAAAACCTTAATTGAGCTTGATGGCACTGAAAATAAAGACCGCTTAGGCGCTAATGCCATTTTAGGCGTTTCTATGGCGTGCGCGCGTGCCGCTGCTGAAGAGTCTGGTTTGCCGCTTTACCGCTATTTAGGTGGTTCAGGCGCGATGCAATTACCAACGCCGATGATGAACATCATCAATGGTGGGGCACATGCCGATAACTCAGTTGATATGCAAGAGTTCATGATTATTCCAGCAGGGTTGCCTTCATTTCGCGAAGCCGTTCGCTGTGGTGCGGAAATTTTTCATCAATTGAAAAAAACGCTACATAAAAAAGGATTGGCTACAACCGTAGGTGATGAAGGTGGTTTTGCGCCTAACTTACCCAGTAACGAAGCAGCGATTCAGCTCATTATGGAATCAATCTCAGATGCAGGTTACGAGCCAGGCCGTGATGTCTATTTAGGCTTAGATTGCGCTAGTACTGAGTTTTACAAAGATGGTAAATACCATTTAGAATCAGAAGGTTTAGCCCTTAGCTCTGCCCAGTTTACCGACTACTTAGCCAAATGGTGTGATAAATATCCGATCATTTCCATTGAAGATGGCATGGGTGAATTTGACTGGGATGGCTGGAAAATTCTCACTGACCGCCTAGGTAAAACCACGCAATTAGTGGGTGATGACTTGTTTGTCACCAATACAAAAATCTTGCGTGAAGGTATTCAACGTGGCGTGGCAAACTCATGCCTCATTAAAGTGAACCAAATCGGCACCTTAACTGAAACCTTTCAAACCATTGAAATGGCCAAGCGCGCAGGCTATACGGCCGTGATTTCACATCGCTCTGGCGAAACTGAAGATACTACGATTGCCGATATTTCAGTGGCAACCAACGCCTTGCAAATTAAAACGGGCTCGCTGTGCCGTTCAGAACGTATTGCAAAATATAACCAATTATTACGCATTGAAGAAGAGTTGAGTGATGCATCAAGCTATGCAGGTAAAGGTGCGTTTTATCAATTGTTTAAATAATGGCCAATGCATTCAGTCAGATACGTTGTTACACTTTTTTGCCGTGCATTCGCACTGTCAGCAAAAGTGCGCTTAATCTCTGACTGAATGCAATTTGAAATAAAAATTATTTGAATGAAAGCCCTCACGCTTATTTTTGTTGTGCTGATTGCCTTGCTACAGTACCCACTATGGCTAGGCAAAGGTAGCTGGTTGCGTGTGTGGGACATAAAAAGCCAAATTGAAGCGCAAGAAAAAAAAAATAATGGCCTAAAAACCCGCAACAGCACCTTAGACGCTGAAGTGCGCGACCTTAAAAGTGGACGTGCCGCTATCGAAGAGCGCGCCAGAACTGAGCTTGGCATGGTGAAACAAGATGAAGTATTTTACCAAGTGCTACAGAGTGAAGTGCCAGTTGCACCCGTACCCAATAAACCTAGTCAGTAAATTTAATCAATCATGTAAATCACGCTTGCTTATAGTGCAACTTAAGATGTACTTAAAAGCCTACGAGAGATTTTTATGCCTCTGTACCAGTACTTGGCATCCCCATTTTCGCTAAGTGCTAAAGCACTAAGTCAAGTGTGAAAGCCGCATGCAGATTGGCTTGCAGAGTAGGTCAAATAATGTGAGTGTGTTTTAGGTGCATTTTAGCTAGTTTTAGTCATCAAAAAAATGGTTGTGACCGTTCAATAAGACAGATTAATTTGCCTGTTTTAACTGCCAATCTTTCATGGTTTGATTGTAGAGTTCAACCTCTTTCGTCAATGGTTCTGAGGCATGGCAAACATCCATTATTAGGATTGGCAAGCCTGTTTGCGTGTCTATTTCCGTTAGCTTTTCTTGTTTAGCCTCGCAAACGGCGGCGCTTGAGTTGAGCATATTCAGTGCCAACAACTGCATATTACCTGCTTGAATATCTTGAAATGCTAATGCTTTGCCGCCAATTTGTACGATTTTTGTGGCAAGTGAGCTGATGCCTTTGCGGCGCTTTTCAGTTTGCGTGGCACTGTCAACATTCGCATTGTTATTTGTTTCAATGTTGCCTTCTAGTTTATCCGCGCTACTGGTTTGCGTTGCGCCTGGCATCATGGCTTTATTTTTAGCTGGTGCTACTTGCGTTGCGTCGTCATTTGGTGCGGCAGACTCTGCAACGATGGCTGGTGCAGCTGCTGCCATAGGAGCGGGTGCGCTAGCCATCGGCATATCGGCTGTAGGCGCTGGTGCATTTGCAGTGTTTATTTTTTCTTTGGCAACTTTTTTAGCGGATGGCTGTAATGTAGCCGCATCCGTATTGCTCTTTTTATCGGCTTCTGCGGCAATTTTTTCATCTTTTAGTTGACGGCTAAATTCTCGCTCACTTCTTTCTTGTTCACTTTTAGCTAGTTCGCTTTGAGCAATTTCAATTGATTTTGATTTGGCAGTTTGTTGCGTCTCGGCTTGCGGCAATGGTGCAGGTACTGATTTAGTCTCTACTTTTGTATCAGCAGGCGCAGCCTGATCTTGCGTTATTTCTGCTTGCGTAATCTCTGCCGACGATACTACGGCAGGGGCGGCTTCTTTTTTAAGTGTCGCATCTGGTTGTTTTTGTGCTATTTCTGCGCTTTCAGGAATAGTTACAGGTACGTCTGATACACCCACTACATTTTCTGGGTGTTGGCGCCACAGCAATATGGTCACCAAAAATACCGCCGATAAGCTTGTTAACCCTGCCCATTGCGTGTTGGCAAAATGGTCTTTGATTAGCCAATTTTTAATACGACTTAGCCAACTTTGCTGTGGTTTTATGGTTAGCTTTGCGTAATCCAACACAGCTTTGCGCACTTGCGCATTGGGGAGTGCATCGTCATCTGGTGCGTTATCTAAAGCGGTTTTTAAGTGCGCATCGTGAGATTTTTGATCCGTCATGATGCATCTTTTTCGGTGATTGGGTGCAAATAGGCGCCCATGCAGGTGCGTAGCTTGCTAAGCGCATAGCGCAAGCGGCTTTTCACGGTTTCAAATTCTGCGTTTAAAACTTGGGTCATTTCATCTACACTTAAATTATCCTCATGGTGCAGCAAAAAAGCGGCACGCTGCAAAGCGGGCAAGCCTTCTAAGCAATCTAAAAGTTGCTTACCTGCCTTGCGCCAAAAAGCTTGTTGCTCTGGTTGCTCTGTACTGGGCGCTGGCCAGTGTTGCCATGCAGCTTCATTTTCATCGTCTAACCAACCCTCATCCGCGGATACTTCACGGCCATTTTTACGTAAAATATCAATTGCGCGATGATGCGCAAGTGTAAATAGCCATGTTTTAAAACTCGCATTTTCGCGTGCTTGCCAGCCACCACGCGCATCCACTAATTTCATCCAAGTATCTTGAAAAACCTCATCAGTTTGAGCCGTTAAATTGGCACCTAATACGCGCCGCACATAGCGGTAAAGCGGCTTTTCATGCCGCGCATAAAGCAGTTGAAAAGCTTGCGCTTGACCTGCGCAAAATTGTTGCATTAAGGCTTCATCAGATAAAAAATCACTCATGCCGCAAGTGTGGCATTTGTAAGTTAAACGGTCAACTGTGGCACTTGGGGTTAAATTATATTTTTAGATTTTATTTTAATTTTTTTAAAATCAATTTAACCCTATGTACAAAATCCAAACGTGTAAGCCTTTGTGAGTCAATTTTTGACTGCTTTTGATTAAGGGGTTCGTCATGTTGCAAAACCAATTTAACAGCTTTTTGATGTCGTTATTAACGTTAAGTTTATTATTTGTTTCAGCCAATGCTTCTGCCTTTTGTGGTTTTTTTGCGGGTAAGGCTGACGCTTCACTTTTTAATGAGGTCAGCCAAGTCATTTTGGTGCGGGATGGTAATCATAGTGTGATTTCCATGCTAAATGATTTCAAAGGCTCGCTCAACGACTTTGCACTGGTGGTGCCTGTGCCCCAAGTGCTAGAAAAAGGCCAAGTACGCATAGGGAATAAACGTTTGTTTGACCGCTTAGATGCCTACTCTGCGCCACGTGTAGCGGAATATTACGACCCTGATCCTTGTCCAGTAGGTCAGCATTATTTTGCAAAAGATAAAATGGAAATGAATAGAGATGCTGCCATGCCAGCTTCTGCACCCATGGAGAGCAAGAAGAGTGACCAAGCCTTGGGCGTAACGGTAGAAGCAAGTTATACCGTTGGAGAATTCGATATTGTCATGCTTTCTGCCAAACAATCAGATGGCTTAGAAACTTGGCTAGTGACTAATGGCTATAAAATGCCCAAAGGTGCCGCAGCTGCACTAAAGCCTTATATCGCACAAAATATGAAGTTTTTTGTGGCAAAGGTAAATTTAAAAGAACAAGCTGCAACGGGCGTACAATATTTACGCCCCTTACAATTTGCATTTGACAGTGAAAAATTTATGTTGCCGATTAGGTTGGGCATGATTAACGCCGACCCGAATAAGCCGCAAGATTTAATTACTTATGTGCTGACAAAAAAAGGCCGCGTAGAAAGTGCTAATTACCGTACGGTTAAGTTGCCCGCTAATGATAATTTACCGCCCGCCATTAAACGCGACTTTAATGCTTTTTATAAAGCCATGTTTGATTATCAAGCCAAAAAAGAAAATCATCGCGTGCTATTTACTGAGTATTTTTGGGACATGGGTTGGTGCGACCCTTGTGCAGATGCGCCTTTAAGCCGTGATGAGCTGCGTCAAGCAGGAGTGTTTTGGCTAAATAATCGCCAAGATGGCAGTGGTGCACAAAATGCTTTGCTTACCCGCTTGCACGTGCGTTATACGCCTAAAACTTTTCCTGAAGATTTAATGTTTACCCAAACCAGTGACCGTGAAAACTGGCAAACACGCTATGTGGTGCAAAATCCGTTTGAGGGCAGCGTGCAAGCTTGCCGTGAAAAAGCGGCAAGCTATAACTGTGAGCAAACATGCCGCAATGAAGATGATGATTGGAATCCTAATGAACGTAAAGGCTATGCAAGATCTTGCGTGCAAAACTGTAAAGCCAATAATGCTAGCGCGTTAGAGCAAGCACGCCTGTATTACGAAACCAATTTACCACAACGCCAACTTGCCGAAATGCAAACACTAATGCGTTATACGGGATGGAATAAACGCGATGCGGCGCGTTTTATAGGTGGAGAAAATAGGCTAAATAATGCGCAAAGTTTTACGCCAGCACAAGTAGAAAAAAAGAATCAATGGTGGGAAAAATTATTTGGTCAAGGTGAATAATCATGCGCGTTCAATTACAAAATCACATCATCAAGCCGCTTAGTTTGCTTAGTTTTCTCTGGCGTCCTGTAGGGTTAAAAATGGGCTGGCTAAATAAATTAGACGCGCGCTATTTTCAGCTTATTTTTTTGGTCAGCTTATTAATATTTGGCGCACTGGCGCGTGATTTTTCATTAAGCTGCTGGCAAGTGTTGCTGACTTTTGCCAGCGCGGCTGGAACGCAAGCTTTTTGGCAGTTTTACTTACAGCTGCCTAATCGCAAAAACTTGCAAGGCTACTTAAGTGCTTTTGTTACTACTTGCAGCATTGCTATTTTAGTGCGTTCAGATGTGGTGTGGGTTCACCCAGCTTTGGCTTGTATTGCCATGAGTAGTAAATTTTTAATTCGCTTTGGTAATGGTAGTCATAAAGGGCATATTTTTAACCCAGCCAATTTGGCGGCATTTAGTGCTTATGCGTGGATGCCGCACGCATGGCTCTCATCTGGTCAATGGGGGCAGGAAACGCTATCTGCATTATGGATGCTTATTTTAGGAGCCACCGTCGCAGGGCGTGTAGCACGCTGGGATGTAAGTTTTGCCTTTATTATTGCTTGGCTAGGGCTGTTAGCAGCACGCTTACTTTGGCTGGGTTATGCCACTGATTTAGCCACCGATATGTGGTTGCACCAAGCCATGAATGGCGCAACAATTTTATTTACCTTCTTTATGATTTCAGATCCCATGACGACACCTCAACACCGCACGGCGCGTATTATTTATGCCATGTTGGTGGCGGGTACTGCCTTTGCTTGGCAATATGGTTTATATAAACCGCAAGGCTTGATGGTTGCGTTGTTTATTTGGAGTTTGAGCGTACCACTTTGGAACCGCACATTCCAAAATAAACGTTTTTCATGGCAGTGAAAATGGGTTATTGTCATGAAGACAATTCAATTAATGCGAATCTGTTATAAAATCCTTTCAATCTAACTTATATAAGCCCCTTGTGCGCCATTATTTCTTACTCATTCAATTGTTGGCTACTCTGCTCATTCATGCCTCGGCCATAAATGCTAAAGAAATGGCCGAAAATCTCAAACCAACAGCGAACCAAGCAGGTTTATGGGGGGTGAAAGATTCTGCTGGTAAAGAAATCGTGCCTTTTAAATATAGCTATGCTGAGCGCATGGGCGACGAGTTTTTTCAGGTAGGATTGCCATCAAAAGGCAATCAGAGCTCTCCCAATCGATATGGCATTATCAATAAGCAAGGGCAAATGATATTGCCCGTGCAATACGATGGTATTGATTATTTAGCGGATAAAAAGCGCTTTAAAGTGGTGGTAACTGATGCTAGCGGACAAGATAAGTTTGGGGTATTAGATACCCAAGGCAAAATAGTGGTGCCAGTGATTTATGATTACATGGAACGCATCTCAAACATGGGGGATGAGCCAACCAGTACCATCAAGTTAAAAGATAAAGTAGGCTATATCAATATGGTGACAGGTGAGGTGTTGATAAAACCTATCTACGATCGACTTGACGTTACTTCGCTCAATACAGACGTATCAGGCGTTGGCTTAGCCACCGCAGCTAAACAAGGTAAATGGGGAGTGCTGGCCACTAATGGCCAAGTTGTGGTGCCATTTGAGTACGATACCATTGCTGAACTCTCTACGTCTGATGGTCATGCTTTTGCAACCAAACATGACCAATTTGTGCAGCTTAATTTTAAAAATAATCAGTTTGTTGGCGCTTCTGATATCGCAGCACAATATAGCTCTAACTTTGCACCACGTCTTTCTTTAAAAATTAACATTCAACCGTTTGATGGTGTATATGTGGCGCAGGATTACCCTAATATGAAAGCCGCTTTTGACGGATGGCAAGCCCAAAAATTAAGGTGGATTGCCATGCCATCTATACAAGTGAATGGCGATGAAGTTTATGTGGCATTTGGTATATTTAATGATATTAGCTTGCCATTGTTGCCTAACGTGATGGCAATAGCGCGACAAAAAAATGGGTTTGTACTCTTAAATGACTTTAACACGAAAGCGGGAACTAAAAGCAAACCAGAGGAATGGTTAAGTTTTACAGCCTCGAATGAAGGCTTAAAATGTAAGCAATGCGCTCATCTAGGTTTACCTGTGATATGGAAACTCATCAAACAAGAGCCTGAAAAGACATTTAGTGGAATTGGCATTGCCATAAGTAAAATGTACGCATCATCTGAGTTAGTGTCAGTGAATGATGTGTTAGTCGATGGCCCAGCTTATAAAGTGGGGCTAAGAGCCAAAGATTACATAGTAGCAATCAATGGCCAAAGCATTGAAAATGATACGATAGACCTAGTGCGAGATAAACTCAGAGGAGTAGTGGGTAGCACTGTGAAAATTAAATACATACGCGGCGGAAGTGCACATGAAATCAGCATTACACGAGCACAAATCAATAGCACCAACCCTGCAAAGGCTCCCTGATTGGCAACTCCGCAAGACAGCTTAGTTTTTCTCATTGAGCGCTCTTCAAGATGCGCTTGACACCCAATGTGAACATCACTAGTATTATTAGTCTGCCACAAAAATTCATCAAGGATAAATATCATGACTATTAACACGATACCAACTATTACACCTTACTTGAACATTAAAGGCGCGGAAGCAGCGATAGCATTTTATGAAAAAGCCTTTGGAGCAAATGAAAATATCCGTATCATGATGGGAGGTAATGTCGGCCATGCTGAGATACAAATTGGTGAGGCCAAGATGATGTTAGCGGAAGAAATACCAGCATGGGGAAACAAAAGTCCGATGACTTTGGGTGGCTCCTCCGTGACGATTGCCTTACAAGTACACGATGTGGATGCCACTTTTAAGCGCGCCTTGGGTGCTGGTGCGACAACGCTAATGGTGGTAAAAGATATGTTTTATGGTGATCGTGCAGGCGTGTTAGTTGACCCATTTGGTCATCACTGGCACATCAGCACGCATATTGAAGATGTTTCTCTTGAAGAAATGCAAAAGCGTAGTGATGCAATGTTTGTTGAACATCAGAAATAAGTAGCAATTGAGCGCTTGACGCGACATTGATTAAGCGCCAAATAGCGCGCTTTGACTTATACAAAAATAACACCTCAACTTGCTAACTTGGGTAAAAAACTTATATCCACATAATACTTTTTAGGGTTATTTGGTTCAATGTAAACCTTAATTTTTTTACTGTTAATGTGTGACGTTGGGTCAAACCAAATGTTTTCACTTTTAAAAATATGCACTTCTTTGGTTTTAGGGTTTAACCATTGCGCAGTAATTTGGTAAGGGTGCGCCTTGTTAACTGATAAATTTTGATTGAGTTCTACATGTTGAAAGTCTGCTTCAATGGAGTCGCCAGTGCTGGTAAGGTTATTTTTTTTGTTTTTATTAAAATAGCTAACGAGCATCATGCCAGCACCTATGGCAAAAAAGAATGCACCTAAAAGACCCATGACCGTTGCGCCAGTCCATAAATCAAAATAGGCATTCACTTTGGCGTCTTTTGGCGCATCCGCGGCATATAAAACCTCCACTTTTTCATTGACATCAAAAGCGGGTGGGTTACTGCTTGTTGACGTGACAAACGTGATATTTTCACCGCTGACCGTCGTGAAGGCGATTTTAGGCGCATAAGTGCGGCTGGTGTTTTTGCTAGAGCTATTATTTGAAAATGATTCGACCAACTCAATCACCGTACCCTCGGCTTTAATGGCTTTTTGAACAAATTGCTGGCTGTGCTGATAAATAAAAAAAGCCCCCATCAACATGGCGAGGCCAATCAGAGCAAACACATTTCGAATAATTTTTATTATTTTCATTTTAGATGACCACTTAAAATAGAGTTTTATAAAGAGTGAGTGTCACTATTTTATTCTAGAAGCAGGAATGTTGACATAGTTTGTTTCACGCGTGTTTACCTGAATGGTTTTTTGGCCAGCATTACTCACTTGCCAAGGCAATGGTAAATTGTCTGCAATAACCGTTAGCTTGTGATTCCCAGCGGCAACGAGAGGAAACTCAAATCGACCAAGTGCGTTGGTCTGAGTTGAAAACTTACCATCTAGCAAAATGGTAATATTTTTGGCAGGTTCTTCACCAGCATCAGAGATGCCGTTATCATTTGCATCTAAAAATACGTAGCCTGCAATTGAGCCAGCTGCACTGCCAGATACACCGCCTAGTGGTGCGCTTGAAGTACCGCCGCGTGTTTCGTAGCGCAGCGTAACGTATATAGCACTCCCATTAGTGACATCTGTTACCGTTAGCGTTGGAATCAGTGGTTGAATGATAAAAGGATTATTTGATGAAGCATTACGGCTTTCTAAATAAGAACCAACCAGTGACCAATGGTTGTTAAGTCGCGCCGTTAAATCAAGGTTTGCACTGATCGAGTTACTGCTGCCGCTGCCATTAGATTTATCATAACTTAAATTTCCATTCCACGATATGTTGTTAAAAATATCGCTGCCACCGTTTAATGAAGCGCCAAAGTGGTTAATGTTTTGATTTGATTGACGCTCAACTTCCGTATAAATTGAGGTGCTAAGCTGTGAGCCAGCCGATAAAAGCCAGTTTTGACTGGCCGTTAGCCTAGCTTGTTTGCTATTATTTTCTGAGCTGAAATCCAGTTGTGCTCTACCTGTGCCATATGTATTTTGCATGTCGGTAAATAAATAGCCGCTTTGTGCATCATTATCCGCATTGCGAATGGTCGCACTGCCGCCAAGACCTAACCCTTGACTAACTTGATAGCGTGCGCTACCTGTGAGTAAAGTTCCATTTGAATTTGAGCCAGACACACCTTGAACGGCGTCAATGCCGCCATCTAACAACCATTGTCGACTATTGTAATTAGCACGGTAATATAAACCTTCAATATTATTACTGATCGGAGTGTATCCCCACGATAAATTAGGATCTAGTCTAAATATGCCTGCGCTATGTAAAACTTGCCCAGTGCGTTTTTTTGCATCAATCCAAATTCCTGTCGCATCAGAACTCTCATCACTTTGGCTATGTAAAAGGTTAGCCTGGACTCTTGACTCGTCATTTTGCCATGCGGCTGTGCCATAAAACGATTGACCACTTGTTCTGGTGTTATCTGCATTGGGCGGTAAGCCAAAAAATTGATTAAACGCAGCGCTTGAACCAGCAGCGGTTGAAACGTTATTGGTATTAATCATTTGCGCACCCACTTGCCATTGCGGCGAAATGTTCAGTTGCGCCCCAGCCATCGTCAAGTTGCCGCCTAACTTATTAAAAGTATTCAGTTGTAAGCCGTCAAAAATGCCAGGTGTTCCAGAAGCAAACTGAAGTTGCAAGCGATCTTGTTGAAGCCACTCAGTAGAAATACCAGCAATAGGAAAAGTGGGGATATAAAAGCGTGTTTGATTACGTGTAAGGTCAATTGAAGGAGTGTATAACGTACCTATGCCATTATTGGCATACCAACCATTATTAAAAGGTAGGTATCTTTGCAAAATGACCCCAGCTTGTCCGCTAGGCTCATTTCGAAATTCACCATTGATTGAAAAAGCCCCATAGTTTTGCGTATCAAATTGGCTATTGATTGAGATACCATTTTCTCGGCTATCATTTGAGTCTGTGTTTTTTGACACGCTACTAATGGCATCAATTCTTAAATAATGCGGTAATCCAGTTGGGTCATAATTTGGGTCTTCGCTATTACCAAATAAAATAGATGGCGCAAGACTGTTGTCATTAATAGTTTGGTCAACATAATCGTTTTCAGCTTGCGAAGCCTGATTGTTAGCTTTTTCACTTGGTGTTTCTTTTGATTGAGCGCTACTTTCTTGCGCGTAAAGCTCAGTACTCGCTAAGAGAAAGCCGATAAATAAGATGAGTGGCTTATATCTGAAAAATCTCACTGCCTAAATTCTTGCTCAAATGGCGTGTTTTTACTACCCCATTCGAGTTTTCCACGAATGGTAATAGGATACTTAACAGTAGGAACAGGGCTACTTTCTAATTGCTGAATATCCAATGAAATTTTACGTGTTTCGCCTACCATGATAGGTAACCCTGAAGGTGAAAATTCAATTTTTTTACCCGCAGCGTCGGTGCCAGATAAAAATCCTGCTAGTCTGCCATGTGCAGTGCCTGTATTTTGAACAGAAATAATAGGTTTGGCAATGCCATCAATCATCTTGACCTCACTGGCAACAATGTCAAGCTTAGGTTTAACATCGCCAATAGCAACGTAAACAATTACACCGAGTCTGCCAGAAAATGGAAAAACAAGGCCGCCAGCTGTTTTAGCCGTTTGCTCAGAGCCACTCACCATAATGGCAAAATGACACTCTCTGGCAGGGGTGTTTGCAGGTGGCTTCACCTCAAACCGGTAGCGATACTTGGCGCTAGGTGGCACGGAAATTTGAAGTTTTTCTAAGGCAACCCAAGACCTGCAACTATCCGTTGCTAATTTATCTGAAAAAAGTGCGCCACCGTTGGCATCTAATACCCAATCAGCAGTTTTAATGCTGTACTTTGCTAGCGATGTGCTTGCATTGGTAATTTCTATCACTTGACGTGTTGCCACACCAGGCTCACCCTTAAACTCAAAGCGAGGCGGGGTGGCAACCACCGCGAATTCATCCGCAAAGGCATCGGTGAAAAAAATCATGTGCAATAGGCTACTTAACCAAAAAAGTAATTTTTTTTGATCAAAATTTAAAGTATATTTCATATTATTGAACAGTCTTATTGAACATCAATTTCAAAATAAAATTCGAGTTTTTGAGCGCCATCAAAACGAGTACCATCGCTATGGACTTGGACATTTATCGTATCTTCAATGATGGACGTAAGTATGGGTCCCGCATAAACCAGTGTGCGATTACCTGAAATAAGTGAGCCAGATAGTAGTTTACCTTGTGTTGACCAATCAACCAATACTTGCCCAATGGGTTGCGGTGGTAACACCATGTAAATTTGGCCGACTTTGTTCAGCCATGGGGCGGTGTTGAGACGAATGGTCACCATGGTAGCGCCATCAATAATATGACCTGATATGTTGTTTGCGCCTGTGCTGCGCCAATGCATTTTGACCTCTGACGCACCAGTTAAGGTGGCTGTATCATCCACTCGGTAGGTGGCGGCATGGGCATGCGTTTGAGTTAAAACAATAAAGCTAAAAAAGCTAAACACGATATATATCAATTTCATGGCAAGCTCAAGGTATAAACGGCTCTGCCATTATAAGTGCCAGGGGCGTAAATATTGGCGTTGGCATAAGTAAACGTCATACAGTTCTCAACCCATCTATTGGCTGCAATGTTGGCTAGCGTTAAATTGCCACCATTAAAGGTGCCACTGGCAATGTCTGCCGCCGCGTTTCCATTGGCTGAACTTACCCATTTAATACTAGAGAAGGGAATGGTATCACCAGAAGCATTAGTCAAATTTGCTGGGGTTGTGACGCTCATCACTGCACTACCCACGGTACCTGGAACCCTAACCCAGCCACCGATGTAAACTTGATTTGGTGGATTACAGACAACATACCCGTCTTGAAAGCTATTTGCTGCTGTACTATTGCTCGTCATTGGTAACGGCGTTCCATTGCCAATGGAGGCGGCTGGTACAGTTACTGACACTACATTAACAGTACTGTTATTGGCAGGCTTGCCGCCAGCGTTATCATTGCCGCCAGTATAAGTGCCATTACCAACTTGAATGTATATTTGTTTAGGGCCAGCGCTGATGACGAGTACCCACGCATTTGTATTGCTACTAAACGATAGCAGTACAAACATAATCAATAAGCTAATATTGTGATGAAAAATGTTAGTCACCTATGTTAGCGCCACAAGGCTAGCACCATATTTTTATGGCGCTAGCTACTGTAGCTAAATAAAGCTGGATTTTACTCTAATTTGTTATGGCATAGAAGCCGTATAAGTGACACGACCAGCATTAACATTCACACCACCATACGTACCAGGTGGTACCACAGTGTTATTCAGGTATGTGTATGTCCATTTGGCATCAAGATTAGTTACTTTGGTGCCAATATTTGGTGTTAAAGTAATATTGGTTGTTGCGGCATCAGCAAGAGCAGGTGCTGCCAGTGGCGTTGCCGAAGTATTGGCCGCAACAGCTGTGGCAATTTTAGCGTATGAAATCGTATCACCAGCGGCATTGCTTAGCGGGCCTGTGGTGGTAGAACCAAAAGTTATTGCACCATTATTGCCGATGACACGCGCTGTGACAGTGCCATTACCTAAATCACCACTACCAGCGGTTGCAGCTATAGCCGTGCCGTCACCAACATTAGCCGCTGGAACGGTAAAGGTAATCAGATCAACAGCAGTATTATCGGCTAAATTTGTACCTGTACCAATACGAATATACAATGCTTTAGGTATGGTAATTGTAAAGTCTAATTTAGCGGTAGCTGTTAAAGTGCCAGCACCTGTTTTATAGTTAGATTCTGCATTAGAAAGCGCAGGTGCTACTAATAATGCGGTAAGACATAAACGACTAACTAGTTTCATGTTCATTTTAAATTCCTTTTAAATTTCAAAAAAAGTGGTTGAGCTATTTGGCAGGTCTAATGTTGCTCATGCAATCTAATAAGCAACTATTGTGCCATAGTGTTTATTGAGTTGTTAAAAAACGTAAATTACTGTATTTTAAAGATTAAATATATTTAAGGTTATTTGAATTAGTTAAAAGTATGATGGTATTTAGCCATTACCTGACAATATTTGTCACTTTAGTCTTACGACAATTTCAGTTTATATAAGAAGCGTGTCAACCTTGTATTATTCATGTCATCAATCACGAGTTGGTTTCTACATTGAACATGAGTTATTGGTCTGTTCACAATCATCATCTTAAGTCTTTAATTTTGAGCGGGTAGTGTAAAATAGCGTTTTTAGCTTTTTTGGTTCATTTACCTTATGTCATACGCAAATAATTCTCGCAAAATTCTTGTTACTTCTGCACTTCCTTATGCTAATGGAAGTATTCATTTAGGCCATTTGGTGGAGTATATTCAAACCGATATTTGGGTGCGTTTTCAAAAAATGCAGGGTCACACCGTGCATTATGTGTGTGCCGATGACACGCATGGCACACCGATTATGTTACGTGCCGAAAAAGAAGGTGTTACACCAGAAGCGTTGATTGAAGCCGTTCATAAAGAGCACTATGCGGACTTTAAAGAGTTTTTAATTGAGTTTGATAATTACTACTCAACCAACTCAGAAGAGAATAGAACGCTTTCGCAAGATATTTATCGTGCGTTAAAAGCTAACGGTAAAATTGCCATCAAAACCATTGAACAGTATTTTGACCCTGTTAAAAACATGTTTTTACCAGACCGCTTTATTAAAGGTGAATGCCCAAAATGTCATGCCAAAGATCAATACGGCGATAACTGCGAGGTATGTGGAGCCACTTATAGCCCAACAGACTTAATCAACCCATTTTCTGCAGTTTCTGGCGCAGCACCTGTGCGAAAGGAAACCGAGCATTACTTCTTTAAACTTAGTGAATGCAGTGACTTTCTACGCGTATGGACACGTTCAGATACGTTGCAGCCAGAAGCTGCTAATAAAATGAACGAGTGGCTGGGTGAAGAGAGTGAGAATAAGTTATCCGATTGGGATATTTCCCGCGATGCACCGTATTTTGGTTTTGAGATTCCAGATGCGCCTGGTAAATATTTCTACGTATGGTTAGATGCGCCGATTGGCTACATGGCGAGCTTTAAAAATCTATGCAGTAAGAATGGCCTTGATTTTGACGAATATTGGAAAAAAGATTCCACCACGGAGCTTTATCATTTTATTGGCAAAGATATTTTGTATTTTCATGCGCTTTTTTGGCCTGCAACCCTTGAATATAGCGGCTACCGTAAGCCTACACAAATTTTCGCACACGGTTTTTTAACCGTCAATGGTGAAAAAATGAGTAAATCGCGCGGTACGTTTATCACCGCGCGTAGTTATTTAGACCACATTAAAAATCCTGAATATTTACGCTATTACTACGCCGCCAAACTCAATGGCAGTATGGAAGACATTGATTTGAACTTGGAAGATTTTGTCGCGCGTGTGAATAGCGATTTGGTGGGTAAATATATCAATATTGCGAGCCGCACTGCGGGGTTTATCACTAAGCGCTTTGGTGGTGAATTGAGAGAGAACCTTCCATCTGATAGCAAAAGCCAAGCTTTACTGCAAAGCCTCAGAGGTGCAAGTGGCTCAATTGCAAAATCATATGAAAGTCGCGACTACAGTAAAGCACTGAGGGAGTTAATGGCGCTTGCAGACCTTTCTAACCAATATGTTGCAGAGATGGCACCATGGGATATTGCTAAAGATCCAAAATTTGACTCTAAATTACAATTGGTTTGTGCGACAGCTCTTGAGGCTTTTCGGGTACTGACTATCTATTTAAAACCTGTACTGCCTAACTTAGCTAATGAGGTAGAGCGTTTTTTAAATATTTCGGAGTTGAGTTGGTCTGATGTGAGTAGTAAATTCGCATTGCGTAAACATATTATTAATTCATACTCTCATTTAATGACACGTGTCGACCCTAAACAGATCGAAGCCATGACCGAAGCCAATAAAGAAAATTTAACGCCAACACCTGCACTCAATAAAACTGCATCGCCAGAAACCGCACCGTTATTGGCTTCCAGCGATGCTGTTAAGAGCTCATATATCAGCATTGATGATTTTACCAAAATTGATTTACGCATCGCCCAGATTGTCAATGCGGAGCATGTGGAAGGCGCTGAAAAGTTGCTCAAACTTACCCTAGATATCGGTGAAGAAAAGCCGCGTCAGGTGTTTGCGGGCATTAAATCTGCTTATGATCCAGAAATTCTGAAAGGCCGTTTAACGGTCATTGTGGCAAATTTAGCCCCACGCAAAATGAAATTTGGCATGAGCGAAGGCATGGTGCTTGCTGCCAGCGATGAACGTGGCGGGCCTTATATTTTAAGCCCAGATATTGGCGCGCAAGCTGGCATGAAGGTGAAGTAATAAGCTTAATCGTTAGTCGGGATATTCGGTAAGGTGTAAATTACAATGTAATCTGATGACGATGCTACAACTATTTGTTGCTCTTCATATTGATGGTTATTTTATTTGATATAATTTTATCCAATTAAAACAAACAAACAAACAATGAGCACTCTTCAATCAACAAGTTCCTCGCTTATTTCAGATTGCGATGTTTTGGTCATAGGCGGTGGTCCAGCAGGGTCAACGGCTGCTGCACTGCTAGCTGAGCGTGGTCATCGTGTCACGTTGCTAGAAAAAGCACACCATCCGCGTTTTCACATTGGAGAGTCACTACTCCCAGCCAATTTGCCACTGTTAGTAAAGCTAGGTGTCGCAGATGAGGTTAAAGCGATAGGCATGGAAAAGTGGGGGGCAGAGTTTGTTTCGCCTTTCCACAACCATAAACAAACAGTCGAATTTGCCGATGCGATGGATAAATCTATGCCCATGGCTTATCAGGTGAGACGCGCTGATTTTGATGAAATTCTGATTCGCAACGCCAGTCGTAAAAATGCACGTGTGGTAGAAGGTTGCAAGGTGAAAAATGTAGATTTTCTGCCGAATAATGCGGGTGCAATTGTACAAGCGAGCCATGAAGACGGCAGCACAGAAACAGTTAATGCGCGTTTTGTATTAGATGCTTCAGGCCGAGATACTTTTCTTGGCAACAGCCTTAAAGCCAAGCAACGCAACAAAAAACACAACAGCACTGCAATCTATGGCCACTTTACGGGTGCTGAGCGAAACGAAGGCAAAGCGGCGGGTAACATCACAATTTTTTGGTTTGAACATGGCTGGTTTTGGTATATCCCGTTGCTCGATGGCACAACTAGCGTTGGCGCAGTTACTTGGCCGTATTATTTGAAAACCCGAGCCAAAAAACCATTAAATGAATTTTTGCAAGAAACAATTGCGCTGTGTAAACCACTACAAATGCGCTTGCAGCATGCACAACTCGTTTCAGAAGTTGAGGCAACGGGTAATTTTTCCTACGCTTGTGATCGTACTTACGGCGATAATTATCTGCTTTTGGGCGATGCCTATGCTTTTGTAGATCCTGTATTTTCTTCTGGCGTTATGTTGGCAATGCAGAGTGCTTTTGTCGGTGCAGACACCGTGGATATATGTCTGCGTCAGCCACAACAGGCAGCTGCCGCATTAAAAAAATTCGATAAAATGATGCGTGTTGGGCCAAAGATTTTTTCATGGTTTATCTATCGGGTGACTAATCCTGTTATGCGTAATATGTTTATGCAGCCACGCAACGTTTTGCGAGCCAAAGAGGCAGTATTGTCGGTGCTGGCAGGTGATGTCTATGGCAAAACGCCTATTCATGTTCCGCTATTTGTATTTAAAACCGTATATTACACAGCGTCATTGTTTAATTTAAGGCGAACACTTAAGGCATGGTGGAAGCGAAAACGCAATATCAGAGCCATTGATGAAGTTGGCGTAGCGTAGCGTTGATGGGCGATACAATATTGTACGGCGATAATTTATCGATTGCTGCGTTTATACAACAACCAACACATTGGAAAAAAAGCGTGTTGGGCGTGCTTTGCTTTTCTAAAGCATCAGGTTTTTCTACAGTCACAGGTGAAGACTTAATGCTGACCTCTGATACGGTGTTGGGCAAAGCAATTCCTTGTCTACAAGTGCCCATGCCGAGGCTTGATGATGCAGATTCAAGCTGTGAAACCTGGCAAGGGTGCGGAAATTTAACGCAAGGAAAAAGCGGTGATATTAATTATCAATTTGATGGTGAGGTGCTGTTTGGCGTGATTCAGTTGTCTGAAACCACATTTGAGACCAGCGCTGATAAAACGCTACTGCAACAGGCTAGCGAATCTGCTTATCGCCAAATATTTGCGCTAGCGGATGAAATGAATTTTCCGCATCTATTCCGATTTTGGAATTACATGTCGGACATTAATGGTCAAAGTGATGGGCTGGAGCGCTATTTACAATTTAACTTAGGGCGGCAAGATGCTTTTCTGGCGAATGACCGCAGTGTAGAGGGCAACGTCCCAGCCGCATGTGCACTAGGGTTTAAGCAAAACCTTGTGCCTGCGTTTTCACAAGACTCATTGAGCATCGCATTTTTGGCAGGGCGAGTCATGCCAATTGCTATTGAAAATCCGCGTCAAATCAGTGCTTTTCTATACCCACAACAATATGGGCCTCGTAGCCCGACCTTTGCGCGAGCAGCGTTGGTACAGCTAAGGCAGAGCGAGGTGCTATTTATCTCTGGCACCGCCAGCATTGTTGGCCATGCCACGCTGCACACTGAGGATGTTGTTGTGCAGACTCGCGAAACGATGATTAATATTGAAGCAGTGTTGGCAGAGGCAAATCGAGTAGCGCACCAACCTAAGTTTTGCCTAACCGATTTGCATTATCGCGTTTATGTGCGCCACTCGACTGATTTTGCACAGATACAGGCGGAACTTACCCGTTATGTAGGCAGCTCACCCAAAGCGGTGTATTTGCAAGCAGATATATGTCGTCAAAAGCTTTTGCTGGAAATTGAGGCAACAGTTGAGTACCCCTTACCACCACCAAGTGTTCAGGATTAATATGCGTACCCTATGGCATACATTGCAAAACGCTTACGACTTTCTGGTGATGTATCTCGGTTTAGCTTGGTTGGGCTTGATATGTTTAGCTTGGACGCCGATTGCCATGATCGTTAACCCAATATTGTCTGAGCACCAAGGGCGTGCGCTTGGCCGCTACGTCATTATGGCGGGGTTTCGGCTGTATCTTGCTAGTTTGACCATGTCGCGACGCTGCACTTTCGATATTAAAGCGCTAGATGCATTGCGCGATGAGCCGTCGCTAATTCTTGCGCCGAATCACCCTTGCTTGTTAGATGCAGTCATGATTATTTCTCGACTACCTAATGTTGCTTGCGTGATGAAATCTGCACTGATGAACAATATTTTTCTTGGTGCTGGCTCTAGGCTTGCACGCTATATACGTAATGATCCAGTACGCAGCATGATTCAGCTAGCCATTAAAGACTTTGAAAACGGTAGCCAATTACTGCTGTTTCCCGAGGGTACTCGCACAACACGTTCGCCTGTTAATCCATTCAAAGGTAGCATCGGTTTAATCGCAAACCACGCGCAAGTGCCAGTACAAACCATCTTGATAGAAACAGACTCAAAATTTTTGAGTAAGGGCTGGTCATTATTCCGAAAACCATCGTTACCAATTCATTATCGGATTCGTCTTGGGCGGCGCTTTGACCCACCTCAGCACACACAACGTTTCATGGCTGAGCTGGAACATTACTTTACGCATGAGCTGGTGCAAGGTTCCGCGTTTCACCCTGCTAACGCCATGCGTTAATAGATGGTTTAAACGTATTTAACTGAATTTTTTGCAAATAGCCATGATTTCCACTTCCACCACACACCTCGTTCTCATCCCCAGTTACAACCCTGGCGCCAAAGTTTACGATACTGTGCGTGCGGCGCGCCAGTACTGGAAACCCGTTTGGGTGGTGGTAGACGGCAGCACCGATGGCAGTGTAGAAGGCTTGCTGACCATGGCCAAGCAAGATGATGGTCTGCGTGTCATCATTTTGCCTAATAATCAAGGCAAAGGTGCAGCGGTGTTACATGGCTTAGATCAAGCGGCAGCAGCGGGGTACAGCCATGTACTCACGATGGACTCAGACGGACAGCACCCCGCAGAACGTATCCCTGCATTTATGGCCGAATCTAGCGCCCATCCATCAGCAATGATTCTCGGCCTGCCTGTATTTGACGCCAGCGCGCCAAGCCTACGCGTGAAAGGGCGTCGTGTATCCAATTGGTGGGCAAATCTGGAAACACTGTGGGCAGGCATTGGCGATTCGTTATTTGGCTTTCGCGTGTACCCAGTAGAACCCTTACGACAAGTCATGCGCGGAAAACCATGGATGCCCCAACTATGGATGCGCCATTTTGATTTTGACCCAGAAGCCGTCGTACGCCTGTGCTGGCGTGGTGTTAAACCAGTCAACCTGCCTGCCCAAGTGCGTTATTACAGCGCGGACGAGGGTGGTGTGTCACATTTTCGCTACCTGCGCGACAATGTATTGCTGACTTGGATGCATACACGGCTCTTTATTGGCTTTGTGCTAAGGCTGCCAATTTTGCTGTTGAGGCGCTTATTTGGCGCTTAATTTTTTGATATTTTTTCAGTAAGTCATTCAGTCGCTTATGGTTTAGATGATACAGGAATACCAATAAGCGGTAGCCAGCGTCGCAACAATGGGCTGGTAATCACCGTGCTAAAAATAGCCATGATGACTAATACGGTAAACATTTGTTGTGAAATTACACCTAAATCGTAACCGACATTAATGACGATTAACTCCATTAATGCACGTGTATTCATCATAATGCCTAAAATCTTACTCTCGTTATGGCTTAAGCCTGCACCACGTGCCGCAAGGTAAGCACCACCAAATTTTCCTAGCGTGGCTAGCAACACAAACAGCCCACACCAACCCCACGCCGCAGCACTATCTAGGCTGCCGATATTGGTGCGTAGGCCAGTGTAGGTGAAAAAAATTGGTAGAAAAAATACCATTACAAACGGGCCAATGTGCATACGCCAAGATTTGACGAAGGTACGCTCATCGTGTAACAACACGCCCATGGTAAAGCCGCCGAAAATGGCGAAAATACCAATTTGATAGGTGGTCATGGCCGACAGAAAAATGGCTGCCAACACGATGCCAAGCAGATTGTTAGTCAGCGCTCCACTTTTGGCATCACTCTGCTGCAGAATGCGCTTCATTATAGGGCGCACAATCAACCAACTGACGACAAAAAACACACCGACAAGTGCCACTTTAAGGGCAAAGCTGTTAATGTCGAAATTGGCTAGTGTGAGTGTTGTGATAAGTGCTAGCAGCAACCAGCCAATGACATCATTGATGGCTGCGGCACTGATGGCGATGACACCAATGGGCGTATGCGTCATGTTAAATTCCATCATGATGCGACCCAATATAGGTAATGCGGTAATTGAAAATGCAGTCGCAATGAATAAAGCTGATGCCATTGGGTTTGCGCTGGGTGAAAGCATAGGCGCGCTAATCTGACCAATAATATAGCCTAGCGCAAACGGTACTATCAGGCTGGCAACAGCAACCCACAGCATTGCCTTGCGGTTACGCCGTTCGTTAAGGTGAGAGAAGTCAAACTCCAGCCCTATTTGAAACATCAACAGCACCAAACCAATTTGCGATAGCATTTGCATTGGTTCAGGCGTACCTGAGTGAAAAATATACTGAAACGGCGCGGGTGCTAGTAACCCAAACAAAGATGGTCCCAGCAGAATGCCCACAATAATTTCACCGACGGCTGCCGATTGCCCAATGCGTAGCGCCACCTCGCCACCAACGCGGGCTGCCAGCACAATCACAGTGAGCTGTAAAAGTGTGAAAAATAACAGTGCTTCAGTTTGATGTGCGGCGATGTTAACAGTTGCGGTCATATTTGTATTGGTTATAACGAGAAATAAAGGCTGATTCTTTTAGAATCTAATGTGATTAACTGCTGCGGGTAACGTAAATGGCACTATTGAAACATGTCGCTATTGATATAGCGCCATATATTCAGTGCTACAATTATTTAAACTGTTTGACTAATGTTACAACATCATCGCCGACCTCTTCAGTTAAGTTGTGTAATAGTTTTTCGTAACTGCCGCCAAAAGCACCACCGCTAGATGCACGGGTATGCGTCATCTCGGCTAATACAGAGCCAGTTTTTGCATCAACAATTTCGCAATGGATACCAACTCTGGCATGGCCTGCGCCAAATCCAGCGAAATATCTTGCCGCTTTAGAGCCTGGTTCAATCTCGATCAACTCCCCTCTCACTAAAAGCATGTTGCTTTTATCTGCTTTGCCTGTTGCATCAACAGGGATAGGGCTGAACTCTTCTTGGATCTTTTTAAGAAATAGCGCATTAAATTGCGCTTGAGCCTCTTGCACTGGCTCAAAAGTGTTATCTTCTTTGGCAGGCAGTTTAATGTTAGCCGTATCAAAAGGCTGCACTATAATGGTGGCATAGTCACTCAACTTGAATAGTTGCTTAATCTCTACTTGGTCTAAATCATTCCAGTCCTTAAAAGTGCCTATCGCTGGCGCGGTATCTGCAAATGCATTTGCTGGTGAGAGTACTAAGCACGTAAAAAATAATAAAAGTACACGTAAATTCGGACCAAACGGGTGATAGCCAAACATTTTCATAGAAACTCCTTCTATAATTTAAATTTTAAATAAACCTGTGACAAGTATGATTGCATACTTTTGCTGCACTTAACAAGCCTCTGGTGTACAAAGCGTAACTCAAGGCATGGGTAAGCTTAATGTCCGTTTTCAGTATCTTTCAATATAAATAATGATGCAATCATCGCGGCCAACCCACCCAGTACTATTCCACCCACCACATCAACCACCACATGCTGACGTGTAGCAATGGTAGAGTAGAGTATGCCAATACACCAAATCCAATTGATTATTCGTACCCATGCTGGCGCATTAAAGCGGCGTAGCAAATAATTTAACCAGATGCCTGAAAACAGCGCTGTGGAAACATGCAATGATGGACAGGCGTTGCCTGAAGCATCTAAATTTTTAAGAAAATGTACGCTAGGGTATTGCGTCCAATCAATCGTGGCGATGGGCGCTGCCGTGGGCCAGAAGTAAAAAATAATTAACCCTGTTATGCACATCAGCACCATTGCCAAACCATACTCAAAGAGTGCTTTTCGGGTAGATAAAAACATTAATGGTAAGGCAAGATAGCCCCACAATGAGAGGTACACAGGCAGTGCTAGTGGCTGAAAGCTAATGAGTTTATCCAGTTGGGTGACTTGCATCACCGTCACGGAGTAGGCTGGATGCTTGAGTAGATAGAAGTAAATACCGAAAAAAACGCCTATAAAAAACATCATACCAAATGCTTTTAGGGGTATATGTTTAGGGATGACCGTAGCCATTTGCTTGTACCAAGCTAATTTTTGATTGTTTTTGTTCAAGGCTTATACCTACTATTTTCATACGCTTTATTGTTGTGAAAAGCATGCATTCTGAACGCATGATAGGGCGTGCCGCAAGGTGACAGTTCGTAGTTGATTGGCTGTAGCGGATTCCAGTATGCTAGGTAGGACTTCAATAATCACAGGGTTGCCACTGGGCGTGCGCGCCGCATTGCCGTCATGCAATAGCAAAATAGCCCCAGCACGCAGATGCTGCAAAAGTGTTTTTTTAACGCGCTCAGCATCTTTTGTTTTGGTGTCAAAGCCACGCACTGACCAAGTGGCGAGTTTTAGCCCTAATGTTGCCAGCACGGGGTCAAGAAAGGGGTTGCGTATGCCTGCAGGCGCACGAAAAAACAAAGGACATTGACCAGTAATTGAGGTGAGTGTATTTTGTGCGGTTTGTAATTCATGCTTCAAGCTACGTGCGCCTAACAACGCAAAAAGATAGTGATGATGCTGGCTATGATTTTCTACAGTATGCCCGCGACGCACGATCTCTTGGCACAACGCTGGGTAACGCGCGGCTTTGTCACCAATACAGAAAAAAGTTGCTTTAGCAGCATGTTGATCTAGTATGTCCAGTACTTGCGGTGTGACAACAGGATCTGGGCCGTCGTCAATGGTCAACGCAATTTCATTTCGGGCTGTGGCAGCGGCAGGTAGCCGTGTCCAGTTTGGCCCCAACCAATGGCTGCGTGGCCACATACCAATGCCAGCGAGCAATAGATGATTGACCACTATAGCACCTAAAATCCAACGCCACCATGCTGGCATGATGACGATGCCAATGAAGGCTAAGCAATGTATTGCGATGGTTGCGCGAATGAGCAGTGTGGGTTGCCAAGGCAAACGCTGGTTAGCATTGCTTTGTTTTAGATTGTCTTGCATAGGGCTATTTTGCATTGGATTGCTTGGCAAAAATAGCCGAATAAATGAGCGCAAGAATAACACCAGGGGCCACTGTAACGCCCATTGCTTGCAAAATGGAGACATTAGAAAACGCAAGCAAGCCAAACCCTGCCACGGTAGTGAGGTTAGCAAATAGCATGGATGCTAAAGTGCGAGGTGAAATAGACGACTGTGCATCTGGCCGATCAAAAAATAGGGCATAGTTAGAGCCCACTGCAACCACCAGCAGCAAGCCAACCAAATGTAGAATAATTAATGGTTGTCCAAATAAAGCTAACCCCGCCGTGACAGTGATGACAGCAGCCACTAGTGGGGCGATAATTTGTAAGACACGTACTGGAGAGCGAAAAACCACGAGTAATAGCCCGATAATGGCCACTAGCCCACTGAGTGATAACAGAATCGCTTCACGCATGTAGCCAGAATATAAGCGATCAGACTCAGCTTTCATGTCCACAAACATCACATTGGGTAAGTGGCTTGCAGCTAATGTCGAGCGAATTTGATGGGCATTAATGCTGGCTGTTTTTGGAGCTGTCAGTGGTAAAATCGCACTCCAATGTTGGCCTTGCTGCATAAGTAGCGCATCTAACGCCATCGCCATAGATGTTCGCTCAAGGTTAGCAGGTTCTAGCAAAGGCTGATGCCGAGCGGTTTCTACATCTGCAAGAAAAGGGGCGAATAACTGCGCGCGCACTGGCAACTCTTGAACCGCTTGTGCAAGTCGCGTTTCTAGCACCACAGTTGGTGGAAGGCTGGCTTGGCGTGTGCGCTGCGTTGCTGCACTGGGCAGGTAACGACTTGGACTTTCAAAGCCAGCAAGTTCACCTTGATCAACTTGTGTTTGTAGTAACGTGGAGACTTGCTCAGAAGTTTGCAAAACAGACTCTCTACTTGATCCTGACACCACCACCAGATAGCGCGCATCTGGCGCCCCCATATCGGCGCGTAAGCTACTATCTAGCGCCACATCAGCCTGCGACACAGGGCTGAGTGAGGAAATTTTATCGCTCCACAAGTTTGCACGATGGGTAAAAAGGATAGCGCAGGCCACTAGCAATAATGATGCGGTTACCCAACGCAGCTTTGCAGCATGCTGTACTAGATGGGATAAGCCAACGCCGATCGCAGTGACATCATGAAGTTGAAATTTCGTCGGTAATAAGTGTGGCAAGACGAAGCGGGTGACTATAGCAGCGGTGACTAAGCCAGATATGGCATATAGGCCAAGTTGCGCAAGCCCAGGGAAGCCAGACAATAGAAGTGAAGCAAAGCCAACGATAGAGGTTAACACGCCAAGACGAATGGTGGGCCAAAAACGTTTGACCCACTGCTGACAGTTTGAGTTACCTTGCTCAGATTGCACAAAAAGATAAATAGAATAGTCCACCGCTTCACCAATGAGCGCGGTGCCAAACCCTAAAGTAATGCCGTGAACCACACCAAAGGCCAAACTGACCGCCGCAACGCCTGCCACAGCGCCACTGATCACTGGCAAAAGACCGAGTAGTAACGCGCTAAAAGAGCGATAAACGAGTAGTAGCAGTGTGGTAATGAGCAAAATGCTAATGATAGACAAGCGGGAGACTTGACTTGTAATGGCTTCACGTGAGTTGACTGAAAATACGCCAGGCCCAGTCATGACTAATTTTGCTGGCATGCTTGCGGCTGGCTGTATTTTCGATGGTTTATCTGATGTTGCTTTAGATGCATCATCGAATGCCTGTCGAATGATTGCCATGGCGCTTTGTTGGGCATCAATATTGGAACCCGTAGCACGTGTTTGCATCAACATCATGGCGCGACTACCATTGGGTGAAGCCCACACGCCATCCACCAACATTGGTTGATTTTCGCGATTAAATTGATCAAGCAATTGCACCAATTCACCCGTTGGATCTCTTGGTAGCATCGATTTAACGAGCATCCCTGCAGGCGAGGCAAGCAGCTCGATGCTATCATTCAGTGCGGTATGCAGGCCAACTGAGCTGAAACGCGCAGGGGTGGTGGTAGGGCTTAGCAAGTAGCGATTGTTGAATAAGAAAGCATGGTCGCGTTCGAGGTTAACAGGCTCACCATTGTTGATGGTAATAAAGGCGGGGTCGGCACGCAGACGCAGCGCAATTTGTTTAGAAAGCTTAGCGCGAGTTGTGGCATCAGCCCCTTCAATACCAACCAAAATAAGGCGTGAGGCTAGGCCATCACTGATTTGATCCATAAGTAGTTGCTGTTCAGGCGTTGGTGTTCGCGGCAAAAAAGCAGATAAATCAGTGGTGAAATGTGCGCGTGCGATAACACCGCCACATAGCAGCAAAAACAATAGCCAAAGTACTATTGATCTGAAGCCAATGGCGGCCATGTAACCTCGCCAAACGTTCATCATTGTGGCGTATCCAGCTTTTTACTAGAAATATTTTCAGGGATGTTTTCGCTAGGAATATTTTCAATGGTCATTAAAGCGCTATCACCATCACTTTGCGTTACTTCAATGCTACGAACTTGGTCATGTTCGCCTGCGATGTGAATACGCTTCAATACCGCTAGCATTTTTTTATCTGTTGGCACGAGATGCAATACCCAGTGCTCGGCGTTTCCTTCTAGGCTTAGCAGATAGTTGCGTTCAAGCGCCAGGATATCACCAGCTAGCGTGCCGCGAATGCTGTTGATAAATGCAGCTAGTTCTGGGTAATCTTGTAACTGTAGACGGTATTTTTTGCTGCCACGCTCAATCACTAATTTTCCACCATCCACGATCATAGATTCAGGCTTGGGTTTGAGTGTGCGTTTTTCTAAGTGATCAGGTGCGCTAAAGAATAGCTCACCAGATGATTCCACGGCTTTATCTAACATAGCAATAGATTTCTTTTCAACAAAGCGGGCATGATTAGGACGTGCCTGTTCTAAGTCGTGCATGAGCTGAGCTAAGTTCCATTCAGTAGCATGGCTTAGCATTGGTAGCGTCATTGCGAGGGCAAGTACCGTTTTCCGTATGTTAATTAAGAAAAATGCATGTTTTGAGAATGGTGATAAGTTTTTAGAAAGCTGTGTCATGATAATTTTTCGGAAGAAGTGATTGGTGAGATTGTCTGCGGGTGCTGCCAGAAATCGAAAAAATTAAACCAATTATAAGGGGCTGTTCTGCAGTATTGGTCAAGCAATGCTGCGTAGCGGGTTAGGGCAGCCTTCACAGCAATGTCGCGCTGGCCAGGGGCAATGTTAGAAAAATCAGCCAGCGTATCGAAATGAATAGCATAACGGTTGCCACCTAAATATAAACCCGTCATAAACATCACAGGTCGGCGCAGTAATGCTGCTATGCGCAATGGCCCAATGGGCAAATAGGCTTCTGTGTCGAGAATACGTACGGGGTACAGCGTGTCGTCACCTGGGGTACGGTCAGCCAGCATACCAACCGCATAGCCGTTATCCAGATATTGGCTCACTTGTAACATGGAATCTACTTGACCCAGACCAATAATGTCTTGTCCAGCATCAGGATTAATGGCTGTTAGCATGGCGTTTATTTTTTTTGCATTCTCCAGATGCATCACCATGGCAACGCGTAAATCTTTACATTCACGACCAATAGCGCGGATAACTTCAAAGCTACCCAAATGTGCCCCCACCAAAAACAAGCCTTCACCTGTGGCTAACTGCTGGTGAAGTGCGGCCTCACCATGTACTTCTACATTAAATAAATCGAAGCGGCGGTTAATCAAGTAGATACGGTCGTGAATGGTAGAGGCAAAAGTAAAAAAATGCTGATACAAATCACGCACGCGTGCAGGACGACCTAATGCACGACGTAAATACTGGCTAGAAGCGCGGCGGCTAGCGGGCGCAAACAACAAAAAGTAACTCGCAATTAAGTGCAGTACTATACGCCCCGCACGACGTCCTACCCGTAGCGAAATCCATGTCATGATTCGTAGCATCAGCATATTGCTACGCTCAGCATTGCGAGTCCAAGCCGCTGGCTTACTGGCTGGATTGTCTGCAGATGTCATCCAGCGGGTTCCTGGGCAAGTGGTTTAGTGAATGCAGATGTGGACTCTGGCACGAAACTACCCGTAGCCACTTTGCGATCCTCTACCAAAATATCGAAATTTATCGTGCCTTTAGCTGAAATGGTGTGCTCGATACTGAGTGTCTCCCCAGGATTGACAGGGCTTAAAAATTTAACAGTGCTAATTTCGAAGCTATCCAGCGCGAGACCTCTAGCGTTGGCAATGCTCAAAAGCGCGATGTCAAGTAGCACGACACCAGGCAGAATGGGCATGCCAGGAAAATGCCCCGCAAAAGCTGGGTGGTCTAAAGGCACAGTCCAATGTGTGCGTTGGTGGCTAAGCTGAGTCATGCAGATTTTCGCGTCTTATGCGTTAATTTAAGTTCAGGTATTTGATTAGTTTCATACGTATTACCATGACTACGCGCTTGATTAAACAAGGCGACTAGTGCAGCATGAGGTAATTTGCCTGTGCTGTTGCGCGGTAGCGCATCCAAAAATAATAGTGGGCGGGGCAAAAAAATTGGATCTATATATTCGCGCAGTGCCGCCAATAGCTTTGTTGGGTTTAGTTCTGGTGCCACCACGCACGCCGCCAAACGTGTAATGCGCGCACTGTCACCTTCATGCGGCATGTAAAAAGCGCCATCTATCACGCCTGGGATGGCATTGAGTAGGTGATTAAGACTGGTCAAAGAATGCCGCTTACCAGCAATATTAACCATATCAGCAAGACGGCCATGCAGCAAGAAACGGTTATCTGACAGAAATTCAATACTGTCGCTCATTGGGGTAGGGGATGGTATGTGACCACCAGTCGCGTAGATGCGCTCATTTTTTTTGACGAGTTTTATTTCTGGAAATAATTGCCATTCTGATGTTTGTGACGGACGACGCGTTGCAATCTGCCCCGTTTCTGTGCTGCCATATACTTCGATTAAGGGCGCACCACAACGTGCTTCAATATCCAGTGCGAGCTGGGCTGACAGTGGCGCAGTTGCTGATACAACGCAGGTCAGTTTAGGAATCGCCAATTCAGACTCGAGCAAAGCACGTAAATGCACGGGAGACGACACCAGTACGCGTGGACTAGGCACTAAAGCTAATGCCTGACAAATATCGGCGGGATAAAAAGGATGCGCGTGACTCAGTGCATTGCCACTTTGCCACGCCAATAGTACGGTAGATTCAAATCCATACATGTGTTGGGGCGGCACAGTGCCAACGAGCGTGCAGGCACTGCTGTTATTCAGCAAGCCTAAACTTAATACTTCGGCTTGCACGCAATGCACGAGTGCACCCCATGCTTTTGGGTGTGGTAGAGGCGTTCCAGTTGAGCCAGAGGTGAACACGATGGCGATCAGTTGACTGCTACTAATTTGTGGGATGCTTAAATTATCGCTGTTATTAACCACAGGAGGCATAGTGGGATAGCGAAGCCTTGGTATGTCTAATAAGCAAGCGTCATTATCCGTTAAACAAAATACCTCTGGCGCAAATGCTTTGAGTTGGTACACCATTTCTGGGGTATTGGCGGATGGCAATAAGCTGACTTTGCCAGTAACAATGGCCGCTGCGAGACCCACGCTAAAGTGGTAGCGATTGCTGCATGTGTTAAGGATATGCTGGCTAGAAGGTAGCAGCGTAGTCAGCAGCTTAACATCTGCTAAAAACTGACGCAACGAAACGGCACCATCATCTCGCCAAGCAATGACGCTATCAGGTGAATCGTGCGTCACTAACGGTATTAGCTGACTATTCATGACACTTAAATAATGCCGCCGTTAATAGAAATAATTTGCCCTGAAATGTAAGCTGCTTGCGGTGAGGCAAGAAAACCAATGAGATCTGCGACTTCTTCAGGCTGGCCTGCGCGCTTCATGGGGACCATTTGTGCAATATTTTCAGCACTGAAAGCTTGTTCACTCATGGTGGTTTCAATAATGCCAGGTGCAACGGCGTTGACGGTAATGCCACGACTGGCAACCTCAAGCGCTAGTGATTTGGTGGCTGCATTAATTGCACCCTTGGCCGCAGCATAATTAACTTGGCCACGATTGCCAGTAATTGCCGCAATGGATGTTACATTGATAATACGCCCCCAGCGCGTCCGTATCATGGGCATCATTAGGGTGTGGGTTACGTTATAAAATCCGTTGACCGAGACATCCATTACGCGCTGCCACTGTTGCAAACTCATGCCAGGAAACACCGCGTCATCATGGATGCCTGCATTATTCACCAGCACCTGAATGGGTGTTTGTTCTATTAATGGCGTGAGCGCAGCAGCAACCGCGGTATGATCAGTCACATCAAAGCACAAGGCCTGTGCGCTATCGCCATTTTTCATAATTTTTTCAGCTAGCGCGTTTGCAGTCTCGATATGATGATGGGCGTGGATTAGTACGTGGTAACCATCGGCAGCCAATCTGCGACAAATGGCAGCGCCTATACCACCACTACCCCCTGTGACCAGTGCGTGCTTGACAAGAGCAGGTTTTTTTGGAGGTGTCATGTTAAGGCTCCTAAAGTTAAGGTTCCTAGCTGGGCATCTGCATTTAGTACCACAGCTGCTCGTCCGTTCAGTATTATTTGCCCATCTGCATGCAGTGTAAACTCATACAGAATATTGTCGCCACTACTATGAATGCAGATGGCTTCAATGTCGAGGTTAGCATAAATGTCATCTAAACGCTGCCTGTGTACTTTTGCACCGCGTACACTGACTAAAAAGCCAGCCCGAGGACGTTGGCTATCAGCGGGGGCAAGTAATGCACCATGAACGGCCATTGCCTGCGCTGCATATTCAATGCCACAGGCAGTGTTGAGCTGGTCATGTGAACGCAATGGGTTGTTGGTCAAACGGTGGCTGCTGGCACTGCAACGTATGTGTTGTTCATCCCAGCTGGTGACTTGGTCAAGCAAACACATGCTACCTTGATGCGGTATGTGTGCGGCTATCCATACTTTGTCTAAACCAGCACACTTGTTGTTAGTTTTTTCATGAGAAATATTAGTTAGCATGGCGTAACCTCCACGGCGATGCGCAGATGGTCAAAATAATCTAATATTACACGTGCTGGTTGGCCTTGGGCTATTGCCATTAATAGTGGCAAGCTACGTGCCGCTGGAACGCCTAGACGTAAATGCTCAAGCGCTAAATGGTCTAGTGTCTGCGCGGCTTCGCTGGTTAGGCTCACAGTAATTTTTGCCAATGAATTTTGGTGGGCGGTGGGTGCCAACACCATCGCCACACCAAACGCATCAGAAATAGGGCGAACATGATGTAGTGGTTCTGGATAAGGGGTATCGCAAGCAATTAGCAAGGTGGCTACGTCATCGACCAGCGCTTGAGTGAGCGCCTCTAGCAGTCCCGCACCAAAACCAGCATCAAATGCACATAACACTGAAATGGGCGTCATTGCACCAGTCGCAATGCTCCAGTAACCTGCTGCAGCATTATGTACTGAGTTGTGGAAGCGAGTAGGCGATATTTGCCTATCATCTGAAGCCAATGCAAGAGAGATTTCGTGGCAGTTTTGACCATCCCCACTTGATGAGGTATATACGCAAGGCAGTAAAGCTGCTTCCATGTCAGCGGCGGTGGTAGCTTCTAACCCCGCTGCCAAAGTGAGTTTAACTAAGGCGCCGCTACGCCGACGTTCTGCGGCGGGCAAGAGAGTCGGCTGAGGTATTATTGTGGGTTGTAATTGGTAGGCAGTATTGTCGATAAGCATCGCCTGGCTGCTTGGCCAGTCTATCAAGCCTGGGCCAATTAGGCCAATACCATTAATGTAGGCAGTGAGGCTTTGCTTGCCTAGTGGGGATGAGGATGGTTTAGGGGTAGTTAATTTAGACATGCTTAATTGGCTCGCCCAAAAATTAAACTGCAATTCGTGCCACCAAAACCAAATGAATTACTCATCGCGTGCAAAATTGGCTGAGAGCGATTTTTTTGCAGATAATTTATGTTAATCGCTGGGTCAAGCTGCTGAGTATTGAGCCCTGCAGGCAATAATCCATTTTGTAGTGCTAATGCACAAATGATCGCTTCAACCCCACCAGCCGCACCTAAAGTATGCCCCGTAGCGCCTTTTGTAGAGCTGCAAGGTGTGGTGTCGCCAAATATGGCAGCAACTGCTTTGCCTTCAGCAATATCGTTGCTCTGTGTTGCGGTACCATGCAAATTGATATAGCCAATATCTTGCGGGATGAGTCCAGCCATGTCTAGCGCTGCTTGCATAGACATGCGCGCGCCCGCACCCTCTGGGTGTGGTGAAGACATATGGTAAGCATCGCTAGTTTCACCGATACCTAGTAAAAGAATGGCATCTGCATCAATGTCTCTGTCATCAGGCATATGTTCTAGCAGTGCAAATGCCCCTGCCTCACCAATGGAAATGCCGCTACGGTTTTTATCATATGGGCGACACGCTTGTGTAGCCATCAAGTCAAGCGAGTTAAAGCCATACAAAGTGGTGAGGCATAAAGAATCTACTCCACCAACCACGGCCGCATCTATCAGGCCTGCTGCCATCATACGTCTGGCAGAACTGAATACCTTTGCGCTAGAGGAACATGCAGAGGAAACCGTCACTGCGGGGCCCGTCAGATTAAAGTAGCGTCGGGTAAAGTCGGTAACGGAAAATGTATTATGCGTGCCACTATAATGGAAATCCTTAGGTAGGGCGCCTGTAGTAGCATCAAGTCGACGATAAGCAAGCTCGGTCTCCAAAATGCCCGAAGTACTGGTGCCAATGAAGACGCCTACGCGTTGTGGACCATACTTTGCAGCCGCGCCATGCACTGCCTGAGTAAAACCATCTTGCTCTAATGCCAGTTGCGCCAGTCGATTGTTGCGACAGTCAAACTCTGCTAGATGCGCTGGTAGTTGCACTCGATCCAAGCCCGCAATTTCACCTATAAAGGTATCTAGATTTACCGTTTCAAATGTACATGGTGCCAAGCCAGAACGTTCCTCGCGCAACGCATTTAGGGTTTGATCAAGGCCACGACCGATACTACTTGTTGCGGTAAAATGGGAAATTAGCAAAGACTTCAATGAGTGTTCCATATAATGCATGAGTAGCTTAAGAGGCACATTTTACCAAATTATTGCAAGTTGCTAGCAGTTGTTTAGGAAAATATGCATGCATTTGGTATTAATGCCTTCATTGGACTATGTCTTATTGATTAGGGAAGAGTTGATTAAATGAGCTGTCCGATTAAACGAGCAAGGTGTTTGACCCGCAAGAGCTGAGTTAGCAATTCGATAGCGAGTCTGTAAATCAGCGCTTGAGCCTGTAAATAATTCTGTGTAAATGCGGTTTTGAGTGCATTAATTTAAGGGTGGCACTCTGTCACCCAATTCAATACTAAAGCGATTCAGCGCAGCCTTCCAATCCCGTAGCGGCATCGTCCA